>NZ_JBIKNZ010000095.1:0-9868 GCF_044358365.1 Phenylobacterium sp. | reverse complement strand
GGACGCCTCAAGGACTGGCGGCGCATCCACACCCGATACGACCGATGCGCACACACCTTCATGTCCGCCATCGCTCTCGCTGCCACCGTCATCTTCTGGCTATGATCAATGAGTCCTGAGCCTAGTTCTTCGGCGATCTTCTTGACCGAGGCGCGTTCGAAGCGAGCGCTGAGGATACCGAGGGCTGTGCGGATATCGGCGCCGGCCTTCAGGAGTTCGGCGAGGCCGGAGAGGAAGTCGGCGATTTCCCGATTGCCGAGCCGCTGGGCTTTGGCGGCGCGCACTTTCGTGGCCTGCCGCGCCTTGATGTTGATGGGCGAGAAGCCGTCGCGCTTCAGCTGATCATAGGCTGCGGCATCATTGCCGGCGGACAAAGCGCCGCGTACGCGGCGACCGCTGCGGTCGATGGCCACATAACTGAAGTGCAGGTCAGCCATGGATGGCGGCAGCCACCTCCTCGAGTGTAGTGACACCGGTGAGCGCCAGCCGGAAGCCGTCGGCGGCCATCCCATCCAGGCCACCGTCTTTGGCCATGGCTTCTATGCGGGAGGAAGGTTCGCGATCAGCGACGGCCCGCAACAGTTCGTCGGTGGACAGGAAGGCTTCGCTGATAGGCAGGCGGCCCTTGAAGCCTGAACGGCGGCAATAGGTGCAGCCGACCGGGTGCATCAGAGTGTCCGGCAGGCTCTTGCCGACGGCGCGGGCGAAGAGCTGCTCGGCCTCATTGGGGGCCTCCGCAACAGCGCAGCGCTGGCAAAGACGGCGGACCAGGCGCTGAGCCACCGCGCCCCGGAAGCCAGCAGCCAGTTGGTAGGGCTCAACGCCCATGTCGCGGAGCCTTGGCAGAACGGCCAGGGCATCATTGGCGTGTACTGAGGCCAATACCAGGTGGCCAGTCATGGCGGCCTGGACGGCGACCGCAGCGGTTTCAGGATCGCGAATTTCGCCAACGAGGATGACGTCCGGGTCCTGACGCAGGAACGAGCGCAGGGCTGCGGCGAAGGTCAACCCAAGGTGCGAGGCGACCTGGGTCTGGGAGACGTGGTCGAAGTGATACTCCACCGGGTCCTCGACGCTGAGGATCTTCTTGCCCGAGCCCGCGAAGGTCTGGAGCAAGGCGTAGAGCGTGGTGGTCTTGCCGCTGCCGGTGGGGCCGGTGATCAGGAAGAGGCCGTGAGCGGTTCGCGCCGCGCGCATCAGGACGTCGATGACCGGCGCGCCCAGACCCAGCTTTTCGAGGTCCAACGGGACAGCGGAGCGGTCGAGAATTCGCAGGACCGCGGATTCACCGAATACGGTGGGCGACGTGGCGACGCGAACATCGACCTGCTTACCCTCAACCACGAAGGTCGTGCGGCCATCCTGGGGGAGCCGCCGTTCGCCAAGGTTGAGGTTGGCGATGACTTTCACCCGCGACACAGTGGGCGCCGCCAGGTCGGCGGACACGGTCTGGTGATCGACCAGTCGACCATCGACCCGCAGACGGATGCGAAGGTCATGACGGGTGGGCTCGAAGTGGATGTCGGAGGCGCCTACAGCGATAGCGGCCTCGAATGCGGCGGCGACCAGGCGCGCGCCCGGGCCCTCTGTCGAGCGATCCGACACCAGATCCAGTTCGCGCTCAAGGCGGCGCTCGTCCGGGCGGGCCGCCGTTTCTTTGGGCGCACCGAATGCGCGATCAAACTCACGGGACCAATCCGATGGTCGCGCCGCCAGAATGACGATGTCTGCGCTGGTCGCGAAAACCAGACCCGCAAACGCTTCATCGTCCAGCGGGTCGCAAGCCGCACAGACAAGGGTGCGTCCGGAGCGCTGGATCGGCAGGATGCGGGCGCGGCGCAGGAAGTCCGCGGAGACCCCCAGGTCCTGAAGCTCCACCTGGGCCGGTGCACGGCTTGGCTCCCAGACCTCGCAGCCGCAGACAGCCGCGTAGGCTTCGACAAGGTCATCATCGGACAGCGCGCCCAGCTGATTCAGGACCTGCTCGATGGGTTGACGGGTGCGCGAGGCGACCATCTCGGCGCGCGCCACCGCCGAGGGCTCCACGATGTTCATGTCGGTCAGGCGTTGCAGCACGCTCTCGCGTCGCGGGCGACTGGCCTGGGCGAACGTCGCGCCTACATCATCGTCGGCCATTGGCCCGCCTCCCCGATGATGCCGATGGTCCAGGCCGAGACCGCAATGGCCGGGCCAAAGGCGAGGCGGCCGTCCGGCGGGCGGGTAATCACCATCAGGAGCAGGCCAAGAAGCGATGCAGCGGCGATCAGCAAGGGCGTGGCGAGACCGAGCCAGAGCGCGAGCGCGGCCAGTAACTTCACGTCTCCCAGGCCAAGTCCCGGCTCGCCGCTTCGTCGCGCTGCCAGCCAACGCACCGCCAGCAACGTCAACGTAACAACCGTCGCGGCGATCACGCCTTCCGCCAGTCGTTCCCAGGACACCAGGACGGCGAGCACCGCACAGAACCCTGCACACGCAAGGGTGAGCAGATCGGGCAGGCGGCGCACCTTCCAGTCTACCGCGATCGCCGCGATCAAGGTCAGCCCGAGCCCCATGAGTAGAAGGCTGCGCTGAATGTCCTGCGCAAACAGAGCCGTCACCACGACCACCGCGCCCGCCACCTCGCCAGCCAGATGGGTCGGATCGATCTTCGCGCGACAGGCCGCACAGGCGCCGGACAACCTGAGATATGAGACCACCGGCACCGTCTGGGCGAACCCCAATTGATGCCCGCAGGTGTCACACTGCGAGCGACCCCGCATCGCTGAGGCGCCCCGGCTCAGGCGCAGACCGGACGTCACCGCAAAGCTCCCTAGCGCCAATCCCGCGACGCCAGCCAGGCTGAGCGAGGCGAGAGTCTGGGTCATCGGGCGGCAGGTGCGCTTAGGTCGCGGTTGAGGCCCTGACCGTCCGGCTGGCCATCGGCGCCCAGGCTAATGACGGCATAGTTCCGGCCATCTTCGCCCATCTTGTACTCGATCGGCTTGCCCCAGGGGTCGGTCAGCGCCTTGGCGCTTTTCACGTAAGGCCCGACCCAACCCTCGCCGTCCGCCGGCTGGCTCATCAGGACCTGCAGGCCCTCGGACTTGGTTGGGTAACGGCCCATATCGGAGCGGAACATCTCGACAGCAGCGGCCACGGTCTCGACCTGAACCTGCGCGGTTTTCGCGCGCGAGCGGCCCAACTGTCCAACCAGGCCGGGCGTCAGGGCGGCCGCCAGCATGCCGATGATCGCCATGACCACCAAGATCTCGGTGAGGGTATAACCAGCTTCCCCGTCTATCCGGCGTTGGCCAAAATGTCGTCGCATCGCCCCTGTCCTCCGTCGCTACGCGACAGACGCCGCTTCACCACCGCAGCGGGATGTCGAGTGTCTCCTGTAAATCTCACAATACGGTCGTCTCGCCAACCCGCTCCGGTTGTGACTCGAACTCTCCACGTCTCTCCGACACGCCAGTCCGGGGGGTTCGGCAGTGCCTCAGGATCCGACGGCGCGGCGGCCGGCTCAGTTGGGCGCGGCGGGGTATAGCTGTCCCGGGTTCCGAGACTGGACATCAGGCTGGCCGCGCACTCCCGCCACAACGGCGCGGCATCAAGGGATGACACCTCAACGAATGGTGCGTCGGACGCCTGGTTGAGCCTTACTTTCAACGCGGCTACATCGACCACATCAAACGACGCTAGGACCTCGTCCGAGAGCGACGCAGCCGCGGACAGACGAAGCTTATCGGCTTCGGACTCCACAAGAGCTTCGGCAAACCCCGCATCTGTCGGGAGCGCCCACCGGTAGGGTCCGCCCGAACCGCCGCGCACAACGGTGGCCGCCGCAGCCAGATGGGCGCCGTCCAGCACGTATTCCACCTGCCTGCGCTCCAGGTCAGCCTTGGCGAGCCTGAGCGTCATGACACTTCGCGCGACCATGGCCGTTGCGACCAGCGACAGGGCAAGCGCCAGCACCATGGCCGCCGGCGTCGCGTATCCCTCGTCGCGGGGGTCAAGGTTTCGGCAGCAGACCACGGGCCTGAAGCTCGGTCATGTCGGCGGCCAGATCGGCCATGGCGCGTCCGGCTGAAACCTTGTCGCCGATAATGCGGGCGCTCAGCAGCACGATCAGTTCGCTGCGGCTGTGGTCGCGATTACGGGTGCTGAAGAGGCCACCGACCTTCGGCACATCCTTCAGCCAGGGGACGCCGGAGTTGTTGTTGGTCCGTGTCGCGCTGATCAAGCCGCCCAGGGCCACGGTGCCACCGTCTTCCAGCACCAGGGTGCTTTCGAAGCGACGTTGCTGGATGGTGGGGGAGTCTATGCCCGAGGTGCTGGTCCGGCCCACGGAGCTCACCTCCTGTGAGACATCCAGCACCACACGGTCGCCACCGGTGATCCGGGGCGTCACGTTGAGAATGACGCCGGTACTACGATAGTCGACGGTGTTGACCAGCGCGCCGCGATCCGTTGTCGTCGTCTGGGCAGATTGAGTAACGACCGGCACCTGATCGCCAACCTGCAGACGGGCCGTGCGGTTGTCGAGCGCAATGACCTTGGGCGCAGAGACAACCTCGATGTTGGTCCGGGATCCCAGCGCGCTGACGGCGGCGGCGATATCGGCGTTGATGTAGGTCAGCGAGATACCCGGAAAGTTCTGGGCGACCCGACCGGAGGCGTTGTTGACAGCGCCGACCCGGAGGTTGTCCGAGAAGACGTTCCAGTCGACGCCGAACTGGAACTTCTTGCCCAGCGTGACCTCGACGATGGACGCTTCAATCATGATCTGGCGCTGGGGTCGGTCGATTTCACTCAGGACCCGCTGGATCTGGACCCATTTCGTCGAGGAGGTGAAAACCAGCAGGGTATTGGATTCCCGGTCCAGCCCTATCCGCACCTCCTCTTCTGACCCATCGGGTCCGGACGACGGCGTGGGCAGGACTGCCTGCGCCGCAGGCTGCGAAGCCGGTTGACTGTTGTTGCTGGATTGAGGGGGCGCCGGGGCGATGCTTTGCCCGCTTGAACCCCCGAACAGGCCTCCCAGGGTCCGCGCCAGGGCCTCGGCCGAGCTGAACTGTGGCCGGTAGACGTACATGGTGGACGACATGTCGCGCCCTGGCGTGTCCAGGCGCTTGACCCACTTGTCGATCTCGTCTAGCGCCTCCGCAGAACGGCCAAAGATGATCACGCCGTTCAATCGCTTCAGCGCCACAACATTGACGCCCACAAGGCCCGCGCCCTGGGCGATACGCTCGATCTCGCTGGCGACCGTCGCCGCCTGCGCCTGCTGCAGTTCGTACCAGCGGATCTTGCTGTCCTGGAACGAGCTCTGGTCGAAGACCTTCGGCGTATCCAGCGCCGCCCGGAGCTGGGAGCCGGAGCCGCCCAGCAGCAACAGGCCGAGCTTGTCATTGGAATAGAGAACCGTGTCCGCCGCCGCGATCGCCTCCAGCGCGCGCGCGACCTCGCTGGGCTGGGCGAAGCCCAAGGGTACGGCCACGATCTCATAGCCGCTGGAGCCGATGTTGCGGACATCTCGTCGGATTTCGGCGGTGGACTTGGCCTTGGATTGCGGCGTGATCATCAGCTGATCGCCGGAGCGTACCATGGCCACATTGTTGGCCCCCAGTACCGCTTCGAGCGCTGCCAACAGCTGATCGCGGGTGAGGCGCTGCTCGATGCGGAACGAGATTTTCCCGCTGACCGCCGGGTCGATGACGAACGGCGCACCGGCCTGGCTCAGCACCTCTTGCACCACCTGGCTGATGTCGGCGTTCTGGAATGCGAAGGTGTAGGATTCCGCTCCCCGGCTCTGGGTCAACGCCGGGGTTGGTACGCTGGTCACGGCCGCCAGTGCGAGCGTCGCTGCCACAAGACTTCGAACAATCCGGCCCATCAACGCACCCCCGGCGCGCTGGCGGGTTCCGGTGGGCTACGGAAGCCGCTCGGCATCTGTTCGCTGGCCGGAGCGGGCGTCGCGCTTGCAGCTTGATCTGCACTGGGCGCCGGGGCGCTGGCGGCGGACTGGTCTCCGAGGTTCAGCGACTTTGCGCCCACCACGGTTTCCACCGTTATGCTGGACGAAGTGACCGACTGCAGCGTGACGCCGTCGCGGCTCTCGCCGACGCTGAGCCATTCGGCGGGCTTGCCGTCGATCGACAGCAGGGCCGCAATCCGGCGGCGCGACACCGCCACCCCATCCACGCGGATCGAGGGTTCGCGAACGGCGCCCGGTCCCGTCGTCAGCGCAAACAGCGGCGAGGCCAGCATATCCGCCGCGCCGCTGTAGGCCCGAACGCGGGTCGCCGCAGCCGGTGGCCGCAGTTGGCCAAGGCTGGTCTGCACCTCCTCCAGAACATCGCCGTTTGTCGAAAGCCCGCCAGCCATAAACCAGGCCATCAACCCGGTCAGCAGACCAAGGGGGACCGCCCCGCCGAGGAGGGCTATGCGGCGCAAAACACACGTCCTGAAAAGGCCAGTGTGACATTGGACACCCTGGGCGTGAGATCGAGGCTGTCGACAAACACCTGCGGCCGTTCGCGCGCCAGCACGGCCATCAAGGCCACCGTGTTTTCATAAGTGCCGACGGCGGAAAATCGTATGCGCACAGGAACCAGCCGTTCACTGAGATCGGGCGCCGGCTCGAGGCGGACGTCGAGGGACACTATCTCAAGACTGTTCCGGGCCGCCTGGGCCGACACCAGCTCGCGAAGCGTCTGGGCCTGCTCGCCAGCCTGGCGTGCACACAGCGCCTCGGGGCCATAGGGGCCGCGGTCTCGCGGAGGCCGCAACAGGGCCTTTGATCTTTCCACCTTCACATTGATGGCCGCCACCCGATCATCGAACCGGGCCGGAGAACTGAGCGCGCTCAAGACGACCCCCAGCACCAGGGCTCCACCGGCGGCGACAACCACGGCGATGCCATAGTCGATCGGCCGAAAGGTCGATTTCGGCGTCATGGCCCCATCTCCGGGCTCACCGGCCTGGGTTCGCCGTCTGGCTGCCGCCCGCCCACGGCCCACAGCCAGACGCCGGGGCGCAAGGGGCGGTCGGACCGTCGCAGGGGTCGATCGACCGACAGGAATGGCGGCTGATCCCCCCGTGCCTCCACGGCCAGCAAGCCGCGATCCCAGTGCACGCCTACGATCCGGGCCTCGGTGGTCCGGGACGTCGCCACCCAGGTGAGGTCACTGATCACCCCGCTCAACGGGTGGGCCGAGCCCACCAGCGCCCTCAAATCCTGGGCATCGTTGGTGCGCTTGCTGAAGGATTCGGCCATCCGCAACCGGGACGTCGCCATCTGCTCCGCCGCCTCCAGCCGAATGTTGGCCGCTTCGCGTACGCGCAGCGCCAGCAGGGTCGAGGCCCCGAGCACCGCGCCGGTCAGCACCAGCAGGATAAGCGCCAGACCTGCCAACTTGACCCTCGCCGTATCCCGCGCAGGTGTCCCAAACCGAACGGCCAGCGGCTGGCCGTCAACGTCCACGGTTGTCTCGAACGGCGCATGAAACTCCCGGGCGCGCAGATAGAACACCGCATAGCGTCCAGGCCGGCCTGGCGCCCAGGGCGTCAGGCGCCGCAGTTGATGGATCAGCTCCGTAATCGGCAAGGACGCGCCGTGCTGGGCGTCCAGCTTTGCGGCGCGCGCCTGTTCCCAGGGCGCGCCCGGCGGGGTGACGATCACCCGGACCAGCACCTGCGGCTGGGGTCGCTCCGCCTTGGGCCCAGCTTCATCGGCGATTTTGGGCAGGGGAAGGTTCATGGCGGGCTCACCGGCAATCCTGAATGACCGGGTCATACGCACAATCCAGCGGTTGCTCGGCCCAGACCCGCGCCTCGAACACTGCCGCCTCACGTCCGGGCTTGCCCTGCAGCAGGGAGATCGAGCGCAGCGCCTGCCGCGTCCCGCCAACGGGAGGCCATGCCAGCACCACATCGCCGGCGCCGCGGTACACGAACCGCGCCGGCGCGCGGCTGGGCAGCCGATAGCTCACCGGTTCGCCCTGTCCGCGGAACACATTCAACCGCCGCCCGCGCTCATGATCCTCAAAGCTCAATGCGCAGTCCGCCGCCGCGCCGCAGTCGAAGGTGAGTGTCTCATCCGCCCCCGCCAGCCGTCCGGTCTCATGGGCGCGATAGGGGCCGTGATCCGCCAACCGGCTCTCCAGCCAGGCCTGCGCCGCCCGCACCTCCTGGGCCTTCAGCACGGTCGCGCCTACTGCACTCTGCTGGCCGCCCAGCACCTGCATACCGAGCGTAAGTCCGCCCATGGCCAGACCGATCACCGCCATGGCCGCCAGCGTCTCGGTCAGGGTGTAGCCGGCCTCGCTCATGACGGCGTCAACAGCGGACAGGCTTCCAGCGTCGCGGCCTGATAGGAACGCCCGCTCAGCCGGTTTTCCAGGGTGACCGCCCGGCGGCACACCGCCACCGGCCGGCCGCGCCTGTGGTCGTGGTCTCGACAGCCCAGGTGAAGCCGTCGCTCGACCCGGCGCTGGCTTCAAAACGATGTGGTGCGCTCTCGATCAGGTGCGACAGCAATGACTGTGCCCGCCTCGTCTCCCAGGCCACCTCCGCCACGTCGCGCGCTTGCCCCAGCGCGCTCAGGCTCAACACCAGGGTCATCGACAGGATCAGCATCGCCACGAGCGCGTCGGTCAACGCAAAGCCGGCCTCATCCGCCGGCCGCGCCACCCACCCGATCCTGGCAAAAACACGCGCCAAACGCAGCCTCCCAACGCCTTGCACCTTGAGCGTTATCACATAGACAAGAGGTCGCAACCTCCGGTTAGATCAACCTGATGCAACAAACGAGGATGGTAGGCGTCCGGCGACGCAGGAAGGCTCGGCAGGGCGCGATCTTCGCGGCCTCGGCGCTCTTCCATGTCGGCCTGTTCTTCGCGGGGTTCAGTCGGGCGGCGGGCGATCTGGTGTCGGCCGGCGACGCGGGCGGAGGGCCGCAGGGGCCGGTGTTTGCGGTCAGCCTGGTGCGGCTACAGGCCCCGGTGGCGACGGCGGAGGCGGAGGCATTGGCGGAAGCCCACCCCCTGCTGATCAAACTGCGCCCCAGCGCGGCTGCCGATGGCATCCCCGTGCCCACTGCGCCGGTGGCCGACCCGCTCTCGGCCATGGCCGAACGGCTGGGCTCACAGGACCGCCAGGCCGCGTCCCCCGACCGGCGCGCGGAGGCCGAGCGGGTGCAGCCGCAGGGCGCCTATATCCCTGACGCCGTCCGCCTCTCAGACGCCCGCAGCCGCAAGGCGCGCACCGACCAGGGCACGGTTGGCGAGACCAGCAACTCTGCCTCCACCGGTGCTCTATGGGGCGCCATGGCGCCGTGCTGGCGGAACCTCGGCTTTCGGGGGCAGGTGGCGGTGACCATCGAGGTGGCGCTGGATGCCAGGGGCTCGCTCCGCGGCCCGCCCCGGGTGATGCGTGACGCGGCCGCCCTGCTCAGCGATCCGCGGCTGAAGTCCGAGGCCAACGCCCTGATGGCGCTTTCGGCCTGTATGCCGAGGGGGGATCTGGGGCTGGCGGGAAAGAGCTACCGGTTGGAGTTTCCGGCGACGCCGTAGGGTGTTGTGGGTGTAGTAGGGACCGCAGAAGGCGCAGACTGGCGCAGACCGTGTCGATGTGTCGATGTGTCGGGGTTGAGCCCCATCTCATCCCACCCCCACGGTCGTCATCCTACGGTCGCAAAGCGATCCAGGGGATCCAAGCGGCCTCGAGGGCGGAGAGAGGAGGTGGAGTGACCCCCATCTGTGAGACAGTCTAATAAGTGACAGTCGCTGTGGTTGGCCTGGATCGCGGGATCGCGAGCCGGGCGGCTGTGGATAATGTGGATAAGTTCGTGGTGTCGTCTTCGTACTCCTGTGGTGATCGATAGCCC
>NZ_JBIKNZ010000094.1:0-9944 GCF_044358365.1 Phenylobacterium sp. | reverse complement strand
GCCTGATCCCGGATAGCTCAGCTGGTAGAGCAGTCGGCTGTTAACCGACTTGTCGCAGGTTCGAGTCCTGCTCCGGGAGCCATCGAGACCATTCCGATCATGTGGAATGCACCGTCCTGGCCGGGCCCCGCCAGCTTGCGGCCAGGCGTCGTCAGATTGCTAACCTTCGCGCCACATACTTCAGGGAGATTCGCCCTGCCCCTCCTTTGGCGCCCATGACCACAGAAGACCTCATCGCGACCTATGGTCCGCTGGCGATTCTCATCGGCGCAGCCTTTGAGGGCCAGACCGCCGTGATCATCGGCGCCGCCCTGTCGCGCCAGAATATCATCCCCGTCTGGGTGGTGTTCACCACTGGCGCCGTGGGATCGGGGGTGCTGGATCACCTGCTTTTCGTGCTGGGGCGCAGCTTTCGCCAGACCGGATTTGTTCAGAAGACCATCGCCCGCCCTACCTTCGCCAGGGCGCTGGGGATGATCGAGCGCTATCCGAACAGCTTTATCCTGGGCTTCCGGTTCTTCTATGGGCTACGGGCGGCCGGGCCAGTGGCCCTTGGGATCTCCAGTGTTTCGTCACTGCGATTCGGAATCCTCAATGCCCTCGGCTCGTGCATCTGGTCCGCAATCTTCGTCGCGCTGGGCTATCTGTTCGGCGCACTGGCGATGACATTCCTGGAGCGGTTCGCTCCCGACAAAAGCCCGATCATCTTTGTCGTTGTCGGTGTTCTGGTGATCGGCGGCCTGGCAGTCTGGCGGTGGCGAGCCACACGGCGGCGCCCGCTTGACCCGACCTGATCTGCGGCCGTCGGGCGCGCCTACCAGACCCCCACATTAGGCATCGAGGCCCACGGCTCGGCCGGCGCCAGCGCCGGGCCTGCCTGAAGCAACTCCACCGACACATTGTCCGGAGAGCGGATGAAGGCCATGCGGCCATCACGGGGCGGTCGATTGATCACAACACCGCCATCTCTCAATCGCTGGCAAGCGGCATAGATGTCGTCCACCGCATAGGCCAGGTGACCGAAGTTGCGGCCGCCCTCATAGACTTCCGGATCCCAGTTCCAGGTGAGCTCGACCATGGGCGCCTGACCCTTGCGAGCCGCCTCTTCGTCGGCAGGCGCGCAGAGAAACACCAGCGTGAAACGGCCCATGGGGTTCTCGTTTCTGGAAACTTCCTTAAGGCCCAGCTTGTCACAATAGAAGCCAAGCGAGGCGTCGAGGTCGGTCACGCGGACCATGGTATGAAGGTATCGCACTGGTGTTTCCGTTCCTTGATTTGTTGGACAGCGGGTACGCAACTCGCGCAACTCGAGACCAAAATTAACCTCACAATCATGAGATGCGGCGATTGAGCACCGCGAGTCGTCCATGTGATCGTAATTTCATTTGCTGTCAGGTTGGCGCGGCATCACAAAGACGGCAAGTCGCCGCAAAAAGGCGAACCATCGTGAAGACCAACGTCGCACGGCGGACAGGGGCTGGGGATCAAGTTTCATGCGTTTGAAATCGCAGTACGTCTTTATCATCGCAGTGGCGCTGATCCTGGTCGTCTTCTTTGCGCTGGGGTCGCTGTTAAACAACCGCGGGGCCGATCGCGACGCGGCGACTGCGAATCTGGCGCCGGCTGGCCCGCTCAGCGTTCAGGTCAAGACGACGCCGGAGACCGTTCGAAATCTTGAAGTTGTGCTGCGAGGACGCACCGAGGCGGCTCGCAGCGTAGTGGTCCGCTCGGAGACCGCCGGCGTTGTCGCTGCCGCTCCCGCCACCGAGGGCGGGTTCGTTGCTCAGGGTCAGATTCTGTGCCGGTTGGCCGTCGACGCCCGCCAGGCTTCACTGGACCAGACGCGCGCTGCGTTGAAATCCCGGCAGCTTCAGCGGGAAGCCGCCGCCCAGCTGGCTGCGCAAGGCTATCGTTCCCAGACGCAGGTGCTGGAGGCTCAGGCGAACCTGGACGCGGCCCAGGCCGCTGTGCGCCAGGCCGAGATCGTGCTCAATCAGGTCAATATCCGCGCGCCGTTCGCCGGCGTGTTCGACCGCCGCGACGCCGAGGTGGGCGCCTATCTTGCCCCGGGGCAGGCCTGCGGCTCCATGATCGAACTCAACCCCCTGCTGATCGTCGGCGACGCGCCCGAGACCGAGGCCGGCAAGCTGCGCGTCGGTGCGTCGGCGCAGGCCCGCCTGGTGTCCGGTCAGATCCTGACGGGGCGTGTGCGCTACGTAGCACGGGAGGCCGACCCACAGACCCGCACCTATCGCGTGGAAATCGTCGCCTCGAACCCCGGCAACAGCATTCGCTCGGGGCTGTCGTCCGACCTGCGGATCGAGGCCGGCTCCGGAGCCGCCCACATGGTGCCTGTGTCGGCGCTGGTGCTGGATGCGGCCGGGCGTCAGGGCGTCCGGTATGTGGTCAATTCCGACCGGGTGGCGTTTGCGCCGGTGTCGGTCCTCGAGGAGACGCCTGGCGGTGTCTGGGTCAGCGGTCTTAAGGGTTCGGTTCAGATCATCACCGTCGGCCAATCGTTTGTTGGCGACGGACAAAAGGTTCGGGTCGCTCAGGCCCGCTAGGGTCTGGCTTCCCCGGGAGACGAGATATGATCGGCGGCCTCATCGACGGAGCCATCAAACGGCGCAAGGTTGTGCTTGGCGTGACTTTGGTCGCGGCGATCTTCGGCTTCTTCGCCTATCTGGCCATGCCGCGCGAGGCGCAGCCCGATATCGATGTGCCGTACATCATCGTGGTGGTCCCCTTTCCGGGGGTGTCTCCGGAGGACGCCGAACGCCTGTTGCTGAAGCCGATGGAGCTGGAACTTCAGACGATCCAGGGCCTCAAGGAGATGAGTTCGGTGGCCCGGCAGAACTCCGCTGTGGTCACGCTTGAGTTCGAGCCCGATATCAAGACGGACCTGGCCCTGGCCGATGTGCGCGCCCAGATCGATCTGGCGCGCGGCAAGTTCCCGCCCGATGCGGAAGAGCCGATCATCCAGAAGGCCAACTTCACCCAGGATGCGGTGATCCGCATCATGCTCTTCGGCCCTGCCCCTGAACGTGAGCTGTTTCTGGTCGCCCAACGGCTCAAGGACCGGCTGGAAGCCACCAGCGGCGTGCTCGAGGTCTTCATGGGGGGCGCGCGCGAAGAGTTGCTCGAGGTTACCGTCGATCCCCTTCGGATGGAGGCCTACAACGTCACCACCGGTGAGATCGCCCAGGTCATCGGGCGGAATAACCAGCTGGTGCCGGCGGGTAATCTGAGATCGGGGACCGGCCAGTTCGCCGTCAAGGTGCCTGGCGTCGTCGAGAAGCCGCAGGACATCCTGAACCTCCCCATCAAGAAAAACGGCGACCGCCTCATCACCATGGGCGACGTGGCCGAGGTGCGCCGCACCTTCAAGGACCCCACGACCATCAGCCGCTTCAACGGCCAGCCCGCCTTCTCGATCGAGGTCACCAAGCGCAGCGGCTCCAACATTCTGGAAACCGTAGACGCCGTGAAGAAGGTGGTCGCCGAGGAACAGAAGAATTGGCCCTCCACGGTCAGGGTGGACTACACCTCCGACGAATCCGACTTCATAGCGCGCACGCTCAATGTTCTTGAAGGCGGCATCCTTTCGGCCAGTCTGCTGGTGATGATCATCATCGTGGCCAGCCTCGGAATCCGGCAGGGCCTGATCGTGGGGATGGCGATCCCGGCCTGCTTCCTGCTGGCCTTCCTGATGATCAACGCCATGAACATCACGCTCAATCAGATGGTGATGTTCGGCATGGTGCTGGCGGTCGGCATCCTCGTCGACGGCGGCATTGTGGTCGTGGAGTATGCGGATCGGAAGATGGCCGAAGGCATACCAAAGGAAGAGGCCTTTGCCGCAGCCGGGAAGCGGATGTTCTGGCCGGTGGTCAACGGCACCCTGACCACGCTCTGCGCCTTCCTGCCGTTCATGTTCTGGAACTCGATCCCCGGCAAGTTCATGAGCTTCCTGCCGCTGACCCTGTTCTTTGTGCTCGGCGCATCCATCTTCATCGCCCTGGTCTTTACCCCGGCTCTGGGCTCGCTGTTCGGTCGCAAAACCGCCGTCGACGAGGAACTGCTGGCCGAGATCGTGAAATCGGAACAGGGAGACCCGCGACAGATGTCAGGGTTCATGGGCTGGTACGCCAACTTCCTGACGGTGCTTGGGCGTCATCCCACGCGCACCATGGCCGCCGCCTTCGTCATGGTGTTCGGGATCATCTTCTGGTTCAGCAATACCCAGCATCGCAGCGTGTTCTTCCTGGAGCAGGATCCTGAATCCGTTTCCGTCTACATCAAGGCCCGCGGCAACCTCTCGCCTGAGGCGCAGGACGCGCTGGTGCGTCAGGTCGAGGACCGAGTCATCGGCACAAAGGGCGTGCGGGCCATCTATGTCCGATCCGGCGGCTTCATTACCAATGGCGGCCCCCAATCCCCGCCGAACGATACGATCGGTTCGATCGAGGTCGATTTCGAACACTTCGAGGAACGCCTGGCGCTGGGTCTGCGTGGCGACGACATAGCCAAAAACATCCGGACCCGGATTGGCGATGTGCCCGGCATTCAGGTGGAAGTCCGAAAGCCCGAGGGCGGGCCGCCGACCGGCAAGGCCCTGCAGGTAGAGCTGCTCAGCAACGATCCCGCCGCGCTGGATCGCGCCGCCGATCTGGTGAAGGCCAAATTCGCAAGTGATCCGCAACTCATCGAGCTTGAGGACAACCGCACCTCGCCCGGCATCGAATGGAACCTGACAGTCGACCGCGAGGCGGCAGGGCGCTACGGCGTCGACGTGCTGTCTGTCGGCCAGACGATCCAGTTCCTCACCGGCGGCGTGTTGATGGGACGGTTCCGGCCGGATGATGCGCAGGACGAGCTGGACATCCGCGTCCGCTTCCCGGCGTCGGACCGGAACGTCGCCGCTATCGACAAGCTGAAGATCACGACAGCGCAAGGCTCCGTGCCGGCCAGCTATTTTATCAAACGCGTTCCCGCGCAACAGGTGACCCAAATTCAGCGGCGGGATGGACAGAGGCAGGTCATTATCCAGGCCAACACCGTCCCTGGCGTGGCCGGGAACCTGAAGGTCGCGGAGATGAGGCCCTGGCTTGATAGTGCGCCCATCGACGACACGGTTACGACCAAATTCGCCGGCGCCGATGAGGAGGGCCAGAAGGCCGCCCAGTTCTTCATGGTGGCCATTGTGGCGACGATCTTCATGATGTCGGTGATCCTGCTTTGGCAGTTCAACAGCTTCTACGGGGTGGTGGTGACGCTTTCGGCGGTGGTGCTGTCGACAGCCGGCGTGTTGCTGGGGGTGCAGGTCAATTTCGCCAACACCTTCGACTACATCAGCGTGATCATGCTCGGCACCGGCGTGGTGGCCCTTTTCGGGGTCGTGGTTGGCCACAACATCGTTCTGGTGGACACCTACTACCAGCTGAGACGCAGCGGCTATGAGGCCGATGACGCCGCCGTCCGCGCGGCGATCCAGCGGTTCCGACCGGTGCTGCTGACCACCCTCGTCACCGTTGTGGGTCTGTTGCCGCTGATGTTCCAGATCCATCCGGATTTCCGCAGCGCCCATATTGAGTACAAGGCTCCGGGCTCGGAATGGTGGGTGCAACTCTCTGCAGCCGTTGTCTGGGGCCTGAGTTTCGCCACCCTGCTGACACTGATCCTGACGCCGGTCATGCTGGCGGCGCCCAAGATCTACTCGGCGCGCCTTGCCTCACTCCGGAAGCGACTGCGAGGCGGCGGCGGGTCGTCGTCGCGCGGACGCGCCTCAGGTAGTGCTGTTGATGATCTGCCCCGCGCTGCGGAGTAGGGTTTGAGCGCCCGACTGACGCACCGGATCGCGGGTCTTGCCGATATCCCGGTGTTGACCGTGGTGATGGACGCCGCCATCGGGCAGCTTCAAAAGGGGTTTCTCGACCCCGCGCAGATCGCATCCAGCCGGATGATCATGGGTCTCGATCGCCAACTGCTGGTCGATGGAACCTACTTCATTGTCGAAGCCCAGGGCCATATCGCCGGCTGCGGTGGCTGGAGCCGCCGGGCGACCCTCTACGGCGGCGATCACACCCCGGGCCGCGACGCCGCCCTTCTTGACCCCGCCTTTGACCCCGCACGGGTGCGGGCCATGTACACCCATCCTGACTTTGCACGTCGCGGCGTTGGACGTTTGATCCTGCGCCTGTGCGAGGACGCCGCCCAGACCGAGGGGTTCCAGCGCCTGGAACTGATGGCAACGCTCTCCGGCCGCGCGCTCTACAGCCAGTGCGGCTATACGGACATTGAGGCCATCGAGGACGCGCGCGGCGGCGCAGCGGTCCCGCTGATGCGGATGGGCAAGGCGATCATCTAGCTCTCCCGCGTCTGGCGACGCCAGAGGGCCGCATACTCGCCGGTCCTGGCCAGCAGTTCCGCATGGGTTCCGCGTTCAACGACACGCCCCCGGCGCAGCACCAGGATCTGGTCGGCGTCGACGATGGTCGAGAGCCGGTGGGCGATAACCAGGGTGGTGCGACCAGTCCTGACCCGACGAAGGGTCTCCTGGATCGCAGCCTCCGTGGGCCCGTCCAGGGCGCTGGTCGCTTCATCCAGGATCAGCAGGCGCGGATTGGCCAGCAGGGCGCGAGCGATGCCGACCCGCTGGCGCTCGCCGCCCGAGAGTTTCAGCCCGCGCTCACCCACCTTGGTCGCCATGCCGTTGGGCAGGCCATCGATGAAGGGCCCCAGTTCGGCGGCGTCGGCCGCGCCGCGGACCTCTTCCGGCGTGGCGTCGGGTCGGGCGAACCCGATATTGGCGAACAGCGTGTCGTTGAACAGCGCTACATCCTGCGGCACCAGCGCCACAGCCCGGCGCAACTCGGCCTGGGCGACGTTACGCATATCCACGCCATCGATCAGCACGCGACCCTCCTGTGGGTCCAGCAACCGCATCGCCAGGCGCACCAGCGTCGTCTTGCCGGCGCCCGATGGGCCAACCAGAGCGACAGTCTGGCCCGGCCGGGCCTTGAAGCTGACGCCCAGCAGGCCGGACGAGCGGGCATCATGACGGAAGCTCACATCCTCGAACGCAATGGCCGCCCCCTGCCCGCTGGCTGGCGGCAGCGGCGTCGGCGCATCGACGTCGCGAATGTTGGGCGCGATGGCCTGGAGCGCCACCATCTGCTCCATGTCGATCAGGCCCTGGCGGATCTCGCGATACTGGAAGCCCAGCATGCCGAGCGGCGCGTAGAGACCCGACAGCAGGAAGATCGCCATGGTGATGTCGCCGATGCGAAGGGTCCCGCCTGCGACCGCCATGCCGGCCATCACCGTCATGGCGCCGAGGCCGATGTTCAGGATCACCGACTGGGCGCCGTTCAACAGGTTGAGCGAGCCGTTGGCCCTCGAACTGGCGTCGACATAATCGGACATGGCGCGGCCATAGGACTCGACCAGCCGCTGTTCTGCGCCGAACGCTTTCAGCGTCTCGTAGTTCATCAGCGCGTCGTTGGAGAGGCCGGCCGCACGGTTCTCGGCTTCATTGAGTTCGCGGCGGTGCGACAGGCGCCAGTCGGTTATCTTGAAGGTGATGGCCGCATAGAGAACAAGGGTGACAAACGCGGTCAGCGCAAACTTCCAGTCCAGCCGGACCAGCATGACGCCCATGGCCAGGATCAGTTCGACGAAAGTCGGACCGAGGTTGAAGATCAGGCTGCGGATCAGGAAATCGGTGGACCACGCACCGCGATCGATCACGCGCGAGAGGGTTCCGGTCTGCTTGGTCTGGTGGAAATCCAGCGAGAGCGACAGCGCGTGCCCGAAACTCTCGATGGCGGCGCGCGCCATGGTGGACTGCGAAACGCGGGTGAAGATGGCGTCGCGGGCATAGGGCGCACAGGCCGCCAGAAGCCGCAGGGCCGCAAAGGCGACGGCGAACGTGACAAAGGCCGTCCCGACGGTCACAGCCTGCTGTTGCGCCGGACCAAGGCTGTTGATCGCATCGCCCAGCATGACCGGCGCGATCACGCCGCAGAGCTTGCCCACCACCACGAGCCCGAGGGCAGCTGCGATCCGCAAGTGTAGCTGGGGCGCGCCCGAGCGCATGACCAGGGCGCCCAGGTCACGCATGGACGACCAGAAGCTGAACCTCGACTGAGGCCCCTCAACTGCGCCCGGACCGCTGAACCGGGCCCGCATGATGTCAGAATGAACCAAGGATCCGCCCTTCGACCGCGAACATTGCGCCAGCGACAGGAACTCTCGACAATGGCTAGGTTCTCCTTGACCCTTGTGGGGACATAGTCGTTTTCGGCAGCCCGGTTGTCTGCGCCGGTTTCCTAACCCGTGGAGTAGTCCCGATGGGGCGCAAGAGCCAGCGTCTGGAATCGACCTGCGTATTCTGCGGGTCGTCCAATGATGCAGATCCCGAGTTCCTGGCGGCGGCGGCCGAACTTGGCCGGCAGCTGGCTGACGCCCGGATCCGGCTGGTCTATGGCGGCGGCGGCGTCGGCCTGATGGGCGCCGTGGCGCGTGGCGCCCATTCGGCGCATGGCGAAGTCCTCGGGATCATCCCGACCTTCCTGGTGGCCCAGGAGCGTGCGCTGGAGGTCGTGGAGCACATCATCGTCGACAACATGCATGAGCGGAAAATGCTCATGTTCCTGCGGTCTGACAGCTTTGTGGTGCTTCCCGGGGGCATCGGCACACTCGAGGAAGTTGTCGAGCTTCTGTCCTGGCGACGACTGGAACTGCACGCCAAACCGGTGGTGTTCTACAATCCGCGCGGCTTCTGGGAGCCGCTATTCAAGTTGTTTCAGCATACCGTCGACGAAAACCTGACGCCGGCAGAATTCATGGGCGCCTGGATCTCGGTGGATACCGTCGATGAGATCGTCCCGGCGCTGCTGGCTCAGTCCCGTGAGGCTTTTCCGTCCGAGGCGGTAGTGGGGCGGCGGGGCTAGACGACCCTGTCCGCCGTCTCTCGCGAGCTGATCGATGTAGAGATCCGTATTCCGCTTGCCGATGGGCGCGCTCTTGCGGCGTCTCTCTGGCGACCCGGCGGAGAGATGCCGTTCCCGGCGTTTCTGGACATGGAGCCCTAGGAGCTGTGGACTCTAGGGATTCCGGTATCGAGCGGATCGTGATTCAAGGCTTCTCTTTGGGAGGTGACCTTGGGTGTGATGGATCGGCTGGTTCTGAGTGATGACCAGTGGGAGCGCATAGCGCCGCTGATCATCGGGCGCCCGGATCAGAAGGGCTCGACCGGGCGCGACAACCGGATGTTCGTCGAAGGAGTTTTGTGGATCGTGCGGACGGGGTCGCCCTGGCGCGATCTGCATGAGGTGTTTGGAGACTGGAACAGCGTCTTCCGGCGCTTCAGTCGATGGAGCGCCAAAGGCGTCTGGTGGCGGATCTTCGAGGCGATGTCCGGCGATCCGGACTTCGAGTACCTCATCGTCGACTCCACCATCGTGCGCGCCCACCAGCATGCGGCGGGGGCTAAAAAAGGGGGTCTGAAGATCAGGCCATCGGCCGCTCGCGCGGCGGCCTGAGCACCAAGATCCACATGGCCGTCCGAGGCCTGGGCTGTCCTGTCCGCTTCCACCTGACCGCCGGCCAATTGGGCGACGCTCCCCAGGCCGGGCAGCTGATTGAAGGCCTGCCCGCCAGGATCGTCATGGCCGACACCGCCTACGACGCCGACCACTTCCGCCAGGCGATCGCCGACAAAGGCGCGCTGGCCGTCATCCCCAACAACCCTTCACGCGCCCTGAAGTACCCGCTCGATGCGCACCTCTACGCCCAGCGCCACCTCGTCGAATGCTGCTTCTCAAAGCTCAAGCAGTACCGACGTGTCGCTACACGCTTCGAGAAGACCGCCAGGAACTACCTCGCCGTCGTCACCATCGCCGCCATCGCTCTATGGCTACGATAAGTGTCCACTGAACCTA
>NZ_JBIKNZ010000143.1:0-2874 GCF_044358365.1 Phenylobacterium sp. | reverse complement strand
GGCTCAATCCGGCGCATCTGCGCCTGCGACAACCAGATCAAATCACTCATGACGACGCCTCCATGCGCCGCCAGTGAATCAGACCAACCCCGCCTTGGGAATCATTTCAATGGGTCCTGAGCCTAGTCTCCTGAACGTTTCTGCATTCGCGGTCTCTCCGTCCAGGAGCCCTTTCTGGTGCGCCACGCATCATGTATCTGCAGAATAGCGCTAAATCTTGAATGGCGAACCCACTCGAGACTAGGTGTTTTTACAGTTTGTAGACTCGCGAGATAACCCGACAGAGACCAAGCATTCGGCTTCCTTGATGTAAATCCTTGGCAAGACGCAATAGCACGTCAGGGAAGCCCAACACCGGGATTGCTGCCTCCAGTGCCGCCACTTCTTGGCGAGAAACGCCGTGGCGCACCACACCCATGCTCGCTTCAATCCAGTCACCCTTCCGCGCCGCGTTAACTACCGCAGCGTCAGGTCCGTTGAATGGAAGCACTTTGTGATGCCAGTGAATGATAGCGGCGACCAGTGTGGGGTTGAGATACGACGCGTGTTGCGCCCGGACGCGTTCGGCTAGCGCCTCCGACGGCTCCAGATAGGCCAATTCGTGGTCGGTCCACATGCCCACGTCATGGAACACCAACGCGAAGCCAATGTGTTCGCGTCCCTGCTGATCATCGCCGAGAAAATGCGACGCGTAGCTCAGTACTCGGTAGATGTGGTTGCGGTACGCGGCGAAATCGGGGCCCACCGCCTCTGCAATCATCGGCAAAAATCGTTCGATTGTTGGGTCGGAGACGATTGGTTGGATCATCGAAAATTCTCCGTGCAGGTCCGGGCAGGTATGGTTCACGCGACTGCCCGGACTGGTCTTTGAGATCGGCGCGAACGAGCAAATCAGGCAGGCGAAAGGGTGCTCCCCGCCATCATGGCGGTTAGTCCCGTCAATACTTCGCGTCGCTCGTACATCTGTTCGCTCCGTGTTGACGAAACAGATACGCAAGTTCGGTCATGATAAAATCAAAGAGGAATGGTGGCTTCTCATAAGGATGTTTATGGGACTGAAATGTCCTTGATGCAGCTTCGTACTTTCGTAGAGGTCCACCGCCGCCGATCCCTGAGCGGGGCAGCGCGTGCGATCGGCATCACTCAGCCAGCAGCTTCCCAGCACATCGCCTCGCTTGAAGAGCAGCTTGGCCATCCGCTATTCGACCGCCACTCTCGTGGCGTACGGCCCACCGCAATCGCCGACGATCTGGCAGCGTCGATCGGCGGAAGCCTCGACGTGGCAGAAACAGCGTTGGCTACAGCCAGGGCACGCTCGTCGCGCATGTCCGGGACGGTGCATATTGCTGCACCGTCAGATCTTTTGGGTGAGATGATTACGCCGCGGCTCGGTCCATTACTAGATGCAGGACTTGATCTGCGGCTTCACATAGGAGGACGTGAAGCACTCTACAGCATGTTGCTGGACGATAGGGTTCATCTAGGGATCACTACGTCACAGCCCGACGACCCGCGGCTTGCCTTTGAAATTTTGGGTGAAGAACGTTTGCTCGCGGTCGCCTCGGCAGCGGTCGCCGAGCGTATCGCTGGATTGTCGCTTGCCGAAGGCCTAGACCAGGTTTCACATCTTGCATACGACCTCGACCGGCCGCTCGTACGCACGTGGCTTGATGCGAACGGGATTGAGCTTGCGCGGCTGCCCAGGATCACTGCACCGGATCTCCGGGTACTGCGCTCAGCGCTTTGCGCGGGCCTCGGCTGGTCAGTCCTGCCGGGCTACCTTACGCGCGCCGAACGTGAAGCGGGCGTTCTTGTCGAGATACCGGCTCCAGTTTCGGCGCCGCGTAATCCATTCCACCTTGTCTGGGCCCGGTCATCGCTGCGCCATCCGCGTGTGGCGCTGGCGCGCAACCTCTTGGTGGAAGCTTACAGATCGGAAGCATCAATAGTCGTCGCTGTGAAGACGCACGACTTTGCGCCAGCGCCACCTCCATAAGCCTGAATGGCCGTGTCAATGTTGAAGTGCGACGAACCCCTAAACTCCCGCCTCACGCCCGGGCTTCGGACCCCGCTTGCCGGGCGCGAGCGTCAGCCCCGTGCGCGCCTCCATCGCCGTGATCCAGTCGGCCGCGCCCACCGGTCGCCCGATCAGCTCGGCTTTGCGCAGCGGTCCATAGGCGGCCGCTTCGTCGAAGTCCTCGTCCAGAAAGGCCGCGAACTCGCCCACCCGCTCCAGCGCCGGCGCCACCCGCACCACCGCGTCATCGCGGCCCGCCAGCAACGCCGGCGTGCTGGACCAGCGCCAGTCGCCCGCCCGCTCGACCAGTCGCGCCCGCACCGGGTTCAGCGCCACATAGCGCAACGCCGACAGCAGATGGCCCTCATCCATCGCCACCGAGCCATATCGCCCCTGCCACAGATGCCCGGTGGTGCGCATCCTGGCGTTGATATAGCCGGTGTAGTGGCGGTGCACCTTGCGGAACGTACGCCACAGGCCCTCCTCGTCCCCCGGCGTGACCACCAGGTGCACGTGGTTGGGCATCAGGCAATAGCTCCACACCTCCACCCCCGCCGCCCGGGCCGCATCGGCCAGCAGGTCGAGGTAGAGCTGATAGTCGCCGTCCTCAAAGAACGTGCGCTCCCTGCGGTTGCCGCGCTGGGTGACGTGGTGCGGAACGCCGGGGATCACAACGCGGGAGAGGCGGGCCATGGGGTGAAGCGTAGGGGAGATTGGGGGTTATTGCAACTGTCATGTGTGGACGGCGCCCGGTTGGCAAGGGGGCATTGAGGAGATGCGACGTGGTCGGGTGCGGTCATGTGTCCGGCCTGTTGATGCGGCCTTGAACAGCCGCTGGCCCTGATGTCGTCCGCTGA
>NZ_JBIKNZ010000036.1:0-30628 GCF_044358365.1 Phenylobacterium sp. | reverse complement strand
AGCCATTCGCGCCAGCGCCACGTCGACCAGCACCCCGCCCCCGGCCTCTAGTCCGCGCAGGGCGCCGATTGCCGCCGCGAGCCCGGTTACCGGATCGGCCAATGCATCGCCCAGGAAGCGCGGCGCGCCCCCCGGCGTCCAGCGGACCAGTCCACCAGCCGCCGCGGCGTCATCGCCAAATGCAACCCGGTCAGCGGCGGCCCCGCTCCAGCCGTAGCCTGTGATCGCCACCCAGATGAAGTCCGGCTTGGCGGCAAAGATCTCGTCGGGGTTTATGCCCAGTCCGGTGAACGCGCGCGGCCTGGCGCTGGTGATAAGGACATCGGCCTCCTTGATCGCGGCCTGGAGGTCGGCGCGACCTTCCGGGGTCTGGAAATCCAGGCTGATCTGTTGTTTGGCGCCGTTCAGTCGCTGGAAGAACTCAGGGGTTGAGGTGCGCGTCGGATCAGGCCTGCGAAGGCTCTCGATCCTGAGCACCCGGGCGCCCATGGCGGCCAGGATCGCGCCGCACAGCGGGCCCGCCCAGAGCGCAGAGAGGTCGACGACCTTCGGCAGCCCAGGCGCTCGCCCAGCGACCGCGCCGAGGCGTCGTGGCGACGTATCCGGGCCATCGATCACAACCTCGCCCACCACCGCCACCGGCAGTCCCAGCCGGGCGGCGCTGGCGACAAGTTCGGCGCAGGTCAGACGTCGGGCATACCGGGACACCGCCGCCCAGGGCGCCGCCCCGAAATCGCAGCCCAGCCAGGCCGGGATCAGATCGTGATCCTCGTCCCGCGCCAGGTTCAGCGCCATCCAGCCATCAGACGCGCGGAACATCTGGCACGCGCCGTTGGGCGAACGGCGTCCCGGAGGGCCGAGCTCCAGTTGGCCCGCGCGATCCAGCACGCCGAGGCTCTCGGCGTCGACCCGTTCGCCGAGCCGGGCTGTCAGTTCCAGAATCTCTGCGGACTGCCGGCCGATGAATGACGCAACAGGGCTCATGTGATCTCGGCGTCCACGAGCCCCCAATCCAGCGCGGTGGCCAGATCGATGGGAGCGCCGGAGATCGCCATGTACGCGGCGCGATGACGACCGATGCGGCGGGGAATGGACGCCGTGCCACCGGCGCCCGGTATCAGTCCCATGGAAACCTCCGGCAGCCGGCACACGGTTCCGGTCCGCCCCGTCACCCGGGAACCAGCGGCGGGGACTTCAATACCCGCGCCGATGCAATCGCCGTGCAGGTGAACGGTCAGGCGGTCGCCCAGCGCTCTCACAAGGCTCGCCGGGGATCGCAGCGTACGGATCAGGTGGGCTTCGGCCGGGTCGACGGCCTTGCCGAACTCGTTCAGGTCTCCGCCCGCACTGAAGGCGCCGCCCTGCCCGCTCAGGGCGACAGGCGGTGCCTCGGGGTGCACGCGGGCAAAGTCCAGCGCCTCGCAGAGAGCGTCACGCATGGCGGCGTCGAAGGCGTTTCGCGCAGCGGGGCGATTGAGGCAGATTGATAGTGTCCCGCCTTCCATCGTCATCAGGACCCGCGGCTCCTGGTCTGCGCGATCCCGGGCTGGCCGGGAGGCTCGCCAGGCCTGAAACCCCCGAGAACGCAGCAACGTCGAATAGGCCAGGGATTCCAGCTGCAAAGCCTGGCCGAAATCGAGCGCCAAGGTCATGCGCAGTATCTGGGCGGCGACACCGGCCGCTGCGGGCTGAGCGGCGACCCGCGCCTCAAGATCAGCGATCACGGCGTCAAGTCGGTCCGATGCGACGCCCGTCCACGGGCGGGGCGGGTCGGGAGCTGCGCTGAGCAGGATATCGAAAGCGTCCAGGCCGCTTGCGGGCAATGGCCCCGTCCGATGTACCCCCACAAGAACCTGACCGCCGCCGGCGACTGGCCCTTCGCGCCGCTGGTCGAGTTCCATCACCCGACACCCCGCGCCCTCCAGCGCGATCAGGTCGGAGATGAGATCGGCGGTCACCGGGCGGTGGCGGGCCTGACAACACCCGCCATCTCGACCTTCAACTGGCGCCGCAGGAGCTTGCCAGTATCGTTATACGGAAGGGCGTCACGCAGTTCCCAGACTTCGGGGGTCTTGGTGGAGCGCAATCGGGCGCGGACCCAATCGGCCAGGGCGTCGGGGGCCGTTCCGCCGGTTTTCAGAACAATAGCGGCGGCGACGCGCTCGCCCCATTCGTCATCCGGCAGTCCCAGCACCGCCACATCGGCGACATCAGGATGCTCGCGCAGCACGTCCTCGATTTCACCCGGCGAAATGTTTTCCCCGCCCCGCACGATCACGTCATCAAGCCGACCTTCCACAAACAGATAGCCGGCCTCGTCCATCCAGCCGCCATCGTTGGTGGCGAACCAGCCATCATCCTGAACGACTCTCTTGTGGGTGTATTCACCGGAGACCTGCTCACCACGGACATAGATTTCACCGGACCGACCCGCCGGCAGCACCCCGCCGTCCGGGCCGCGAATCTCCAGCTCCAGCGTGGGCAACGGTCGACCCACCGAGCCGAGCCGGCGACGCACGGCTTCATCGGGCGACGAAATCGCTTCGCGGTGATCGTCTGGTCCCAGAACCGCGACCGTCGAACTGGTCTCGGTGAGTCCATAAGCGTTGACGAAGTCCACATGGGGCAGAACCCGTAGCGCGCGCTCGATCACCGGTTGCGGCATACGCCCGCCGCCGTAGGAAAGCGCCTTCAAATGCGGCAACCCGGCGCCGCGACTCTCGAGGATGTCGAGGATGCGGCCCAGCATGGTGGGCACCACCATCGCATGGGTAATCTGTTCGGCGGTCGCCTCGTCGACCCAGGCCTCTGGCGTGAACGCCTCCAGGTGAACCAGCCGACGCCCGCCATAGACGCCTGTCAGGACCGCCGAGATCCCGGCGATGTGATAGGGCGGCACACTGACCAACGCCGCTTCACCTTCTTCTGATCCAAGAAACTCCACCGTGGAGATCACATAGGACGTCAGATTGGCGTGGCGGAGGATAGCGGCCTTGGGCTCGCCCGTCGTACCGCTGGTAAACAGCAAGACTGCGATGTCAGGTTCGACATAGGCAAGTTCCCCATCGACTTCAGCCTCGCAGGCGCGCTCGAACGCACTGCGCGCCATCATGGTCACGCCGGGGCATTCGCCGAGCCGCGCCAGCATGTCGTCGTCGACCACCGCGACGCAGGGCGCCGTCCTGGCCAGAAGCCGGGCGAGGTCAGCATCGGGAAGCCGGTAATTCAGGGGTGCGAACGGCTTGCCCAGAAGGCCGGCGGCAAAGATTGCAACGGGCATGGCCGGGCCGTTGAGACCGACGAAAACCACGGTGTCGCCGCCGGCGGCCTCCAGCGCGACAGCGCCAGCGCGTGCCCGCCGCTGGAGATCAGAGAACGTAACGCCATCTTCGCGCCGTCCCAGCGCCAGCCGGTCCGGCGCGGCATCCGCCGCCATATCGAGCAGGAGTGTTGTGTGCATGACAGGACCTAGTCGGACGCCGGCAACTTCTTGGCGTCCTTGGCGCTGATCGCACGGCCATCCAGGCTAAGCGACCCACTGCCACCCTTGCTGCAGAGGACCTCCAGACCGCTCTCGTCGTCAGCAAACCGCTTGCCCATCTGGGTGCCCTCGGAATGATCCGACGAGATGGAAAGACCGTCCGGCTTCGCGGCAGCATGCGCCACCATAGGGTGGCCGCCGCATTCAAGGCTGGCTTCGGATTTCGGCGGACGTACAACGACAACCTCGGTATCGCAGACGGCGCTCTTCCAGCGTGACCCTGGTTTCAGTTCCATAATCTTCCCTCTCACGGCGCGCTTGCCTGCGGCCTGTTGTGCCGCACCACCGTGCACCGAGGATGTCGCAAAGGAAAGATTTGGTCACGCCGCCCCATCGATTTGGGGTGGAAGAAACGATGGTACTGCCCCCCGGTCTCGAACCGGGGACCTCCAGATCCACAATCTGGCGCTCTAACCAACTGAGCTAGGGCAGCGCATCGCGAGCGGAGGTTCTAGTCGGGAGGGGCGGCTCGATCAAGCCCGACATCCTGAGGAGCGAAGCGTTGTCGGCTTTGTATCCGCATAGCCGCCATGGGCCCGAAACGAAAAACCCCGACGGCCTGCGCCGTCGGGGACAATTTCAACCTGCCTGTATCTGACTGACCGAAAACGGAGTCAGTTTTTCGGCATCGCAAAGCGGATCGGTATCGTGACCTCACCACCATCTGTCGGCTGCCCATCCTTGCTGGCAGGCCGCATCTTGAACAACCTTGCCATCTTCAAGGCGGAGTCGCCGAATCCGAGATCTGCGGGGTCCTCAGCAGTGATGGAGCACCGCTCTAGCGTTCCGCGTGCGCTAACCGAGCAACGCATCGAAACTCGACCGGTCGCTTCCATGCGCAGCGCGCGCTCAGGATAGTATCGCGCGTAGTCCTCGCCACTCGGCGTCCGGGTCCAGTCTGGCCGCGTAATGACCGACGGACGCGGCGGTTCCGGCGGCGGAGCTGCAGGCGGCCTGGGCTCCTCGATCCGACGCTCCACCGGCGGAACCGGCAGGGGCGGAATCGAAGGCATGTCCGGGATGGCCACCGGCGGACGCGGCTGCAGCTTTGGCGGCGGCGGCGGCGGGGTGTTCGGCGGCGGCGGCGGCGGCGGCGGCGGAGGCGGCGGCGGGACGGGCTTGATGAGAGCCACGTCCGTCACTTCGTCCGAGTACTCCTTGTACTTGGGTTCGAAGCGCGTCGTCCAGAGATAGACGCCAAGTCCGACGTGCGCGACCAGGGCGAGGATCAGTGCGATCATCGTCCCCGGCCGAGCTCTCGGCTTCGGGTCGTCGAACGGATTGTGCCGGGTCAGGGCCTCAGTGTGTGACGTGTCAGACATGGGGCGCCACCTAGTTGTTATCTTCACCGACGAGAGCCACGCTGTAGAACTGATTGTCCTGCAGTGCGTTCATCACGCCCATGAAGTCGCCGTAGAGCACGTCTCTATCCGCACGGATGAAGATGCGTTCCTTGGTGGGGTTACGGGTCGAGCCCAGCTGCCGGCGGAGGTCGTCACCGATGGTCGACAGGTCAGTCCTGAAGTCCTGGATGAAGACGCTGCCGTTCGGCTGCAACGAGATGTAGACCGGCTTCTGAGGGGTCACGCCGGGCGGCGCCACCGCAGGCGGAAGTGTGACTTTAACGGTCACACTCGCCAGCGGCGCAGCCACCATGAAGATGATCAGCAGAACCAGCATCACGTCCACGAAGGGCGTGACATTGATGTCGGCCATCGCCTCTTCCTGATTGCGCCCGCCCCCTCCGCTCGAGAGTTTGGCGGCCATTTAGGTTACGCTCCCTTATCGAGCTGCCGCGAGATCGCGTTCATCAACTCGGCGACGAACCCTTCCGAGCGGGCGCCGTAGGTCGAAATCTTCGTCTGGAAGAAGTTATAGAAGATAACCGACGGAATGGCGGCGAACAGACCCAGGCCCGTGGCGAGAAGCGCCTCGGCGATACCGGGGGCGACGACGGCCAGGTTGGTGGTGTTGGTGTTCGCGATCCCGATGAACGAGTTCATGATCCCGTAAACGGTGCCGAACAGACCGATGAACGGACCGTTGGAACCCACCGACGCCAGATACTGCATGCCGCCCGAGAGGCGACGCGCCAGTGCGGCCTGAACCGCGCTAACCGCATGTTCAGCGCGGGCGAGCGTGGTTTCACGGTGTTCGCCCACGATCGAGAGCCCGGCCTGGCGGCTGAGTTCAATCTCTTGCGCGGCCGCGGCGGCCATGTCGGCCAGCGGGTTACCGTCAAACTCTTCCGAGAGCGCGATCTTGCTCATGTCGTTCACGGATTTGGCCCCGCGGAAATTCTCCACGAAGCTGTCCGAGACGCGGTTCAGAGCCCGGAACTCGAAGATCTTGGTGACGAGAATGGTCCAGCTCAGGATCGAGGACAGAGCCAGGCCGATCATGATGATCTTCACAACCGGGTCGGAGTCCATGAACATGGTGCCGACATTGAGCTGACCGGCATTCTTCATGGTGGGCGGATCGGCCGGAGCCTCGGGGGCAGCAGCTGCGGCATCAGCCGCAGGGGCAGCAGCTGCGGCGTCAGCCGCAGGAGCGGCAGCTGCGGCGTCAGCCGCAGGAGCAGCAGGGGCGGCGGCGTTCTGAGCGAACGCCGGAGCGCTCAGACTCAACGCCATGGCGCCGAGGAGAGCGGAAAATGTGATCTTCAGTTTGTTGTCGAGCATCTGTCGCCAGTTCCTGGTTGATCTTGCACGATTGGCCGGAGGGTCGTCGCGCGAGAGCGTCTCTACCCTAGTTGAAACATGACCCCTGCCCCAACCCGCTTGCGCGCGCCAGAACAAAGAGCCGCTATCGCTGCGCCCGACCCGGAATGCTGATCCCGACGGTGCGTTGGGACTGGCGCTTCAGAGGTGCGGACGGCCTTGGGCCTCCAAGGAGGACCCAAAGTCTTACCGCTTTGTTAGGAAGCGGCTTCGACCCTTTGGCAACCCTGCAACGAGGCGTCAAGGGGCAGAAGTATTCGAATTCCATGACATACTGTCATCTGAACTACTCAATTGTGCGCTGCACACTTCGGATGCGCCGAACGCTCTTCGATTGATCATCTGCAGGAGCGAAAAAGTATTGCACTGCAGCATTTTCGCGAAACCGGGATCGCACGACATTCCCCGGGCCTGCCGCTTGTTTTCGTGGCGCGATTGATCCGTCACCGACTGGGCCGCCCGAGACCCAAGTTCTTGCGGAAGTTGCGATCTGGGAGAAGGGTGGTGCCTGGGGGCGGATTCGAACCACCGACACGCGGATTTTCAATCCGCTGCTCTACCAACTGAGCTACCCAGGCTTGGGCCCCGTCCTCGCGGGAGCCGCGTCTATAAAAGAGCCGTCCCGCGAAGTCCAGCGACCGCTGGCGCGCGTTTTTCAGGCGCCTGATGGATCCGACGATCCCGACGCCTCGGGATCATCGTCGTCCTCGACGGGTACGGCGTATCTTCCGCTCAGCCAGCGTTGAAGATCAACGTCGGCGCACCGCCTTGAACAGAAAGGCTTGTAGGCGGCATCGACGGTTTTCCCACAGATCGCGCAACTCATGTGGCGCTCACGTCGATTCGATCCTCGGGATAGTCCGCCACCTCGGACAATGTGAGGCGCGCGCCGAACCGCGCCGCCAGGGCTGCCATCCAGGGTCCGGTTTCTCTGGCGACCACCGGTGCGCACCTGGCTGTAAGACGGGCGGCGGGCTGCGCCAGCGCTTCGGTCTCCAGGCGTCGGATCAACCTCTGGGCAAGGGTGCGGTCACTCAAGGCTCCGCCCGGCTGACGCAGACGGTCCAGGAGAGGTCGGGTTCGCCGCGGGATCAGCAATTCCAGGGTCCCGAAGCGGCTGATCGGGCCGAAGGCCACGCCGGGGTTATCTGCCGCAAAAGCCAGCCGCGCCGCCGCCAGCAAGGCAGCGCCATCGTGGCCCCGCCCCGCCAGATCGATCACGACAATCCCGCCCAGCCCCTTCAGTCGAAGCAGGCGCGCCGCCTCGGTCAGTCCTGCCAGGTTGGCCTGACGCGTCGCGCGCTTGGCGTCTCCACCCTTGCGTTCACCCAGATCAATGTCGATGGCGGTCAGGGCCCGGGTGGGCTCGATCGCCAGGGTCCCGCCGCCGGGAAGCGGATGTAACGTCTCAAGGGCTTCCGCCTCGGCCTCATCGGCGATCACGCGAGCCTGTGCATCCTCGCGTATGGGGGCGTCGCGCGCGATCCGCTGCAGGGCCTCGGCAACGCCGTCCGGCCTGGCGAGAAGTCGTGGAGCCCCCTCCCCCGCTCCAAGGTAGCGCGTTGTCGCCAGTTTTCCATCGCGCGGCTCACTACGGATCTCGACCTCTATGGCGGCACCACGGACAGGACGCGCCTCTGGCTTGAAGGGCATGATCGCCTCAAGGCCGCCCCCGAGGTCCAGAAAGGCTGTCGCCAGGGCCGGCTCCAGGTTCGCAACCCGCGCGATCAGCCGCGCGCCCAGGCCCAATCGGGGGTCATCGTCATCCCGGTGGATCAGCAGGCGTTCGGGGCGGCCGTCCAGAGCGAGCACGCCCCGGGTCTCGCCGACCCCGCGATCCAGATAGATGACCCTGTCCGTCATCTGGGTGCGTAGCCGAGGCCGGTCAACAGACTGACCGTCTCATATAGCGGCAGCCCGACAACCCCGGTGTACGAACCCTGCAGCGCCATCACCAGGGCCGCAGCCCGCCCCTGGATTGCATAACCACCTGCTTTGCCGATCCCCTCGCACGAGGCCACGTAGGCATCCAGGTCAGCTTTGGAAAACCGTTTGAAGTGAACGCGGGTCTCGACCAGTCGGCTGGTGCCGCGGCCACCCGGTGCGACGACCGCAACACCCGTCAGCACGCGATGGGCGCGACCGGAAAGCCGCGTCAGGCAATCGCGGACCTCCTGATCATCGGCCGCCTTCGGCATCATCCGTCGGCCCAGGGCGACCACGGTATCTGCTGCGAGCACAAAGGCTTCCGGTTCCCGCTCTGCAACCAGCCGGGCCTTTGCCAGCGCAAGTCGAAGCGCCAGGCGTCTCGGGGTCTCGTCCCGCAATGGCGCCTCGTCCAGATCCGCCGGATCAATGGCGTCGGGCACGATCCCGACCTGCGCCAGCAGGTCCAGGCGACGCGGGCTGGCCGACGCCAGAACAAGACGATGCGACACAGGCATGCCGATCAACCGACAAGCAGTGTGATCGCGCCTCTTGTGAGGTCGTAGGGTGTCGACTCCACAAGCACATGATCACCCACGCCTGGCATGACGTCCGCCGGTCGATAGGTGTCAGAAAGCGTGGCGACCATTTCGCGACTGTTCTCGAGTTTGACGAGGAACATGGTGTTGGGAAGCGCCTCGCTGACGACGCCAGCAAACACCAGAAGCTCCGCCTTCGACATTCGATCTCCAGGGTCGCCATGTCGCGGGACCCGCCACCGGCGGCGACGCTAGCACAGCCGCGCCAGCGCCGAAACGCCCGCGTCCCGGCGATCAACGGGCAAACCTCTTCGCGATCCTTGCCGCCAGTCCGTCTCGAACCTGCCGATAGGCCTCCAGGCGGTTGCCCCGGGAGCCCTCCGTCAAGGTCGGATCATGGGTGGGCCAGTATTCGATGTCCGCCGCGCGGCCTCGCGCCAGTTCGACGGCCCGGTGCTGCGCCTCCGGCGTCAGCGACACCACCAGATCAAACGAGTCATCCTCAAGATCGTCGAACACCTTGCAGCGATGTCGGGTGATATCGAGACCGATCTCCTTCATGACCTCAGCCGCCAGCGGGTCAACCTCGAGGTCATCGGTATCGGGATCGAATGACGCACGACGCAGGCCGCAACTGTCCACGAAGATCCGTACGCCGCCGAACTGTTTCAGCAGCGCCTCAGCCATCGGCGAGCGCACTTGATTGTAGTTGCAGCAAAACAGGACGGCGTCAGGAAGCCGGGGGGTCTCCGGATCGGCTGACATCGACGGTCAGCTCCGCCAATGAAGGGCGCAGATCAGGGTGAACAGCCGACGCGCGGTATCAAGATCGGTCTCGATCTTCCCCGCCAGTCGTGTCTGAAGAAGCTCCGAGGCCTCATTGTGCAAACCGCGCCGCCCCATATCCAGGGCCTCGATCTGGGCAGGTGTCGAGTTGCGGATCGCCTGATAGTAGCTGTCGCAGATCATGAAGTAGTCCTTGATCAGCGTTCGGAAGGGCGACAGCGACAGGATGTGTCGTCGTTCATAGGTCGGCCCGCGCACGTCGAGAACAAGACGGTTCTCCATCAAACCCATGCGCAGGTCATAGGGCCCGGCAAGGGCGCCTTCGGGGAAGAAGTAGTTCTCTTCCAGAAGATCAAAGATCGCGATCTGGCGCTCCTGCTCCTGGTCGCGCGAAACGGCCGCGAGCGACTCTTCGTCAAGCTCGACCGATTGCAAACGATGAAGGGCTTTGGCGTCTTGGACCATGGCGTGTGGAATGAGCTTTATGGCATTCCGGGGTCGTTCGTCATCCCGCCCTGTCGAACTTCGGGCCAGATACGGAAAAAGACACCGCCAAGACCCGTTGTCAGCAACCGCTCAGCCTTGTCGGGATTGTCCCAGTCGTATCGCTGCGGACCTGGCGTGGGCGGGCAACCCCTCCGCATCGGCCAGGGCGATCGTCGCCGGCGCCAGTTTCGCGAAGGCCTCAGCGTCGCACTTCACGATCGAGGTGCGCTTCAGGAAGTCATAGAGGGAAAGGCCCGACGAGAACCGCGCCGCGCGGCTGGTCGGCAGCACGTGGTTTGACCCCGCCACATAGTCACCGATGGCTTCAGGGGCGTGACGACCCAGGAAAATCGCACCGGCGTGCCGGACACGGTCAGCAAGGCGTTCGGGGTTGTCGATGGCGAACTCGACGTGTTCCGGCGCGATCATATCCACCAGACCCGGCGCCTCATCCAGGGGCGCAATCACGATCGCGCCGTGATCGCGCCATGAGGCGCGCGCATCCGTCCCCGTGGTCAGTGTGGCAAGTTGCCGTTCAACCTCGGCCTCAACCCGGTCGGCGAAGGCGCGATCATCGGTTATCAGGATGGACTGGGCCGCAGGATCGTGTTCGGCCTGGGACAGAAGGTCCGCCGCGATCCAGGCAGGATCACTGGCCGAATCCGACACCACGACGATCTCCGAGGGTCCGGCCAGCGCGTCGATCCCCACCACGCCATAGACCCGCCGTTTCGCCGCGGTGACGTAGGCGTTGCCTGGACCGACGATCTTGTCCACCGGCCGGATCGGTCCAGCGCCATAGGCCAGCGCCGCCACGGCCTGAGCCCCCCCGACGCGCCAGATCTCACTGACACCTGCCGCCCGGGCGGCGGCGAGAACGGCGGGCTGCAGCTTGCCGGGGGGCGTCACCATGGCAATCCGCTCGACCCCCGCCGCCGACGCCGGCACGGCGTTCATCAGCACTGTGGAGGGGTAGGCCGCACGCCCGCCGGGAACATAGATCCCCACCGACTCCAGCGCCGTCCAGCGCCAGCCCAGCTCGACACCGGCTGCGTCGGTGAACCATTGGTCGGCAGGCCGCTGGCGCTCGTGATAGGCCCGGATCCGGGCCGCCGCGAAGTCGATCGCGTCCCGCACCTCGCGCGAACAGGCCGCTGCCCCCGCCTCGATCTCTTCGGAAGTGACCCGCAGCGTGTCCTGCGTCAGCTCCAGCCCGTCGAACTCGCGGGCAAACCGTAGCAAAGCGTCCACGCCCTCGGCGCGGACTGCCGCCAGAACATCGGCAACGACGGCGTCAACGTCATGCGGCGTATCACGTCGCTCACCGACAAAAGCGGTAAAGGCGTCGGTAAAACCGGGATCATCAGACATAAAGCGGCGCATGTGCGCTCTTTAGCGAGGTCTCCGGACGAAGGCTATCCGGTCAGAGGTCGTGCGCCGGCGTTCTGGGCGTCGGCCACGGACGTGAAACGTCCGCCAGCGCGGCGTCCATACATTCGACCTGCAGACGAAAGTCGCCGCCTCCGGCAAAACTCAGCGTCAGCGTACCTCCCGGGGGATCCCCGGCGACAAAGGTGATCGCCAGCAATTCCAGCACGGCATCTCGGCGATCCCGACGGATCTTGCGGGACTGGAAGTCCAGTACGCTTCCGATCTGCAGGGCCGCCCGAACGCGTTGCCGCCTTCCCGCCTCCCAGCAGAACCGGTTGAAGGCAATGGTCAGGCGGCGGGTCTTCGGCTCGTAGAGGACATCGCCGACCTGGGCGATCGCGTCCTGCAAGGCGGCCGACATGATGGCAAGATCCGCCTCATCCTCAGCCAGCAGTCTCAGGCCCGAAGCTTCGGCCATGGACTACTCGACCTCCGCTTCGACGCCATCGCCCTTCAGGCGCCGCACCTGGGCGCCGCACGCGCCCAGTTTTTCTTCCAGTCGCTCGAAACCACGGTCCAGATGATAGACGCGATTGACGATCGTCTCGCCGCGCGCCGCCAGCCCGGCGATCACCAGGCTGACCGAGGCCCGCAGGTCCGTCGCCATTACCTGGGCGCCGGTAAGAGCCTCGACCCCGCGCACCCGCGCCTCCCCGCCCTGAACCGAAATGTCGGCGCCAAGGCGACCCAGTTCCGGCACGTGCATGAACCGGTTCTCGAAGATCGTCTCCCGGATGATGCTTTCGCCGTCGGCCAGCGTCATCAACGCCATGAACTGCGCCTGGAGGTCCGTTGCAAATCCGGGGTGGGGCGCAGTCTCGATCTCGACGGGCCTCAGCCGGTCGGGGCCCCGCTTGACCGTCAACCCATCGTCATGGGTCGTCACCTCGACACCCGCCTCGATCAACTTGTCGATCAACGACTGGATCAGGTGGCCCCGGGTCCGCGTCAGCCGCACTTCACCGCCAGCCATGGCGGCGGCGACGGCATAGGTCCCGGTTTCGATCCGGTCCGGGATCACCGAGTGCGTTGCGCCGTGCAGTCGACTGACGCCCTGGATATGAACGGTTCGCGTGCCCGCGCCTGAAACCTTGGCGCCCATGGCGTTCAGGCACTCAGCAAGATCCGCCAGTTCCGGCTCGGCTGCGGCATTCTCCAGCACTGTGTCACCATCCGCCAGCACAGCCGCCAGCATGGCGTGCTCTGTCGCGCCCACGGAGTTGATCGGGAAGTTGATCACCGCGCCCTTCAACCCGCGCGGCGCCTGGGCGTAGACATAGCCCTCGTGCAGATCGATCCGGGCGCCCAGCGCCTCCAGCGCCTTCAGGTGCAGATCAACCGGTCGTGCGCCGATCGTGCATCCGCCCGGCAACGAGACCTTGGCCTGCCCCGTTCGGGCCAGCAGCGGCCCCAGCACATTGAACGACGCCCGCATCTGGCGGACCAGATCATAGGGCGCAAACCCGCTGACGATCTCGCGCGTCGTCAGAAGCGTCTCGCCGCCATCGGGGCCCTCAGCTTCGACGACCTCGGCGCCAAGGCGCTGCAAAAGCTTCCCGAGGAACCGGGTGTCGGCCAGGCGCGGCATATTGGTCAGACGCAGCGGCTCATCCGTGAGCAGGCTGGCGGCCATCAGCTTGATGGCCGAATTCTTGGCGCCGCTGATCGGGATTTGCCCGTTCAGCTTTGCGCCCCCGACGATGGCGATACGATCCAATAGCTACCCTTCGACAGACGTCCGGCCAGCCTCGGCGGCGCGGCGAAAAAAGAAGCGGTATCTAGCCTGCGCCTCGCTGGCGCGCCAAGCGGTCAATCCGTGGAGGTTTCTTGCGGCTTCGGCGTAGCGACGGCCGAACCGGTCGCCTTGCGACGGCGCAGATTCGCCCGAAGCGCCTGCGCGAGCTTGGTTTCTCGCGAGGTGGGTGCGTCCTTGCCGTCTTTCTGCCGATCCGCCATGCCGTCAGGTGCTGCGCGGCGGCGCGCCCGTCAAGCTGTGCGCGGTCGATTTAACGCTTCACGACGCGGCCTCAGCCCGCTATAGGCCCCGCCTTCGCCGCGGTAGCTCAGTGGTAGAGCGCATCCTTGGTAAGGCTGAGGTCCAGGGTTCGAATCCCTGCCGTGGCACCACCTAAACCCCTTGATTTGAAAGAGCTTTCAGATCAAGGGGCTTTAGTCTCCCGGTACGCTGGTAGACATTCAGGGCAAACACGACGTGAACCTTCCGCAAGGGTCGGGAGAAACTTGGGAGTTACGTTCCCGCTTCGGTCCCAATCGGCCGTACTTTAATCGTCCAGTATCTCGCGAATTTCACGCTCGAGATTGAAGGGCCCACCCACGGTGGCGGGGTGCGCATGCGGCACAGACGTCCGGTGTCCGACGGTTGACCGGTGCTCGTGCCCCCCTCCCGAACGCCACCAGTCAGGGTCGACCTGGGGCGTCCAGTTAGAGAGCATCACCGCCGCTGCAAGGCGACCATGACACTCTTGATGAACTGGGTGTCCGAAAAAGCAGCGCTGCGGACGGCGGCCACTGCGGCCTGAGGAGCGTTTGACTGTGCGGCTTGGAAACGGGCCGCTAATGCTGGATCGTCTGCGAAGCGTACGACGACGAGTTGCAGGCTTCGCGACACGTAGAGCCGCTGTCCACCCGCGCCCGCAGCCACCACCAGATCGGCTGGAACCTCGCGGGCAAGAGCGCCCTGCGGCAAGTCGATGCTTCTGGCGACGGGATCGAGACCTTCCCTCACCGAGGCGGGGAGCGGCGTTGCAAGCCACCAGGACAAGCCGTAGCCCGCATAGGCACCCTGAGGCGCGGCCTGTGCCTCATAGACATTCATATCCAGATTTATGCGCCTGGCCTCGCCGGGCCGGAGCATCAGGTTGCCCACCTTTGCCCAATCCGCTGCACTCATCTGCGCGCCAGCGGCGAGGTTCGGGTCGGGGCCAACCGTCGGGCCGCCCCACCTGGCTACACGCGCGCCGATGGGCTGCAAGACGCGGCGGGCAAGATAGTCCGTAGGACCTTCCGCAAGTCCGCGCGCCATGAGCTTGCGCCGCATAACCTCTCCGAAAGTCTGAAACACCAGGGGCCCGTAGGCGAACCGATCCCCGGGTGGAAACTGGCCGGGAACCGCCGCCGCTTCGGCAAACCCCGGCGCTGCGCGCGGTCCCGTGGTGGCCAAGCCGCTCGAGAGCGACAGCAGATGGCGGATCGTCATGCGACCCTTCAGCGGATCGCCTTTCCATTCGGTCAGCGTGTCCGATAGCTTCTCATCGAGTGACAGCATGCCGTCTGCGGCGGCGGCGGCGGCCATCAGCCCGTTCAGCCCCTTGGTCCCGGAAAACAGCGCGTGGGGTGTGTTGCGGTCTATACCAGCTGCGTACTTCTCGCAGATCGTTGCGCCCCGCCTTATGACGAGGAGGCCAACTCCGTGATTGCTCTCGCTGTAAGCGATCGGTGCGGCGCATTTGTCGGCGGTTTGCTCAACAACACCATCGCTGGGCTGCACGGCCTGCTTGCCGGAACCCTCTGCGGTTGCGCAGGATGCCAATGAAAGTGCAACGACTAGCGCAGAGATCCGACTAAGGACTGCCACTATTCCATCCCTCATCACAACAGTGCCGACCGGTCACGGCAAACACGCGACGTTTAGTCGACGTTAGTCGCTAGTATAGGAGGTGTCACAAGCAACCGATACCGGCCACTCGACCGCCACGCTGTCCTGATCCCGTACACCGGGCGCATCAGGGCTTTGGCCCCAGGCGGAATGACCGCTTTCCCCCCACTTTGCCGTTCGGAACTTCCCCCTGTTGGCCGTACGGCAATCATTATCCACGGGCGCTTCCGATCCGCGGCTGCGCGAGCACAAACATCGATCGAACGCAGTCTATCAAGCATCCCCTGAAATTCTGGGAGAATGTTCGACCGAGAAACGGTAATATAAGCGTCCAGGTGCATTCGACGCACCAAGCAAAATGTTGCTTCGCGCTGGGAGATATTTGGGAAGCGATTTTCCGATCCCGTTATTCCAGCCAATTTTTTAAAAATTTGCCGTGACAGACAGTCACCTTGTTAAGGCTGAGGTCCAGGGTTCGAATCCCTGCCGTGGCGCCATCGCAGGAGAGTCCGGGCAACCTCCCGGGCTATCCTGGCCATCTCTTTATTTTACCCGGATATTATTGATGGCGCAGTCCACATGCGCCATACTCGCGCCCGGGAGCGCACATGACCTCGTCAGAAACCTTCACCCTCTTCGAGGGCCACAAAGCGCACCATACCGGGGATCTCTTCGCCGTGGCAGGCACGGCTGTCGATCTGACGGCGGCCGGCGCACACGGCCTGCTGATTCTGGACGACCAGACCGGCCAGTCGGTTGAGCTCGATCTGCGCCATAGCGCGGACCTTGCCGTATCGGCCTATCGCCAGCGCATGACCGCAACGGAACCCCCGGAACCCCGCCCAGGTCGCGGCCGTCCCAGGCTGGGTGTCGTCGCCCGTGAGGTCACCCTGCTTCCCCGCCACTGGGACTGGCTGGCCGGCCAGCCGGGCGGAGCCTCTGCGGCGCTCAGGCGTCTGGTCGAGGAGGCTCGTCGGGAGGCCGCCCAGCCGGATCGTCGCCGCCGACTTCAGGAAACGCTCTATCGGGCGATGTCGGTTCTCGCCGGCGACCTGCCGGGATTCGATGAAGCCGCCCGCGCCCTCTTCGCCGACGACATGGACGCATTTCAAAGCCGGACGGAAGCCTGGCCCGTCGATGTGGCCGCCTACCTTCGCCGGCTCGTCGAGGCGCCTCAGGACTGAGGCGTCACCCGCGCCTTGCAGTCGATGTTGAAGGTAAATCCTCCGCCCAGCCCGAGGCTGCCCTGATAGCGGCGGTCGCAATTCTCGATGTGATCCCCCAGAGCGCGCAGGAGTTCGGCCTGCTCCGATCCCTCCCGTGCGCCTGCAAGTCCGGTCAGGGTGCTGCAGCCGGACGACGTGAGTGCGACAAGCGCTATCGCAAGGCTCTTCTTCATTCGGGAATCTCCGTTGTGGCTGCGCCCCGCGCAGGTTGAGGTTGGGAGGTCATCGCCAGGCGCTGCAGGCCGGATCCGGTGGCGATCGGCAGAGTCCGGTCCAGCTCTTCCAGGCGACGGGCGTTTTCGCTCCAGAGTTGGGCCAGCGCCCAGGTCATGAGCGCGGCGACGACCCCCCAGGCCCGGCCCTTCAGGCCTTCAACGGCCCTGAGTGTGGCGGCAGACGTGGCCTTGATCTCGCCCAGACGTTCCTCACATCGAGACTCGTGGTCCGTGAGGCGCTGTTCCAGCGTGGCGAGCCGCTCTGTGGATGTGGCCATGGTTCAAACCCAGCTCCGCTTGAGGATCGCATTGATCTCCGCGCCGATCTGCGTCTCCTTGCCGGAACCGGTTTCCGACTTGGCCTCCGCTGTCTGCTGCCCGGTAAAGAGCTGGATCGGCAGACCGCTCAGCATCGCCACCACCTGCTGCGCATGAGCCATCGGCGCCTGCAGTTGCTGTTGCTGGACGCTCCGCAGGGTCTCGCCCAGTCCCGCCTGGGCCGCGATATTGGCGCGCATCGCTTCATCGGCCGCCAGCTGTTGGCCCTGACTCCTGAATCCCAGATCGACCTTCTGCGCCCGGTCCTGCAGCTGCGTCTGCGCATTGGCGATCCGCGCCTGGGTCGCCCGATCCGCATCCCCGGCCGCGGCCCCCAGCGCGGTCTGGTAGGCCTGCGAGCGTAGCCCCGCCAGGGTCGAGGCCCTTGCCCGCGACAACTCCCCCTCGGTCATGCTCTGCGTCAGGGCGGCGCCGGAACCGCCGAACGCCCCCGAGCCCGCCAGGTCAAGCGCCTGCTGCGCCCGTGTGCGGCCTGCCTGCACGTCAAGGTCCGCCGCCGTGGTGTCGACCACATCCCTCAGGTACGGATTGAGATAGCGATCCACATAGTCATAGGCCTTGCCGCCAGAGGCAAACGGCGTCTCCGCAGTCTGGAAATCGGATGTCCAGCTGACGTCGGCAGGATCGCGCGGTCCGCCCGTCACACCGGACGGCTTCCAAAGTCCGAGGCCTGCTGCAGCCGTCGCGGCCTGCCGTTGCAGATCATGTGTCGGCGCCACCAGCGACCCCGGGTCCAGACCGGCCACCTGTCCGACCTGGCCCGCGACCCGTTGGGTCAGGTTCGATCCCCATTCCGGAACCGTGGGCGTTGTGGTCGTGTTGGAGGTCGAGCTACTCGCGTTGCTCCACTTCTTGCGGTTCCCGCTCAGCTTCAGACTCATCTACAGCTCCTTCGCAATGATGCGCGCCAACGGCGCGTAACCCATGGGCGCCAACGCCCGTTCCCAGCCCGGGCGGCCAACGATCAGCACACGCTGACAGCCGTTCGTCCGCGCCCAGGCTTCAGCCCGGGGGCGCAGTTCGCCCACCAGTTCCTCCAGATCGCCGCCCGCCAGCCAGATCAGCAGCCGCCGCGCCTGCGGCTCGTCCTCGATCAGGGTCACCATGGCTGCGTGGTCGCCCGGCCAGGCCTGCGCCTCTCCCGCGTCCACCATGGCCCAGACATCCTCGAGCGTGTGGCCGCCGCCGGCATGCGCCAGGGCAGCCTCCAGCCAGCCGCTGCAGCGCCGCCGCTCGGCCGGCGTCACAGCCGACCCGCCGGCGCGGCGTCGAAGATCGGCACCCCGATACGGCATCCGGTGGGCGCGCTCTGGCCTGAAAACCGTGTCCGGAACAGCCGGCCGCTGACGAGCAGGTCACCCTTCGCCTCGCCCGTGGCCAGGGTCGCGCTTCGTGTGGTCGCACCCTTGTCCTGCGGATAGAGCCGCCCCGACACCGCAACCGTTACCGAGCCGATCTGATCCTTGAAATCTGGCCAGACCCCGCGAACCAGCATCGTCCGATCGGGATCCAGCACGCTGTCCGCGCTCTCGATGAACCAGCCGAAGCCCCCGCCGTCAGCCGAGCGCCCCTTCTCGTGCAGATAGACGGCCCCCTCATAGGTGGCCCCGATGGGGTAGGCGGACGGGCCGGAGTCCACAAACGCCGTACGCGCCATGACGCCCCGGTGCCAGGCGCCCGCGTCGGGGCCGCTAAGGGCAAGTCCCAGGTATCGACTGTTTTCATAGCCGTCCCGCCGGTCAGGATAGTCAAAACGGACTTCCGAGAACTCAGCGTTGGACGACGCCATCACCTTGTCGCCCTGGCTCGCCGCCAGTTCCTCGGCGAAGTCGCGTCGGATCGGGCAGGCGATCGGCTCGGCCTGTCCACCCAGGGCATAGCGATAGAATTGCCGGTCAGGGCTGACCCAGAACGCGGCCTGCCCCACCACGACCGCCGCATTCGGCCCGATCAGCCCGCAGTTCCGGCCGACCCGGTCGAACCGCCAAGGCTGGTTCAGCGCTCCGACGAACGTACCCAGGAACAGCGCATCGCTGGTCCAGACCAGCAGACACGGTCCACACATCCGCCCGCCGACAATCCGACCCCCGCCGGTCAGGATATACTCCCGCGCGGTCGATCCGCTGGCGCTCGTGCTCCACTGGGTATTGTTGCGGATCGAGGAATGGCGGACGCAGAGCGGATTGAAGGCGCCCGAAACCTCTTCATTGCAGCCCAGCGCGAACACCTGGTAGCCGCCGCCCTGCGGCGCCACCAGCATCTGCGTCACGTTCGCGGGCGCATTGGCCAGGGCCTGCGCCTTCTGCGCCGTGTCGTTCGTCCAGGCGAAGATAGTCTGGTTGCGGGGGCTCGCCAGCAGCTGTTGGCCCCAGGCGCCGAACGACCAGGTCAGCGGGAAATAGTCCGAGACCGCCGGCAGGCCAAACCCGCCCACGCCATAGGCTCCCGTGCCGAACCCCGCCGATCCGGCGCCGTCGATGGCGCCCGTCGAGAACCCGGCCGCAGGCGTGATGTCGAACAGGGCCCCGCCCCGCCACAGCTGGAGCTTGCTGTGGGTGCCGAAAGCGATGTCCAGGACGCCGGCATTTTCGGTCCAGGGGAATACCCCCCGGCAGACCCCGGTCAGGGAGTCCGTCATCAGTCGTTCCCAGCCGCCGATCACCTCGGGCCGGCCCAGCCGGAAGCGCACGTTCGAACCGTCGGCCCAACGCCCCGAGCCCGCCAGGGTGGTGTCGTCACCGTTCAGCCCCGGTGGAAACTCCAGGGGAATCCTCATCTGCGCCCTCCTGCCCATTACGAACGTTCAAGTTGAAAAAAGGGGGCGGCGCGCTTGTGTCTGCGGGCGACCGGCCTCAATGATCCGGGTCAGTTCCAGACCGCGTTGAGGCCCCGTGTCCGAGACCACATCCGCCGTGATCCGCGCCCATGCCGATGGCTATGACATGGCCAAGCCGGCGCTCATGGGTCGTCAGGCCGCCGGTAACGGCTTCCTGCGCGCCGCCGTCTACGCCCGCGATGGCCAGCCGATCCGTGGCCTCTCGCCCAATGCAGACATTGCCCGCGGCTTCGAAGCCATCGTCAAGGGCATCGACCCGGCCGCCCCGTTTGAATGGATCAAGTCGGCCGAACCGGAACGCATCGGCGCCACCGGCGTGCTCTATCTGGCGGACATCTCTGTCGCGACGCATGCGCGCGCCAGGGTCAGGACCGGCATCAGCGCCTATTCGCTATGCGGCGTCACCCACACCACCGCCAGCCAGATCGCCATGAACGAGATCGCCGGCCTGTTGCGCGAAGCCGTGATGCCCTGGGACGCCCTGGTCTGCACCTCCAGCGCCGTCCTCGAAACAGTCCGCCGCGTCCACGAGGCCGAGGCCGATTACCTGCGCTGGCGGCATGGCGCCGATACCCGCATCGAGGGGCCACAGCTCCCGGTCATTCCGCTGGGCGTTCACTGCGCCGACTTCGATTTCAGCGCGGATCAGCGGGCCGGAGGCCGCGCCGCCTTTGATCTGGCCGATGATGAAGTGGCCGCCCTCTTCGTCGGCCGCCTGGTCTATCACGCCAAGGCGCACCCTCACGCCATGTACCGTGGCCTTCAGCTGGCGGCGGAACGCACTGGCAAACGGGTGGCCCTCATCCTTTGCGGCTGGACGCCCTCCGAACGCGTCGAGGAAGTCTTTCGCCAGGGCGCCGCCCAGTTCGCCCCCGACGTGCGCCTGATCTTCGTCGAGGGCCGCGATCCGCCCAGACGCGACAACGCCTGGGCCGCCGCCGACATCTTCGTCACCCTCGCTGACAATATCCAGGAAACCTTCGGCCTGACCCCCATCGAGGCGATGGCGGCCGGCCTGCCTGTGGTCGTCACCGACTGGGATGGCTATCGCGACACCGTCCGCGATGGCGTTGATGGTTTCCGCATCGCCACCTGGGCGCCCGAGCCCGGCATGGGAACGCCCCTCGCGCGCGGCCACGAAATCGGCGTCCTCAACTATGACCGCTACTGCGGCTTCGCCTCGGCCACCACCGCGCTGGATCTGGCCCATCTGGTTGACGCGCTTTCGGCCCTGATCGACAATCCCGGCATCCGCAAGGCCATGGGCGCCTCAGGCCGCCAGCGCGCGCGCGATCTCTACGACTGGCCGGTGATCTATCGCCAGTATCAGACGCTCTGGTCCGAGCTGAACGCCCGCCGGCGTTTCCTCACCCGGCCCCTCGCCGGCGCGCCGGCCAACCTGTCCACCAACCTCGACCCGTTCGAGGTCTTCGGCCACTACCCGACCCATCAGATCTCCGCGACAACGCCGCTGACCCTGACGCCCGGCGCCACCCGCGAGCAACTCCTGGCCTGCCTGGACCACCCCCTCTTCGGCACCATCCCCAGCCCCCGCGACCTCACCCTCAGCGTCTTCGCCGCCGTGGAAACCGGCGACACAACCCCCACCGCAATCGCCACCCGGGTCAACTACCCCGTCTCCGCCATCGGCCGGACGCTAGGCCAGCTGGCCAAGATGGGCGTGGTGAGGTTGGGGTAGTTCAGAATGCTGAAGCTCGCGAACGCCTACGGCATGAAGTTCCTCGTCCCGCCGAATGACGAGGGCGTCGGATCTTGCCTGCTGGAAGCCGGCGAGTTTGCGCGGGTCGAACTGAAATCATCCTGGCGTCTTGCGACGGAAATTTGCGGGTAGTCGATCATTGACGATGTTATCCTCATGATTCTTCTCATTAAACCGGGTGAAACGCCTGAAGTTTCATAAGAGTTGATTTGAATGCATGACGCACGAGAACTTGGGCATCAGGCGGCGCTGCTTGAGCGCACGGGCGATCATCAGAAGGCAGAGGCGTTGTTAAGAGCTGGCCTCAAACTGTTTCCCGGCAACCCGGCGGTAGCCTATGCCCTTGGAATACTCCTTATGCGGCAAGGCCGTTACAGTGAGGGATGGCCGCTATACGAAGCCCGCCATTTTTTGTCTGGGCGGCCAGGAAAACCGAAGCTTTCCTTCCCGGAGTGGAAGGGCGAGACAGTTGAGAGACTTTTGGTCCTGCCAGAACAAGGCCTCGGCGACCAGATAATGTTCGCTCGCTACATAAATGTCTTAAAGATGAGAGGAATTAATGTAGAACTCGGTTGCGCGCCTTCTTTGGCAAGGCTTTTCAATAATCTAGATGTTAAGGTGATACCTATAGATGGAAGCATAACTCTAGGTCGGTATGATGCGTGGATAATGATGTGCTCGCTTGCAGGAATAATACACGATAAACCACCAATACCGTACTTCCAAATACGATCTGATAATACTAGTGGTCTTGCGGTTATCATAAGTGGCAATAACATGCCTGATCCCGATCGATCACTTGACGAAGAAAGTGCTAATTCGGTCCTTTCTTTACCCGGGGCCGTTTCGCTGCTTCCACAAGATACCGGTGCACGAGATTTCCAGGAAACGGCTGAAATACTGGCGAGCATGGACTTGGTTATCTCTGTAGATACAGCGGGCGCTCACCTTGCCGGGGCCATGGGAGTCCCGACATGGCTGTTGTTGCCAGCGTCGGCAGATTGGCGTTGGGGCGAAAGTAGTACAACTGATTGGTACCCATCCATGCGGCTCTTCCGTCAACCGGCGCGTGGACAGTGGAAGCCGGTGATTGAGGAAATCAGAACGTCCTTAGGCCGATGAAGAGGAATCGGCCCGGTCCTCCAATCCCCCCGGTTGCAAACGATCCTCCAGCTCCGCCGCCGGGGGCCGCGCCGTTCGCAGAGTTTCCTGTCGAGTTACCGGAGCTCCCAGAGCCACCGGACAGCCCGTGGGGTTGATCAGAGAACCCGCCAGCTCCTCCCCCGCCGCCGATGGAACCTGCCGCTGCACCGAAACTTCCGCCGAAGACACCGGCTTGAGCCGCGCCACTACCGTTCCCGCCGCCAGCTCCGCCGGCTCTGTTCAAGTCTCCCCCAACTGCTTGACCCCCAAGTCCGCCAGCTATGCCCACTCCGAGCTTCCCACCGCCGGCGCGAAGCAAACGACCGTCGGGAAGGGTTACGATAGTGTCTGTGCCATCGGCCGCATTCCCACCAACGCCAACTAGGTAGGAAATCGGTTGCCTGGACACCATTCGGACAAGTTTGAACAGCGCAGCTCCGCCGCCGCCGCCCGGATCGGAGCCATTGCCCCCTAAAGCCCCGCCTCCTGCGCCCCATGCGAATATGAGCCCAAGACCAGCGAACCTTGGACTGATGCTTCCATTGCCTGAGTTGACGTCCGCAAAGACAATCAGCTGCGCCATTGCCCCCCGTAGAAGCTTCTTCCCATCCACCCCCTGCCCCACAAACCCCCTAAGCTTCTGCCGCACCATCAGTAGTCCGCCCATTCAGCGTTGAAGGTGATCTGCTTGGCCACGCGCACGGCCGCATAGACCCGCTCGTTCGGCGCCAGGATCAGTGGGTTGTCGTCGGAAAAGCCAAAGTCGGCCGTGGGCACCTCGGTGGTGTCGGCCATGGTGTAGGCACCCGCCACCGCGCTTTCGAAAAACACCCGCGTCGCCCCCGCGTCGCGCGATCGGAACAGTTGCAGTTGCACCGCGCTGGCCAGGGTCTCCAGCGGGATCGCGCCCACCCGCGTCACCCGCGCCCCGTTGGCGCCGGCCGTGATCAGCAGCACGGTGTTGGTGGGGCTGGTCGTATAGGTCGTGTTGGCCGCCGAGCACGCCGCGTTGCTGGTCTGCGGCGTCTGGGGCGTGATGATGGAATTGGCTGTAACCGGCATCGTCAGTGTCTCCTAAAGGGCTATGGCGAAGGCGAGCGCGAGGCCCCTTACGGCGCTCGCATAGTCGCTGAGATTCGAGGTGGAGAGCGCCCGCCAGCTGGCGTTGGTCCCGTCTGTAACGACCACCTTGCCGGCGTTTCCGCTCTGGGCCGGCAGGGCGCCGGCGTTGTAGGACCAGGCCACGCCTGAGACCCAGTCCTTGATCGAGGCGCCGCCATAGCCGGGCGTCTTCACCGCGCCCCCGTCGGTCAGCACCCAAACGATGTCGCCAGGGTCCACGGTTACGGTCCCGCCCGCCCCCGTGGTCAGGATCACCGGTCCCGCACAGGCGTTCCAGACCAGGTAGGTCTTGCTCACTGCCGGCACCGTCACCGTAAATGGCCCGGCCCCGCCGGTGAACTTGATCATCGCCGCGCGCGCCTCGTCGTCCTTGGCGTTGGCGGTGGTCAGGGCGGCGTTGCCGGTCAGCGGCTTGGTCAGCCAGCCCGCCACGGCATAGTCCGCCTTCTGCAGGACGGCGTTGAGTTTCTCCCCCCAAAGATTGATGTTTTCGCCGGTGAACTGCAGTTCGAACCGGAGTGAAGTTGACCAGGATGAAGGCATCAGACGATCACGGCTCCCGTGTCTTGGCGGATCCAGTTGATCCCGTTGGAATGGGCGAGAATGTTCAGGTCGGTGACCAGCACCAGGGTCTGGGGATGGCTGGCGGCCGGCGGCAATCCGGCCTGCGCCACGGCCCACAGCGGCGTCGGTCGCCCCGGCGTGATTAGCGCGCCCAAGGCGTCATGCATGGATTTCAGAAGGGGCCGCAGCCCCTCCGGCGTATCCGGTCCCGGCGGCAGCAGCATCACGCGCCCCGCGCCGCAATCAGGTCCGGCAGCTCACTGCTCAGCCGCCCGGGCGCGCGGCTGCGGGCCTCCCTGGCGTTGGCGTCGCCAAGTGCGCGGGCCAGCTTGCTCTCATAGGCGCCCGCCAGTTCCGCATCGCGCAGGAACGGCGCCGCCTCGCTCAGCGTCGCAAACAGGTAGAGGTCCGGAAATTCCGTGAGCAGCCCGTTCGTCGGCGCCGCGTCCGACAGCGCAAACCGGCGCAGCATCCGCAGCGTGAAGCCATAGGTCTGGTCGCAGGGCCGGTCGAAAGCCAGGTTGGCGCCATCCACCGTCCAGGCGCCCGGCTCGCCACGCCGCGCCGACACCCCGATCAGCCCGGCCTCGCGAAACGGCACTTCGTACCGGTCCGTCCCCCGCGCGATCCACAGCCTGAGCGGCTCGGTGAACCCGGCCGGCAGCGCCAGCGTCCGTACGCCCGCGCCCGCCGACAGCGAAACCTCCGCCTCGGCCAGCCTGGCCCGCATCACCCGGTTCAACCGGGCCTCCGCCAAGGCGATGAATTCCGGGATGCGCGCGGTCAGATCCGCCCGCACCAGCCAGTTCGCCGCTGCGGCCTGCAGTTCGGCATAGGTCGTGATCGCCATCTTGGGCTCCAGACATGAAAAAGCCGCCCGGAGGCGGCATTGAGGGGAATGAAAAAGTGGCGGCGCGTCCCGGCTAGATCGCAGCCAGCGTGTCGCGCGATGCGCCGCCTACAGCATGGCCAGCCCGATCCAGACCAGGAACGGCATCGCGCTCAGTATCAGCCAGGCGACCATGGCGCCGGCAAACGCCACAAGCGGCATCGCGCCCGGCACGCGCTTGACAATCACCCGATCCATCAGCGCCGTCATCACGCCAAACAGGATGATTGATAGTATGGCAGGTGTGCCTTCCGGGAAAAACAGGGCGAGAGTCACGGGAACCAGTGAGAAAGGGATGCTGATCGTGTTTCCGATCTCTAGCCAGAGACCATAAACGATCAGACCCGGAATGCCGTAGTAGTGGATAAGGCTTACGGGCAGGCTGATCCATAGCCACGCGCGGAGCACCCAACGCGGAATCGTAAGTTTCCGCCGTTCAGCGGACACGGATTTTTCCTGACCGGCTGGCTCGTCCACAGGCGTCCTGCGCTCGCTGTGACAATGAATCAGATCCTGAACGCCCCATGAGTGAATCAATTACGGCCTTCTGTCCGGGACGCACCGTTATCGGCGGGCCTTCTTCAATGCCGCTCAGCGCGCCGACGTCACCCCATTCCGCGGCCGTCAGTGCCCGATCCCTGTCTTTGAATAGCATCTGGCCTCCAGAAAAACAGAACAATAGAAGAACGTCAACAGTCGCCCGCGGCGAAAGCAAGGCCCGGGCGGTCCCTCAGGACCGCCCGGCGCCACCCCGCTAGTTGTTGCCCAGACGGCAGGCCAGCTGCGGCCGGATGGTCCTGAAGCCGTACAGCACGTCCAGACGGCACGGGAACTTGTCCCCGTTGATGTCGTAATTGCGCACGATCCGCATCGAGACGCCGTCGAACACCTCGCGCGAGGCGAAGTCCACGCCTGTGGGGAGTACCATGTCCGCCGTGGCGAAGGCGAACGCGCCCTTCTGATAGGCCATGGAGATGCCGTGGTTGACCGATGCCGTGCCGGCGAAGTTGATGGCGGCGCCGTTGGCCGGCGAGGCCGAAACGTTCTGCCATGCGCCCGACGTCACGATCGCCGGTGAGATCGGGAACGACGTCGCCGTCGCCCCGGTCCCGACCACAAACTGCTGCAGTACGCCCGTCGACTGCTTGGTCTCCGGATGCACCCGGAACAGACCCGGGATCGTGAACACGTCACCGGCCGCCGGCGCGCCGGCTCCGGTCGAAACGGTCAGGGTGGCGCCGGTCTGGCCCGCACCATTCACGATGAATGCAGCGTTGGAGGGACCCCGAAGGTGCGAGGGCCACAGCGTGTTCTCCATGAAGTCGAACCCGGCCGTACGTCCCATGAAGCCTTCACGGTTCTGCCTGGCGATCGTGGTCTTGTCGTTGAACAGCCCCTTCAGCGCGTCCACCAGATCCACATTGTCCTGGGTGTTCAGATTGCAGGTCCGCCCGTTCAGCGGCGCCAGATTGTCCACCAGAATCTTGCGGGCCTGCAGCACCCGGGTGAAGGTGGCAGGCCCCGCGCCCTGCACCTGGTTGTAGACATCGCGGTACATGGTCATGGCGTCCGCCTCGATATGGGCGGCCAGCACGCTCATCGCCGGCTCCAGGATCCGCTCCGAAAAGTCATCCAGGGCCATGGTCAGGTCTACGGAGGTGAAGTTCAGGTCCACCCCCTTCTGGGTCTGCACCTTCAGGTCCACCGAGTTTTCCACGGTGTCCTGGGCGGCCAGGTTCGGACCCGTCCGCACCACATACTGGTTGGGCAGGCGCACCTTCAGCGTGTCGCCCACCTTCGCGCCCTGCTGGGCGAAGCTGTCGTCATAGTCGCGCGTGATCGTGCCCACGAAGTTGAGCTTCTGGTGCAGCACGCGAAGCGCCTCCCGCGTCACGGCGGTGGCGGACAGAATGGTATTGGGCATGAAATATCCTTTTGAATGGGTTGGGTTTGGGCCGCGCAAAGGCGTCCGAGGCGCGAGGGTCGCGCGTGCTCGGTCGCAGCCGGTCAGGCGGCGGCAGGTTCGATTGAGGTGATCTGGCCGGTTCCTTCCACCGGGCCTCCGTCGCCGGAGCCGTTGGAAGACGGCCAGATCTCTTGTTTTCTGGATCAGAAGCGATAGAACAATATAGGAACAACGTAATCGGGCGCTGTCGTCGACATTGAAGGAAGACCGGATGAAGTCTCTGCGTTGGCGCTACACTGCCTTCACGCTTGTCCTGGCGCTCGCGGTTTCATTTATCGTCGGGTCATTTGACCTTCGTCTGGACGACGATCAGCGCTCCATTCTGCTGATTTCAGGATTGGTGCTGTACTTGGTGACCACCAATGGACTGTTGTACCTCTTGTGGCGGGAACCGCCGCCGGGCAGCCTGGTTGTCCGGATTGGCAGAATTGCTTCGATCCTGCTTCTGGGTGCACCGACCCTGGGAGGCCTCATCGCCTACATGGTCATCATGGACGACATTGGGGGTATCGCTCTCCCGGTCGTTGCCGCACCATTCGCCCTGATAGCGCCCCTATGGGTCTTGGCCCTCAGGCGTAGTCTCCGAAAGACCCCGACATCGCTCAGCGAGGTTTTCTAGGCGCCTGCGCAAGGGAGTCCCTCAGATGATCGATCCACGGCCACGGTGCAAACCTTGGTCCGTCTTTCCACCCCCAGGTTTGATCATCTCCAACCCGTTTGCCAAACTGGACTTCGGTTTGGTCGCCTACAGCCATGTTGGAATTGGCGATCGGGTACCCATAGAGTGTGCCTGAACGATTGATCCAGGCGGCCGAACGCTCGGAGGGCCTCTTGGCGTCTCTTGCCGCGACACCCGGAAGGTACGTCTCATGGAGCACCCGTTCGCCGCGCCCATAGTCAGGGCTTTGACGCGCAGGATCGACCTGCGCCTCGAGTCTGAAATCCTTCTCACCACCTCGAAAAATGTACTACTCCCGACCGTCGTCGTACTCGGTGTACATGTGATCCGGCAGGATCTTCTTGATCGGCTCCGGCAGCTCGTGGCCGGTCGCTTCTTCAAGCATGTTGGAAAAGATATCGAAACTCCGCAAGGTAACGTGCGTTCCACGCGGCTGCGCCTTCCGGGGCGCCGCCGTCAACGAGGCATAGGCCCGCAGGCTCATCAACGGCCCTGATGGCAACGGCGAAGGCGCCGACGGCCCCGGCAGGTTCCCCTTCAGAAACGCAGCCATCAGCGCCCCCGCGCCATCTGTTCGTTGCGCCGGCGCATCCATTCCTTGGTCGCCAGCTCGTCGCGGACGCCGCCCGCCCCGCCGCCGCCGCCGCTGATGGAGACCGCCGGCCGCACCGCTTGTGCAGTCTCCCGCGCCCCGACCTCGCTGGCCTGATCGGCCCTCCAGGCCTTGTGCAACAGCTTCCACAGGCGCGGATCGGCCATCTCGCGCAGCTCCTCCATGGTCACGCCGAACGCCTGGGCATAGTCCACCAGCTTGCCGGCCACCTCCGGCGACCAACCCTCGATCTCTTCGCTCAGCTTGCGCCCGGTTTCGGCCATCGCCTCGGCCGCCTCGCGCGCCGCCTGCAGCGCGGATCGTTCCTGGTGGTGACTGACCGCATAGGCCAGCCGCTCGCGCGCCTGCGCCAGTCGCTGGAATGTCGACCAGCTCGCCTGCGCACCCTCCGGATCTTCGGCTGCATAGCCCTCCCAGTCTACGGCCTGGAAATCTTCAATCTGCTCATCCAGCGCCGCCAGGCGCTGTTCGTCCCGGCTTGCACCCTGGTGGGCGTTCACCCGCGCCGCCAGCGCCTCGCGTTCCGCCTCCAGCGCGCGCCGGTGCTCCGCCAGTTCCTGGGTCTTGCGGGTATAGTCCGCCTGCCGCAGCACCGCGCCCTTCAGCGCCGCCGGCAGGGTGTGCACCTGCCCGTCCAGTTCCAGCTCGAACATCTCCGGATCCGCGCCGGTCTCTTCCAGCATGCGGTCGTCGTCGCGCACGAGGTCGCCCTCGCCCGCCAGATAGGCGTCGTCATGTTCCATGGTCGTCCTTTGGTTTGGGAATGCCCGTTCGGGCGGTCAGAAATGTTCGCGGGCCTGAGGCGGCCGCGTTAAGGTCTGGAGTTCGTGCAGGGTGCCTCGGGCAATCTCACCGAGTAACTTCCGACCTGATCACGGGTCGCTTCGCCTTGCCCGACGCCGGATCAAGACTGCCAGCGGCATAGCAACGATCTGCAGTATGAGCCAATAAAACGCAGCAAAAACAACTGCCATAGCGTGGTATCTGAAGTCACGACCTTGGCAGTTTTCCGGTAGAACCGCGCCATACTCGATGGCGTTCTGGAACAGCGGAAGCCAAACGATGATGATACCCACGAAGACTTAGAGCGTAAAATTCACCACCATGCCGTACCAGGCGCTTTGGCGAAGCGCGATGATCAAACCGGGCGTCGACAGGATCGCGCAGACCCCCATGATGGCCGGGCGAAACCAGTTCATCGACGCGCACCCGCGCCCCAGGTCGTCATCCGTGCGCCGATCGGTGGACCGTCACTCACGATGTCCACCTTTGGCTGCCGACTTGGGTTCAAGGCCTCGCGGTTTCCGCCCTTGCCGGCGCCGTCGGAGCATGGTCGCCACCGGGATCCCGATCAGTAGAAAGATCAGGCAGTAGATCCCAAGGCCCACCACGGCCATCAGGGTGTATCCCATTTCGATGTATGGCCAGCTCTTCGGTCCCCAAGCGCCATGATCGAGCTTGTTCTGTACAAGCAAAGACATCGGGATCGCGGTCCCGACCACGAGATAGATGACGGCATTCACGAAGACGCCGCGCCAGGCGCTCGTCAGAAACGCAATGACGATGCCGGGAGCCGACATGAGTACACAGACGCCAACGATAGCGAGGGAAATCCAGTCGCCCTCGCTCATTCGCGTGTACTTTGCGTTCGGGTCTGCATCCAGGTCTTGATCGGTTGTCCGTCGATCAAGGTGTCCGTTTTGGGCTCTCGGCTGGCGTCCAGCACACCGCGCGCACCGCTCCGGGTCATCAACAGATCCACATCACCATGCTGGGCTGCGACTGACGGACGGCGATCCGCAACGTTGGCCGGGAGCGTCGACGGATTCTTCGAAAGGAAGAGGAAGTTAGTAAACCAATCCCGCTGAGGTTCGGGCGGGACGGCGGTTACATTGGTCCATGAGCCCAAAGGTCGACCGGATTCGGGTTTCGCAAAGAACGCCGTCACCGGATCCAGGGTCACCAAATTGTCCACCCTCAAGCCTTCCCGACCGGCGCGGACCGCGGCGTTGTAGGCGTCCGGTCCACCATAGCTATGGCCGACGACATTCACCGGGCCGCTTACGCGGTTGGCGGCGCGGATGGCCTCGACCACCTCGCCGGTCCTCGCGTTCGGATAGTATGCCACACGCCGCCCCGTCTCTAGGCTCAGGACCCATTGAAATGATTCCCAAGGCGGGGTTGGTCTGATTCACTGGCGGCGCATGGAGGCGTCGTCATGAGTGATTTGATCTGGTTGTCGCAGGCGCAGATGCGCCGGATTGAGCC
>NZ_JBIKNZ010000151.1:0-10421 GCF_044358365.1 Phenylobacterium sp. | reverse complement strand
GTGCTCGCTGTGGCCGGATTTGGAGAGGACCACGCCCCGCGGTTCCCCGCATAGTCGGTCATGACAACGCCACCAGGGCCGATCGGCGAGGCCCGCCGCGAAGGGCATGCAAACACCGGCACGGGCAGGCTGTTGCGGTTGGCGGCGTTGTAGGTGTTTTTCTCCTCCATGAAGGGCAGGATCGTGTAGGCCCAGCCACCGGGCTGCTGGTAATCGGCGCCCTTGTCGGAGTCGCCTGTAGAGGCCGCGTTCCAGCCTCCGGTCGGGTAATGGCCCAATAGCAGAAGATGGCTGGCGCAGGCGGTGTAAAGCTGCTTGAGGTTATTGCCGCAGCTGGTACGCCGCGCCGATTCGCGGGCCGACTGCAGGGCGGGCATAAGCAACGACACGAGCACGCCGATGATGGCGATGACAACGAGCAGTTCGACGAGCGTAAAACCATGTAGCGGTTGGAGGCAGAAGTTACGCTGCCTGTGAGTATGTGTGATTCGACCCCTCTCACGGAGTTTACGATCATCAGAATGGATGTTGCTGGCTACACCACGTTCATCGGCGTGGGTCTGCAAAAGTGCACAGTAACGCTCAACGCGGTGCAAGCGGACGGCGAGTAGATCGGCCTGCTTCTCGGGGAAGCCCTCGTGGAGGCGGATACGGATTTGAGAGATCGTTGCCATAAAAAACCTTTTTGCCGGTATAGAGGCCATGGGCCGCGGCCCGCAATTCGAGGGTTAGCGGACATGTAGGCAGTGTTTGTGTCAAGCGTGGCGGAAAGGAGGGCTGCGTTGGGGACGCCAGTGGTTTGAGCGACAGGCTGAAGTCTGTCCTACTGTGGCAGGTCATAGGGGGTGGGAGATCATCCGGCAGCCTTTGGGGCATGCTCTCGGATCCATTCGCGCACGACGGTGGCTTCGTCGATTCCCTTGGCGCGGGCGGCCTCCCGCACAGTGAAGGCCTCCGTAGGATCAAGGTGCAGGACGAGATCCTGCCCGTTCGATGATTTAACGAAAACCTTCTCCTTGACGACGTCGAGTTCACTCTCGAAATCGGTGATGTCGTGGCTGGACCAGAAGGCGGCCAGCTCAGAAATCGAATCAGTCGCGGGAAGTCGTTGCGAGCTCATCGGTATCTCCAGCTTAAATAACGGCGTTTTTCTTTGTCGGTCATGGGTCGGGCAGGAGAAGCGATCAGGCTGTGGCCTTGGGCCTGACCTCGAGCCTGAGAGCGTCCAGCATTGCCTCTATATAGTTGCTTCCGGCCTGGCGACGGCCATCGAGAAATTCATAGACGGCAGAGCTCGGCAGCTTTGGGCACAGGGTGCGGGAAGTTTTCCAGAGCTGATAACGAGTGAGGCCCTGTCGCTGCATTTCTTTGATGATCGCCCCACGGATGCCGCCCACAAGATGGCCGCCGCGCACCCACGTGCCATCGGAAGGCTGCTGTTCGGGGATGTCGCTCGTGTCGACTGGTGATGTGCCTGACGCTGCTCGGCGGTGCAGTTCAGTCATTACCTTTTCGGAACGCCGTTTCAGGCCAGACGCCGCACGGCGGATTGTTCGTCGGCCAGACTTATTTTGCGATGTATCTCTCATACCACTTTCTTTCTGTGCGAGTTGCCATTCTCGCGCTGATGATTCGAGTGGACGCCCCGCTCCCACCTGTTCTTTTTGTCCACGCTATGCAGTAAACAACAAACCGATTCTGAGGGTCGGATGCAAGCGTGACGTATCGATCTTCGTTGCTGGAGTGTGCTTTGTCATACCGCTCGAAGTGGCATGCGTCGGCGTGTTCATCGGAAAGTGCTGCCGCGGCGTCTTCGAAAGAGACGCCGTGCTTTGTCGCATTGCGACTTGACTTGTCTTCATCCCATTCAAAACGCCAGTGAAGCCGCATCGCAAAGATCCGATTTCAGTGTATTACCGTTAACGGTGATGTTCAAGCCTCCGTGGCCGCGAAGAGTGTACGTGCGTATATGTATTGGGTCAAGCGTGCTGGGCTGTCCGAACGTGGGGGCGGGCGAGGGGCCTGTTCGAAATTGGCGGGCTGCGGGCATGGTGCCGCTGGGGGCAGGGCCTGACAGGCTGAAGCCTGTCCTACTGGGTGGCTTGGCAGTCTTTGCGGTTGCCGCGGTTGGAATGCACCGCGGCGCTGATGTCGTAGCCGATGAACTGCGTCGAGCCGTCGGCCATGGCCATGTTGAAGCCACCGGCATGGGCGCTGCCGAAGCGATAGAAATTGGCGGTGCCGCGGGTGTCTTGGGCGGGGAGTTCATCGGTCCAGCCGTTGGGATCGAGGTCGTCGCCGGCGAAGAGGCTGTGGTCGTCTGCGATGTCGTTGCCGGTGGCGTAGTCGACTGGGTTGAGGTATTTCTCACCGAGGAGGTAGGTGTTGCTCATGCCGTCGCGCACGTGGGCGGCCCGCACTTCGCTGCGTTGGGCGGTGAGGCCGGTGGTCGTGCTCATGTCGGCGAAGCCGTTATCAGCAAGGCCATCCGCGAGCGTTGGGCCCATGTTTCACATGGCCCGATGGCCGGGTTGGATTTCCTACACCAGGGAATATGAGGGCTTAGGAACAGGGTGCCTCAACACAGGCCGCGTGTGCGGCTTGAGCCGAGGCCTAGGCCGGGTTTGGGGCGCCGAATGACAGCGTCTCAGCCGCGGCGGCCGTGGAGATGGTGAACCCGAGCCAAGCGGCCACACAAGAAACAATCGTTCGCATAGTCCGTAGGGTAGGCTTCAACCTGCCAAATCCCCACTACTGAAAGTCGCCTTCGGAAAGAACGTTGTAAGTGCCTCGCCAAGTGGCAGCTGCACCAGACGCCGAGGTGTTGTTCGTAATCAGCAGCTGCGCGTAGACGGTGTTGCCCAGTGAGTCCTTGATGAAGCCGGTGTGCCCGTCGCAAAAAGCAACCACGACACCTCCGGGATGGTTTGACGACGGTAAATTGATCTGCCCAGGTGTTGTTGTGTTTCCAAGCGTGGTTGGATTAATCACCTTGGTCGGGGCAGTCCCAACCATCCCAAACCCCGGCACGATTCCACTGCCCGCCACATACGACGACGAAGGAGGGCCAAACGTGAATGTGCCGCTCACGCTCGGTCGCACATCCCAATAATTCTGATTCAATCCGGCGGTGCCGGAAATGCACTTTTCCGAAAAGACAAGCGTCATTGCCGTGCCATCGGCAGTTGAGATCTCGTCGAGGTCGATCCGAGATGCCGACGTGCCTGGCGACACATTGTCAACCATCACACCGTTCGCCTTCACGCTATTTGCCGTTCCGCAATTTCCGGCGTAGGCAAGCAGCGGGTTCGTCATTGAATCAGCTGGCGCAGAGGGACATGCAAAAAGGGACATGTACGGCGCGGACGGCGTTCCCAACTGCCACGCCTTATAAATGTCACTCCGCTCGGCAAATGGCAAAATCATTACGGGCCAGGACGGGAAGAGAGGAGTGGAATTTGTTACTAGGGAATTTCTCCAACCGGGCAGAAACCCATTGGAGTCATTAAACCGAGAGCAGGCGAAAGCCATCTGATACTGGTTGTTCGTGCACGTTACACGCCGGCCTGCTTCGCGAGCGCTCTGCACAGCGGGAAGCAAAAGCCCCATCAAGACGCCGATGATGGCGATCACGACGAGCAGTTCAACCAAGGTAAAAGCCCTTGGGCTGCGGGTTCGGCTAAGCATGGGATCGATCACTCCTTTTGGCATGGGTTCCGATAACTCTGGTTTTACAATCCCTCGAATGAATGCACTACGGTAACCTGCCGAATCTGCCTGCTCGAAGGCTCGACGCAGCGAATTCGGATCTCCAGACCGCGAAGCGAATCGCCGGCAGTTGGGGTCGCATTTTCCGCGTAGTTCGTGTTGAAGGATTGGTCAGCGTATGAAGACGATGCGGGGGCAAAACCCCTGATGTCGAAGGCAATCACGTTCGTGAGGATAACGTCCTCGCCGAGCCGATCGCCCTGAAGCGTCTTCACCGCTCCAACAACGGTCCAGAACCGATTTGCCGGTTTGGAGAGGTCACTAAGGCTGTTGGCGATCTTATTCGTGCTGACGTCGCGGCACGAAAGGTCGGTCAAATTACGATCAATCGACGCCGAAACGCCGCTCGCGAATCTGCCCGCGCCAGGGGTCGCAGCCACGAGCAATTGTCGGCGGTAGAGATTATAGAGAGCCTTTCCCTCGAAGGTCTGGCCCGACGACTCGCAAAACCAGGCGATCTCTGCGAAGGGGGCTTCATATCCCTCGATGGCTGTGGTTCCTTGAAGACTACCGGTGAACGGCTTGCCAAATGCCTTGGTCGTGCACATCAGCCGATCGTCGGCGTCGCCCATGGTTCCGGCTGGAGTCGAGTCGGTGCTGGTGCCTTCGACGATCTCGAAGTAGCCGGCGTTTGCCTCCGGTCGTATCCAGGGCTTGGTTGGAGCGGTGACGCCGTGGAGATCCTGCCGGAGTTGGGATGCCGCACTACGGAGTCTCGCGTTCAGGTCGACAATCGTCTGGCTCTGCGAGACGGTGCGGCCGAAGATTCCGAAGAGGGTCGCCACCGATGCCATGGCAATCAGGGCCAGCGTGGATGCGATGAGCACCTCCACGAGGCTGAAGCCAGCCGACGCCATTGGCCTCGCTAAAAACAGCGTTCTTGCTGAAGTCTGGAAGCCTCGTTGAACATTCATGGCAGGATCATTTTAGTTGAGAAAACGCTGCAGTCGGATAATGTTGCGTACGTTCGTGTTTTGCCCCTCTGTTGCCGCCGTAAACTCTGCCGGTATCGATCGATCTACGATTGCAAAAAGCCGATGGTAGGTCGGCTGGTCGGGATTGTCAGAGTCCTTGACTTCGATCGTGATCCACACGGCGAACACGTGCGAACGAACCGTGGCGACGTTCGCGAGTCGGTTGGCAACTGCGTGGTTAATCTGTCGCACGTCGTGGGTCGCATCGGGGAATATCAGCGGGACTGTGAGTAGCATGTCAACGGTCGCTTTTGCAGGCGTTCCCGTACCAGCCGCGGAAAGCGCGAATGGATTTGGATCATCGTCGCCGAGCAGTATCTCCCAGACTTTTGTGTCGCACGTATTGACATTCACACGACCGGGTTCGCGGTGCGGGTCCACGGCAAGCGTGCTCAGAAAGAAAGGAACCGCCACAGATTCGAGGATCTTGGGATAGTTTTTTACGAGCGAAACCAGGGGCTCGCCGTCGGCCATCTTCTGGTTTATTTCGGACTCCGTACCTTTTGGTATGGCGAGCAGGTCCCCGTAGCTTCGGAATCGCCCGTCGTCCCATTGGCCAGGAATAGGTGGGTTCAGTTTCGAGGGTTCTACTCCCTTGATTCCACCGTCAAAGTTGGTTACCGCTTTATCTTGGTCGCGAAAATCAAGCAGATTCGCGACCCACTGCTTCGCGTCCGCTTCGGAGGCTCCCGCAGCGACCACGCGGGGCCAGAGTTCCGCCCAAGCGGCTTTCTCATCGTTAACGCCGCTATTGTCGGCTTCCCATTTGATGTCGTAACGATCTCCCGGAGTCTCCCAACTATCTGTGGTGATTCGCATACGAGCCCGCTCCGCTTGATCGTGGAGAATGGCCGCCAGCCTCGGTGGTAGCGTGCTGGCATCCGAGTCGAATTGGCGAAGGACGCGTTCGAGTTCGCCAGGTGTAAAAGGGTTTTGTCCCGCGGCGGCCGAAAGTGCGCTTGGCCTCGGCGCTTCGAGGTCAAGCCGGACACCGTAGGTGTATTCCAGTTCACCTTTGGCATTATTTGCGCCTTGGAATCCTCCGAATCGCCCGTCCACCGGCGAACTTACGGGCGGGACTGGCCGCCATTGGTCACCCGCGGACACACTGCCCGAAAGCAACTGCCCGCCCGTTCCCGCCATGAGCAGGTTCCAAACTTCGGAGGTGAACAGTTGGGACGCATTTATGTCAGCCGGTCCACCGCTTGCGGACGATTGATCTTCCGGCCGCCTGCCGTGTGTATTCACGTTAATCCGGCCATCCAGATCAAGGACGAGATAGGCCACCCGGAAGTCCAGGTGATTGCCGTTCGCGAGCGTGAGCGGCTGTAAAAGGCCGCTGAGCCAGACGCTGTCAGCTACGCCATCACCGTCGTTGTCGACCTTGCATTCGTCGGCACGGGCACCGAATGCGGGCCGCGGCACGCTGCTCACCCGGCCATTCGGATCAAGGATCACATGAGTAAGAAAGCGATTGTCCAAATCGAACGAATCGTATGGTTCGTCCACGAACCGGCCGTTTCCCTGGGTGCCGTACATGTCTTTAAGCAGATTGTCATCACCGAGCAAGGCGTTCACCGCGGGATCCTTTGATCCACGAATCAGCATAAGCAACGCCTCGTCGGCCATCGACTCCGCGATGATCGGAGAGCCGTTGCCACCCCCAGTCGCGTCGGCAAATGCTCTCGCGCTTTCGCGGGAACGCGTGGCCATCACGAGGGCCAGGGTTCCCATGAGAATGAAGAGCGTGAGCATGCTCAGCACGAGAAGTAGTAGCATTCCACGACGGCCCGGAGATTCTTCACGCGGTCCAGAAAGCGACGTCATGGCGTGGTTCTCCTTTCATTTGAGGATCGCCGGTTGTTCGTCAACACGCATCACACGCGTGAACGCGTGCACCGGGAGTGTTCCGCTGACGGAAAGCGAAGTCACGATGTCGGCATCAGCGTTGGAAAAAGAGACATAAGAGACGCCGTTCGCCGTCCACGAACTTCCAACATGAAGCCATCGCGACTCGGCGGGGGCGCCGCCTTTGGCGGCAAATGCCCATGAGCAGGCTGGAAAAAATTGTTTCCTGACAGACTCATTCCGAATCGCTGCCGACCCTGAGCCAACGGTACTGACTTCAAACACACCAGCCGCCACCTTTTTGAGTGGAACCTCCATCCATTCCACTTGGGACTTCTTGAAGACCACGACCCCGACTCGGACAGGGCTGCCTGCCGCTACCGTTCCTGTTGTGGTCGGGACAACGGTGACTCCGTATGAGACGCCGTCGGCATTTGGAACGAGCACGTTGCTGGCGGAGAGCTGCAAGTCGTCCAGAAGGATCATCGCTGACGAAGGAAAACTAGCGGCTGTGTGCTTGTTAAAAGTGCCGGAAGTGAAAGTAAATGTTCCGGAGGCGAACGGTGCGTTAGGAAACGCTCCCCCAATGACGGTTATTCGGCCGGAAGTAGAGGTAATGACCGTGGAGGCCGGGAAAAGCGAAGCGGTTAGGACACCCCTGTTTCGCAGGTCGGCATGAGCGTTGGCCGCAAGGGTCCCGGCGCGGTCGATAGCCATCGCGTCCGCGAGCCTCGAACCGGCGGCGGGCATGAGCGAGGCGACACTCGCCAGCCCGGCAACAAGGATGCCAAGGGCTACAAGGACCTCAAGCAGCGTCATTCCGATCCGCCCACGAGGGTCGTTCGCGATGTCGAGCCCATGAGGGTTTGTGGTCGTCGGATTCATGGTCATTTGATCGCGGTTCCAGCGCGGGCGCTTCGTCTTGCGGCCGTAATCGCGGTCTTGTCCTCGGTTACCTGAGGAACGTTTTCGGCGACCGTCACGCGGCCGGTATGGGGATTGATCGCGACCCAAACCGACTGAGGGTTAGCGAGCGTATTTCGGCCCTCGAGGATGTCGGCACGCGAGACAACCAGGAAGTAAATCACGCCGTTAGGCTCGATCGGCTGGTCGGTTGCGGTGCGCGTTTCCTGCACCCGCCGCATCACCTCGCCAACGCGGCCGATTTGCTCGTAAGCGATGGCGATCGAGCCCTTGCTTTCGAATCGGCCGTAGCCGTGCGCCGCATCCGGGTCTTCCCCCATGCCGCTGTGCCGAAGGTCGATAGCGACCTGCTTGGCCATCTCCTTGGTAGAAATACCGGGCGACGGGTAGCGGGCAACAACGGCCTGCTCCGCTTGACTTGCCGTTTTCGGCCAGATCGTATTTGCGAGCGTCTGACCGGCCGATCCGCGGAACCCTACCGTTCCTGACATGAACGCAAACCATGGAGACGCGCCGGGGCTGACCTGGTCGTCACCACCATCGGATTGGAACCTAATTTTAAAGGCGCTTGCGAGCACGTCGGCTTCCGTTTCTACGGTCACAGCAGCGCTGGTAACCCTTGGATTGCTTGGCGGCATTCCGGAACTGACGGCCGCGATGACCCAGGGCTGCGTGACGGCATCCAGGATGATCGTCCCCATTCGGGTATTTTCGGTGTTGGGCGCGACGATCAGGGCAGCGCCCTCTGGCTTGCCAAGCGCCCGGCTTTGAACGGCGAGCAGCCGCGAGGCTAGGTCCTGTGCCGTCCGCCGAACGGCTGAAGCGATGTTTGGTGCGCCGAGTCCGCCGACGACCATCGCAAAGAGCGATGCGAGAAGGCCCGTAACGACGAGTAACTCGATGAGGGTGAACGCGCGGCGAGGGCGAGTTTGAATCATCGGCCTACCTCAGCGTCGAAGTTTGTGATGTTGTCGGCCCTGCGATCCATGGGATCGTCCGAGGGCGGAACGAACGCCCCGAACATCGCGACCGTGGGATCGACCGGATTGCCACAATTAACGTGTGTTTTGATATGTGAGGCTGCCGGCTCGCCGAAGGTCGCTTTGCCGTCGGGACCACTGGAGTAGATCAACGGCCGCATGAGCCCGCCCGGAGCACTCGCTATTGCAGCGCCGCTGAATGGGGACGTCGTCGAAAAAAATTTGGTGCCACCGCCAGGCGGCAACTCGAGGCCGGCTGGCCAGAGCACGAATCCGATCGGATTACCCCAGGCATCCCAGAACTCAGGGGCTTTGTCGCCATCCTTGTCACCCTTTTCCGACAGTGACAAGCCCCCGCAATCCAAGCAGTCGGTGAGCCCGCCTAGCATGACAATCATAAAGAGACATTCCGCACCCTCGAACTGGGCGGTGGGCCCCAAGGCCTCGCGGTATTCCGCGTAGGCCCGTTGCGCAGCAGTGAGCGGGAACTTCCTATCGGGGGAACTGGCGAGCCCAGTTGTTCCATCCTTTAGTGTTTTGACCTCGTCCCAAGAATCCGGCATGTCGCCGCTGGCCATCTGCCGCCGGGCGACGCCGCCTAGGACCCCAGTCGCGGTGCGCGCCACGGTGCGAGTTGCGTAGGTCGCATACTGCTGCTGGATGATCGTGTCGAGTTTGGCGATCAGCGCTTTTGTGGACTGTTTCTTCTGACTGCTACGCGCTCCCGAAACCGCCCCGCCGATCAACGTCATGAGCACGAGAATGATCGAAACCACGACCAGAAGTTCGACGAGCGTAAAGCCGCGGCGTTTCATGACGGCTCCTTACGAGAGATCCTGAATCAGTTTGATCAGCGGCAGGAAGAGGGCGATCACGATGAAGCCCACGGCACCGCCGAGGAAAATGATGAGCAAGGGCTCCATGAGGCTCGTGAGGCTCTCCGTGAGCACGGCCACCTCCTCGTCGTAGGTGTCAGACACCTTGTAGAGCATCGTGTCGAGCTCGCCCGACTCCTCGCCCACGTCGACCATGTTCACCACGAGGTCGTCCACCACCCGCTTTTTGTATTTCGTGAGATAGAGCAGGGCGCCGATTCCCGGGAAAAATGCGGTCCAGAAAAGCCAAGACACGAAGTTGAACGGCGGCACGGAGTACTCCTTCAACGGCTTCGCGATCGCGTTGCCATCGCGAATCGAGTCGGAAACCTTCTGGAAGAGCTTCTCGAACATCATGTTGCCGCAGGTTTCCTTGGTGATGTTCAAGGCCTCGAGGATCGGCACGCCGCTGGCGAGAAGAGTGCCCAGCGTGCGGGTCGACCGCGACATGATGTTTTTCTCGACCAATTGGCCGAAGATCGGCGCCTTGAGCGTGAAAAGATCCCAGCCCATTCGGCCGTATGGGACCATCTTGATCGCCTTGATCACCAGATTGATGCCGAACGGAATCGCGGGAATCAAAAACCAGTAGTTGGCAACCCAGTTGGAGGTGTCGATCAGGATCTGCGTCATCGGCGGCAGCTCGCTGCCAAAATCGTCGAAAATCTTTTTGAACTGGGGCACGATCTTCAGCATGATGAACGTGAGGATGCCCACGGCCACGCTCACCACCACGATCGGATAGACCATCGCGCCTTTGACCTTGCGCTTGAGCGACTGGCTCCGCTCCATAAACTCGGCCAGACGGCGGAGAATCACTTCCAAGGCACCGCCCGCCTCGCCGGCCCGGATCATGTTGCAATAGAGACGGTTAAAGGCCTTCGGGCTCTTCGACAACGCCTCCGAAAGCGTGGTGCCGCCCTCGATCTCGTCGCAGACGTCCAAGAGCGAATTCTTGAGCCGGCCGGGCTGCTGCATGTCTGCCAAGACCTTCAGGCTCCGCAGGATCGGCAGACCGGCGTCTTGCAGGATCGAGAGCTGGCGGGTAAAGA
>NZ_JBIKNZ010000093.1:0-10521 GCF_044358365.1 Phenylobacterium sp. | reverse complement strand
ATCGGTCAGGGTGATTTCGCCGTAGAGGGTCGCCGACAGGCCGTAGCAGGTGCCGCCCTCCATCTGGGCGGCGATCTGATCGGGCGAGATGGCCGTGCCGCAATCGATGGCCGTGACCACGCGACCCACTCTGGGCTGGCCGTTTTCCAGCTTCACCTCGGCCACCTGGGCCACCACCGAGCCGAAGCTCTCGTGAACCGCGACGCCGCGGGTCCAGCCGGCCGGCGCAGGCGAGCTCCAGCCCGCCTTCTCCGCCACAAGATCAAGCACAGCGATGTGGCGCCTGGCGCCGGCCTTTTCGTAAAGGGCGCGGCGGTAGGCGACCGGGTCCTTGCCCGCCCGCCTGGCCAGCTGGTCGATGGTGTGTTCCATCACATAGGCGGTGTGGATGGCGCCAACCGACCGCCACCAGAGCACGGGCACGCCGACATCCGGCATGATCAGCTGGGCGTCGACGACGGGCGTCGCCTTCAGATAGGGCGAACCCAGCACGCCTTCGACCGCAGTGGGATCGATATCCCCGCCGGACATGCCGGGAGGCGCCCCCTTCATGATCGACTGGGTGACCACCCGATGACGCCACGTCGCCGGGAAGCCTTGCGCGTCCGTGGTCACGCGAACCGTGTGATGGACGATGGGCCGGTAGTATCCTGCCCGCATGTCGTCCTCGCGGGTCCAGACCAGTTTCACGGGCCGTCCGCCGCCCACCTTCCTGGCGATATGGACACACTCGGTGACATAGTCTGACTTCAGGTTGGCGCGACGTCCAAACGAGCCGCCGGCGAACAGGGTCTCGATCTGGATCGATCCCGGCAGCGCCTTGACTATACCGGCGGTGTTTATCTGGTCCATGGTGGGCGCCTGCGATCCGAACACCAACCGGGTCGGGCCCTTGCCCACCATGGCCACGCAGTTCATCGGCTCCATGGTGGCGTGCGCCAGATAGGGGAAGTCATAAGCGATCTCCAGCGCATTGCTGCCGGCGGCAGCCTTGGCGGCGTCACCCTTGGAGTCAAAAGGCTTCCAGCCGCCCTTTTCCGGGGCAGCGGTCTTGCCGGACGCCAGATCCCTGAAGCTGGCCAGAATCTGGGCCGAGCCACGGGTCTCTGCCTTTGCTTCATCCCATTCGACCTTCAGCGCCTCGCGGCCCTGGCGCGCCGCCCAGGTGTTTTCCGCCACAACTGCGACGCCTGTGGGGATCTGATGCACGGCCACGACGCCTGCGATCTTGCTGGCCGCGGCGGCGTCGAACGACTTCACCTTGGCCCCGAATTTCGGAGCATGGGCGACCATGGCCACCAGGAGATCCGGACGCTTGACGTCCAGGGTATAGGTCGCGGCGCCGGTACTCTTGACGCGTGAGTCCTTCCGGCGGACGCGATCCGTGCCGATCAGGGTGAAGGTCTTGGGATCCTTCAGCAACGGCGCTTCGGGTGGCGTGATCCTGGCCGCTTCGTCGAGGAGATCTCCGAAGCCCGCCTGCTTGCCCGAAGCGTGGCTCAGGACCCCGTTTGCGACCTTGATCTCGGCGGCTGGAACACTCCATTTCGCCGCAGCGGCCTGCACGAACATGGCCCGCGCTGCGGCGCCCGCCGTGCGGAGCTGGGTCCAGGAATTGAAGATCGCCGACGACCCCCCGGTGCTCTGGGCGCCGCCCATCATGGTGTTGCCATAGAGCTTGGCATTCGCTGCGGCTTGCTCGACCGAAACCCTGGACCAGTCCGCGTCCAGTTCCTCCGCCGCGATGGCGGCCAGACCGGCATGGTTGCCCTGTCCAAACTCGATGTGCTTCGAGATCACCGTGACCGACCCGTCGGCCGCGAACTTGAGGAAGGGGCCAAAGGCGCCGACCTCGACCTTGGAACCGGCCGAAAGGATGTCACCGATTGAGCATCCGACCAGCAGGGATCCGCCGACCAGAGTGGCGCCGACCACCAGCGCCTGGCGACGGGTAGGTGCGCGAACGATATCCGTGAGAGGCTTGTTCATGGCGTTCGTTCCTAGGCCTTGGCCGGTGCGGTTTGGACGGCTTGACCGGCAGCCGCCTCTTTGATCGCGGCGCGGATGCGTTGGTAGGCGCCGCAGCGGCAGATGTTGCCATCCATGGCCGCGCTGATCGCGGCGTCATCCGGCTTCGGGGTCTGGGCCAGCAGCGCGACTGCGCTCATGATCTGGCCCGACTGGCAGTAGCCGCACTGGGGCACGTCCAGTTTCACCCAGGCTTCCTGCAGAGGGTGCGTCCCGCCCAGGCCCTCGATGGTGGTGATCCTGGCCGCGCCAACCGCCGATACCGGCATCTGGCAGGAGCGCATCGCCTGGCCGTCCACAAGGACCGTGCATGCACCACATTGGGCAACTCCGCAGCCATACTTTGTGCCAGTCAGCCCCAGTTCATCCCGGAGCACCCATAGCAACGGCGTGTCGGGGGCCGAGTTGACGTTCAAGGGCCGTCCGTTCACATCCACCGTGGTCGCCATGGGGCGTCTCCAGTTGCCTTATTTGAGGTCAATCCTAACGCCGTTCAGACCATCGCGTAAATCCGGCCTTGGTCGATTGTCGCCCATTACGCTAACCCGTACCGAGCCTACGAAACCCGCAGGAGAGTCCATGTTCCGTGTCGTCCCCCTCGCCGCCGTGCTGACCCTGGCCGCCGCTCCGGCGATGGCCGCCGATGGTGCACAGCTGTTCAATATGCAGTGCAAGATGTGCCACGGCGGATCCGTGATGGGTCCGAGCCTTGCAGGCGTCGCCGGCGGCAAGATCGGCGCGGGCGCCTTCGCCTATTCCCCGGCCCTCAAAGCCAAGGGCGGGACGTGGACGGACGCCAATCTCGACACCTACCTGAAGCAGCCGGCAACTTTCGCGCCCGGCACCAAGATGCTGATTAACGTGCCGAACGATGAGAACCGGGCCGCGATCATCGCCTATCTGAAGACCCTCAAATAGCATCATGGACGCCTTTCCTGCCTTCTTCCCGCTGGCCGGCCGTTCGGTGGCGATCGCGGGCGATGGCGAGGGGGCAGAGGCCAAGGCGCGGCTGTTCGTCGGCTCACCGGCACGGGTGGTGAGACTTGGCGCCGCTGAGGCGCTCGATTCCGGGAACTACGTCGGCGTGGCGCTGGCCTTCATCGCCGGTGATGACGAAACCTGGGCCCGCCAGGCCGCAGAAGCGGCTCGCTCTGCGCATGTACCCGTGAACGTGGTCGACCGCCCCGCACTCTGTGACTTCACGACCCCGTCCATCATTGACCGCGGCGTCGTCGTCGCGGCGATCGGCACCGGCGGCGCGTCGCCCATGCTGGCGACCATGTTGCGCCAGGACATCGAGGCCCGGACGCCTGAGGGGATCGGGCGGGTCGCAGAGCTGTTACGGACGACGCAGGATGAGGTGCGTGCGGCATTCCCGGAGGCGGGCGCCCGCCGCAGGTTCCTGCGCACGGCATTGTCCAGTCCGGCAGCCGCAGCCGCTTCGGCGGGCGCAATGAACGAGGCGAAGGCTTTACTGCGTGCGATGTTGACCGCCTGCGACACGTCTGCCGGGAGCGTCAACTATGTCGAGGCTGCCGGTCCCGCCGAACGCCTGACCCTCAAGGCCGTCCGCGCCCTGGCAAGCGCCGACGTGCTGGTCTGTGACCCGGACATCAACCCGGACGTTCTGGCGCTGGCGCGCCGTGACGCCGAGCGCCTGGACCCGGCGAGCGTCGCGCAGATGCAGCAATGGACGCTGTCTGGACAGTTGGTGATCCGGCTGGTGGGCGCCGGCGACTGGCGCGCAGAGCAAGCCTTGCTGGGCGCCGCAGCAGTGCGCACCGAGGTGCTACCCGTCGCCCGTTAGACCTTCCCTGCGCCCCGCCTAACGATCCAGCGGTCGTCCCTTTGTCTCCGGCAGCAGGAAGAAGCACACCACCACCGACAACGCCGTGAAGGCGAACGGATACCAGAGGCCTGAGTAGATATCCCCCGTCGCCGTCACGATGGCAAAGGCCGTGAAGGGCACGAAACCACCGACCCAGCCGGTGCCCACATGGTAGGGCAGCGACATCGCCGTGTAGCGAACGCGGGTGGGGAACAGTTCCACCAGACTGGCGGCGATGGGGCCGTAAAGCGCGCACGCAGCGACCACAAAGACAAACATCACACCGAGCGCACCCCAGATGTTCATGCGCTTTGGATCGGCCTTGGTGGGATATCCCGCCTGGGCCAGGGCGACCTTAATGCGCGTCTCCACGCTGGCCTTGACGGCCTTTGCGACGTCAGGACTGAGGCCCACGGCCGAAGTGGACGGCACCGTCCAGGCGCCGACCCGCACCATCGCCGTCTGACCCGGGACACCGGCTTCATTACGGTATGACACGCCGGCGTTGGCCAGGGTCGACTTGGCGATGTCACAGGCCGACAGGAAGCTGGCCTTGCCGACCGGGTCGAACTGGAGGGAGCAGTCTGCCGGATCGGCGACCACCACCACCGGCGTCCGGGCCTCGGCTTCCGCCAATGCTGGATTGAGGGTCTGGGTCAGCAGGTGGAAGCCCGGGAAATAAGCTGCCAACATCAGCACCATGCCAAACATCATCACGGTCTTGCGGCCAAGCCTGTCCGAAAGCCAGCCGAACACCACGTAGAGCACGGCGCTCATGGCTGTCATGGTCAGCAGCATCAGGCTGATGGTCTCGGGCGGCACCTTCAGGAAACGCTCCATGAAGGTCTGGGCATAGAAGAATGAGGTGTACCAGACCGCGCCCTGGGCAAACATCACGCCCACCAGGGCGATCAGGACCAGTTTGAGGTTGCGCCAGCGTCCGAAAGCCTCGGTGAAGGGCGCCTTGCTCTCGTTGCCCTCGGCCTTGAGCCTGGCGAATTCGGGGCTCTCTTTCAGCTTCACCCGCATCCAGATGGAAATGGCGAGAAGGACACCTGAAAACAGGAAAGGTATCCGCCAGCCCCAGGCATCGAAGGCCTCGTTGCCCACAGCCAGACGGGTCAGCAGGATAACGATGAGCGCGCCGAACAGGCCGAACGCTGCAGAACTCTGGATCCAGCTTGTGGCCTGACCTCGCCCGTTCGCGGGCGCATGCTCGGCCACATAGATAGCCGCGCCTCCATACTCGCCGCCCAGCGCGAAGCCCTGGATGATCCGCATAAGGATCAACAGGATCGGCCCGATCAATCCGGCCTGGGTGTAGCTGGGCAGAAGGCCGATCGCGACCGTGGCGCCGCCCATCAAGAGCACCGTGGCCAGGAAGGCGCCCTTGCGGCCCTTGCGGTCGCCGATCCGCCCGAACACGAGTGCGCCCAGCGGCCGGAAGAGGAAGCCGGCGCCGAATAGCGCCAGCGCGGCGGCAAATCCCGCAGTTTCCGGCAGCCCGGTGAAGAAGGTCTTGGAGATGACGCCCGTCAGACTTCCGAAGACGAAGAAATCGTACCACTCAAAGGTCGTTCCGGCGGAGGACGCCGTGATGACGGTGCGCAGGGATGTGGGCTTGTCATCCGACTCTGTAGCCTGCGCAGCGGGCTCCGTCATGCTCTCGTGTCCTTCCCAATGACTGAATCAGCGTTGATCTAGCACCGGTTCGCCATCACAGGCCAACCCGTCGTTCGCGGCCTCACGGTGAGCTGATCGTGGATCCAGGGCGACTTACCTGACCCCCACGTAGGTTTTCACCAGATCGAACAGGTCGTCGCGCGCTGCATACAGTGATAAAAAGCGTGCTCTCTCATTCAGGCCATGAACGCCATTGCCGTCTGGGCCGCCGCCAGCCCCGGGGCCAGGAACGCCGGCCCGATCAGTCCCGGTTCAAATCTACGCACCTGCGCCCCTCCGGAGTCTCAGGGGACAATGAAGCACCCCGATGCCCAGGGCGAAAGCCATCTTCAGGCAGCAGTTGTGGTTTCCACTTCCATTGCGACTGGCCTGGACGCCGCTGCTGTGATCTCGCGCAGCAGATCAGCCGGCGAGATCGGCTTGCCGACCACGCCATCCATGCCTGCGTCCAGATAAGCCCGGCGTTGGTGGGACAGCACATTGGCGGTGAGTGCGACAATCGGGGTCTGCGCCGCCGTACCGCCGAGAGCCCGAATACGTCTCGCCGCCTCCAGCCCGTCGATACCGGGCATCTGGATGTCCATCAGGATCAGGTCATAGACCTCGCGCTCCGCCGCCTCGACGCCCAGATAACCGTCGTTGGCGGTCTCGACGGAAGCCCCCATCTGCTCCAGCAGTTTCGTGGCGATCAGCCGGTTCGTCGGATTGTCCTCAACGACCAGCACCCTGACACCCTCCAGGATCGACCGACCCACCTCAGGTGTCTCGAACACGGACGCAGCGGGCTCGGCGCGCACCTCAAACCAGAAGGTCGAACCTCGCCCCTCCTTTGAGACAAAGCCGGTATGTCCGTCCATCAGTTCCGCCAGCTTTCGCGTGATGGCCAGACCAAGGCCGGAGCCGCCGAACTTCCGCGTCGTCGAGGCGTCCCCCTGGTTGAAACGGCCGAAAATCCGCTCCTGGGCCGCGGCGGAAATACCGATCCCGGTGTCTTCCACCTCAAAGCGCAGCACCCCCGCATCGGTCCGTCGGCAACGGACCGCCACACGGCCGCTTTCAGTGAACTTCACCGCATTACCCAGCAGGTTGAAGAGCGCCTGACGCAGACGGACGGGGTCGGAGATCACCCAACCCAGATCCGGGTCCGCATCCACCACCAACTGCAGGCCCTTGGCGCGGGCCTGCGGCTCCAGCAGTTGGGCCACGCCATGGACCAGCGCCGCAGGGTCGACGGCTTCGGCATTGAGCTCAAGCTTGCCGGCTTCGATCTTCGAGAAGTCGATCACGTCATTCAGGATTTCTGACAGCATCCGGCCACAGGTCAGGGCTTCATCCAGCAGGTTTCGGCCATCGGCAGACAGCAACTCGCTCTTGAGCAGATGAAGCACGCCCATCACACCGTTCAGGGGAGTACGGATTTCGTGACTCATGTTGGCCAGGAAAGCCGCCTTGGCCTCGGCGGCGTCCTCTGCGGCGCGCTGCGCCTCGATCAGGGCCAGTTCCTGTCGCTTGGCGGCGTCACAGTCCTGAATCAGACCCACGGCCTTCTGCCAGCGCCCGCTACGGGAAACCTGCAGGTGATGATGCACGCGCACCCATCGTTCGGATCCGTCCGGGCGTACGATGCGCGCCTCAAAGCACTCGCCGGCGCGGGTCTCGCCGCGAATAATGCCACGGAACGCGGCGCGCACATGCGGCAGGTCATCGATATGGAAAGCGGGATACCTGAGCTCGCAAGCCTCCTCATAGCTTGATCCGCTCTGGCCCTGGCCGGTGATCCGCTCGAACTCCGGTGAACACCAGAAGGTCTTCTTGACGTGATCAATCTCGTAAGCGCCGGCCTCCGCCGCCTGTAACGCCAGGTTCAGGCGGCTGGCTGTGGCCTGAACCTCGCGACGGGCGCGGCGCATCTGCTGCTCGCCGCGTCGGGCAGCATCACGCGCCTCGGCCAGCGCCGTGATGTCCTCGGAGATACCCTTGAGCCGCAAACTACCATAGGGTCGAACGTCGGGGCGCACAGTAACGCGCATCGTCATCCACCGTCCGTACGCGCGAATGCGATGTTCGATCTTCGCCGGACGGCCCGATTCGACCGCGTCCCTCATGGCGACGTTGAGCGGTACGATATCGCGCGGATGGATCAGTTCAAAGAACCGCTGCGAGGTCCAGGTGACCTGCGGGTCGAAACCGACCAGCTCAATCAGTTCATCCGACCACCAGATGGTGTCAGCGGCGGGATCATACTCCCAGATGCCGATCCCTGCCGACGCGCCAAGCGCCTTGCGCGTGCGTCGCGCGTCCTCGATTTCTTCTCGCGCCGCGCGCTGGGCGGTGGCGTCATACATGGTCACGATGTGCGAGCCGCCCGGCATCAACTGGCGGCGAGAGGCGTACCAGACCCAGTCACCGGTCCGGGTCCTGACCCTGACCTCGTTCTCGTAAAGGCTCCCCAGCTGCGCAGCCTCGGCGCGCGCCTTCATGTCGATGACATCCTCGGGATGGAACCGGTCCAGGCACCGGTTGCCGATCAACTCGGCGGCCGAAAGTCCGGTAACCTCGGTCCAGGCCGGATTGACCAACAAGAAGCGACCATCGGAGCTGACGACATGCATGAGATCGCGACTGTTCTCAAACAGCCACTGAACCATCTCTACGCGATCGGCGGCGCGTTTCGCGCTCTTCCGAGCCATAGGCACTCCCCTTTCGTCGAGGATAGCCTAGGTCGTACCAAGTAAATTTAGGGTTGCAGTCCGGTCGCCCTGCTCAAAACGCGCTCTCACCCGTGATCGCGCGACCCAGGATCAGAGCGTGAACGTCGTGGGCGCCTTCATATGTGTTGACGGTCTCAAGGTTCGCGGCATGGCGCATGACGTGGTACTCGCCAGAGATGCCGTTGCCGCCGTGCATGTCGCGGGCGACACGCGCTATATCCAGCGCCTTGCCGCAGTTGTTGCGCTTCAACATCGAAATGGCCTCGGGGACCCAGGCGCCCTCGTCAATCAGCCGGCCCAGCGCCAGCGCCCCTTCGAAGCCGAGGGCGATCTCGGTGGACATGTCGGCCAGCTTCTTCTGCACCAACTGGCGCGAGGCCAGGGTGCGACCAAAGAGGCTACGGCTCGACACATAGTCACGCGAGGCATGCATGCAGAATTCGGCGGCGCCCATCGCACCCCACGCAATACCGTAGCGAGCTTTGTTCAGGCACGAGAACGGACCGCGCAGGCCTTCCACGTTGGGCAGCATGGCGTCGTCGGACACAAAAACATCGGTGAGCGAAATCTCGCCGGTCACAGAGGCTCTCAGGCTGAGCTTGCCGAGGATCTTCGGCGTCTCGAACCCCTTGATCCCGCGATCCACCAGGAAACCGCGAATCTTGCCGTCGAGTTTGGCCCAGACCAGGGCAACGTCACTCAACGGGCTGTTGGTGATCCACATTTTCGCACCGTTGAGCACGAAACCGCCGGGAACCTTCTTCGCCAACGTGCGCATCGAGGCCGGGTCGGACCCGCCATCGGGCTCGGTAAGGCCGAAGCAACCGATGATCCGTCCAGCCGCCATGCCGGGCAGATACTTGCGCTTCTGCGCCTCGGAGCCGAAGGCGAAGATCGGATACATGACGAGCGAGGACTGCACGCTCATGGCCGAGCGGTAGCCGCTGTCGATCGCCTCGATCTCACGGGAGATCAAGCCATAGGCCACGTGGTTCACCCCGGCGCAGCCGTACTCTTCCGGAAGCGTGGGACCCAGAAACCCCAGCTCGCCCATCTCGGTCATGATCTCGCGATCAAACCGCTCGTCGGCATAGGCCGAGACCACCCGGGGCAGCAGCTTTTCGCGGGCATACTGGCGCGCAGCGTCCCAGACCATCCGCTCGTCTTCCGAAAGGCGCGACGAGAGGTCGAGGGGATCATCCCAGCGATAAGTCTTCTGCGGGGCGCCAGCATCGAGCGGCATCGGAAACTCCTGTCAGATCGATGGCGGGCAGATAGCGGGTTTTCAGGTCCCCGTGTAGACGCCTTTGCGCTTCTCCAGGAAGGCTGCCCGCGATTCCTTTGCGTCGTTGCGGGCGCGGCCCACGAAATCGAGGCCAAGCGTCTCGAACCGAAGCGCGTCGGCGAGGTCGCAATCGACGTTGTGCTGCAACACGCGCTTGGACATCCGAAGCGCAAGCGGCGGCCATTGGGTCATCTCGTCGGCGTAGGCGATCGCTGCGTCCTGCAGCTCGGTCGCAGGCGCGATCCGGTTGAGCAATCCCAGCCTGAGCGCCTCGTCAGCGCCCACCGCCCGGCTGGTGAAGATCATGTCGGCGGCGGCGGCATAACCCACAACCCGCGGCAGGAAGAAGCTGAGCCCCGAGTCCGGCGACAGGTTGCGCTCGATGAAGACGCTTTTGAAACGGGCCAGTTCCGAGCCGATCCGAACGTCACAGGCCAGCGCTGTCGACAGACCGGCGCCAGCCGCAACCCCGTTGATGGCCCCGATCACCGGCTTGTCAAAGCTGGCCCACATGGTCGCCCAGCGCCCGACCCAGCCCATTTCGTCCAGCTTGTCGTTTTGCGTGGGGCGAACTTGACCGCCCTCGGACATCACCGCAGCGCCTGCCGCCAGATCCGCCCCGGCGCAGAATCCGCGCCCCGCGCCAGTCAACACCAGAGCCCGGAGATCATCGTCGGCCTGAGCAGCGTTCAGAACAGTCTCGACCTCGGCGCGCATCGCGGCAGACAGTGCGTTCAACCGGTCGGGCTTGCTGAGGGTCAGAACACCCACATGCCCGCGTCGCTCGAATGTGGTGAACTCAAGAGCCTGCTGAACGTCCGCCATTTAAAGCCTCCGTGATGTGTTGGCCCTTCAATCGCGCCGAACGGCCAGCCGGGAAAGGGCTAGAAGCTGACGTCCACCGAAGCCCTGACCGAACGCGGTGTTCCGAAGAGGATGTTGTTGTCGCCATGGCTGGTGGCGGCATAGCGGCTGTCGAACAGGTT
>NZ_JBIKNZ010000142.1:0-3086 GCF_044358365.1 Phenylobacterium sp. | reverse complement strand
GATGCTGCGCGGGTCTTCGAGCACGGCGACCCTGTCCCGCAGAAAGGTCAGGATGCGTTTTGCGATTTGCGGATCGAGTTTGCGGAGCTGTCTGGCGGCGCTGTCGGAAAGTTCAACGCGCCAGGCCATACTCATCCAGCAGTTCGCTTAACGGTATGCTGGCCTCCGTGCCGGCTCGAACACGGTCGCGAACCTCTGCTGACAGGTGAGCATCCTCCAGGTCGTCGATATGTTCGACAATGGCTTCGGTGGCGTAGAAGGTCTTTGAACGCCCTGTCAGCGTCGAGAGCGCTGCGAGACGCGCTTCAACCTGGGCGGGCAGTCTGAGTGACATTGGCATAACGACATCGATAGCAAAGCGATACGTGTATCGCAAGATGGTCCAAAGGTTCGGATCTGCGTAGCCGCCCGGGACGGCGCGAACCTGGCGTGGATCGGTCCAAGCCTTGCCCCGCCTGCGCGCTTACCCCTAAACAGGGCTGGCATGAGCGTCACCCTGAAGCTTGCCACGTCGCTGGACGGTCGCATCGCCACGGCGGCGGGTGAAAGCCGCTGGATCACGGGCGAGGCGTCACGTGAGCAGGTGCATCGCCTGCGGGCCGCTCACCAGGCGGTGCTGGTCGGGATCGAGACGGCATTGGCCGACGATCCCGAGTTGACGGTGCGGCTGCCGGGCTATGAGGGACATCAGCCGGCTCGCGTGGTGCTGGACACGCGCCAGCGGCTTGAACCCGGAAGCCGGCTCGCGAAGACCGCACGGGACATTCCGACCTATGTGGTGGCGACCGGTGCGGCCGCGCCCCGGTTGTCGGACGTCGGCGTTCGGGTATTGACCGTACCGGCCGGTCCGGACGGTCGGCCGGACCTTGCGGCCGTCGTTCAACGCCTGGCGGCAGAGGGGCTTTCGGACCTGTTCGTCGAGGGCGGCGGGCAGGTGGCGGGTAGTTTTCTGCGGGCCGGGTTGGTGGACAAGCTGGAGTGGTTCCGGGCGCCGATCCTGCTGGGCGGGGAGGGAAGACCGGCCATCGGCGAGCTTGGCGTTGCAGCACTGGCCGCGGCGCCCCATTTCCGACGGGTGGAGGTTCAGGCGCTGGGCGACGACCTCTGGGAACGCTACGCGAGGGGCTGAATGTTTACCGGGATTGTCACAGACGTCGGGCGCGTGCGCAGCGTTCAGGAAACCAACCGGGATCTGCGGTTTGAAATCGAGACTGCCTTCGACACCGCGACGATCGATATCGGGGCCTCGGTCAGTCACGCCGGCTGCTGCCTGACCGTTGTGGACAAGGGGCCGGGCTGGTTCGCGGTGGAGGTCTCGGGCGAAACCCTGTCGATGACCACCCTGTCGGACTGGGCCGAGGGCCGCCCGGTCAATCTGGAGCGCGCCGCGCGGGTGGGCGACGAACTGGGCGGGCATATCGTGTCGGGCCATGTGGACGGCGTGGGCGAGGTGCTGTCCATCGAGAGCGAGGGCGGATCGCATCGGGTGAAGATCCGTGTTCCGAAGCCGCTACACAGACACATCGCGCCTAAGGGTTCGATCACCGTCGAGGGCGTTTCGCTGACGGTGAACGAGGTGGAAGACGATGTTTTCGGCGTCAATCTGATCCCGCATACCTGGGATGTGACATCTCTGGGCGGCCTGAAGGTGGGCGCCCGCGTCAATCTCGAGATCGATATGCTGGCGCGCTATCTCGCCCGCTGGAGAGAAACAGCCTAAGGAGCGGCCTCAAACCGCCGAGGCGAGCCACATGACCGAAGAGCCCATCCGTATCCTGATCGTGGAAGCCCGCTTCTATGAAGACCTGGCTGACGCCCTGTTGGAGGGCGCGACGCAGGCGCTTGAGGCGTTTGGGGCGGAGTATGATGTGGTGACCGTGCCGGGCGCGCTGGAGATTCCGGGCGCCATCGCCATTGCAGAGGAGAGCGGTCATCGCCCTGTGGGCAAGCTGTACGACGGCTATGTGGCGCTGGGCACGGTGATCCGGGGCGAGACCTATCACTTCGAGATCGTGTCGAACGAGTCGGCCCGCGGGATCATGGACCTGACGACGGGCAGACGCGTCTGCATCGGCAACGGGATCCTGACCACCGAGGACGAGGACCAGGCCTGGGCCCGGGCCCGGGTGAGCGAGGGCGACAAGGGCGGCGGCGCGGCGCGGGCGGCGTTGAGCATGATCGCCCTGAAGCAGCAGCTGTACGGCGCGGCGCGATGAGCGCGCGACAGTCCCGGTCGGTGGCCCGTCTGGCCGCCGTGCAGGCGCTCTATCAGATGGAGGTGTCGTCTATCGGCGTGGAGCATGTGATCCGCGAGTTCACCGAGCATCGGTTTGACCGGGACGCCGACGGAATCGATCTGGCGGCGGCGGACGAGGGCTTCTTTGCCGAGCTGGTGCGCGGAGTTGTGGCTGAACAGACGCGCGTGGATGCGGCCATCGTCAAGCGGCTGGCCGAGGGCTGGCGGCTGGAGCGGCTGGACGCCACGGTGCGCGCGATCCTGCGGGCCGGGGCGTTTGAGCTGGCCAACCGTCCGGATGTGCCCACCGAGGTGGCCATCGACGAATATGTCGACGTGGCCAAGAGCTTCTTCGAGGGAACAGAGCCGGGCTTTGTGAACGGCGCACTGGATGGGGTGGCCCGGGATGTCCGGCCGGCCTGACGGCGCGCTCGATGAGTTCGGGGAGATCGGTCGGCTGTTCCGGCCGCTGACGCGCGGTGCGCCCGGCGCGCTCGGCCTGCTGGACGATGCGGCCCTGGTCGCGTCCCGATCCGGGCATGAACTGGTCATCACCAAGGACGCTATCGTCGAGGGGGTCCATTTCCTGAGTGGCGAGGATCCGGCCCTGGTCGGGCGGCGGCTGGCGCAGGTGAACCTGTCGGACCTGGCGGCCAAGGGCGCGGAGCCTTTTGCGGTGTTTCTGGCGATCGCCTGGCCGCCCGCCTACGGCGCGGCTGAGCGTGAGGCGTTTGCCCGGGGCCTTGGCGAAGACCTGCGCGAGGCGGGGGTCAGCCTGCTGGGGGGCGATACGGTGGGAACACCCGGGCCGCTGACGGCCAGCCTGACCGCGATGGGCTGGGTTCCCGAG
>NZ_JBIKNZ010000155.1:0-3101 GCF_044358365.1 Phenylobacterium sp. | reverse complement strand
CGCCCTCCGAGGCGCGATGCCGAAGCCGTGGACGAGGGCGGTCGCCGCGGCGTAGGTCGCTGCATGGCCGCCCGATCCGGAGATCGCCGGTGGCATGCGGCCGAGGTAGGCGACCGCGCGCCGCTCGACATGCTCGTCGTCCGCCGCCCCGCCCTGGCCCACCGGCTCCGCGATCCCGTGGCGGCGCGCGACCACGTGGTCGGCAAGGCGCTGGACGCAGGCCTCGAGCTCCTCGGCGCCGACCGTGGCCGGGATGCCCTCGAGCATGTCGTAGCGCTCGCCGCTCGGATGGACGCTCGGCCCGACGATCGTCTGCGCGCCGGTGCTGCGCAGCTCGACGACCATGGAGCGGTCGACGGGATCGCGGAACTGCCTCGTGCGGGCGCCGTGGGCCACGTACCAGCGGTGGCTCGCCTTGCTCGACGCCCGGCCCGTCACGCAGGCGGTGGGCGGCAGGAAGCGGTCCGCGGCCTCGCGTGCCTCTTCGCAGTCGAGATCGACGTCGACGAGCCAGCCGGAGGGCTCCCCGAGCAGGACGCCGATGTTCCCGTCGCCCGCGAAGTGCCGCTCGGCGTCGTCGGCCGGGATGCGGAGCTTCTGCCAGCCGGGGACCACCGGCCCCTTGGAGCCGTGGGGCACGGGCACCGGGCACCAGCCGCGTGCGATGCACGCAAGGGCCGCGTCGATGGTGGCACGATCGCCCATCAGAACGGGATCCCGTCGTCGGGGACCTCGGGGATCGTGCGCACGAGGGAGTCGTCCGCCGCCCATTCAGGCACGGGGCCGAGCTGGTACGAGGCGATCGAGTCGAACTGCTCGCCCGCCTTGCGCCTGGTGACGATGCCCGTGCAGTCGGCGAGCGCCCCCGCCTCCGCAAGGGCGACCGCGTCGGCCACGGTGGATGGGACGGGCGCATGGGACCGGCGGTGCCACCAGTCCTCGGCCTTGTGCCGGGCGTAGCTGCCTGGAGGGTGCTCGAGGCAGATCCACTCGCGCTGGCAGGCGCCGAGTCCGAGGCGGTACTCGACGCGCATCGTGGGCGTGGCCGAGGGGTCGCCGCCCTTTCGGTGCAGGAAGTAGCCCACCGACTGCACCGGCCTCGAGCGCGGCGACGGGCGCACGCTGAGGATCGACTCGGTGGTCGCGGTCGGGTCGTGGCGCTCGCGGACGGGCTCGGGGAACGCGTGGCCGCACTCCGGGCATTCGCGCGTCGCGGCGGGGACGAGCGCGTGGCAGGCCTCGCACTCCTTCATCGGCGCCTGGCCGCCGCCCGGGCTGCGCTCGCGAAGCTCGAGGTCGTCGACCGGCCCGTGCCGCATCACGTTGCCCCCGAAGTCGAGGACGAGGCAGTCCTCCTTCCCCGGCGCGAGGCGGAAGCCGCGGCCGACCATCTGGTAGTAGAGCCCCGGCGACGCGGTCGGGCGCAGGAGCGCCACGCAGTCGACGTTCGGGGCGTCGAAGCCGGTCGTGAGCACGTTCACATTCGCGAGGAAGCGAAGCTCCCCCGAGCGGAAGCGGGCGATCGCCCGCTCCCTCTCCATGGCCGACGTGCCGCCGTCGACCCAGCCGCACTCGATCCCGTGCCGGTCGCGGAGCACATCCACCACGTGGCGGCCGTGGGCGACGCCCGCGGCGAAGATCAGCGTGCTCCGGCGGTCCTTCGACTCGGACACGATCTCCGCGCATGCGCTCTCGACGACCTCGTCGGTGTCGAAGGCGCGCTCGACCTCGCTTGCGACGAACTCGCCGCAGCGGACCTTGAGCTGGCTCGTGTCGACCTTGACCCGGCCCGCCTTCGACCGAAGCGGCGAGAGGAAGCCGCGCTCGATCAGCTGGCCCACCCCGACCTCGTAGCAGACGTGGTTCAGGATGCCACCCGGCGAGCAGATCAGCCCGGTGCGCATGCGGAACGGCGTCGCCGTCAGGCCGATCACGCGCATCGCCGGGTTGACGACCTTCGCGTCCGCCAGGAACTGCCGGTACATCCCCTCGTCGTCGTCGGGCGGGATCAGGTGCGCCTCGTCGACGATCACGAGGTCGACCGGACCGAGCTCGCCAGCGCGCTGCCAGATCGACTGGATCCCGGCAACCGTCACCGGGTGCTCAAGCTCCCGCCTGCCGAGGCCCGCCGAGTAGACGCCGACGCCGAGTCCCGGCGCCATCGCGTCGAGCTTGCCGACGGCCTGCTCGAGGAGCTCCTTCACGTGCGCCAGGACGAGGACGCGCCCCTGCCAGCGCCGGACGGCGTCGCGGCAGATCGATGCGATGACGGGCGTCTTGCCGCCGCCCGTCGGGATCACCACGAGCGGGTTGTCGTCGCGCCCGCGCAGGTGGTCGTAGACCGCCTCGACGGCGGCGTGCTGGTAGTCACGGAGTTCCATCGGTCTCGATCTCCCTGATCTCGATGCGGGCCATGCCGCCCTCCACGACGTCGCCGCGCCTCACGCGCAGGTCGTCGATCTGCGAGTCGTCCACGTACGCGCCCGCGTCCGCGAGCGAGTCAAGCAGCCCCTTCATTGCGTTGTCGACGTCTCTGCGCCGCCGGTCGGGCGGGAAGAGCGTGACATCCACGGCGAGGCGTCCCTCAAGCGGCCTCGTGCCCGCGAGGAGCAACCGCACCGTGCTGCGGTAGCGCTGCCCCTCGCGGCTCACGAGGACCTTGCCGCCGACATGCCGCCAGTAGTGGTTCACCGACGGCGGGTACGGCAGCATGAAGCTGCGCGTCAGCGCTTCCAGGGCGCGCCTCCCACGGCCGATCGCGGCATCGAGGCGGGCGGCTCGCGACGGGCGAAACCCTTCACGACGTTGGCCATCTCGCCGTTGTCGTCGCGCTTCCTGAGCGCGACGGTGATCGAGAGCGGCAGGTCGTGCAGCTGGGACGAGTCGTTCAGCTCCATGACGCCGACCGCCCGGCAGATGGACGACAGGTTGCCGCGGGCGATGCGCACGGTCGTGTCGTTCACGTGCTTGAGCGTCAGGCGCTCCCAGACGCGGCGGCCCTTGTAGGGACCCTCGAGGACCTCGAAGACGAGCTCCAGGTACTCGCCCGCGCCGTTCTTGGTCGGCTTGGTCGTGCTGTCGACGATGGCCGCGACGTACTT
>NZ_JBIKNZ010000141.1:0-3102 GCF_044358365.1 Phenylobacterium sp. | reverse complement strand
AGATTGGGGTTTTTGCTTTTCCAGACTGCGCTTGCATCCGCTGCGCTCACTTGCCGACACATCGCCAAAAAGGTCGGAAAAGGATACACAAAGGATACAGCGAAGTCGGACGTCAATGATGACGTGCACTACTTGCCCAGCAAGTGTTTCGCCGCCTCGATGATCCCGATCAGCAACGCCCCCACGACCCCGCTGACCTTGGCCGCGGCGACCGTGTTCGCCGCCCGCTGATTCAACTGCGCGCGCTGGCACCGCAACAGCGTCGCAATGGCCCGCGCGAGCGCCGGGTGCCCGGCACACGTGCCACGCGTGTGCTCGACCTCCGCCAGGCGCGCATCGATCTCATCCCGCAGTGCTACCAGGTCAGCGTCCATGTCGTTTCTCCATGCATCGCCGGTCCGGCCGTCCGTCCGCCGGACCGGCTCACCATCCGTCCACCCATCCAACCGCCCATCCGCCCGCCGCCTTACGGCCCATCCGCCCCCGTCGCCCCGTCCTCACCCTTGCCCGTCGTCTTGAGCACGCCCGAGATCGAGGACCCGATCAACTCGCCCAGCGCCGACACCGCCGTGTCGCCCATCGGCAGGTTGAGTGCCGTGTCCGCACTGGCCGTCTGCGGGTTGGACTCGTTCCCGCCGGTCTCGATCATCATCGCCTGGCAGAGCGTATCCCCACCCGCCACGCCCGACGGCACCGCGTTCGTCTGGTCGACCACCGCAAAGGCAGGCAGGCGAGGTGTGGCCGCCGAAATGAAACCGGGTTGAAACCGCCGGCCTGAAACTGGGTGTTCTTCTTCTGCGTTTTCTTCCCCAATCTTCTCGTCAAACATCTTCTTCCGTATTCTTCTCCTGTATGAGAGCCGGCCGGCTGATGGCGTGAAAACGCGGAGGCTTGCCTGGCGCTGTCCGTCTGTCATGCTTGCGGCGATGAAGTGCAACCGTCGTCGCAAGTGCAAGCATTGCGGGAAGTTATATCAGGTCAGTCCGCGCCGTCGTGATTGCCAGCGCTACTGTGGCGAGGATGCCTGTCAGAAGGCGAGTCATGTGGCCAGTCAACTCCGCTGGCTGGCCAAACCCGGGAACGAGGACCATTTCTGCGGGCCTGAAAACGTTGCTCGGGTGCGGGCCTGGCGGAAGTCCCATCCCGCCTACTGGCGGCGGTGTCTGAAACGACCGATTGCGCTACAAGATGTGATATTGCCGCAAAGCGTTGATGTGCAAATAGATAAGCCGGACTTAGCGCGGGATGCGTTACAAGATGTGATATCGTCGCAACATGCTCTGCTGGTAGGTGTTATCTCCAGCTTAACTGGGAGTGCGTTACAAGATGAGATAGGAGAATCGATGCGGCAGTTTCAGACTCGTGGGGCGCTCATTCTCGGCAAGGTGCCCGGAATGCCAAGCCAACGAGGAGAGATCCGTGGTCGAGAAACAGGTGTTGTGTCGGGATCGGGTGCGGAAGTTGCCCGAGCAGTTCAGTTGGGTGGATCAACGGCTGGTGCGCCATGAGCATGTCCGGCGGTGCGACTGCCAGGGGCTGGCGCTCTACCTGATGCTGGTGACCGTCGGCGACGCCGAGGGGCTGTCGTATTACTCGGACGAGAAGGCGGCGGCGTTGTTGGGACTGAACGGCGCGGAGTTGATGGTGGCCCGTCGGCAACTGTTGGACGCGGACCTGATTGCCTACAGGCGACCGATCTATCAAGTGCTTTCCCTGCCCGTGCTCCTTCCCCGGGGAGGTGCGGCATGATGGACTATGCGACCTTCCAGAAGATGAAGCATTGGCTGCACGTGGAACGCTGGACGATGGCGCAGGTGGCACGCGAACTGAGAGTCAACGTCAAGACGGTGAGCTTGTGGGCGACGCGCGAGGCGTTCGACCGACGTCAGGCACCGAAGCGACCCAGCCGCTTGGATCCCTTCAAGGGGGATGTGGCTCGCTGGCTGGAGCAGCATCCGTTTTCGGTGCCGCAACTGCTGCATCGGTTGCGTGAACAGGGTTATACCGGCGGGGCCTCGATCCTCGGCGATTACGTTCGGAAGGTGCGGCCCACACGGAAGCCGGCCTTTCTGACGCTGCACTTCGAGCCGGGCGAATGCGCCCAGGTTGATTGGGGCAACGCGGGAACGGTGGCGGTGGGTTCGACGCGGCGGCGGCTGAGCTTCTTCGTGATGGTGCTCTGCTATAGCCGCAAACTCTATGTGGAGTTCACGCTGGGCGAGACGGTGGAGCAGTTCCTGACGTGCCACACGAACGCCTTCGGGTATTTCGGCGGATGTCCGGCCGGTGTGATGGTGGACAACCTGAAAAGCGCGGTGCTCTCGCATCCCCGCGGACAACCGGCGGTGTACAACCCCCGCTATCTGGACTTCGCCCGTTTTCACGGGTTCACCGTCAAAGCCTGCAATCCGCACGCGCCGCATGAGAAAGGGCGCGTCGAGAATGCGGTGGGGTATGTGAAGAAGAACTTCCTGTCCGGCCTGCCGTTGGAGCAGTTCGCGCCGGTCAATCCCTCTGTCCGGTACTGGATGGAGGAAGTTGCCAATGTCCGAATGCATGGGGAAACGCGCCAGACGCCGAACGAACGTTTCGCCGCCGAGAAACCCACGCTGCTGCCGTTGCCGGCGGCGCATTACGACGCCGGTGCGGTCAAGACGGTCTCGGCCACCCGGCGCTTCCGCGTACATGTCGATGGCAACCGCTATTCGGTGCCGGCGGAATATGCGGGCGCCAAGTTGATCCTGCGCGCCTATCCCGAAAAGATACTGGCCTTTGATCAGGACCGGTTGGTGGCCGAACATATCCGATCCTATGATCGCGGCCTGGACTTCGAGAACCCCGACCATGTGCGGGCGTTACTGGAACAGCGGCATCGGGCACGAGATCAGAAACTGCTACAGCGGTTCATTCTGCTCTCGCCGCTGGCGGATGCGTATTACCAACACCTGAAGCAACGCCGACTCAATCCCCGCCAGCATGTGCAGAAGATCGTGGCCCTGAGCGAAATCCACGGCCCCGACAAAGTCGCACGGGCACTGGCCGATGCCACCGAGTTCCAAGCCTACAGTTGCGAATACATCGCCAACTTGCTGGAACAACAGG
>NZ_JBIKNZ010000140.1:0-3115 GCF_044358365.1 Phenylobacterium sp. | reverse complement strand
GAGAACGCCCGGTTACGGCGTGAGAACGAGCGGCTGCGGATGGAGCGCGACATCCTAAAAAAAGCCGCGCTCATCTTCGCAGCGGCCGCCCGGTGAAGTTCGGGTTCGTCGATGAGCATCGTTTGGTCTGGCCGGTGAGCGCGATGTGCAAGGTTCTGGGGTTGTCCACCAGCGGATACTACGCCTGGCGCGCCCGGCCCGAGAGCCCACGTGCGTCGGCCAACCGGGCGCTGCTGGACGACATCGCCCGGATCCACGCCGATAGCAGCGGGACCTATGGCGCGCCCAGGGTGCATGCCGTGCTGCGCGGCCACGGCCGCCGTGTCGGACGCTCAAGGATCGAGCGGTTGATGCGCCGCGCCGGTCTTCGCGGACTGGCGGCGCTGCCCCGTCGCGCCAGAACCACCGACAGCCGTCATGGCTATCTGATCGCCCCAAACAGGCCCGCCCGTAACTTTCAGGCCGCGCATCCGAACCAAATCTGGCTCGCCGACCTCACCTACATCCCCACCGCAGAAGGCTGGCTGTACCTGGCCGCGATCCTCGACATGCACACCCGCAAGATCCCCCGGGTCCGGCTCTGCCGGCCCGAGGACAGGTTCTGGCTGGTCCATGCGCCAGACCCTGCATACCGAGATCGCACTCGACGCTTTGAACATGGCCGTCGAGCGCCAGCGGCCGGCGCCGGGCCTGATCCACCACTCCGACCGCGGCATCCAGTACGCGGCCGAGGTCTACCGCCAAACCCTTGCCACATCAGGGATCACGCCCTCGATGAGCCGCAAGGGCGACTGCTGGGACAACGCACCGATGGAGAGCTTCTTCCACACCCTCAAGACCGAGCGCGTCTACCACCGGGTCTACGCCACCCGCGACCAGGCCCGGCGCGATCTGTTCCAATACATCGAAGGCTTCTATAACCCCCGTCGCCTGCACTCAGCCTTGGGCTATCTCAGCCAGGAAGAGATGGAACGTAGAGCGGCTTAACCCCGTCCACTTTTTCGGGGGAGGATCAGCTTCCGAAAGGACCCTCGGATTGCGCGTCATGATATGAGTGAGGTGGGATGGCGGCGGGTGGTTTCGGCATAGGGGCAGCACAGGGGGCGACACCTTATTAGAAGCTGAAGCCCTTGTATGGCTTCATCGGCTATCCAGGGTTGCGATAGAGTGTCGGGCCACCGAGAAAACCCAATTTTGATGTCGCCCATTGAATCCGGAACGTCGAGATGGATCGCCGCAATCACGTTGGCCGGCTGTCTCACCGCGGTCGCCACCCTGGCGTTCTGGCCACAGCCGGTCACTGTCCCGTTGACCGAAGACGCGCAGCACATCCTGGCCTTCGGAATCCTGACCGTCCTGACGCGGCGGGTATGGCAACGCGCGTCCTGGCGCAGGTTGGTCTTTTGGTTATTCGCGCTCGGAGTTGGCATAGAGGTGCTGCAATGGGCCTTCACGCCCAGGCACGCCGAGTGGCGGGACGTAACCGCCGACGCCACAGGCATCGCTATTGCGTTATTGATCTGTCAGGCATTGGCCGCGTGGTCACCTGCGCGCCGTTGAGAGATGTCTGCGTCATACGATCGACCGAGACGGCCTATCGTGACGCGACCGTCTTCACCTCAGCCGCAACGGCATCAAAACGACCCTCGGCAGCCCGCCAGATCACCCGCCGCTCGCAACGTGCGTCGGGCTTTGCGTCGCCGCAGTCCGATCCGCCCAGGCTAACCCAAAGGGCCAGCGACCCATCCGGCGCGCGCTGGAGACGTGATCCGAAAGCCGTGCGCTGAAAGGCCGGAATGGCCATGCCGTTCTCGATGCCCCTGAACACAGTCACCTGCGCGCCAGCGGCGACGGCCAGGGCGGGGCGTCCCGGACAAGGATAGCGACTGGCGTCAATGACCCAGTCATCGAGCTTGTCGGCGTTCAGGTCCAGCCGGTCCACGAGGTTGGGCGTGCTGGCGCCCGGCGGCAGCGGGCCGCATTGTTCGGCAAGTTGCCTGGCGTAGGCTGAAACAAGTGGCGGCATTTCCTGCGCCGCGAGCGGCGTGGCGATTGCCGCCACAGCCGCTATCAGGAACATCTTTGCCTTCACACCCATAGCTCGTCTCCTTCAGCGCTTGCGCGCACTTACTCCAGGGCCGACTGGCCCATCTGGCTGACACCTGAAAGCAGCCCGCCCATCAGGACACCCAACAGCCCGCCAAGCAGAACGATCAGCGCCGGACCCGCGATCCTACCGATCGTCTCGATGCGACGAAGGGCTGCATCTTCTTCCATTTGGCCGCTGCGGGTCAGCATAGGTCCCACCGCGTTGGAGGCTTCGCCCACCGCTGCCAGCCGAATGATGGATTGTGGAAATCCGCGTACCTCGCCCAAGGCGCCGGACAGGTACTCGCCCTGACGAACCGCCAGCGCCACCGGCTCCAGGCGTTTGCGCGCACCCGCCAGCGGGGCGGTGCGGATCGCCAGTCGCAGGGCCTCGCTGATCGGCGCACCGGCTGCGACCATGGAGCCGAGGGACATGGAGAAAGACCCGAACACCAGACCCGCGACCGTTCGCCGGACCGGTCCGTCGAGCAGCAGGCGATCCAGCGGCGCGGAGAGCAGACCGGCACGCCCCGCCACCAGGATGGCGACGACACCTCCCGCAATCGCAAGTCCGATGAGGGCCAGATTGGCGCTCAGGAAGTTGCTGGCCGACAACATGAGGGACAGCGCCATTGGCGGCTCGGAACCCAGTTCCTCGGCCAGCGGCGCTATGGAGGGCACGATGTAAAGCAGGATCACCACCAGGGCCCCGATGGCGCTGACGAAAACGAAGGAGGGATAGGCAAGGACCGTGACCAACTGGTCACGGAGCTTGAGGCGCGAGTAGATCACGTCGGCGGCGCGTTGCAGCCCGCCGGGCAAGTCGCCTGCGGCCTCACCGGCGGCTACCATGGGCGCGACGAAGGCTTCGGACTTCTGGAAGGCTCGACCGAAGGCCCGGTCCAGCGGTTCCCCACCGCCGATGTCGGAGGCTAGGCTCAGGACCCATTGAAATGATTCCCAAGGCGGGGTTGGTCTGATTCACTGGCGGCGCATGGAGGCGTCGTCATGAGTGATTTGATCTGGT
>NZ_JBIKNZ010000091.1:0-11087 GCF_044358365.1 Phenylobacterium sp. | reverse complement strand
TGTTCTTCGACCATATGGGTCCTTCCGCGTTCCAGCCCGGCTTCGGGCGCGAGGTGGACGTTCGACCGCATCCTCACATCGGAATCTCTACCGTCACCTATCTGTTCGAGGGCGAAATCACCCACCGCGATAGCGTGGGCGCCGTCCAGCCGATCCATCCGGGCGAGGTCAACTGGATGACGGCGGGCTCGGGCATCACCCACTCTGAACGGTTCGAGACACACCGGGCCCAGGGCGGAACCCTGCACGGCATCCAGGCCTGGGTCGCCCTGCCCGACGGCCAGGAGGAGATCGCGCCGGCTTTCGCCAATCACGGGCCGGCCGACCTGCCCACCTATGAGACGGGCGGCCTCTGGGCGCGGCTGATCGCCGGCAAGGGGTGGGGCGCCGAATCGCGGGTGAAGACCCACTCGCCGATGTTCTATTGTCACTGGCGCCTCGCGGCCGGCGCACAGGCCGAACTGCCAGCCGAGTATCCCGAGCGCGCCGCCTATGTGGTCGACGGGACGGTCGAGGCCGAGGGCCGCACAATCCACCCCGGCCAGATGGCGGTGTTTTCGCCAGGCCAGCCCGTGCTGTTCACGGCGACGACGCCCGCCACCGTAATGCTGCTGGGCGGCGAGCCGGTGGGGCCGCGTTTTCTGGAATGGAACTTCGTGTCCTCATCAAAGGACCGGATCGAACAGGCCAAGGCCGACTGGCGGGCCGGGCGAATGAAGCTGCCGGACGCCGACGACGCGGAGTTCATTCCGTTACCGGAAGCGGGCTGACTGCCTATCCGGCCAGCGCCTTGCGGGTCTGCGCCCAGTACTGGGCGCCCGTGATCAGCGTGACCAGAGCGGCCAGCCAGAAGAGGCTGTGAGCGGCGACCTCGAAGCCGTGACGCAGCGGCGTGCCGTCGGGCAGGCTGAAGGCGCCCCAGGCTGCGACGATCAGTTCCATCGTCAAAGCCGTGAGCTGGAGCGTGGTCTTCCACTTGGCCAGCAGGGTGACCGGCAGTTTCACGCCCTTGCCGGCGCCCACCTCGCGCAGCGCGCTGACGGTGAACTCGCGGAACAGGATCAGGCCCGCCGGCAGCACCACCCAAGGCTGGGGGCCGAGCGACAGCAGGCCCAGAATCGCGCCGCACACCAGCACCTTGTCGCCGATCGGGTCGAGGATCGCGCCCCAGACGGTCTCGGCGTCAAACTTCCGCGCCAGCCAGCCGTCCACGAAATCCGTGAGGGCAGCGACCACAAAGGCATAGACCGCCCACCGCTGCAGGGCGAACTGGGTCTGCGGCTCAAGCCGGTCGGCGAAATAGGGCACGGAGCCGGATGACGCCGCCAACGCCACGAACATGAACAACGCCATGACCAGACGCGATCCGGTGAGGATGTTGGGCAGCGATTTCATGGCGATCAAACGTCCGGACCCTGAATGTGTTGCGCAAGCTTAGCGGCTTAGCGACGGCAGGGGCAGCAGGAAGTCTGCGCCCTAACCCTACCCCCGCACCTTCTGCAGCGCCACGGCGATCTCGGCGTGCCTCGCCCGGCTGATACCGTAGGCCATCAGGATCACCAGCGAGATCGTGCAGACCACGGCGGCCGCCGGCCCCCAGATCATCACAAGTCGGACCTGGACATCCTCCGGCAGGATCACGCCCACCTGCTGGCTCACATCCCTGGGGAACCGAACCAGGTCCAACGCAATGCCGGCCAGCATCACGCCAATCCCGGATGCGGCCTTGTTGGCAAAGCCGAGGCCGGCGAAATACAGCCCCTCGCGCCGGCGGCCGAACAGCAGCTCGTGCTCGTCCGCCGCGTCGGCCATCATGGCGGGATAGGCGACCATCGCCAGACCAGTTCCTATACCGGCGACGAAGCTGTTGCTCATCATGGGCAAGATCGCGTCATCGCCCACCGGGGCCCAGAGGCCCATCACCCGCAACCCCTGCAACACCAGCCAGTTGGCCATCAGCAGCGAGATGCCGAGCACGATCAGCGTCTTCTTCTCCATCAGCTTCTGCAGCAACGGCGCGAACCCGACTCCGAGCAGCAAGCCGGCCAGATAAGCGTAGCCGATGAACTGGATGGTTTCGGTCCGCATTCGCCAGACGAAGACAAACGCATGGCTGTTCAAGGTGGCGTTCAGACCCATGGCCGAGAACATGATCACGGCCGAGAGGAACAGCACCCGGAACGAGCGGTTTCGGAAGATCTCGGCCACCTCGCCGGGCAGACGCGTTACAAGGCCTCCGGTCGCCGGTTCAGGCTGCGGCAGGCTGGCTGCGTATCGCCAGACTCCGAGGCAGCACAGGCTCATGGCCACCGCCAGCAATATCGCCACCGACCAGCCATAGCCAGGATAGCCCTCCGGCCGCTGCAGGCCGCCGTCGGCGAAGAACACCACATAACCCAAAGCGGTGCAGATGAGGCCCGCGGTGATCCCGGCGACGCTGCGATAGACCACCAGACTGGTGCGCTCGGCGGAGTCCGTGGTCATCTCGGCGGCCAGCGCCAGATAGGGCACGTTGAACACCGAGGCGAAGGTGCGGGTGGCCACCGCCAACACCGTGAGCCAGGCGAACAGCCCCCACTGGGACAACCCCGACGGGGGCGAGAACAGCAGCCCCAGCGAGAGAGCCACCAGCGGGATCGACCCGATCATGAAGGGCAGACGCCGCCCCAGCCGTGACTTCAGATTGTCGGACCATGACCCTACCAGGGGATCGACCCCGCCGTCGAAGGCCAGGCCAATGGCCAGCGCAGCGCCGACCAGGGCGCCCGACAGTCCCAGCACGGCAGAATAGTAGAAGAAGATGAACCCGACGGCGGTGTCGAAGCCGCCGCCCTGGGCCATCTGGCCAAGGCTGTAGAATATCTTCACCGCGCCCGAGGGCTTGCGAACGGCCGTGGCCGGTTGCGTCAAACCCTCGGTGTTCGCCAATGCCCGCGCCTCCCCATCATTGATTGACGGAGAGTGTAATTGCGTTCGGCGGCATGGCAATCGCCAGGCGGCGGGCTCAGCCTGGCCGGGAGGGTCGCCGCGGCGGCAGCTCGCCCAGGAAGTCGCGCTTGCCGATGTCGAGACCCTCGGCGCGCAACAGGGCATAGACGATCGTCGTGTGGAACTGCACGTTGGGAAGGGCGAGGTTCAGCACATAGTCCAGCGCCGGGAAATGGCGCGCGCCCTTGGGGCTGGGCAGGACGATCTCGCGGTCCTCGGCCCCCTCGAAATCGCCCGGCGTCAGGGCGCTCAGCTCGGCCAGCGCCCGGTCCAGGGCGGCGCGGACCTCAGGCAGCGTGACCAGCCCTGTCACCGCCACATGCGGCAGTCCGCGAAGCCGCGCCGTCGCGCCGACGGCGTTGTCGATGGCCGAGGCGATCTGGACGAAGAAGGGGTTCATGTCGGGCGCAAGCCGCAGCCCGGCCAGGTCCGAAACGTTCCGCCCCTCATCGCGAAAGTGCGCCTCCGCCCGGTCAAGCAGATGGACGATGACACCCAGCGACCGACGGAAACGAGGCACGGTGAGCTCAAACAAGGTGACGGGCATGGGGGCGGCTCCATGGGGGCCTGTCAACTAACCGGGAACCGTCACGCCAGCGTGACAGCGACGCCGTCTTCTCGACTTGGGGGCGAGGGAATGTATCGGCGCGCGGGCTTCGTAGGAGATGGATGGGCGAAAAGGGACATCTGGCGCCAGGCCAGCATGGACATCACGGGATCATCCCTCAGAATGGGTGGGGTGAAGCGGTTCCGGATTTCGTCAAGAACCAGCCGTGGAACATCAAGGGACTGGACCCCGTCACACATGGCCGAATTCATGGACGCTATACGGTGGATGGCGTGAAACTGCCCCGGTTCAATCCGGCAGAGCGCGTCTGGCACGGCACGCCGACCTGGACGAAGCCGGCCGCAGCGGGGGCGGTCGGCGGCGCCGTGAGAGCGCCGGTGCGGGCGAACGAGACGTCGCGGTGATGGACCTGCCGGCATCTGTTCTGGGGCCGTCGGCTATTTTGTTGTTCTTCGTCGGCGTGTTCATCTTTGGACATTTTCGGAATGCCCGACTGGAGGCAAAACGGAGAGAAAGCGGCCAGCTTTCGGATGCCCAGGCCTTTCAGATGCGCGGGCGCATGCGGCGTCTGGAACGACCGACCTTGTTGCTGATCCCGACGACTTCGCCGGGGTCCTCGAAGGTAGGCGGCCTGCCGGACCTTCCCCTGGGCGTGGTCTGGCCGAAGGGTGAAGGTGAAGCTCTGGCGTTTGTCGCACAGATCGACATCGAGACCTTCCGAAAGCACGGGGCGTTTGACTGGCTTCCGGAACGCGGACGTCTCTATCTGTTCTTCGATGACGACCGGAACGGTGCGGCAGACTGTGGAACACTGATCTACACGAATGATCCCCCTGGACCGGAGCGCGTCGCGCCGCCGGATCTTGCTCGGTCCCGGCGATTTCTGGAGCGGCGGGTGGGCTTCCGCCAGTTTGCCTCGTTTCCCAGTCCCGATTGGTTCGACGAGGATTGGCCGGGTCACAACATGGACTGGAGTGGGTTCCGGGGCCTAGAGGACTGTGATTTCGGCGACGAGATCGAGCACCGGATCGGCGGGTATCCCGGGGCGATCCAGGACGGCCAGATGCAGATCGAATGCGAGTATCTCTGGCGAGGCCAGACGCGGGACTATCGCGACGACGTGCCTGAGACCATTCGCGTCGCTGCGCGCCAGTGGCGCCTGCTTCTACAAATCGACAGCGACCCGGCGCTGAACATGAACTGGTGGGACGGGGGGCGGCTCTACGTCTTCATCCGGGCGCGCGACGCCAAACGCGGGGATTTCTCGAAGATCGTGACAATCACCCAGACGCACTGAGCTGGGATTGGCGACGGTGTCGGGCGTTTAGCGGCTCTGTAAGCTGTCCCAGGCAGCCCACCCTGCGCGCCCGCCGCCCGATGGAGAATCATTGCGACCGCGCCACAGAGACGAGGTCCATCCCCTTCTCCCCTTGCGGGAGAAGGTGTCAGCGCAGCTGACGGATGAGGGGTCGCGCCGGCCTTGCCGCTTCGGGGGCCGCGCCATCGGCCACAGTGGCGCGCGGAGCAAAACCCCTCATCCGACCGGCTGCGCCGGCCACCTTCTCCCACAAGGGGAGAAGGGCAAGCCCCCTCGCGATCCCTCGTCCGAGGGGGAGCGGGACTTCAATCTCACGATAGTTGCGAGCCGACCCGGGGACTTGCTGCTGCTGTCAAAACTCACCCCTTCCGGAAGTACGCATACACCCGCTCCGCCAGCGGCCCTGACACCCCGTCCACCTTCAGCAAATCCTCCACGCTCGCCCGGCTGACCCCCCTCGCAGACCCGAACGCGTGCAACAACGCCCGCTTCCGCCCCGGCCCCACGCCATCGATCTCGTCCAGGGGGTTCTTCTTCATCTCCGCCGAGCGCTTGGCCCGATGGGTGCCGATGGCGAAGCGGTGGGCCTCGTCGCGCAGGCGCTGGAGGTAGTAGAGCACCGGCGATTTCGGCTCGAGCATGAAGTAGGGCTTGCCGGGGATGAAGAAGCGTTCCAGCCCGGCGTCGCGGTCGGGGCCCTTGGCCACGCCCACCACGGCCACATCATCGACGCCCAGGTCGGCCATCACCTCCATCACGACCGCGATCTGGCCCATGCCGCCGTCGATCAGCACCAGGTCCGGACGCGCCACCTCCGCGCCCTCCTCCTCGTCCTTGGCCAGGCGGGCGAAGCGGCGGCGCAGCACCTCCTTCATCATGCCGAAGTCATCGCCGGGGGTGATGTCGGTTCCTTTGATGTTGAACTTTCGATACTGGCTCTTCTGGAAACCCTCAGGGCCGGCCACGATCATGCCGCCCACGGCGTTCGTGCCCATGATGTGGCTGTTGTCGTAGACCTCGATCCGCTCGGGCGGACTGTCTAGGCCAAAGGCTTCGGCCACGCCCACCAGCAGTTTGGTCTGGGCCGATCCCTCCGCCATTTTGCGCCCAAGCGCCTCACGGGCGTTGGTCAGCGCGTCATCCACCAGCTGGCGCTTCTCGCCGCGCTGCGGGCGGACGATCTCGACCTTGCGGCCCGATTTCTGGGTGAAGGCTTCGGCCAGCAGAGCAGTCTCGGCGGGAACAATGCTGACCAGCACCAGCTTGGGGATCGGTTTGTCGTCATAGAACTGGCCCAGGAAGGCGGCCATGATGTCGGCGTCCTCGTCGCTCTTGTCGACGCGGGGGAAGTAGGCGCGGTTGCCCCAGTTCTGCCCGGCGCGGAAGAAGAACACCTGCACGCAGGCCTGGCCGCCCTCCGTGTGCAGCGCGAAGACGTCGGCTTCCTCCAGGGTTTCCGGGTTGATCTGGGTCTCCTGGGCCACCGAGGCCAGGGCGCGGATCCGGTCGCGCAGGCGCGCGGCGGTCTCGAACTCCAGATCATCGGAGGCGGCCTGCATGGCATCGGAAAGCTGGGTCATCACCGCGCGCGATTTGCCCCGCAGAAACGCCTCGGCCTGATCCACCAGACCGGCATAGTCCTCGAGGCTGATCAGGCCGGTGCAGGGTGCGGCGCAGCGCTTGATCTGGTGCAGCATGCACGGCCGGGTGCGGCTCTCGTAGACGCTGTCGGAACAGGACCGCAGCAGGAACGCCTTCTGCAGGGTGTTGAGGGTGCGCGTAACCGAGTGCGCGCTGGCGAAGGGGCCGAAGTAGTCGCCCTTGATGGTGTGGGCGCCGCGGTGCTTGCGCAGCTGGGCGGCAGGATGCTCACGTCGGATGACGATCTCGGGGAAGGACTTGTCGTCGCGCAGCAGTACGTTGAAGCGCGGCTTCAGCTGCTTGATCAGGTTGATCTCGAGCAGCAGGGCGTCGGTCTCGGTGCGGGTGGTGATGAACTCCATCGACCGGGTCAGGTCGACCATCAAGGCGATCCGCTGGGTATGGAAGCGGCCCTGGGCGTACTGGATCACCCGCTTCTTCAGCGAGCGCGCCTTGCCCACATAGAGCACCTCCCCGTCCTCACCCATCATCCGGTAAACCCCCGGCCGGTCCGGCAGGCGGGTGACATAGTCCTTGATCAGGGCGGCCCCGGTCAGGGGCGCGGCAGGTTCCGACATGGGGGCAATATAGGCGAGTCCCGACGCCGTCGCAGACTCAACGGATCACGGCGCCATCACATTCAGCACCGCCAGGGTCATGGCCGTGACGCCGGTGCGGATCGAGGGCTCGGGCATCGGCGCGAAACCGGGGTGATGATTGGCGGGCAAGGCCTCGCCCCGGGCGCGTGCGGCAGCGGCCAGCGCGGGATCATGGCCGCCGATGCTGAAGAAAAGCGACGGCACGCCGGCCATGATGAACTCCGAATAGTCCTCGCTCGCCGAGCCCGGCCCTGGCGCCAGCACGGCGCGCTCGCCGAATGCGGCCTTGAAGACCGTGGCCGTTCGGGCCGTCAGCGCCGCATCATTGATCACCGCGCGGCCGCCGGACACCAGTTGCACGTCGGGTGCGGGTGCGCCGGCCATGGCGGCGACCGCATTGGCGGTGCGGCGAATGCCGTTCAGCAGCACCTCGCGCACCCCGGCGTCAAAGCTGCGGACGGTGCCGCGTACGACGGCTTTGTCCGGGATGATGTTGCCGGCGCTGCCGCTCTGGATCGAGCCCACCGTGATGACACCAAATTGCGTGGCGTCCTTCTCGCGGCTGATCACGGTCTGCACATCCATGGTGAAGCGGGCGGCTTCGATCACCGGATCGATGGTGACGTGCGGGGTCGAGCCATGGCCGCCCTTGCCGTGGAAGGTGATGTCGAGGCTGTCAGAGTTGGAGCTGTTGACGCCGGGGCGATAGCTCACCATCCCCGCCGGCCCGGGGCCCACATGCAGGGCGAAACCCATGTCGGGCTTGCCGAACCGTTCGAACAGCTTGTCGGCCAGCATTGCGCGCGCGCCGGTGACGGTCTCCTCGGAGGGTTGGCCGATAAACATGAGCGTCCCGCGCCACTTCGCCTTCATGGCGATCAGCGCCTGGGCGGTTCCGACCCAGGCGGCCATGTGGATGTCGTGGCCGCAGCTGTGGGCCACCGGCGAGGGCTTGCCGTTCCAGTCGGCCACGGCGCGGCTGGCGTAGGGCAGACCGGTCTTTTCCTCCATGGGCAGGCCGTCCAGCTCGGTCCGGACCAGCACCGTCGGGCCCTTGCCGTTGCGATAGATCGCCACAATGCCCGTCTTGCCGACACCCTCGGTCACCTCGAAGCCCAGGGCCCGCATCTCCTTCGCCAGCTTCGCGGCGGTGGCGGTCTCCTGGAAGCCCAGCTCGGGGTTCTGGTGGATGTCCTTGTAGAGCGCATCGAGCCGCGCATAGCCCTTGTCGAGCCCCGCCTCGATCACAGCCTTGTCGGCGGCGACGTTGCCGGCCAGCACCGAGGACGCCGTCGCCAGCAGCAACGCCGCAGCCGCGACACCCGTCATATATTTCAATGTCAAACTATCCTCGATTGCTGGCCTCTATATCCTGAACGCCCCGGCCTGCAGACGCTCGAACACCGACTTCGTAAGCTTCACATAGCCCCGTTTGGGGTCCTTGAAATACATGACGCCCTTGATCCGGTTCGGATCGTAGCCGTCGCTGACCAGATCGACCTTGCGGATCTTGAAGGTGCCGGTGGTGTCCAGAGCCGGAAGCAAGCGGATGAACAGCGGCTGGGCGTAGGGTGGCATCTCGCGGGCCACATGCTCGCCGAATGCTTTGACATCGAACGGGCCATTCATCACCAGCGCCGCCATACCGGCACGGCCGTCGGCGCCCTCGACCTGCACGCCATAGACCGTAGCCTCATCAACCCCCGGGAAGACCAGCAATTGCTCGGCCACCTCGCTGGTGGAGACGTTCTCGCCCTTCCAGCGGAAGGTCTCGCCGATGCGGTCGACAAAGTAAAAGTAGCCGTCGGCATCGCTCTTCATCAGGTCGCCAGTGGCGAACCAGGCATCGCCACGTTCGAACACGTTCTGCAGGATCTTGGATTCAGACGCAGCCTTGTCCAGATAGCCAGAAAAGTCAGTGCGCACGTCGCTGCCGATCTTGCCTATGCATTGGCCTACCTGGCCGGCGCCGCATTCGATGCAAAGGCCGTTGGCTGCGCGCTCAACGATCCCGGCCTCCTGATCGTACTGGACGAGGCGGATGCTGAAACGCGCCTTCAGCCATTTGGGAACTCGCCCGATGGCGCCCTCGCGGCCATCCCAGTTGAACAGGCTGACGTTGCCTTCGGTGGAACCATAGAACTCCAGGATGTCGGGGATCCTGAATCGCCGTTTCAGGGTCGGCCAGACGTCGGGACGCAGACCGTTTCCGAAGGCGAGTCGCAGCTTGTGGCGGGTCTCCTCGAGAACCTCCGGGTAGTTGACCAGATAGCGACAGAGCTCGCCGATATAGACGAACATGGTGCAGTTTTCGGCGATGATATCCGGCCAGAACTGGCTCGCAGAGAACTTGCGCTTCAGCACCACCGAGCCCCCGTTCAGCAGCGCCGCGCCGAGCGCGCAAAGCCCGCCGGTGGCGTGGTAGAGCGGCAGGCACACGTAGATACGGTCTGTCTTCAGCGCCCCGGTGGAGCCGGCGAACCCGCGCATGTAGAGCTGGGCGCGCATGTGGGTGATCCGGGCGGCCTTGGGCAGGCCAGTGGTGCCGGAGGTGTAGATCAGGAGTGCGGTGTCGTTGGCCGTCATGCCGTCACGCACGCTGCGGTCGGGGGGAAGCTGGCTGCAGCTCTTCAGGGCCTGGATCAGATCGCGCTGACCGCCATGCGCCGGGCCCAGGATCCATTGCTGCATCGGGCGATCCAGCTGGCCGAGGGCCGCCCCGAATGCGGGCGAGGTGTCGCCGTCCACGAGCACGTGGTTGGCGCCGGAGATGTTGAGGCAATGGGCCAGCGGCGCGCCGACCAGCTGGTTGTTGATCAGGGCCGTGACCACGCCAACCTTGCTGAGGCCATACCAGATGGCGAAGTATTCCAGCCGGTTGGGCATGAACAGCGCCACCACCTGGCCACGCCGCAGATTCTGGCTCTTGGCCCAGTGGGCGTAGCGATTGGCGATCCCGTCCAGTTCGCCATAGGTGACGGTGCGACCCTCGAACGTCATGGCCGGGCGGTTGCGGTACAGCTCCAAAGCCGCCTGGATATCGTCGCAGATCAGGTTGTCGCTCTCGCGAGTGATCGTCTTGACCCGCTTCAGGGTACGACTGAGCCCTTTCCAGAATCGCCAGTCACGCTTGAGCCTGGCCTGGAACCGCATTCCGAACTCCCTGTTAGAGGCTCAGATTGAGGGGCGCCCGTCGCTGCGGTCAAGCGGTGTCAGCGGATAGGACCCGTCGCGGCCCGCTTCAGGAACCGACCGGCAAAGACATTCGTCGGCAGGCCATCTTCGTACGCCGTCGCCCCGTTCACCCAAACACGTGAAACGCCGGTGGCCAGAGCCTCTGGATTTGCGTTGGTGGCGTGGTCAGTAATGGTGTCCGGACAAAACAGCACCAGATCAGCGTAGGCGCCGGTTCCGTCCACCAGCCGGGCGCCGACGATCAGGGTGGAGGCCGTGGCCGGGGAGATCGCGCCCAGCCCCAGCAGCATGGCGGCAAGCCCGGCGGAAAGGGTCTTCAGACGCATGGGGGGTCTCCGGCGGCGGGCAATCAGTACGAACCCCACCGCCACAGCGCAATTTCGGAGGGTCGTTGAGCGATCGCAAAGAGGCACGCTCCGCTGCGCGCCCATGTCCGCAGGTGAGGGAACAATCGCCGCCAGCTGTTGTTGGGTCTGAACCCCCACCGGAGACACACCATGACCAAACCCACCCCGCCCAAGGTCGTCGAACTGCATCCCGGCATGATGGGCGACGGCACCGAAGAGCAGAACCTGAACCAGAAGGGCGATCCCTCCGCCCGGATCAAGGAAGACGAAGTCAAGGACGCGTTCGGCGAAAAGCCCCCCACCCCTAGGCCATCGACTCATTAAATCGCATCCAGATCCTGACTGAAGCGAGCTTGACGCTGGCGAGGTAGTTTTCAGGGTTCTTGTCGTAACGGGTTGCGACGGCGCGGAAGTGTTTGAGCTTGTTGAAG
>NZ_JBIKNZ010000139.1:0-3302 GCF_044358365.1 Phenylobacterium sp. | reverse complement strand
TGCCTGTCTGGCTACACCGCTACAACTGGCATCGGCCACACGGCGGGATTAAGTCCCAGACACCCATCAGCCGACTCGGCCTCGACGCGGACAACCTATTGAGGCTCCACATCTAGAGCCGAAAGGCCTGGAAGGAGATTGAACTGCTGGAACACGAAGCCGACGGTCCGGTTCCGGAATTGCGCGAGGGCGCTGCGGTCCTGCGCGCCAAGATCGCAGCCGTCGACCAACAGGCGGCCTGACGTGGGGCGGTCAAGGCCGCCCAGAAGGTTCATAAGGGTCGATTTCCCCGACCCCGACGGCCCGACGACCGCGACATGTTCTCCCATAGCGATGGACAGGTCGACCGCGCGCAGAGCCTGCACGTCCGCGCCGCTCATGGCGTAGGTCTTGGTCAGGGCGTGGGCATGGACGATCACGCCAGTGCCCGGTTGCGAAGGCTCGCAGGTCATCAGGGCGCCCGTGACGCCAGGCCGGTGGCCAGAGTGTCTCCGACCTTGACGTCCCCCGCTAGCACCTCGGCCCACTGATCGCTACGGACGCCCAGACGCACCGGAATCCTGACAAGTCCTGACTCCGTCTCGGGGCTGACGCGCCAGACATGCTCGCCTGTTTGGGAGGCTGTGGAGGGCTGAACCGTCTGCGTGACCCTGCGGTGCGGCGTCGGCTGCCCGCCCGTTAGGCGGGGCGATGGTCGTATGGAAATGCTTTCGAGCCGTACTTTTCCCGCACCGGTCACTGGTGGGCGGAAGGAAACCGCCGCCATGGGGACACGAAGGGCCCGATACCTTGAGGCCGTGATGATCTCGGCCGTGGTCGACATCCTGGATTTCAATCGGTTGTCCCGGTTCGAAAAAGAGGCAATGACCAGGAAGGACACGACATTGTCCCGCTCGGTGGCCTGCGGCTGGACCTGGACGATTTTCCCGACGAAATGTTCTTCGGGATAGGCCTCGGTCCTGAACCGAACGGCCTGGCCGACCTGCACGCCCGCGATATCGGCCTCGTTGACCTCCACCTCCATCCGCATTTCGGTGAGGTCGGTGGCGATCTCGAACAGTCGGGGCGTCTGGAAGCTGGCCGCGAGCGTCTGGCCAAGATTGATGGTCCTGGCGATCACGACGCCGTCGATCGGCGAGATGATGCGCGCCCTGGCTCTGGATATGCGTGCATCCGCCTGCTGCGCCCGGGCGCTGGCCAGTTCCGCCACCCGGCTTTGCTTTTGGGCGACGGCGCCCGCCAGGGCCGACTGTGACCGCGCGTGGACCGCCTGGGCCTTGTCGAGCCCCGACGGCGACAGCAACCCTCGTTCGGCAAGGCTGGAACTGCGATGCAGCGCTAACTCGGCTTCGCGGACACTGGCGCGCTCGCGGGCAATGGAAGCCTCGGCTTCGGCCACGCCGCCCTCGGCGACGCGGATAAGCGCGTCGGCTTGGCGCACGGCGGCGTCAAGCCGGGTCGGCTCGATCTCGGCAAGGACCTGGCCGGCGCGCACGGGCGTATCGATATCGACATGCACCGCGGAGACGAGGCCCGAGACTTCGGCGCCGACCTCCACCGTGCGGGTCGGCCGGATTTTGCCGGTGGCGACAATGGTGCGCTCGACGAGCCCTCTCTCCGCCGCGGCGCTGTTGTAAGCTGGGAGCTTTTGCTTGGGAAAAAACAACCAGGCGAATACTACGCCGGCAAGCAGCAACGTTGCCGTCCAGAGCAGACGTCGACGTCCAGGCGGACGTTTCGTCATCCAATTAGCACCCACACTCGATCCCCGAATAAACGCTAGCCCCCTCGTTCGTCAGGGCAGTTTTGTCATTTCAGCCGAACCGAACGTGAGCTTCCCACCGGGGATGAGCGCGGCGCGCAGGATCGCGTTGCCGGCATAGGAATATGCCGACATCGGCTTTAGCTCGAACGCGATGCCTTCGATGGCGTTTCCGGGCTTTCCCAGTTCAACGATCAGCAGGTCACCGGCCATGCGGCAGTTGCCGAACATGCTCTTGGCTTCGGTCGGTGGCGCCGTCGGATCCGAAAGCATGCAGACGTTGAGGCGATGGTTCCTCGACGAAAACTCAACGTCGATTGTGCCTGTAGTCCGCTGCTCGCTGCCGCTACTGTTGCGGACCTTGATCTTGACGTTGGCATTGCCGGTATCGACCTTGTTCCAGGTCAACCGATAAAGACCTTCAGGTATTTGAGCGTTCGGAGACGCCGTGTTGGTCTTGTCGCCGCATCCGGCCAAGGCCAAGGCCAAAAGGGTGGTCGCAAGCCGTTGATAACGCAATCTACTGCCTCCTCAGAGATAAGCGAGGGGGAGCGACGCACTGCCGCCGCCACCCCTCCAAATTCAAACGTCACATGGCGAGGTTCTGGCAAACCTCGACGCCTGGTCTGACTTCATTACAGACCGTGAAGGTGACCTCGAACATGAGGAACTCGTAGGTTACGGCCGCGGCAGAGGCCGTACCCAAGGGCGACATAACGGCGCTCGCGCCAATCGCGATAGCGAGCGCCTGAGCGCAACGCACGATCGATTTCAACTGCATGTTGTTATCCTGTGGATGCCGCCTCGAATTCAAGGCTGGATTGTGGTTACAGATGAGTCAATGTGAAATTGTCTTTCGGCTGGGTGCTTAGAGCGCGTCTAGCCACAGCGTTGCGGCCGGGCTCTTCGCGGCGCCTTCGCTGGTCAGGTTGACGACCTGGCAGGTCTTCACACCTTGCCCGTTGGTGACGCACACCTCATGGGAAACCTCGAAGAAGTAAAAATCGACGCTGAACTCAACGGCCGAAGCTTGGGTGGCGACCGAGAAGCTGGAGGCCATCACGACTGCGGCGATCATCGCAGCGCGGGTGGCGAAGCGTGGAAGTTTTACCGACATAATTTTAGTCCCTCCAAAATGCGATACAATCTCGCATTGAGGAGTTCGCGTTCTTCAATAGGGGGAGAGTCAAGATAAAAGACAATTTTAGCGTGTCTTCAGGTGGCGAAGGAATTGGGGACATCGCGTGACCCAGGCAGACCCATCCAACCCTGACGAACCCCCTCTTTCGCGCTAGATATGACCTCCGGCGCGCACAGCCCCGACGCCCTCGCCAAAGGCCAGACATCATGCCCACAGACTCCAGCGCCGACCCTGCCTCGAACGACCCCGACGCATTGGACAACCGTCTGATCATCGAAATCCTGAGCTGGGACTGGGCCCTGCATGTCGGCATGGCCCCGGACTCCGTGCCGCAGGAACAGCGGCATCAGGGCGGCCTGATCTACAGCCGGGGGCTTGATATCAACGGGCGCATTGTCA
>NZ_JBIKNZ010000035.1:0-33648 GCF_044358365.1 Phenylobacterium sp. | reverse complement strand
CCGAGCGAACCGTCGGTGCCCTCTGGGACGCCATCGGACGCTTCATCGACCTCTTCACTCCGACCGAGTGCGCCAACTACTTCAAGAGCTGCGGATACGATGCAGACTGAATGGAATCCGCTCTAGGAACGCCCCCGAGGGGTTGACTCAACGACCCCCGGCCTGAAGAAACCGCGCCACAACCTGACCCCGAGGAGCTCCGCCCCATGACCGTTCGCGTCGCCATCAACGGATTTGGCCGCATCGGCCGCCTGGTCCTGCGTTCGATCGTCGAACACGGCCGTACCGACATTCAGGTTGTGGCGATCAACGATCTGGGCCCGGTCGAGACCAACGCCCACCTGCTGCGCTACGACAGCGTCCACGGCCGGTTCCCCGGCACAGTCACCGTCGAGGGCGACACCATCGACGTGGGCTACGGCCCGATCAAGGTGACGGCGATCCGCGATCCGAAGGATCTGCCGCACGCGGCGCTGAACGTCGACATCGCGCTGGAGTGCACCGGCCTGTTCACGGCCCGTGACAAGGCCGCCGCCCACCTGGCAGCCGGCGCAAAGCGCGTCATCATCTCGGCCCCCGGCGAGGGCGTAGACAAGACCATCGTCTTCGGCGTCAACCACGACACGCTCACCGCCGCCGACACCGTGATCTCCAACGCCTCATGCACCACAAACTGCCTGGCCCCGGTGGCCAAGGTGCTGCAGGACCTGTGCGGCATCGAGCGCGGCTACATGACCACCGTCCACTCCTACACCGGTGACCAGCCGACGCTGGATACGATGCACAAGGACCTGTACCGCGGCCGCGCCGCCGCCATGTCGATGATCCCCACCTCCACCGGCGCCGCCAAGGCCCTGGGGCTGGTGATCCCGGCGCTGGCCGGCAAGCTGGACGGTTCGTCCATCCGCGTGCCGACGCCCAACGTCTCGGTGGTCGATCTCACCTTCGTGCCCGGCCGGGCTGTGACGGCCAAGGAAATCAACGACGCCATGAGCGCCGCGGCGGCCTCGGGTCCGCTCAAGGGCGTGCTGGCGGTGACCAACGATCCGCTGGTCTCCATCGACCTGAACCACGACGCAGCCTCCTCGACCGTGGCCCTGCCACAGACCCAGGTGATCGACGGCGGTCTCGGTCGGGTGCTGAGCTGGTACGACAACGAGTGGGGCTTCTCGACCCGCATGGCCGACACGGCGCTGGCTGTGGCCAAGTTTTTCTAGAGACCGATCAGATGGCTTTCCGCACCCTCGACGACGCTGACCTTCAGGGCCGTCGCGCTCTCTTGCGGGTGGACTTCAATGTGCCGATGGAGGAGGGCCTCGTCAGCGACGATACCCGTCTGCGCGCCGCCAAGCCGACGGTCGACAAGCTGCGGGCGGGCGGGGCCAAGGTCATCCTGCTGGCTCACTTCGACCGGCCCAAGGGCAAGGTCGTGCCGTCGATGAGCCTGGAGCCCATCGTCAGGCCGCTGGCCAAGGTGCTCGGCGTCCCCGTCGCCTTCGCGACGGACTGCGTCGGACCCAAGGCGCGCGAGGCGGTGAGCGCCATGCAGCCCGGCGACGTCCTGCTGCTGGAGAACGTACGCTTCCATGCCGGCGAGGAGGCCAACGACCGCGCCTTCGCCGACGCCCTGGCGGCCAACGGCGACCTCTATGTGAACGACGCCTTCTCGGCGGCCCACCGCGCCCACGCCTCGACCGAGGCCCTGGCCCACCGCCTGCCGTCCTATGCCGGCGAGCAGATGCGGCTGGAGCTGGATGCGCTGCACCGCGCGCTGGGCCATCCCGAGCGGCCGGTGCTTGGCATCGTCGGCGGCTCGAAGGTCTCCACCAAGCTTGAGCTGCTGGGTCATCTGGTCACCAGGCTGGACAAACTGGCCATCGGCGGCGGCATGGCCAACACCTTCCTCTATGCCCAGGGCCACGACGTCGGGGCCTCCTACTGCGAGAAAGAGCTGGCCGATACCGCCCGCGACATCATCCGCCTGGCGGGCCAGAACAACTGCAAGCTCTTTCTGCCCATCGACATTGTGGTGGCCGAACGGCTGGCCCCGGGCGCACCGGCCCGCGTACGCGATATCGGCCACGTCGATGATGAAGAGCGCATCCTCGACGCAGGCCCCCAAACGGTCGAACGTCTCTGCCGGGCGATGAACAATTCAAAGACCCTGATCTGGAACGGTCCGCTGGGTGTGTTCGAGATGCCGCCTTTCGACAAAGGCACCATGGAAGCCGCGCGCCACGCCGCCAAACTGGCCACGGCTGGAAAGCTGGTGGCGGTGGCCGGCGGTGGTGATACCGTCGCGGCTTTGAACGCCGCCGGCGTCTCTGATGACTTCACCTTCGTATCTACCGCTGGCGGCGCGTTTCTTGAATGGATGGAAGGCAAGGTGCTGCCCGGCGTGGCCGCATTGAACCAATAGGAAACAGGTAAGGGGCCATGGCTCGTATCACTCTGCGACAGCTTCTCGATCACGCTGCCGAGCATGGCTATGGCGTGCCGGCGTTCAACATCAACAATATGGAGCAGGCGCTGGCGATCATGGAGGCTGCCGAGGCCACCGACAGCCCGGTGATCATGCAGGCCAGCCGCGGCGCGCGCTCCTATGCCAACGACATCGTTCTGAAGTACCTCATCGACGCCATGGCGGAGATGTATCCCCACATCCCGATCTGCATGCACCAGGACCACGGTAACAACGAAGCCACCTGCGCCACCGCGATACAGTACGGCTTCACCAGCGTCATGATGGATGGCTCGCTGATGGGCGACGGCAAGACGCCCGCTGACTACGACTACAACGTCAGGGTCACGCGCAATGTCGTGGACATGGCCCACTGGGTGGGCGCCTCGGTGGAAGGCGAGCTCGGCGTGCTGGGCAGCCTCGAGACCGGCATGGGCGAAAAGGAAGACGGCCACGGATTTGAGGGCAAGCTCGATCACAGCCAGCTCCTCACCGATCCCGACCAGGCGGTCGACTTCGTGAAGGCCACCCAGGTCGACGCTCTGGCCATCGCCATGGGCACCAGCCACGGGGCCTACAAATTCACCCGCCAGCCCGACGGCGATGTGCTGGCCATGAACGTGATCGAGGAAATCCACCGTCGCCTGCCCAACACCCACCTGGTGATGCATGGCTCGTCGTCGGTGCCGCAGGACCTGCAGGACCTGATCAACCAGTATGGCGGCGAGATGCCCCAGACCTGGGGCGTGCCGGTGGAAGAGATCCAGCGCGGAATCAAGCACGGCGTGCGCAAGATCAACATCGACACCGACAACCGCATGGCCATCACCGCGGCGATCCGGAAGGTGTTCGCCGAAAAGCCCGGCGAGTTCGACCCGCGCAGCTACCTGAAGCCCGCCAAGGAGGCCATGCGCAAGGTCTGCATCCAGCGCTTCGAGGAGTTCGGGACGGCCGGCCACGCCGCCAGCATCAAGGCGATCCCGCTGTCGGCTATGGCCAAGCGCTATGCTGGCGGCGAACTGGCTCCGAAGATCGGCATCACCCGGGCGGCGGCGGAGTAGGTACTCCCAGATCCTCCCAACACTGTCATCCCGGTTTCGCGGTACGCGAAGACCGGGACCCATATGCACCGGATCATGCCGAGGTTGCCTGGGCGAACGGATTGGTCGTGATGGGGCGCGCGGAGTCTATGGGTCACGGTCTTTGGCTGCGCCAAAACCGGGACGACCGTGGTGGGTATGGGGCACCCGTTGTTCAAGCCTCGATTCGGTTTCCCCGCATCTCCTTGACCCAGAAGAAGCCGATCACGGTCGACGCCGCAGCGACCACGATCGGGTACCAGAGGCCGTAGTAGATGTTGCCGGTGGCGGCCACCATGGCGAAGGCCGTGGTGGGCAGGAAGCCGCCGAACCAGCCGTTGCCGATATGGTAGGGCAGGGACATCGAGGTGTAGCGGATGCGGGCCGGGAACATCTCGACCAGCGCCGCCGCATAGGGTCCGTAGACCAGGGTCGCATAGATCACCAGCACCCAGAGCAGGAACACCACGCGCGGCTTGTCGACCTTGGCAGGATCAGCCTTGAGCGGATAGCCCGCCGCCTTGAGCTCGGCGGCGAAGGCCTTGGTCCAGGCGTCCTTGGCGGTTTTGAACTCGGCCGTCGGCAGCTCAGAGCCTTCCAGGCTCGGGAATACCTTGCCGCCGATGCGGATCACCGCCGCGGCGCCGGCCGGGGCAGCCTCGTTGCCGTAGGAAACCCCGGCGCTGGACAGCGCGCCCTTGGCCACGTCGCAGCCCGTCGAAAACGTCTGCTTGCCCACTGGATCGAACTGGAAGTGACAGGTCGCAGGGTCAGCGACCACCACGACCGGCGCTCGCGCGGTGGCCGCCGCCAGCTCGGGATTGGCCGCCACGGTCAGCGCCTGGAAGATTGGCATATAGGTGAAGACCGCCAGGGCGAAGCCGGCCAGAATCACCGGCTTTCGGCCGATCTTGTCCGACAGCCAGCCGAAGATGACGAAGAAGGGGGTCGCCAGCAGCAGGGCGATCGCCACCAGGGTGTTGGTCAGGGCGCCGTCGACCTTCAGCATCTTCTCCAGGAAGAACAGGGCGTAGAACTGACCCGCGTACCAGACCACGGCATTGCCGGCGGCCAGGCCGAACAGCGCCTGCAGCACCAGCTTCAGGTTCGGCCACTCCGTGAAGCTCTCCGCCAGCGGCCGCTTCGAGCCTTTGCCCTCGTCGACCATCTTCTGGAACACCGGGCTTTCGTTGAGCTGCATCCTGATCCAGAGCGAGACGCCCAGCAGCAGGATCGACACCAGGAACGGCACGCGCCAGCCCCATTCCTTGAACGCCTCCTCGCCGATCATGGTCCGGACCAGCAGGATCACCGCGAGGCTCATGAACAGGCCGGTCGTAGCCGTGGTCTGGATCCAGCTGGTGTAGAGCCCGCGTTTGCCGGGCGGAGAGTGCTCGGCCACATAGATCGCCGCACCGCCATACTCGCCGCCCAGGGCCAGGCCCTGCAGCAGCCGTAGGACAATCAGCAGGATCGGAGCCAGCACCCCGATCTCGTCGTAGCTGGGCAACAGACCAACCGCGAACGTCGAGGCGCCCATCAGCAGCATGGTGACCAGGAAAGTGTTCTTGCGACCCCACAGATCGCCCAGCGGGCCGAACACAAGTGCGCCCAGCGGCCGCACCGCAAACCCGGCCGCAAAGGCCAGAAGGGCGAAGATATAGCCGGTGGTCTCGTTCACCCCGGCAAAGAAGTGATGGGTGATGAAGCTGGCCAGCGAGCCGTAGAGGAAGAAGTCGTACCACTCGAAAATAGTGCCGACCGAGGCGCCAGCCACCACCTTGACGTGGGAATCCGGCTTTACCGCCGCCTCTGAGCCGCTCTCGACCGCCATTCCCGTCTCCCCCGATTTTCGCCGGAGGGACGGTAGGGTGAAGCTGGCCCCCTTGGCTACCCTGCAGGCAGCTCGCCCATGGCGCTTTGCAGATAATTGGCCTCGCCCAGGCTTTTCAGCAGCGACAGCTGGGTCTCGAGGAAGTCGATGTGATGTTCTGTGTCGCTCAGAATGGTCTGGAGCAACTCGCGCGAGACGAAATCGGCGGACTGTTCGGTCAGCTTCACGCCCTCGATCAGAGTGGCCCGGCCGCCCGTCTCGACCGCCAGATCGGCTGTCAGGCACTCACCCACCGTTTCACCGATGTGCAGCTTGTGCAGGTCCTGCAGGTTGGGCAGGCCATCCAGGAACAGGATGCGGTGGATCAGCTTGTCGGCGTGCTTCATCTCGCTGATCGATTCCTCGTAGGTAATCTTGCCGAGGCGCGCGAACCCCCAGTTCTCGTACATGCGGGCGTGCAGGAAGTACTGGTTGATCGCCGTCAGCTCATTGGTCAGTACGGCGTTGAGCAGCCGGATGATCGCCTTGTCGCCTTGCATCGCCTGTCTTTCCTGATCGTGGTTCGCGCGGACCCTCGGCCACGTCGGCGCGCGAAGTCAAAGCCTATGTTTGCAAGTGATTTGCGGTCGCTGAAAAAGGTGGGGCGGAGCGACTATTCCGCCGCGAAACGCATCGTCTCGCGCGATTCATCCAGCATCCTGCGCATGTCGCAGACACAGCGGGCGCACTGGGCGGCGCTGTCACAGGCCTTGAAGATCTGCGCGGGCTTTGTCGCGCCGGCGGCGATCGCCGCGCGGACCTGACGTTCACGGATACCGTTGCAGTTGCAGACATACATGGCGCGCGGACCGCTCCTGGCTGACGGTTCAGATCTAGACACTTGCGAACGCGTTTGCAAGTCATTCTCATATTGCCGCAAGATCGGCGCCAGACCCCTGCCTCCGGCCTCATGTCTGTGTATGAAGGGTCCATGGCCTTGCCCCTCTGTCGCCTCTACCTGATCACCCCGCCGCGCCTGGACGATCTGGCCGCGTTCGGACATACCCTGGCTCAGACGCTGGACGCTGGCGACGTAGCCGCCCTGCAGATCCGCCTCAAGGACGTGGCCGACGAGATTGTCTGCGCCGCGGTGGATGCGCTTGCGCCCATCGCTCAGGCCCGGGGCGTCGCCGTGATCCTCAACGACCGCCCCGACCTCGCCGCCCGGATGGGCTGCGACGGCGTACATGTGGGCCAGTCGGACGCCAGCCTCGCCGAAGCGCGCAGGATCATGGGCGCGGAGACCATGATCGGCGTCACCTGCCATGACAGCCTGCACCTGGCCATGGAGGCGGCGGAAGGCGGCGCCGACTACGTCGCCTTCGGCGCCTTTTTCCCGACCACCACCAAGGATGCCCTCACCCGCGCCGATCTTGATCTACTGACTGGCTGGCAGGCCGACATGGTTATCCCCTGTGTGGCCATCGGCGGGATCACCGTTGAGACGGCCCGCGCGATCGCCCGCGCCGGCGCTGACTTCGTGGCGATATCAGCCGGCGTCTGGGCCCATGCCGACGGTCCTGCCGCAGCAGTCAGGGCGCTGAACCACGAGATCGCTGCGGGCGTGGCCGCGCGGGGAACCTGAAGATCAGCGGCGCGGCGTCGGCTCAGGCCCACGCGCCGTACGCATCCACAAACGGCTTGCCCAGCGCCTCGGCCACCGCCGGGTGTGTGACCGCGCCCTTCAGCACATTCAGACCCTTGGCGAGATGACGATTGGCCTTCAACGCCTCCAGTCCATGATCGGCCAGAATCAGCCCGAACGGCAGGGTTGCATGCACCAGCGCCTCGGATGAGGTACGCGGCGCCGCGCCCGGCATGTTCGCCACGCAATAGTGCACCACGCCGTCCACCGTGTAGGTCGGATCCTTGTGGGTTGTGGGCCGGCTGGTCTCGAAACAGCCGCCCTGGTCGATGGAAACATCCACCAGCACCGAGCCCGGCTTCATCTGGCTGAGGTCGGCCTTGCGGATCATGGTGGGGGCCGAGGCGCCGGCGGTCAGCACCGCGCCGATCACAACGTCAGCCTTCAGGATCTCCTCCTCCACCGCATCCTGAGTGGAATAGCGGGTCAGGATCCGGCCCTGGAACATGTTGTCCAGCTCGCGCATGCGGGGGATCGAGCGCTCAACGATCACCACCTCGGCGCCAAGGCCCGCCGCCATCCTGGCGGCATTCATACCCACGACGCCGCCGCCCAGCACCAGCACGCGGGCAGGCGGCACGCCGGGCACGCCGGAGATCAGCAGCCCCATGCCGCCATTGTGCTTTAAAAGGGTCTCGCCCGCCGAGAACACCGCGATCCGCCCGGCCACCTCGGACATCGGCGCCAACAACGGCAGGCCGCCCTGTGCATCCGTAACGGTCTCATAGGCGATGGCGGCGCAGCCCGAGGCCAGCAGGCCGTCGGCCTGTGCGGGGTCGGGGGCCAGATGCAGGTAGGTGAACAGGATATGCCGCTCGGTCAGCCGCGCCCATTCGACAGCCTGCGGTTCCTTGACCTTCACGATCAGTTCGGATCCGGCGAACACAGCCTCGGCGGACGCCGCGATCCTTGCCCCGGCTCGTGTGTAAAGCGCATCGGAATACCCGGCGCCGTCGCCGGCCCCGGTTTCCACCGAAACCTCATGCCCACGGGCCACATACTCCCGCACCGCCGCCGGCGTCAGGCCCACCCGGTACTCATCCGGCTTGATCTCACGAGGCACGCCGACACGCATGGGAGGCTCCTTTGGGGGAGGAAATTTCACCAGGTGGCGATAGAAGACCACAAATCATTCGGGTCAAGTGAAATGCGGGACGTCTGTTTCCGTCTGTTTTTCGGCGGCCCAGCGGAAACGGTTCACCGCCTTTCAGCCCGCTGATCCATAGGGGCTGACAAACCCACTTTCTCCCGCTATAGACGCGTCAACATCGTCCGTTTGCGCTGTATGGTGCCTACGAGCGGCGGGCTCCGGCCCGGCCGCTCTTTTCTTTGCCGGAGGCCTGGGTTCCCGTGCGTGGGAAGACCGCTGAAGATCTGAACCTGCTGGAGCTGCTCGACCCGGTGGCCGAGGCGGCGGGCTACGCCATCGTGCGCCTGCGCCTGATGGGCGGCGCCGAAACGCGCCGGTTGCAGATCATGGCCGAGCGGCAGTCGGATGGCGACATGGTGGTTGAGGACTGCGCACGGCTGTCACGCGCCATTTCCGAAATCATGGACGCGGCCGATCCGATCAGCGGCGAATACACCCTGGAGGTCTCGTCGCCCGGCGTGGACCGGCCGCTGACCCGGCTGGCCGATTTCGCCACCTTCGAGGGCCACGAGGCGAAGATCGAGCTGGATCGCCTGGCGGAGGGCCGCAAGCGCTTTCGTGGCGATCTGGCCGGCATCGAAGGTGATCAGGTGGCGCTGGACCTAGAGGGCGAGGACGAGACCGTGCTGGTCCCCTTCGCCTGGATCGTCGAGGCCAAGCTGGTCCTGACCGACGCATTGATGAAGCGGGGCGCCGACATTCGCGCCGCCCGCCTGGCTGCCGAAGGCCAGATGTCCGAACAACAACAGACGACCGAGTAAGAAGGAAATCCCATGAGCCTCACCGGCATCTCTGCCAACCGGCTTGAACTCCTGCAGATCGCCGAGGCCGTGGCCCGCGAGAAATCGATCGACAAGGAAATTGTCATCGAGGCGATCGAGGAAGCGATCCAGAAGGGCGCCCGCTCGCGCTATGGCGCCGAGCACGACATCCGGGTCCACATCGATCCCAAGACCGGCGAGACCACCATCAAGCGGGTGATCACGGTGGTCGCGGACGACGCGGTGTTCGGCGGCGGCGTGGATGATGACGGCGCCGAGCTGCCCTTCGAGGAGCCGCCCGGCATCATGCGCCTGGCAGACGCGCTGCGCCGGGAGAAGTCCGCCAAGATCGGCGACACCTACGACGAAATCCTGCCGCCCTTCGAGTTTGGCCGGGTGCAGACCCAGATGGCCCGCCAGGTGGTGATGGGCAAGGTCCGCGACGCCGAGCGTGAGCGTCAGTTCGAGGAATACAAGGACCGCGTCGGCGAGATCGTCAGCGGCGCCGTCAAGCGCGTCGAGTACGGCAACGTCGTGGTTGATCTGGGCCGGGGCGAGGGCATCATGCGTCGCGACCAGTCGATCCCGCGCGAGAACTTCAACATCGGCGACCGGGTGCGTTGTTACATCTATGACGTCCGCCGCGAGACCAAGGGCCCGCAGATCCTGCTCAGCCGCGCTCACGGCGGCTTCATGGCCAAACTGTTCGCCCAGGAAGTGCCCGAGGTCTACGACGGCGTCATCGAGATCCGCGCCGTGGCCCGCGATCCGGGCAGCCGCGCCAAGATGGCGGTGATCTCCAACGACAGCTCCATCGACCCCGTCGGCGCCTGCGTCGGCATGCGCGGCAGCCGCGTGCAGGCGGTGGTGGCCGAACTGCAGGGCGAAAAGATCGACATCATCCAGTGGAGCCAGGACGAGGCCACCTTCATCGTCAACGCCCTGGCCCCCGCCGAGGTCTCCAAGGTGGTGATGGACGAGGAAGACGAGCGCGTCGAAGTGGTCGTGCCGGATGAGCAGCTGTCCCTGGCCATCGGCCGCCGTGGCCAGAACGTGCGTCTCGCCAGCCAGCTGACCGGCTGGCAGATCGATATCATGACCGAGGCCCAGGAGAGCGAGCGCCGCCAGCGCGAGTTCGCCGAGCGCACCCAGCTCTTCCAGGAAGCCCTGGACGTGGACGAGGTGATCGCCCAGTTGCTGGTCACCGAAGGCTTCGCTTCGGTGGAAGACGTGGCCTATGTGGACGTTTCCGAAGTGGCCTCCATCGAGGGCTTCGACGAGGAAACCGGGGCCGAGATCCAGGCGCGGGCCCAGGACTACCTGGAGAAGGAAGCCGTCGAGCTGGACAGCAAGCGCAAGGAACTAGGCGTCGAGGACGGCGTTCTGGCCATCGAGGGCATCACCCTGCCGATGGCCGTGGCCCTGGGCGCCGGCGATGTGAAGAGCGTCGAGGATCTGGCCGGTCTGGTGCCGGACGACCTGCGTGGCTGGTTCGAAAGCAAGAACGGCGAGCGGGTGCGCCAGGCCGGCATCCTGGAGACCTTCTCCCTGGAACCGCAGGACGCTGAACTGCTTATCATGCGCGCCCGCGTCGTGATGGGCTGGATCGAAGCGCCGGAAGAGCCGGAGCCTGAAGAGGTCGAAGGTGAGGCTGAATTGACCGCAGAAGACGTGTTTGGCTCGGCCGAAGGGCCCGCCGCCGAGGCGGAAGCCGTCGGCGAGCCGCAAGACTCCTAAGGCCGAGTGAGGTGACCTGCCATGGAGCCCGCCGCCGCCAGGCCCGCTAGAACCCTCGCCGAGGCATCGCGCGAGCGCCGCGATATCGTCTCGGGCGAGGTGATGGCGGAGGCGCGGCTGATCCGGTTCGTCGCTGACCCGGACGGCCAGGCTGTGCCGGACCTGGCGCGCAAGCTGCCGGGGCGCGGAATCTGGGTGGCGGCGGACCGAACCTCTGTCGAGACGGCGGCCAGGCGTGGCCTCTTCGCGCGTTCGGCCAAGGCGAAGGTGACGGCGCCCGGGGATCTCGCCGATCAGGTGGCGGCCCTGTTGCGCCGCCGGCTGCTGGCGGGGCTCGGACTGGCGCGACGGTCAGGAGATCTGGTCTCGGGCTTCGAGAAGGCCTGCGCCGCCATTTCCTCAGGCAGGGCCTCATGGCTGATCGAAGCCTCGGACGGTGCGCCGGACGGTCGACGCAAGGTGATGGCGGTGGTTCGCCGACAGGCGCCGGGCCCCGATGTCTTCGGCGTCTTCAGTTGCGAGGAATTGGGTTTGGCCTTGGGGCTGGAGAATGTGATACACACCGCCTTCCTTGCGGGGCGAGCCTCCGGGCGCTGGACCGAAGATGTCCGACGTTTCGCAGGATTTAGTCCGCTCCTTCCTGAGGATTGGCGCGAGGAGCCTGGCGAGGCGAAGCGGGAGCCCTAGGGCTTTCCGCCCCTCCTCGTTTGTGACCTGAGACGATACGTGAATGGTCGGGACCGCCCGGCCGGTGAGTAAAGCGAGCGAATGAGCGACGAGAACAACAACGACCGCAACGCCGGCCCCGGCGGACGCCAGCCCCTGACCCTCAAGCCGCGCGTGGGTGGATCGGTCAGTTCTGGCACGGTGAAGCAAAGCTTCAGCCATGGTCGCACAAAGACGGTGGTGGTCGAGACCAAGCGCGCGCGTCCGCACGGCGCGCCGGCAGGCAATCTTGCAGCGCCGTCCAATGCCGAGCGCCGGGTGTTCGAGCCGCCGAAGCCTGCGCCGACCCCGGCCCAGCGCCCCGCTGGTCCCGGTGATGGCCTGTCCGCCGATGAGCGCGCCGCACGCCAGCGCGTGATCGAGGCCGCCCGCGCCCAACAGTCTCGCCAGGAGGCGGATCGTCAGGCTCAGGAAGCCCGCGCCCGCGCCGCCGCCGAAACCACTCGCCAGGCCGCAGCGCCGCCGCCCGCCCCGGTCGAGGCGGTTACGCCCCGGCCAGCCCCTGTCGCTGCACCCGAAACACCTCCGGCGGCCGCCGCGCCCGCTCCCGCTCCAACCCCCGCCGCCGCCCCGGCTCCGGTCGTCGCCGCGGCCCCGACCCCGGCTCCCGCGCCGGTGGCGTCTGCGCCGGCGCCGCGTGCGCCAGCTGCGCCGGCTCTCCCGGGTCAGACACGGTCCTATCAGCCGTCGCATGAGCGTCGTGACGACCGCCCGACGACCACCACCTATCGACCGCCCACGACCGGGCGTTTCGAGGGCGCCTCGTTCAATCAACGGGCCCCGCGCACCGATGATCGTCCGCCGCGCGATGATCGCGGCCCGCCGCAGCGCAGTGATCGTCCGCAAGGTGATCGCGGGCCTCGTCAGGACGCCGCCGCCAGCGGAAACACCGTGCGCTATTCGGCGCTGGCCCCACGACCGGCGCCCGGCGCCGGCCCGCGTGGCCCCGGCGGTCCCCGTGGTCCCGCCGGTCCAAGAACCGGTCCGGCCGCGCCTCCTGCAACGCCGGAAGTCCAGCGCGCCGCACGTCAGGCCCCCCGTCCCGGCGGCGCGGCTCTGGACCGTCGACCCGAGGAAGACGATCGCAGCCGCAGGGATGCGGGTCCCGGCAAGGCCATGAGCCGCGCCAAGGGCGCGCCTACGCGCCGCGAAGGCCGCCTGACCATCCAGACCGTAGCTGGCGACGCCGAGGGCGCCGAGCGGATGCGCTCGCTCGCGTCTGTGCGCCGCGCCCGCGAACGCGAGCGCGAAAAGCGCAAGGGTGGTACGGTTGAGCAGGCCCGTGTGGCCCGCGAGGTTATCATTCCCGACGTGATCACGGTGGGCGATCTGGCCAACCGGATGGCCACGCGCGGCGTCGAGATCATCAAGTTCCTGATGCGTCAGGGCGTGATGCTCAAGATCAACGATGTCATCGACAACGATACGGCTGAACTGGTGGCTACGGAGTTTGGCCATACGGTCCGGCGCGTGTCGGAAGCCGACGTCGAAGAAGGCTTCATCGGCGCCGAGGACGTAGATGACTATCTGGTGGCTCGCCCGCCGGTCGTTACCGTGATGGGCCACGTCGACCACGGCAAGACCTCGCTGCTTGACGCCCTGCGTTCGGCTGATGTGGTCTCCGGAGAGCACGGCGGTATCACCCAGCACATCGGCGCCTATCAGGTGCGGCTGGAGGGCGGCCAGGCGGTCACCTTCCTCGATACCCCCGGCCACGCCGCCTTCTCCGCCATGCGGATGCGCGGTGCGAATGTGACCGATATCGTGGTGCTGGTGGTGGCGGCCGACGACGGTGTCATGCCGCAGACCATCGAGGCCATCAATCACGCCAAGGCCGCAGGCGCGCCGATCATCGTGGCGATCAACAAGATCGACAAACCCGGCGCTGATCCGACGCGCGTGATCAACGAACTGCTCCAGCACGAGATCGTGGTGGAAAGCCTGGGTGGCGATACCCAGGCGATCCAGGTCTCCGCCAAGGAAAAGATGGGGCTGGACGACCTGATCGAGGCCATCCTGCTGCAGGCCGAGGTTCTGGACCTCAAGGCCAATCCTGATCGCACTGCCGACGGCATGGTGATCGAAGCCAAGCTTGATCGTGGACGCGGCGCAGTGTCCACCGTGCTGGTCAAACGCGGCACCCTGAAGCGCGGCGATATCGTCGTGGCCGGCGACACGTTTGGCCGGGTTCGCGCCCTGCTGAACGAGCGCGGCGAACAGCTTTCGGAAGCTGGCCCCTCAGTGCCGGTGGAAATCCTGGGCATGGACGGCACGCCGTCGCCAGGCGAGCCCTTCGCCGTCGTGGAGAACGAGGCGCGAGCCCGCGAACTCACCGACTACCGCACACGCCTCAAGCGCGAGAAGGCCGGTTCCCCGATCCAGGGCGCTAGCCTGGCTGACATGATGGCCAAGCTGGCGGACAAGAAGGTCTCGGAACTCCCCGTGATCATCAAGGCTGACGTGCAGGGTTCGGCGGAAGCCATTGTCGGCTCGCTGGACAAGCTGGCGCACGAGGAGGTCCGTGCGCGGATCATCCTGTCGGGTGCGGGCGCCATCAGCGAAAGCGACGTAATGCTGGCCAAGGGCGCAGGCTCGCCAATCCTGGGCTTCAATGTCCGCGCCTCGAAACAGGCGCAGGTGCTGGCCGAACGTGAAGGCGTCGAGATTCGCTACTACTCGATCATCTATGACCTGATTGACGACATGAAGGGCGTGCTCTCGGGCATGCTGGCGCCGATCCAGCGCGAAACCTTCCTGGGTAACGCCGAGGTGCTTCAGGCCTTCGACATCTCGAAAATCGGTCGCGTGGCCGGGTGCCGGGTTTCCGAGGGCGTGGTCCGCAAGGGCGCGCGCGTCCGGATCATTCGTGCCGACATTGTTGTGCTGGAACTGGGCACCCTGCAAACGCTCAAGCGCTTCAAGGATGAGGTCAATGAGGTACCCTCGGGCCAGGAATGCGGCATGGCGTTCCAGGGCTTCCAGGACATCAAGGCCGGCGACACCATCGAGTGCTTCACCCTTGAGGAAGTTCGCCGCACGCTCTGATCTACTATCTCGTGAGAATCGCCAGGGGCGCGGGACCGCAGGGTTCCGCGCCCTTTGCATGTCTGCGATCAGCATACGCCCAGCAAAGACCCACCGGCGCCCAAGAGGGCGGCGCCGGGGCGTGAGGCTGCCGCAGCGTGCCGCCATCCATTGCCGAAGCGGGTTGGTGTGTAGAAACCGGAGCACACCAAGAGGGGATGACAATGCTGGAAGAGATGGGGCCGGGATCAAGGTCGCCGCTGACCCGTCGGCGGTTCTTTGAACAACTCGCGGCCGTCGGCGGCGTCTCTCTGGCGATGGCGGGTATGGACGCCCTCGGGTTCGGCTTTGCGTCGGCCGCGACTGCGCCGCCCAGCCTCTCGGGTGGCGCGAAGAACACCAAGGTCATCATTCTGGGCGCAGGCCTGGCGGGCCTGACGGCGGCCTATGAGCTGGGCAGGGCCGGCTACCAGGTTCAGGTGCTGGAAGCGCGAGCCGTTGCCGTCGGCAGGGTCCAGACAGCCCGGCGCGGCTTTGTCGACACCGACCTGATGGGCAACCGCCAAGAATGCGACTTCGATGAGGGCCAGTACATCAACGTTGGCCCATGGCGGATCCCCTATCACCACCAGTCGACGCTGCATTACGTCCGGAAGTTCGGCGTCCAGCTGGAACTGTTCAACAACGATAACGACGCGGCCTACGTCTATTTCGAGAAAGGCAATGGACCGCTCGCCGGCAAGCCGATCCGCAAGGGCCAGATCGCCGCCGACGCGCGAGGTTACACCGCAGAACTGATGGCCAAGGTGGCGTCCAAGGGCGACCTCGATGCTCTGCTGTCGCCCACCGACCGGCAGACCTTCATCGACTATCTGGTGAACGAAGGACGCCTTCAGCGGGCTGACCTGTCGTACAAGGGCGCCGACGGTCGCGGATTTGAAATCCTACCCGGCGCCGGGGTGAGCCCGGGGCCTGGCAAGGAAACCGAGCCGTTCGCCTTCGCCGATGTGATGAGTTCCAGGGCCTGGAGGGTGCTGAACTCTGTTGCGGGCTGGGAGCAGCAACGCACCATGCTGGAGCCAGTGGGCGGCATGGACATGATCCCCCGGGGCTTCCTCAAGAACATCCCTGACGGGGTGATCCAGTACAATGCCCTGGTCGATCGCATCCAGCAGACCGCCAAGGGCGTGAAGGTCTCCTACACCGACGGTGCGGGCAAGAAGGCCGAGGCGTCCGGCGACTACATCATCTGCACCATCCCGCTGTCGGTTCTGAAGAACATCAAAATGGACGTCTCCAAGCCGTTCCTTGAGGCCATGAGCAACGTCGCCTATGCGCCGGTGAACAAGATCGGCCTGCAGATGAAAACCCGCTTCTGGGAGGAGAAGCACTGGATCTATGGCGGCCATGTCTACAACGATATTCCTGGCATCGGCACCATCTCACTGCCGTCGACGGGCTGGCACAGTCAGAAGGGTGTCCTGCTGGGTTACTATTCCTTCGGCGGTGAAGCCGCGAAGATCAGCGCTCTGCCGCCGGAGGAGCGGGCGAAATTCGCCGTCGCCCAGGGCCAGAAGATTTTCCCGGAATATGCGGAGAACTTCGAGAAGGCGTTCTCCAAGTCCTGGCACCTGGATCCTCACAGTCTGGGCGGCTGGGCTGAATGGAGCGACGAGAGCCGCAAAGCTGCCTATCCGGTTCTGTGTGAACCCGATGGACGCATCTATTTGTCCGGCGAACACCTGTCGTATCTGACGGGGTGGCAGGCCGGCGCCATCGAGAGCGCCTGGCAGCAGATGGCGAAACTGCATCAGAGGGTTCAGCAGGCGTGAGGTGGAGCGTGCGTAAAGCGGTTCTGACGGCGGCGGTCTGGTTCGCGCTGGCGCCCCGGGCGATGGCGGCCGAGACGGGCCAGAGCCTCTACAATGACAACTGCGCGGCCTGTCATCAGCGCACCGGGGTTGGCATCAAGGGAGCTTTCCCGGCGTTGACCGGCGGCAAGCTGGTGACGGGACCGCTGCCTGTGCTGGTGGCCACCGTTCTGAATGGACGCGGTGGGATGCCAGCATTCAAGAGCGACCTGACCGACGCCCAGATGGCGATGGTGCTCACCTATACCCGTGCGTCCTGGGGCAACAAGGCTTCAGCGGTCACCACGGCGCAGGCCAGCCAGGCACGCGTCAAGGCCCAGGCTACCGCGAAACCCAAGGCCTTGCTGGCGCATTAGAGATGTCGTGATCCCGCCACCGTCTGGCGATAGAACCGGGATCGCGCCCTCAAGGATGTCCCGCCATGCGCCTGCTGTTGATCGCCGTCGCCGCCCTGACCCTGTCGGCCTGCGCCACCGTGCCGAAGCTGGATGCGGCGGGAGATGTGCACGCGCTGCTCATCGCCATCCGCGATAATGACCGGCCAACCTTTGACGCCCTGGTTGATCGCCGGGCATTGAAGCAGGAGATCCAGGCCCGTCTGATGGCCGAGGCGGGGCGGGCCGATCCCCGTGTCGCCGCCCTGGCCGCGCTGCTGGGCCCCGGTGTCGCCAGCCTGGCGGGGGACGCCCTGATCAAGCCCGAGGTGTTCCGTGCGGTCGCCGGTTACTATGGATATCGATCCGACGCCCGGATTCCGGGCCCGCTTGCTATCTCCGCAACGCTGCGCCGACTGCCGGACGGACGGGTCTGTGCGGTCAAGGATAAGACCGGACCCTGCCTGATGTCCTTCACCCGGGCCCCGGACGGACGCTGGCGACTTTCCGGCTTTGACGGCGAACTTTCCATGCTGCGTCTGTAGCCGCGATCAGCCTAAGCTGGGCGGGATAACCGGGGAATAGCCATGGGCTACGAGGCGGCGCTGGCCGATTACACGACATTCGACTTCACGCACGAGGGGCGGACCTTTCCTGTGTACCGGCGCGGATCGGGACCTGCGGTCATCGTCATGCACGAGATGCCGGGCTTGCATCCTCTCGTGGTGCAGTTCGCCGATCGGGTGGCGGCGGCAGGCATGACGGTGTTCTGTCCCAGCCTGTTCGGAGTTCCCGGCAAGCCCGCAGGCAAGGCTTACGCTCTGACCACCGCACTGGGCGTGCTCTGCATCCGGCGTGAGTTCCATGTCTGGCGCGGTGACCGATCAAGCCCGGTGGTCGACTGGCTGAAGGCGCTGTCCCGCCAGGCCCTGGCGGAGTGCGGCGGCAAGGGCGTGGGCGCGGTGGGCATGTGTTTCACCGGTGGATTTGCGCTGGCGATGATGACCGACCCCAGCGTCGTGGCGCCGGTGCTGTCACAGCCCTCATTGCCGATCGCGGGCAAGCGTCCTAAGCCATCCGGCCAGATCGGCCTTTCCCCCGCAGAAATCGCCTGCGTGAAGAGCCGTCTCGCCGATGAGGACCTTTCGGTTATCGGCCTGAGGTTCAAAAGCGACACCCTGGTTCCAGACGCCCGTTTCGAGACCTATCGGCGTGAGTTCGGCGACCGCTTCGAGTCCATAGAACTGGAAGACGCCGACGCCAAACCGGCCTTCATCCCACCCCACTCGGTGCTGACCCTGCATCTTAAGGAGGAGGGGCCGACCAAGGCGGCCGAACAGCGGGTGATCCAGTTTTTCAGGGAACGGACGGGGGCGTGACTCCCGGCCCTTGATGCCCTAGAAGCCCGCGCTTTCCTGCGCGCGGCGTCCGATCCGTCCGCCAGGCGACCGAGGACGAAGATGGCCCCCCGCAAACCTGACAAACCCCGCACGCCCGCCGGGCCGTCGCAGCGCCAATTGCGCGCTGGAGAGCTGGTGCGTCACGCCCTGGTGGATATCTTTCGCGAAGTCACGATCAACGACACGGTACTGGCCGGGGTTTCGGTGACCGTGGCCGAGGTGCGGATGGGGCCGGACCTCAGGCATGCCACCGTTTTCGCCGAGCCTCTGGGCGGTGAAAACCACGAGGCGGTGATCAAGGCGCTCAATCGGCACAAGAGTTTCATCCGGGGTCATCTGGGCCGGGCTATCGAGCTGCGCTTCACGCCTGAACTGCACTTCCGGCATGACGACACTTTCCTCGAGGCCGAGCGCATCGCCAGACTGTTCGACGACCCCAGGGTGCGCCAGGACCTGACGCCGGACGAGCCTTCGGATAGCTGGAAGGACGCCGACTGATGGGGCGTCGCCGCAAGGGCCAGGCGGTCTCGGGCTGGGTGAACCTCGACAAGGCCTATGATCTGGGATCGACCAACGCGGTGAGCCGGGTCCGCTGGCTTTACGACGCGCAGAAGGCGGGCCATGCAGGCACGCTCGACCCCCTGGCCACCGGGGTGCTGCCGATCGCATTGGGAGAGGCCACCAAGACGGTTCCGTTTCTGATGGACGCGGACAAGACCTATCGCTTCACCATCGCCTGGGGCCGCACAACCGCCACCCTGGATCGCGAGGGTGAGGTTATCGCCGAGTCAGAGGTCCGGCCCTCAGTGGCCGAAGTCGAGGCTGCGCTGCCGCAGTTTGTGGGCGAGATCGATCAGGTGCCGCCTATCTACTCGGCCATCAAGATCGACGGCGAGCGCGCCTATGACCTGGCCCGCGCGGGAGAGGTCGTGGAGATGGAGTCGCGCAAGGTGACGGTGCACGCCGCCCGTATCGCGACCGTTCAGAGTGAGCCGGGAGACGCCAACCATATCACCCTGGAGATCGAGTGCGGCAAGGGCACCTACGTCCGCGCGATCGTCCGCGATCTGGCGCTGGCCCTGGGCGCCTGCGGTCATGTCAGCGACCTGCGCCGCACCCGCGTAGGACAGTTCACTGAAGAAAACGCAGTGACACTGGAATTCCTTGAGAATTTGGAGTATGAGGCCCGCCACTCGGAGGCATTGCTTCCGGTTTCGACCGCGCTGGACGACATCCCGGCGCTGGCCGTTACCGATGAAGACGCCTTCCGATTGAAGCAGGGACGATCCATCGTTCTCGTTCCCCGACAGGTGGAAGCGGTCAAGGCCAGGCTCAAACCCGGCTCACGCACCGTTTCGGCGACGTCGGGGGGAACAATGGTGGCGCTCTGCGAGATGCGTGCGGGACGGCTCGAACCCTCGCGTGTCTTCAACCTTTGAAGAGCGGAGAAACCCGATGTCGATCACGGCAGAACGTAAAGCCGAAGTCATCAAGTCCCATGCCCGCGGCGAAGCGGACACGGGCAGCGCTGAAGTTCAGGTGGCGATCATGTCCGAAAGGATTGCGAACCTCACCGAACACTTCAAGACGCACAAGAAGGACAACCACTCGCGCCGCGGCCTCCTCAAGATGGTCTCGGCTCGCCGGTCGCTCCTGGACCACCTGAAGAAGTCCAGTCCGGACCGCTATCAGAAGCTGATCGAGACCCTCGGCCTGCGCCGTTAAGGTCTGATCTGCTAACCGCTCCCTGGCTGTTTGGTCAGGCGGGCGGGTTCTCGTGTTTTCGCCGCTCCCCGCGACAGGCCGGTGGATTGATGCAGCGCCGGGCTCCGTACGGGCCCATTCATACGCCGAGGGAAGTCCCTCACTCCGCCTGTTCACTGGAGAGGATTCGGAAAGTCCGATCGCTGTCCGCGCCCGCCGGGAATACGCCCGGGGACTGAGAAAGAAGCAAAATGTTCGAAATCAGACGCAAGACCATCGAGTGGGGCGGCAAGACCCTCACCCTCGAAACAGGCCGCATGGCCCGTCAGGCTGACGGCGCTGTCCTGGCCACCTACGGCGAGACCATGGTTCTGGCCACCGCCGTTTACGCCAAGAGCGCGAAGCCCGGTCAGGACTTCTTCCCGCTCACCGTCAACTATCAGGAAAAGTTCTACGCCGCCGGCAAGATCCCCGGCAGCTTCCCCCGCCGCGAAGGCGCGCCCAGCCAGAAAGAAACCCTGACCAGCCGCCTGATCGACCGTCCGATCCGCCCGCTGTTCGTCAAGGGCTTCAAGAACGAAGTCCAGGTCGTCACCACGGTGCTGGCCCACGACCTCGAGAATGACCCCGATATCGTCGCCCTGGTGGCCGCGTCTGCCGCCCTGGTGATCTCCGGCGCGCCGTTCATGGGCCCGATCGGCGGCGCCCGCGTGGGCTTCGTCGACGGTGAGTATATCCTCAATCCGACGCTGGACGAGATGAAGGAAAGCCGGATGGACCTGGTGGTCGCCGGCACCGACGACGCCGTGATGATGGTCGAGTCCGAGATCCAGGAAATGACCGAGGAAGAAGTGCTCAAGGGGGTGATGTTCGCTCACGCCGGCATGCAGCCCGTCATCCAGGCGATCATCGAGCTGGCCGAGCACGCTGCCAAGGAACCCTTCGATTTCACCCCGGACGACACCGACGCCATCAAGGCTGACGTCAAGAAGCTGATCGGCAAGGATCTGGCCTCGGCCTACAAGATCGTCGCCAAGGGCCAGCGTCAGGACGCGGTCGGCAAGGCCAAGGCCAAGGCGAGCGAAAAGTTCGGCAAGTCCGACGCCAATCCGAACGGCATCGGCGCTGACAAGCTGGGCGGCGTCTTCAAGGAACTGGAAGCCGACGTCGTGCGTCGCAACATCCTGGACACCGGCATCCGCATCGACGGCCGCAAGGTCGACCAGGTGCGCCAGATCGTCGGCGAAGTGGGCGTCCTGCCCCGGGCACACGGCTCGGCGCTGTTCACCCGCGGTGAAACCCAGGCCCTGGTGGTCGCAACCCTGGGCACCGGCGACGACGAGCAGATGATCGACGCGCTGGAAGGTAAGTATTACGAAAAGTTCATGCTGCACTACAATTTCCCCCCCTTCTCGGTCGGGGAAACAGGCCGCATGGGCGCGCCGGGCCGCCGCGAAGTCGGCCACGGCAAGCTGGCGTGGCGGGCGATCCGTCCGATGCTGCCCGCCTACGAGGACTTCCCCTACACGATCCGCCTTGTCTCCGAGATCTTCGAGTCCAACGGCTCGTCCTCGATGGCCTCGGTCTGTGGCTCCTCGCTGGCCCTGATGGATGCGGGCGTGCCCCTGAAGAAGCCGGTCTCCGGCATCGCCATGGGCCTGATCCTGGAAAGCGACGGCTTCGCGGTCCTGTCCGACATCCTGGGTGACGAAGATCACCTCGGCGACATGGATTTCAAGGTCGCCGGCACCGCCGACGGCATCACGTCGCTACAGATGGACATCAAGATCGCCGGCATTACCGAAGAGATCATGAAGCAGGCTTTGGCTCAGGCCAAAGGCGGGCGTGATCACATCCTTGGCGAGATGAACAAGGCGATGGAAGCGCCGCGCCAGGAGCTGGGTGAATACGCACCCAAGATCGAGACCATCAAGATTCCGGTGGAAAAGATCCGCGAAGTGATCGGCACGGGCGGCAAGGTGATCCGCGAGATCACCGCCGAAACCGGCGCCAAGATCGACATCGGCGAAGACGGCACCATCAAGATCGCGGCCGCCGACCAAGCCAAGATCGATGCGGCCAAGACCTGGATCAAGTCGATCACCCAGGAAGCTGAAGTGGGCGCGATCTACACAGGCAAGGTCGTGAAGGTTGTCGACTTCGGCGCCTTCGTGAACTTCTTCGGCGCCAAGGATGGCCTGGTTCACGTGAGCCAGATCGCCAACGAGCGCGTGAACAAGGTCTCGGACGTTCTCACCGAAGGCCAGTCGGTCAAGGTGAAGCTGCTGGGCTTCGACGACCGCGGCAAGACCCGCCTCTCCATGAAGGTCGTCGACCAGGAGACCGGCGAGGACCTGTCGTCCAAGCAGACCGAAGGCGCTGACGCGTAAAGCGCGGTTCGTCTGGCCTGAACTGAACAGGGGCGGCTGCAGCGATGCAGCCGCCCCTGTTTTGTCGGGCGGAAGGGGTCAGCGCGCCTTGCGAGCCGCGTACTTGGCGTCCCGTTTGGCCTTGGCCTCTTCCTTGCTGAGTTGCTTGCGCTCCTTACGCGCCCCGCGCTTGCCTGCCAGCTCAGCCGCCTCGGCCGCAGCAGCGTCGGCCTCTACAGCAGCGGCGCGATCCAGCACGACCTGACGCGCCAACGCTTTGTCGACCTCGCGGGCGGCGCGTACTGCCCGCAGGTCGGCCGCCTTCATGGCCTCACGCTCGGCGAACAGAGGATCGACGACGGTAGGCTTCGGCTTGAGTTTCGCCAGCAGGGCGGCCTTGGCCTCCGCCGCCGCGGCAAGCCGGTCGGTTAGGGCAGAGCCCTTGAGATCGCGCATATGAGGCTTTTCGGATGGGTCCGCCGTTGTGCGGGTACCCCTACCCTAGAGCATTTTGGCGCGTCCGTCCCTCGTGGCTGCAAACTCAGCCGCGCAGCTTGCGCAACAGCATGTCCACGTCGCGCGCCAGGACAGGATCGTCCGCTTTCAGGGACTCGATCCGGCGCACTGCATGCAGCACCGTGGTGTGGTCGCGCCCACCAAAGCGCCGGCCGATATCCGGCAGCGACCGCGTGGTGATTTGTTTGGCCAGCCACATCGCCACCTGGCGCGGACGAGCGATGGCGCGCGCCCTGCGTTCGGACAGTAGGTCCGCCTGCTTCAGGGCGTAGTGCTCGGCCACAACCTTCTGGATGGTGTCGACGGTCACCTTGCGTTCGCTGACCGACAGATGGGGGCGCAGGATGGCCTGGGACTCGTCCAGGGTCAGGCGGGCGATATCGCCGCCGACGCGGGCCACCAGGGTATTCAGGGCGCCTTCCAGCTCGCGGACACTGTCGGTGAAGCGGTCGGCCAGGAACTGCAGCACTTCTGCGCGGGCGGCAGGATGGAAGCCACCCTGGCGCGCCAACGTCTGCAGTTTGCGCTCCAGAATGCCCAGTCTGAGCGTCCGGTCAGCGGGTTCGATCCCGCAGACCAACCCGGCTTGCAGGTGGGACCGCAGGCGAGGTTCCATCTCCGACAGCTCATTGGGCGAACGATCGGCCGTCAGAACCACGCGGCGACCATCCTCCACCAGGGCGATCAGGGTGTGGAACAGTTCCTCCTGGGTTTGCGTCTTGCCGGCCACGAAATGGACGTCGTCGATAAGGAGAAGGTCGGCGTTGCGAAGCTCTTCCTTGAAAGCCTGTGTCTGCTTGTCCTGAAGCGCCTTCACAAAGGTCGAGGTGAACCGCTCGGCGGACAGGTACACAACCCGCTTTCCGGGCTGTGTGCGCATGGCCTCCCAGGCCACGGCATTGAGAAGGTGGGTCTTTCCGAAGCCATAGGGCCCGTGAAAGACGACCGGGTTGAAGTGCCCGTCTGCCCAGGAAGCCACCCGCCGCGCCACAGCAAAGGCGAATTCATTCGAAGGCCCTGACACGAAGCTGTCGAAGGCGAAACGTTCCTGGAGGCCCTGCAGGCGGCCCTGGCGAGCGACGACGGGCGCCACGGCGTCGATCTCGACCTCCACGACCTCCGCCGAAACAGCGGCCCTGACGACCGGCGCCGGGGTGTTGTCCAGGTCAAGCCGAGATTTCAGATCCAGCCGACGGCCCATCGGGTCATTTTGTGCCCACAGTTCGCCGATACGACGCCAGGCGTTGTTGCGAATCCAGTCGCGGGCAACGCCCGTGGCCGCAACTACGCACACTTCGTCACCGGATTCCCGTAGCGCGGCCTGGCCGAGCCATGACCCGAACGTCGCGTCGCCCAGTTCACGCCTGAGAACCTGGCACGTCTTGCTCCACACGGCCGATGCCGGTGCGCTTGCTATGGCTCCCGCAGCCCCCCCACTCGTCATGTCCAGAAACCTCTATCGCGCCCATGGTTGTCGACAAGCCGGGGTCCCGAACCGCCCAACCACGTATCTTGTTCTACAGAAACAGGTTCTCTGGCGGCGGATGCATGTGCTCCGCCGGTGTCCCGCTTGAGGCCGGGATCAGGTCCAAGGCGCCTGTTAGAAGACCGACACTACTGTCGGACTGGGGGGGGTCAACGGTGATTCTTGTGTCCGTCGAGCGAAATTTTCGTTGACATGAAGCGGACCCTTTTGGCGCCAAGGAAAAGGGCTTTGTGGCGACTTCAGTAGGGTCCGGGCACTGACATTTTGACGCAGGAGGCCGGCGCCAATCGCCCAAAAAAACAGCGCCGGGAGGGCGCTGCTTATTGAAGATTCCAATGTTGCGGAGGGCCGATGGCCCAACGCCGCGACGGTGTCAGGCGACAGACATTTTCTTGAGCTGCGCGGCAAGACGAGAGACCTTACGCGAGCCGGTGTTCTTGTGAACCACGCCCTTGGTGACGGCGCGCATCAGCTCGGACTGGGCCTTCACAAAGGCGTCCTTGGCCACGGCGGCGTCGCCTGAGGTCACGGCCTCATCAAACTTGCGCAGGAAGGTGCGCACGCGTGAGCGACGGGCGGTGTTGACTTCGGTGCGGCGAGCGATCTTGCGGACCGCCTTCTTGGAGCCGGGCGTGTTGGCCATTAGGGACTGCTCTCAAAACAGGTAGCACCCGCCGGTTGGCCGGCGGGCGAAATTGGAGGCGCGGATATACTGAAAGGGATGAGGGCGGTCAATGGCGCTTGGTGTCAGTCACTTGCCGGTGAATCCGGGCTTCCGCTTGTCGATGAAGGCGGCCATGCCCTCCTTCTGATCCTCGAAGGCGAAGAGCGAGTGGAACAGCCGCCGTTCGACGGCGACACCGGTGGTGAGGGTAGTGTCGAAAGCGGCGTTCACCAGTTCCTTGTTCATCATGACGGCCAGCGGCGATTGCGACGCGATCTTTGCTGCAGCGGCCAGCGCCTCATCCATCAACTTGTCGGCGGCCACTACGCGGGAAACCAGGCCCGCGCGTTCGGCTTCGGCGGCGTCTATCATTCTGGCGGTCAGGATCATGTCCATGGCCTTGGATTTACCCACTGCACGCGGCAGGCGCTGGGTACCGCCGATGCCGGGCATCACGCCAAGATTTATCTCGGGTTGGCCAAACCGCGCGGTCTCTGATGCGATGATGAAGTCACACAGCATGGCCAATTCGCAGCCGCCGCCCAGCGCGAAGCCCGAAACTGCGGCGATGATCGGCTTGCGGAAGCTATCGATCCGACGAGCAACAGGTCCGAACATGTCGCTGGTAAACATCTCGGCGTAGGACCTATCCGACATTTCCTTGATATCGGCGCCCGCCGCGAAGGCGCGATCTGAGCCTGTGAGCACCAGGCAGCGGACCATTGTGTCGCTTTCCGCAGCATCGAGAGCCAGGCACAGTTCACCCAGCAACTGACTATTCAGGGCATTCAGCGCCTCAGGCCGGTTCAGCCGGATCAGGGTTACGCCCGCGCTGGGGGTCTCAACGATCAGGGTTTCGTAGGACATGATGGCTCCGTGGGCTGAAACCGTCCGATTACGGCCCCGTGACCGAATAGCCAAGGGCGCGCAGACGCGCGGGCACGCCGTCCTCGCCGACCAGGTGGCCAGCGCCCACTACGACGACTGTGTGGCCGTGGCCTTTCAACCGCACGTCGAGCTGACGCGTCCAGGCGGCGTTGCGCAAGGTGACCAGACGTTTGAAGAGCTCAGGCGATGCTTCGCGCAGGGACATGGTCTCATGGGCCAGGCCCTTAACATCTCCGGCCATCCAGACGCTCAGCAGATCGGTGAAGGTATCCGGATCCGTCTCGATCTCGACCATCGATCCCAGCAGCGATGCGATCTGGTCGGCCATCGGCGTGTCGCTGAAAAGCGCGATCTGTTCGGCGGGACTTTCCAGGGCTCGCCGACTGACCGCTGGCGGCACGGCAGCGGCGAGGGTGGCCTCCACGCCGTGTTCCGGGGCGGCCCCTTCTTTTCCGTATAGGGCTGAGGCCAGGGCCACTTCGGCGAGCCAGGGTTTCAGGCGATCCAGAGCCTGGGGATTGACGCCATGGTCGCTCGCGATCTGCACCAGCCGTGCGGCGTCTTTTGGCGTGAGCAGGCCGAACAGGGACTGGCCTGGCGGCAAGGTGCCGTTGCGGGCCGCCAGTTGCGCAACTTCCTGTGAGGTCGCCTCATCCACCGGGAGTTCAAACCAGATATCATCGGCGTCCTTCAGCGCCAGATCCAGCGCGGCGGGCCGCCAGCGAAGGTTGGGCGGCAGGACATGAACCGATCCAAACAGCAGCATCTCTGAGTCGGCATCTCGCACGATCCAGACCGGCGGCTCGGCCAGGGCTGGGCCAGCCAACAGGAGCAGGCCGGCCAGGACTGCAGCGCGCAGCCTCATCGCTGGCACTTGCGGCAAAAGAAAGTGGATCGTCCTGCCTGAATCTCGCGGCCTATGGTCCCCGTGCAGCCGTCATTGCGACAGCGCTCGCCCTCGCGGTCATAGGTCCGGAAGCTGTGCTGGAAGTAGCCGAGGGCGCCATCGGTCTGGGCGAAGTCGCGCAGGGTCGAACCGCCGGCGGCGATGGCCTCCGCAAGGACAGCCTTGATCTCCGGAGCCAGCACCGCAAGGCGCGCGGCGGAGACCTGACCCGCCGGCTTGAACGGGGAGATCCGGGCCCGGTTCAGGGCCTCGCATACATAGATGTTGCCAAGTCCGGCCACGGTCCGCTGGTCGAGCAACAAGGTCTTGGGACCCTGCGTCCGTCCGGCAAAGACCTTCAGCAGGCGGGCGGCATCGAATGCGTCGGAAAGCGGCTCGGGGCCGAGGCCCGCAAACCAGGGATGCTGGTCCAGAGTGGCGGTACCGATCAGCGCCATGTAACCAAACCTGCGGGGATCGTAGTAGGTCACCCTATCGCCTGCCTCGGTCTCGAAGACGATGTGGGCGTGTTTTGCGTCCGGCGCCACAGTACTGTGGAACTGGCCGGGGCGGGTCTGGCCCTCCGCCCGGCTGATGTCAAAGCGACCGCTCATGCCCAGATGCATCACCAGGGTTTCGTCCCGATCCAGCCGTCCCAACAGGTACTTGGCCCTGCGATCGAGCCGCAGGATTGTGGCGCCGGTCAGGCGCTGGACGAAATCCGGCGGCAACGGGAACCGCAGGTCGGGGCGTCGCGCCAGAACGCGGGACAGGCGTACGCCCTCAAGAACGGGGGCCAGTCCCCGTCGCACGGTCTCGACTTCAGGTAATTCCGGCATGACGGGCTGGCTTTGCACGGCATCGCTGGCGCGCCAAGAGCTTGGACGCTAAGAGCATCCGCTATGACGGGACCTTCCGCCACCTTCGGCTTTCGCGATGTGGACGCCGCCGAGAAATCCGGCCTGGTGCGTGGAGTCTTTGACCGCGTGGCCGGTCGCTATGATCTGATGAATGATCTGATGAGCGCGGGCGTGCATCGCCTGTGGAAGGACGCCACCGCAGCGCGGCTCAACCCGCAGCCTGGCGAAACCATCATCGATTGCGCCGGCGGCACTGGCGACATGGCCCGTCGGTTCGCCCGGCTGGCGCGGCGCGCGCAGCTGCGCCGGGGAGGGGCTGACGCGAAGATATTCGTGATCGACTACAACGCCGAAATGGTCGCCGCCGGACGTGAGCGGGGCGGGATGCCGGAAATCACCTGGTCGGTCGGCGACGCCCAGCGCCTGCCTTTGCCTGATGCTGCAGCTGACGCCTATGTCATCAGCTTCGGGATCCGCAATGTCACCGACATTCCCGGCGCCTTGCGCGAGGCGCGCCGCGTGCTGAAGCCGGGCGGCCGGTTCCTTTGCCTGGAATTCTCGCGGCCGGTCACCGAGGCCCTGCGCAAAGCCTATGACGCCTACTCCTTTGCTGTAATCCCGGAGATCGGGGCGCGGGTGGCGGGAGACCGGGCTTCCTATCAGTATCTGGTGGAGAGCATCCGGCGGTTCCCGGATCAGGCGACCTTTGCGCGCATGATCACCGAGGCCGGGTTTTCGCAAACCGGCTGGACCAACTTCACCGCCGGTGTCGCGGCTCTCCACACCGCGCGGGCGATCTAGCCGCCGATGGCCGCGCTGGGCGCCTACATTCGGCTGTTCGGCGCCGGGTGGACGCTGATCCGCCATGATGCGCTGCTTCCCCGGGAGGGTGACGCCTACTATCCGTCGGCGTTGGGTGCGGTCGCCCGGGGGCTTCGGCTGTTCGCATCGCAGCGCGCAGGGCGACCCGGCGAGCGCATGGCCAGGTCGCTGGAGACGCTGGGGCCGGTGGCCATCAAGGTGGGCCAGTTGTTGTCTACGCGCGGCGACATCTGCGGTCCCGTCTTCGCGGAGGACCTGGGTCGACTGAAGGACCGGTTGCCCGCCTTTCCGCTGATTGAGGCAAAGGCAGAGGTCGCGCGCGAACTCGGAAGGCCGGTCGAGGCGGTGTTCGAGACCTTTGGCCCTGCGGTGGCCGCCGCATCCCTGGCGCAGGCGCATGACGCCACGCTCCTGGATGGCCGGCGTGTGGCGGTGAAGGTGTTGCGGCCGGGGATTGAGCGCCGCGTCGCGGAGGACTCGGAGGCCCTGGCCCTGGTGGCCCGGCTGATCGCCTTCTGGTGGCCCCTGGCGCGGCGGCTTGAGCCCGAGGCGTTGGCGGCGACCGTGATCCGGGCCACCGAGCTGGAGCTCGACCTGCGGCTTGAGGCGGCGGGCGCGGATGAGCTCGCCGAGGTGATGGCGCGGGACGGCTACATGTCGTCGCCCAAGGTGGTCTGGGACGGCGTCGGCAAGCGGTGCCTGACCATGGCCTGGGCCGAGGGCATGGCGCTCTCCGACCCGGCGGCGCTGGAGCAGCCAGGGCTCGATCGCAAGGCCCTGGCCGACAATCTGACCCGCGCCTTCCTGGCCCAGGCGCTGGATCACGGGGTGTTCCACGCCGATCTGCACGAGGGCAACCTGTTCGCCGCAGCGCCCGATCGCCTCCATGCGGTGGATTTCGGGATCATCGGTCGGCTGGGCGCCCCGGAGCGGCGGTACCTGGCGGAGATCCTCTGGGGGTTTCTGCGGCGCGATTACATGGCCGTGGCCCAGGTCCACTTCGATGCCGGGTATGTGCCCGCCCGTCACAGCGTTGCGGCCTTTGCCCAGGCGCTGCGGGCGGTGGGGGAGCCGGTCTTCGGACGCAGCGCGAGCGCCGTCTCCATGAGCCGGGTGTTGACCCAGCTGTTCGAGATCACCGCCCTCTACGAGATGCACCTGCGGCCCGAGCTGGTGCTGCTGCAGAAGACCATGATGACCGTCGAGGGCGTCGCCCGGCGCATCGATCCCGAGCACGACATCTGGGCCGCCGCCGAGCCGGTGGTGAAACGCTGGATTGCGCGGGAGCTGTCGCCCGTCACCCGAATCCAGCGGTTCGCCGGTGAGGCCGAGACCGCGATCCGCAATATCGCCCGGATGGCCCGGGCGCCGGTGGAGGCGCAGCCGGTCGTCAGACCTGCGGGCGGATTGCGCTGGTTTGCGATGGGCGCGGCGGTTGCGGGGGCGGCCTTTCTGCTGGCCGCCCTGCTCTTCTAGAACCGCTCCGCTTCATCCGGATTGATCTGATTAGATAGACAGCCCAATTTCACACAATCAGGGTGAATAGCTGGCTGTGTAATTGTCTATCCAAAGTAGTGTTTAGTTAAAATACACGTACTAGCTGTCCTCGCGACCTGCGCGCTCGCGGTTTGCGCCGGCGGTCTGGCGGCGACTTTCGCGCGCCTTCTGCTCTTCCCAATAGGCCATGCCGTCGTCGGGCTTGAACATCGTGCGGGGCGCGCCGGCCTTGCTGGCGACCGCAAAGACATTGCCCTTGGGATCGTACATCAGCCGATCGCCGTTGCGGCGTGAGTAGGTGAGGGTGCCCCGGGGCGGATTGGCCACGAAATTGTGGGCTGTCTGGACAAACTCGCCCACGTTGTCCGCGCCAAAGTCTGCGCCGTTACGGGCGAAGGCGCGCTCGGCGTTCTCCTCGGCCGAATAGCGCCGGCTGGCCGACCACATCGGCTTGCCATCCACCAGCCTGACCTCGTCGTTGCGGCGATCCACCTGCGGCGCATCGGCCTCGTCGCCGCCACGGCCCGTGTCAGAGACGAACGACTGACTGTTCGTCGCCATCTGGGTTCCTGCGGCCTGCTTCTGCGACACGGCCGAAGGGCCATTGTCACAGCCCGCCAGGAAGAGGCCAGCCGCAGCCGCCAGCAAAACCATTCTCATACCAGCCATGTCTGTTCTCCCACTGAGGCTGAGCAAGAACAAAAAATGAACACATACCGCCGGGTTTGTCGAGTCCCCTTTCATGGCTTAAAGCGAAGCCTCGTTTGAAAGGGCGTCTGGCCTTGAGTGAAAAGCGGATTCTCCTGATCGTGGGCGGCGGGATCGCGGCCTACAAGGCGCTGGAGCTGACGCGGCTGTTGCGCAAGGCGGGCATCGGCGTGCGTCCGATCCTGACTCAGGCCGGCGCCCAGTTCGTGACCCCGCTCAGCCTCTCGGCGCTGGCGGAGGACAAGGTCTATTCGGAGCTGTTCTCCCTGACGGATGAGGCCGAGATGGGCCACATCCAGCTTTCCCGCTCGGCTGACCTGGTGGTGGTGGCGCCGGCCACGGCCGACCTGATGGCCAAGGCGGCGCAGGGGCTGGCGGGCGATCTGGCGACGACCACCCTGCTGGCCACCGACAAGCCGGTGCTGATGGCGCCGGCGATGAACGTCCGCATGTGGAACCACCCTGCCACCCGGCGCAATCTGGCGACGCTGAAGGCCGACGGCGTGCGCTTCGTCGGACCGGACGAGGGGGCCATGGCCTGCGGCGAGTTCGGCCCGGGCCGCATGGCCGAGCCTGCCGGGATCTTCGCCGCCATCCAGACGATGCTGGACGGGGCCGCGCCCGGTCCGCTGGCCGGCAAGCGGGTGATCGTGACGGCAGGGCCCACCGCCGAGCCCATCGATCCGGTCCGCCTGCTCACCAACCGCTCATCCGGCAAGCAGGGCTATGCTATCGCTGCAGCTCTGGCGGAGCTGGGTGCGGATGTGACGCTGGTCAGCGGGCCGACCGCCCTGGCGGCGCCGGCCGGTGTGCGGCGGATCGAGATCGAGACCGCGTGCGAGATGCTGGCGGCCTGCGAGGTGGCCCTGCCCGCCGATATCGCGGTCTGCGTGGCGGCGGTGGCGGACTGGCGCCCCGAGGCGGTCGGCGCGGCCAAGATCAAGAAGGGGGCCGGCGGCCCGCCCGCGATCATCCTCGTGGAAAACCCCGACATCCTGGCCGCCCTGTCGAAGGGCGCGCACCGCCCGAAACTGGTGGTGGGCTTCGCCGCCGAGACCGACAACGTCGAGGCTCATGCCCAGGCCAAACTGGCCCGCAAGGGCTGCGACTGGATCGTCGCCAATGACGTGAGTATCGCGGGCACCATGGGCGGCGACGACAACGCCGTGGCCATTGTTTCGGCCTCCGGGATCGAGCGCTGGGAACGGGTCCACAAGTCCGAGGTGGCCCGCAAACTGGCCGCGCGCATGGCAGAGGTTTTTCAGTGATGGGCCCGTCAATCCCGATCACCCGGCTGCCCCACGCCGAGGGCCTGCCGCTTCCGGCCTATGAGACCAGCCAGGCGGCCGGCATGGACCTGCGGGCGGCGGTGCCGGACGACGCGCCCCTGACCCTGCACCCCGGCGACCGCTTCGCCGTGCCCACCGGGCTGGCCTTCGCCCTGCCGGAGGGCTTCGAGGGCCAGGTTCGGCCGCGCTCGGGCCTGGCGTTCAAGTCCGGGATCACCTGTCTGAACAGTCCCGGCACCATCGACGCGGACTATCGCGGCGAGGTGAAGGTGATCCTGATCAACCATGGCCCGGAAGACTTCATCATCCGCCGCGGCGACCGCATCGCCCAACTGGTGATCGCCCCGGTGGTGCAGGCCGCGTGGGTCGAGGTCGAGAGCCTGGACGACACCGCGCGCGGCGCGGGCGGGTTTGGATCGACGGGCGGGCGTTAGGGTTCCGTACTCAACACCGCTCATCCCGCCGGATGCCGCGCATTATGCAGCAAGCACAACTGGATGATTGCAAGCGCCATCACATCCGACCGGGAATGCATCGGACAAACTGTAGATAGCGACGGGCTTGGTGGACCGAGCAATTTGCAGAAATTGCAAGTTGCCCTCTTCAGCTAACTCTCCATCTTCGAAGACGCTGGCGCTATTTCTGACGTTAACATCACTCCTGCGATGCTGAGTGCTGGCGTCGGTACTCTCGCAGATTTAGCCGGGGCTTCGTCAGTTGGGCAGGCAACTGCGGTTTATCTTGCAATGAAAGCCGCAGCGTTTGCGGTATCGGAAAATCCTGATCCCTCATGATGTGCGCCGAGATAGCCGAACCGTAGCGTGAAGCGACTTGGCACATCTCGGTGACCGCCTGGATTTTTGCCACAGTAATCTGCTCTTGGCTTAGTGTCAGTTGCCCTCGTGCTTGCATTTGCTGGAGAGCGCCAACGGGTTCGCCAGTATCAATGAATCCGACTATTGTAATGCCGTGGGCATAGTAGTTCCGGTAGGCGCGAACGCGGTCGACGTAGGCGACGAAGTGGAGAATGTGAGGTTTGAGTGTTTCGTCTCCAAACTCCGTCGTAAGCGTCGTGAGCGCATCGGCTAATGTCGTGTTGCCCATGTGGGCGGTGAGTATGTCGCCCTTGTCACCTAGGCCGTACAGCCAGACCACAAGGAAGCGCATCAGGCTTTCAACGTGATTCCACTTCACGAGCATTTCGCCCAAAGCGGTGTATATTTCGGCTTCGCTTCGTTTTGGTTCTGCCGCCATGACCGATAAGCCCTCCGAATCCGAGGACCGGATGCTCACCGATGACGAGCGCGACGTACAGCGGCGCTTTCAGGAAACCCTTGGGCGCCGGGTGAACACGCCGCACAAGCCTCACGCTCCGTTGAAGCCGAAAGTGCCGAAGCCGCAAGCGTAGCGTTGCCTTGCGCGCTCTGATGGCGCAAAAAGCGCTATCGGAGGGCGACATGTCAGAAGCAAAACAACCAGAGGCAGGTGCTCCACTAGAGGCGCCAGAGTTCGCCGTGGCCAACTTCGGCGCAATGTCATCTGGAACAGAGGTCGTACTCGTTGCGAACAAGCTTGTTCCGATGGTGACCGCCGCCGGACTTAATGGCGTGGCGGCGACTGCCGTAGCCATTCTGCATTTGAGTCCACAGTCAGCGAAGGAGCTGGCGTTGCTACTAACGGGGGTGGTCGCCGACTACGAAGCCCTATACGGGCCGTTGAGGTCGCCGTTCATCGACGAGCGCCAAAAGAAGTGACATCGCGTAATTGAGGTAGGCCCATCCAGACCTGAAGATACGAAGTCGGAGCGAGTGGATCGCGCTGCTTCAAACAGGAGGATGGACCCAATGGAAGTTTATGT
>NZ_JBIKNZ010000138.1:0-3325 GCF_044358365.1 Phenylobacterium sp. | reverse complement strand
CTCAATCCGGCGCATCTGCGCCTGCGACAACCAGATCAAATCACTCATGACGACGCCTCCATGCGCCGCCAGTGAATCAGACCAACCCCGCCTTGGGAATCATTTCAATGGGTCCTGAGCCTAACCTCGGCGGCGCTCAAATCGTATCGGATGAAAGCGATCCGGTAGCGCCCTCATTTCGACGGTCCATTGGCAGCTGGTTTCCTATGGCCGCAGCAGAGCCTTCACAGCTTGGCTGACGAGCTGCCGGGGAGGCGTCCACGGATAGGCGGAGATGGTAATCTGGTTGTGCGCCACGCCGTGAAGGACTGCCATCAAAAGGTCCGCCTTGACAGCGACGGCCGGGTCCGTTGCCTCTACGCCAAGCGCCTCAGCCAAGGCTCTCAGAATAATGCCGAACCGCAAGATCAGCGGGTCATCGCGAATGAAGACGCTGACCTCCGCCTGGCTGATACCACTGGACATAAAGACCAGGAAATAGTGGTCGCGCCTCGCGAGCCAGTACTCGACATAGGTTTGTGCGAGGGCCTCCAATCGCTCTGCCGGGTTAGGGTGCGCGGCGGCGATTTCATCTAACTGATCGAACAATTCGCCGAACACGCGGGCCCAGAGATCGCGCAGCACATCGATCTTGCGGTCGTAGTATTCGTAGAGCGTCTTGACTGTGCAGCCGGCCTCTTCGGCCAGACGCCGCATCGAGACTGCCGCGTAGCCCTCTTCTTGGAACAGCCGGAATGCGCTTGCGGCGATGCTGTTGCGTACCTCCTCGATGCGGGCGGCAGAGCGCGCCGGCCGTCCTCGGGAACGCCGAGCGGGGACATCATCGATCATGGGAACACTATGCCTTGACATGGGAGAATATTAAAGTATCACGCGATGTATTAAATGAAGGTGATCTATGCGTTCGTTGACCGCCAGCCTGCTGACCATGATGCTCGGGCTCAGCGCTCCTGAAGCGCACGCGTATGCGTCCCTCGAGGAACTCACGGGCACATGGCGCACACAGACGCACGAAGCCCTCGTGAGAATTTCAGCCTGCGAAGACAGCACACCGTGCGGTGCGTTGGTCTGGGTCGATCCGGAATTAACGGAGGGCGCGACGACGGATACGCGCAATCCGGATCGCCGCTTGCGCAATCGGCCCCTCGTCGGGCTCCGCATTCTCTGGGGCCTTCAGTCAGAGGCGACGAAGTGGGCTTCCGGGCGTGTCTATAACCCCGACACCGGCCAGACGTTTTCAGCATCCCTTCGCCTTCTGTCCGAAGACAAGCTTCTTGTGACCGGATGCCTTGGGCCCCTTTGCCGCTCTGAACGCTGGATCAGGCAGCGGCCAACTCAAACGGAGATACGCAGATGAACGATCGAATAGAACCTGCGACCCTAGCTGTGCCTGAGCGCCGCGTCATCCAAGCGCTTTTCGTGATCGCCGCCATTTGGAACTTCGCCGGTTCGATCCCTGGAATTGCGAACCCATCGGGCATGTTCGCCCAAGAGTTCGGCCGCGACCTTTCCGATCCCGTTATGGTCGCGGTGTACCGAGGCGCTTGGGTGACGTCTTTTCTTTACGCGCTTGGTTTTCTGTTGGTGGCGCGCAATCCCGAGCGTCACGCTGGCATCGTGCTTATGGGCGGGCTCGGCAAGGCGCTGTTCGCCATGAACTTGGCATGGATGTATCTCAGCGGCTGGACATCGGATTTCGCGGTTGTCGTGATCGTCGGCGATGCGGTGTTCGTTACGTTATTTCTGATCTATCTCTTTCGTCTGCGGCGCGCGGGGTTTGCTGTTCTTTGACCCGACGTCCAAGCTCGTTGCGTTGAACCGGTGAAAACTGTGCCAACCACCAGACTGACAAGATCGATTTGTCCCTCGGTTTTGCAGCGCCGAAAGTAGGGACATCGCGTAATTGAGGTAGGCCCATCCTCCTGCTTGAAGCAGCGCGATCCACTCGCTCCGACTTCGTATCCTCAGGTCTGGATGGGCCTACCTCAATTACGCGATGTCCCCACTTACTAGGCCACTGCGGCCCGCCGCCGGCGTCGCACACTTGACTCCCCACTTATTTCATGTTCTTATTTTGTTCATGTTCATCGAGAGCGACATGCGCGAGCGGCACGGCCGCGTGCTGGCGGAACTGGCCGAGGTTGGCATGGTCATGGTGCGCCGGCTCGGCGAGGCCATGCTGCAGGTCGCGGATATCCAGGTCCAGGCCCAGATCGGTCTGGCGTTCCATCGCGTCTCGCGGGCCGTGCGCCAGACGATGGCGCTGGAATTCCGGCTGGCGCAGGCGGCGCATCGCGACGCTGTCGCGCTCCAGCCCCCCTCACCCACACGCGCATCTGCGCCAACGCCGCCCCGCCCGACCGCCGAGCGGGTCGGCTGGAACGAGTACGAACGCGCCGATTCCGATGAGCCGCTGGACGCGCTGGACGAACTTCTCGAAGCTGAAGATCTCGACGCGGAGACCGTTCACGAGGCCGTGGAAACCACCATGGCCCGCCTGCGCCGCGATCTGGCCGCTGACACCCTGCTGGTGAAGGCCGGGGTGCTGACGCCGGACGACCCGGAATCGCCCCCGGTCATCGCCAAACACCCTCAACGAAACCGACGATCCGAGCTCTTGGGCGCCGCTAGCTTTAGGCCGCCGCCCACGATTTCGCCGACACCCGGCGTGCTGGCCGGCCCGTCCATCTGGCGCAGCTCCGCCTGACGTCGGCCGATCCAGGTTTGAGAACTGCGACCAGGCCGCAGCGTTTCTTCTCCTCTCCCCCGGGCGCGCAGCGCCGAGAGGGAGAGGGTTGGGAGAGGGCCGGTGCGTGAAATCGTCATCCGCCGATGGGAGGTCGAGGGCCTGCCGTGGCGACGCTCGTGGGCCGTCGCCTCTACATCAGAGTTGGCCCAGCCGGCCCTCTCCCAACCCTCTCCCTCTCTTCGCCCCCGCTCAAGCGGGGTCTCGGGGGAGAGGAGGCAGACCAAGCCCCCACCCCTCAGATCAACCCGGCCCTCGGTGACGACGGGTCCGCATACATCCGCTTGTCCATCCGCCCCGCGAGGAAAGCCTCGCGGCCCGCGATCACCGCATGTTTCATCGCCCGCGCCATCCGGATGGGGTCCTTCGCCTCGGCGATGGCCGTATTCATCAGCACCGCGTCACAGCCCATCTCCATGGAGATCACCGCGTCCGACGCCGTACCGACCCCGGCGTCCACCAGCACCGGCACCTTGGTCTGTTCGATGATCAGGCCGAGGTTCAGCAGATTCTGGATGCCCCGCCCGGAGCCAATCGGCGCCGCCGCCGGCATGATCGCTGCCGCGCCCGCGTCTTCCA
>NZ_JBIKNZ010000039.1:0-29452 GCF_044358365.1 Phenylobacterium sp. | reverse complement strand
GCCGTCGTCGCCTTCAACAACACCCCGCGACAATGCCTGGACTTCCGCACCCCAGTTGAGGTCTTCTCCGAGCACCTGTTGCACTTCAAACGAGAATCCACCTCCCGGCCTTCGCCGGGATGAGCGGATGTTGTTGGAATTATTGACTTAGAATTGAGCCCGAACCCTAGCGCATCGGCGGCGGGTACATCAGGCCCGGCTCCGGCGCTGACCACAGCGCGTTCAGGCCGCGATCCAGGCGCAGCGCGGAATCGGCGCCCAGATCGCGACGGAAGATCTCATGGTACCCGCCCACCTGGCGGATCACCTGAAAGGCCCAGTCCGGCTGCAGGCCGAGTAACGGCCCGAGATCGCCCTCCAATCCCAGCAGGCGGCGTGTCTCGGGGTCAGTGGCGGTCTCGCGGGCCTCTTCCACGGTGCGCGACGACAGGCCCAGTTCCTCGGCGATCAGTGTGGCGTAGACGCTCCAGCGCACGATGTCGGCCCACACCGGATCGTTCTGGCGGACGACGGGTCCCAGCGGCTCCTTGGAGATCACGTTGGGCAGGATCACATGTGCGCCGGGATTGGCCAGCAACGAGCGGGTGGCCGCGAGAGCCGAGACATCGGCGGTGAAGGCGTCGCAGCCCTCGGTCTGATAGATCTTGCGGGCCTCCGCCTCGGAGGCGGCCACGACCTCGCGGTACTTCATGCCGCGCGCACTGAAGAAGTCGGCCAGGTTGCCGGCGCTGGCGGTTTTTGCCTGCACGCAGATCCGGGCGCCGGCCAATTCCTCGGCGCTGTTGAGCCCCAGTGCCTTGGGGGCCAGGAACCCCTGGCCGTCATAGTAGGTGGTGACCGGGAACGTCAGTCCGAGGCCGGCGTCCCGGGCGAAGGTCTCCGAGGTGTTGCGGGACAGGATGTCGATCTCGCCGCGCTTCAGGGCGCCGAAGCGATCCTCTCCACCAATCACGGTGAAACGCACCTTCTTGGCGTCGCCCAGAGCCGCCGCCGCCACGGCCCGGCAGATGTCCACGTCAAACCCTCGCCACTCGCCGCGCGGGTCAGGCAGGGCGAAGCCGGGCAGGCCGGGATGTACGCCGCAGAGCACGACGCCACGCTTGCGCACCGCGTCCAGGGTCGGGCTCTTTGCCGGCGAATAGCCGATCGGCGCCGCCGCTGGGCCGGCCGTCGGAGAGACCGCAGGCGCCTTTTCCACAGGCTTGGGCGGACTGCATCCGGCCATGGCCAGGGCCAGAACGGTGATCGCCGCGAGACTGCGGATCATTGCTACTCCTTGAAATTCAGAGACGCTTCGGGTTCTAAGGGGAACGGCACTTTCGCCAGCCTCGCCCCCACCCGCAACCCCGCATGTCCGACGAAACCCGTTTGATCCGCGCCGGGGCCCTTAGTGGCCCATTGGCCAAGACCGTTGGCCCGCCGATCCAGAAGGGCTCCACGGTCCTTTTGCCGACGGCGGCGTCTCTCTACGACGACGACAACTACGTCACCTACGGTCGCTCCGGCCTATCCGCCCAGGCCAGCCTGCGCGCTGCCCTTGCCGAGCTTGAGGGCGCGTCCGGCGTCACCCTCTACCCGTCAGGCATGGCCGCTATCTCCGGCGCGTTGCTCGCCGTGCTGAAGGCCGGCGACGAGATACTGGTGGCGGACAACGTCTACAAACCCGTCCGGCGGTTCTGTGATCATGTGCTGCGAAGCTTTGGCGTGAAGGTGACCTACTACGACCCCTTGAGTTCGCCCGAGGACCTTGTGGCCGGGGCCTCCGGGGCCGTGCGCCTGATCTTTCTGGAAACACCCGGGTCGCTCACCTTCGAGATGCAGGACCTGCCCAGGATCGCCGAACTCGCGCGGGCGCGCGGCATCCTGACGGCGACCGACAATACCTGGGGCGCGGGCCTGTTGTTCAAGCCGCTGGAGCATGCGATCGACATCTCGATCCAGGCGCTGACGAAATATGTCTCCGGGCACTCCGACACCTTCATGGGTTCTGCGGCGGCGCGGGAGCCACGTCTGGCCCGGCTGCTCGAGGAGGGCGTCATCAACATGGGCTGGGCTGTCTCCGGCGAAGACGCCTACGCGATGCTTCGGGGACTTCGGACCCTTCCGGTTAGGCTCGCGCGCCACGGTGAGAGCGGGCTGGACATCGCCCGATGGCTGCAAACCCAGCCCGAGGTCGCAGCGCTTTACCACCCTGCCCTGCCGGAGTTTCCGGGCCACGCCATCTGGTCGCGGGACTTCAAGGGCGCCTGCGGGCTGTTCAGTTTTGCCCTGAACCCGGCGCCTGACGCAGCGGTCGATGCGTTTCTCGATGCGTTGAAGCTGTTCGGACTGGGGTTCTCCTGGGGCGGGTTCGAGAGCCTGGCGATCTCCTGCGCGCCGCAACTCAAGGTCCGGAACTTTGCGAAGGACTACGGGGGGCCGCTGATCCGTCTGCATATCGGTCTTGAAGACCCGGAGGAGCTGATGGCCGACCTCCGGGCCGGTCTGGACGCCTACGCCAGGCTGGCCGGGTGACCGAGGACGACATTGCCGCGTTCCTGGCGCGGGAGCGGCTGCCGGAGAGTTTCAGGACGACCCTGGACCGGGTCTGCCGACCGCTTGCGGCCCGGGCTGCAGGCTTGCGCGCCGCCCGGGGCCGAACGGTCTTTGTGGGTCTCTGTGGCGCGCAGGGGTCGGGGAAGTCCACGATCTCCGAGGCCGTCACGGCGATTCTGTGTACGCAGGGCCTGAAGGCCGTCACCCTGTCGCTGGACGACTTCTACCTGAGCCGGGAGGCCCGGGCCTGGCTGGCGCGCAAGGTGCATCCGCTGATGGCGGTGCGCGGGCCGCCCGGCACCCATGACGTGGCGCTGGCCTGCGTGGTGCTGGATCACCTTGCCCTGCCGGGCGTGACGCCCCTGCCGGCCTTCGACAAGGCCTCGGATGAGCGACGTCCGCAATCGGCCTGGCGCGAGGTGGAGGGGCCGCTGGATGTGGTGATCCTTGAAGGCTGGTGCGTGGGCGCGCGGCCGCAGCCCAGGGCCGAACTGGTTGACCCGGTGAACGGACTCGAGCGCGACGAGGATCCCGATGGCGGCTGGCGCCGATATGTCGATCGGCAGTTGGCGGGGCCTTACCAGGCTCTGTTTGAGCGGCTGGACATGCTGGTCCTGCTGGCGGCGCCGGGATTTGAGGTCGTCCGCGCCTGGCGCACCGAGCAGGAACACAAGCTCCGCGCCCGCACTGAGGGCGGCATGGATGACGACGCCGTCGCGCGCTTTGTCGCCCACTACGAGCGGCTGACGCGATGGATTCTTGAGGAGATGCCGTCGCGGGCGGACTGGACGATCCCGCTGGCCGCGGACCGGACGCCGGGGTTTTAGGGGATCGGACCTGACATTGGGCGCCCGCTATGGAAGGCTTGGCAAATGTCCGCTTGCAGACCTGTGACTTTGGGTCGCAATCGACCCGTTGCTGACGTGAACATCGAGGAAAAAGGTCACATGTCGATGCAGGCGCTGCGACGTCCCAGGCTGACAACGCGCGCGCCTTGGATCTTTGCCCTATAACGCTTCCCGTCGTGATCAAAGAAAGCGTAGAACTCGCGAGCCGTCTGGCAATCAGCACCGCGAGAGCTCGCGCCGTTCGCGTTCGCCGCACCCTGCCAGCTTTCAACTTCGCAGAAGTAGCTTTCTACTTCGTCGGACGATTTCGTCCAGCGACCACCGACTGTCACGTCCCCGGCTGAACTGACTTCATTGACGCCGCAGTTGTTGCAGCCTGCAGCCACTAGGCTAAGCAACGCAATCAACGCCGTCCTCGCAGGGGATGAAAAAACTGGCACAGGCCTCACTGCCAAGGTAGCCCACCACAGTCCACGGTTCCTAAAAGACGCCGCGACCGTGAAGTTACCACGGCCAAGGTCCGCTAACCACCCAAGTTGGAAAATCAGCGAGTCCGCCCACGGGCGGTCATCGCCTACCAAGTGGCCGAGCCCATCCCCTGCCGACCCCGAGACGCCGCAATCATGGCCTGCCGTTCCGACGCACTCAGCACCCGCCAACGCCCCTCCGGCAGATCCCCGAGGTTCAACGGCCCGATCCGCACCCGCAGCAGGTCCATGACCCGCAGATCCAGCAGCTCGCACATGCGGCGGATCTGGCGGTTGCGGCCTTCGGTGAGGATGAAGCGCAGGACCTGCCCCTGGGCCGTGACCCTGGCCGGCTTGAGCTGGCGGCCGTCCAGTTCCAGGCCGTGCTGCAGCAGCGCGATCTTGGGCGGGTCGATACGGCCGGCGACCCGGACCACATATTCCTTGTCCAGTTCCGACTGCGGGCCGATCACGGCCTTGGCCAGGACGCCGTCGTTGGAGAGGATCAGCAGCCCGTGGCTGTCCAGATCCAGGCGCCCCAGCGGCGGCAGGCTCATCCTTGAGTCCGGAATGGTGATGCTCTCGCCGACCAGCGCTTCCTTCGTCAGCAGACGGACGGCGGGGGTATAGCCGGGCTCCGGCTGGCCGGAGACATAGCCCACCGGCTTGTTGAGCACGGCGGTGAAGCCTTCCAGCCGCCCTTCGGCCTTGTCGGTGAGCGTCAGGGTCTGGCCCTGCAGGATCTTTCGTCCCGCGTCCTCCACCCGCTCGCCGTCGATATAGATCAGGCCCTCGCCGATCAGGGCTTCAGCCTCGCGGCGCGAGCATACGCCGCTCTGGGCCAACCACTTGTTGATCCTCTGGGGTTCGGCGTCGTCGTATCGGCGGGTCCAGGCCATGGGAGTCTTTAGCAGATGGCGCGCCCGTTCGAACCCTTCTGATCATCGCGAGGTCGCCGTCCCTTGGGGACCGCAGCGTAACCGGGAATGGCCAGAGCGGTCGAAGCTGTGCCCCTTCGCCCCTTGCGGGAGAAGGTGGCCGCCGCAGGCGGTCGGATGAGGGGTCGATCACCCTCTCCGATAAACCCGGGAAATCATTCTGATAAGTTCGCGCGACCCCTCATCCGTCAGGCTTCGCCTGACACCTTCTCCCGCAAGGGGCGAAGGAGCGCGTCGGCCAATTCTACGAACAACGTGAGTTACGCAACTCCCGTCCGGGATTGGCGCGCCCTGCAGGACTCGAACCTGCAACCGCCCGCTTAGAAGGCGGGTGCTCTATCCGGTTGAGCTAAGGGCGCCCGATGCGAACCCTAATGGGTCCAGGGGGTTCTTCGACCGAAGGCGAAATTGTCGGCGTAGGCCTTGAGGATGCGCTTTGCGGGCTTGGGGTCGAACAGTTGGAAGGCGATCCCGTGGCTTTCGGCGTAGCGGACGGCCTCTTCCTTGGTCTCGAAGCTCAGGCGGACCTGGCTGGATTCTGTGTCGCCGGTCTGGGTCCAGCCCATCAGCGGGTCCGAGCGGCGCGCGTCGCTCGGCTCGAACTCCAGCACCCAGGCGGCGGCCTTGGCGCGTCCGGATTGCATGGCGGTCTTGGCCGGGCGGAAGATGCGCGCAAACATGCTCGTGTTCCCAACTGTCCTGTCCAACGCTGGTCGGGGCGGAGAGATTCGAACTCCCGACCCTCTGGTCCCAAACCAGATGCGCTACCAGGCTGCGCTACGCCCCGATTGCGTTGGAAGGCTTTGCACTACAAGGGTTTTCTCGAATGAGCAAACAGAACGGAGACGGAACGTGATAGCCCGATTGAAGTCTCATGCGACTTGGACCGTGCGACTTGAAAATTCCGTTCCGCGTCCGTTCACCCCCGGCCATCGAGTTCGCCCATGCGCCTGATCCCTTTGTCACGCGGCCTGTTCGCCAAGGTTTCTGACGAGGACTTCGGATGGCTTTCGCAGCACAAGTGGTACGCGATACCGGCCTCCAACGGCGCAGGTTTCTGCGCCGTGCGCAATGCCAGGCGCGAGGACGGGGGCCAGCGTCGCGTATGGATGCACCGCGAGATCATGGGCAATCCGTCAGGCCTGCGCGTTGATCACCGGCATGGCGACACCCTTGATAACCGGCGCTCACAGCTCCGGGTGGCCACGGTCCAGCAAAACAACATCAATCGCCGGGCGCCCCGAACGTCCAGTCCATTTCGGGGCGTGCGCGCCACACCTACGGGGTGGCAGGCTCGTCACCGCCGCGACGGAAAGATGCGCAATCTTGGGGTCTTTGCGACAGCCGAGGCTGCTGCGCGCGCCTATGACGCCGCCGCGCTGGCCGATCATGGAGAGTGGGCGGTGCTGAATTTTCCGGCCGCGCCCTCGGCGAAATCGCCAACGCGCTGACCTATTTCGGCTGCGATGCAACCGCGTTTTGCACCCCGCTTCCAGCGTCCGCCTTCAGCCCGTCCCAGAGCTGCGCGGCCGTCCAGGCCAGCAGGGCCAGGACGATCCCCCAGGCGCCCTTCGTCAGGCCATTGACGCCGCCCTTCAGGTCGCGGATCTCGCGGCCCATGGCCTGCTGGCGTTCATCGCAATGGGTTTCGTGATTGGTGTGCCACTCCTCCAGCCGCGTCACACGCTCGCCCAATGTCGGTCCCGCCATCGCCTACCCCTGCAACAGTTTCAGCAGGTTCGCGCGCACATCGCCGCCGCCCTGCAGGATCTCGTCCACCCGGCCCCGGAAGGCCGCCTCGTCGTTCATCGCCGGGTCCGGCCGGCGCGCCGCGTCCCGGGCCATGGCGCCCAGGATCATCCGCGCCTCCGCCGCCCGGCGCTTCACCAGCCCGGGCAGCTTGCGCCCGCCGCCGTGAACCCACTTGCCCAGCTCGTGCGCCACGGCGTCCCAGTTCTCGTCGGCCACCCGCTTGCGCAGGGTCGAGGCCTTGTAGCGGGTCACCCCGAGATTGAACGCAAAGTCCGCCAGCGAGCCCAGCACCTCCGGCGGACACCTGGCCAGGTTCGGCGACAGGGCCAGCACGCCGCGCGCATAGACCGCCATGTCGGCCGCCAGCCGCGCCTCGCCCGCCTCCAGGCTCCAGGGTCCGTTGCGCATCGAGACGCCCTTGCCCGTCGCCCCGTAGCCCTGCGTGGGCACGCCCGCCGGGCAGAGGTACGGCCTTGGCCGCCACCCCTCGAACAGGCGCGCCAGCGGCAAGGCCAGCGCGATCGCCGCGTCCATCACACTCACGTGCCCAGCCCGCGCGTCTTCAGGGTGCGGTCGGCGAACCAGAACGCGATCATCCCGGCCACGATGGTCTTTTCTTCCGGGCCCCAGAGCTGCAGCACCGCCGCCGTGGCCGTGACGCCGCCGCGCGTCAGGATGTCAAACTGCGCCCACAGCGCCCAGGTGTAGAGCCCGATGCACCAGTAGATGGTCAGCACCGGCCGGATGATCTGGCTCAGCGCGTCGATCCAGCCAATGCCGGTCTTCACCGCCATCGAGGCGTAGGCCGCCAGCAGCTTGTCGGTGTCGCCGGTTTCGCGCGCCTGCTCCGCCTGCGCCTTGGCCAGCGCCAGCCCCTGCTCCGCATGCAGCTTGTCAAGATCATAGTGGCCTTTGAGCATGGCCAGCTCGTGGCCGCGCTCGTTCTTGCGGTCAAAGAACTTCAGGACTTCCGGCGCCAGCCGGGCGGCATAGCCGCCCAGCCCGCCGAGCACGGTTTCCAGGATCATGGCCGGCGGCCCTTGACCGGCGACGGCGCAACCTCCGGCGTCGTGGCCGCCGGGGTCAGGGCGTCCACCATGCCTTTCAGGGTCTCGACCTCCGCCTCGATCGCCTTCACCCGCTCGCCCTGCGCCGCCGAACGGGCGTGCGCCATCTCCAGCCGGATCTGCGCGCCCGTGACGTCCAGCATGGCGCGGCCCAGCTTCTGGGCAACGCGGGCTTCAAGCTGCGTGCTGAAATGTTCGTCGCTGTCGTACCAGTGTTGTTGATGATGGCTTGATTCATCGTTCATCGTCTTCAGTCCTTCCAGGTTGATCTTGGGAATTACTCGGGGCGCTGGGCCATTTCCGCCGCGTTCTCGCGCAGGCGTTCCAGCAACAGGGCCTCCTTGGCGTCTGTGGGAACCGGCACATAGGCCGGCGGCGCGGGCGGCAGGCTGATGCGGCGAAAGGGGCGTTCGTCTTCACTCATCGTCTCGTCCTCAGACCAGAATTGTGTAGCTGGCGCCGCCGTTGATGGTGCCCTGAATGCGGCCGCCGAAATATGTGATCCAGACGCCCGAGCCCGATCCGCCCATGCCCAGCACGCTGCCGGCGCCGCAAACGATGTCGCCGACCGTCAGCAGGGAGCCGCCCGAGGTGATCGATTTGTTGATCTGCACGCCCTCCGGCCGCAGCCGGATGCGCCCGTCGTTCGGCGCCGCACGATTGAACCTGAGCGCGATGAAATCGCTGGTCCCGTCGGCGCCGCTCTCGATGAACATGTCGCCCAGGGTATTGCCGAACGTCGCCCCGAATTCCGTCCCTGCGCCCCGGCCGCTCACCGAGGCCGTGGAATTCATCACCCAGCGATGGCCCTTGGCCGAATTGATCAGCACATTGGCGTTGTCGCCGACGGCCGCGAAATTCGTCAGATCCGCGCGCACGCTGTCCAGCACCGCACGCCACTTGCCGGCCACCACGTGGGCGACGTCCCCGGGCTTGACGCCTTCAGACTTGAAGAAGCTGCCCAGCCACATGGCCCCCATGGCGCCCGTGTCATTGTCCCGGACGTGGCTGGAAACGTAGCCGATATTGGCCACGTCATTGCCCTGGTCGTAGTTGGCGAACTCCAGATTGGTGCCGTAGGCGCCCGCCGATCCCGACAGATAGTTGGTGTCCCCGCCGTATTGCCCCACGGTCGACGTCTCGAAGACGTGTTTCTGTCCGGGTTTTTTCTGGTAGCTCTGGTTGGTGCGGACGATGTGACCGTACACATCCCCTTCTGCCGCGCCGTTGATCCGGACATAGGTGTGTCCGGCCCAGGTCCGTGTGCTGGTCGTGATGAAGGTGCCCACCGGGTGATTGGCCGAGGGGTTGGCGTTCAGCGTCAGCACCGCCGGCGCAGTCCCCGAGACGGCGATCACCGTCCGGGTGTCCAGCACCGTCCCGCCGAACCCTGACGTGAAGATGATCTGCCGCCCGACGAGATAGGCCGCATCCGCCCCGTCCACCGTCACCAGATTTGAGCTGGTCGAGGCGGCCACGGTCAGGTGCGCCGTGCATCCTGATCCGCCGTCGTTGACGTCCATCCACGCATGGTGCGGGATGAACGTGCTCTCGTAGTAGCGGGCGTCCACCTTGGCCCGGGTGTTCGGCCCGATGATCCTGTACTCGCCTTCGCCGAACACGCCCGGACCGCGGAACCATCCCGCCAGGCCCTGCGCGGGCCACAGGGTCGGCGCCGCCGCGATCGAGGCGAAGTTGCCGGGCAGGCCCGCGCTGTCGGTCGTCGACAGGATCACGCCCGGCCCGGCGTAGTTCTTGTTGAGCTGCAGGCGGGTGCGCGTCGTGGCGTAGACCCCTTCCGGAACCCAGATATCCTCGAACGCGCTGGCCTCGGCCGCCGCGAACGCCGCATTATTGGCCGTGGTGTTCACCCCGCCCGCGTCCAGCGCTCCGAACGCCGACAGCGGTTGCCGGTTGGCGCCGCCGCCGCCGCCCGTCGGGGTCGGAATGAAGGCGCCGGTCGTCGCCGACGTAAACTCGAAGATCTTGCCCGCGCCCGGCGTCCCACCCGCCGCAATGGCCGCCAGGGTGGCGCTGTGCGCCTGCACATCCGTCCCGATCACCAGCCCCAGCGCCGTGCGCGCCGCCGCCGCCGTCGAGGCCCCCGTCCCGCCGTTGGCCACCGACAGGTCGGTCCCGGTCCAGTCGGCGTTGTTCACCGCATCCTTGGCCGCCAGCGCCCCCAGGGTGGGCTTGCCGGTAATGCCCGTCGTCCAGTCATGGGTGTGGGCCGACGGCGGATAGGTCGAGGGCTTGCCGATGATGTCGGCCCAGAGGTTCGATCCCCCGCCGCCGCCGCCGCCGCCACCGCCCGCGCCCACGTCGCGGCCCAGCTCCTGGATCATCCGCGTGACGCGATCAAACGCCGCGCCCACCTGGGCCGGGGTCAACTGGCCCGAGTTGCCAAACGTATAGGGCTGGTCCTTCGGCGTCGCCCGCGTGATCAGCACCGCCACGCCCGCGCCCGGCGCCAGGCCGCTCACCGGATTGATCAGCGCCCCGCCCGCCAGCCGGTCGCCTGTCACCAGATAGTCGACGCCTGCTGTCTTGGAGACCCCGGCGTAGCTGACCCGCAGTTCGCTGTCGCTGGCGAACGAGAACCCCGCCGCAAACGTCTCGCCCGGTCCGCCGGTCGCGGTATAGGCGCTGCTCGGATATTCGACGACGAGGGTCATAGGCCCATGCTCGCGCGCGGGCGCGAGCCGTGGATAAGCTCAGCGCCTTCCCCGGAGGGGGAGGTGGCGCGAAGCGCCGGAGGGGGACGCCATAAAGCCCGTCATCCCGGCCAACAAAGCGCGAAGCGCGGCGGCCGAGCCGGGACCTACTGCACCGCCTCCGTCGGCGAGATCAGGAAATCACTTCCCTCGCGCTCGCGCACATTGGCCTCATACCGCGCCAGATACCCCGGCGAGATCGCCTCCTGCAGCCGCCACAGCACCAGATAATCCAGCGCCAGCCGGGTGTAGAAGATGTTGGCGAACGGGGTGTTGTCCTTGATGAACCGGAACCCCTGTTGCTCCAGCACCTGCTTCGAGGCGTCGCGCTTTTCATCCGTGGTCAGCGGGTTCAGCGTGCCCGCCGCCGCACCCACCACCAAGCGCAGACGCTCCAGCTCGCTCACCGACGGACCCGCGAACGTGCTGATCGTTGCCGGCATACCGCTGCGCGCGTATTCCCCAAACAGAAAGTCGCCGTACACGCCAAGGCCCCCTCCTTGAAGAAGCGCCGCCAGCCAGGTCTCGGGCCGGTCCAGCGGGCGCGGCGTGCGGCCCTTCACCAGTTGCTTGGCCTGTAGCGACGCCGCCCCCAGCAGGGTCGTGGCCACGATCAGATGCGCCAGCAGGGCGACCGGCTGGCGGCCCGCGAACCCCCGCGCCGCCGGCGCCACATGCCGCCCCAGGATCGTCGCCGAAAAACTCCAGAACTGGGTGAAGCTGCGCACCGCCTCCCCCCACACCGTGCCCGCCTTCAGGCCCTGAACCAGCGCCACCCGCTCCCGCGCCCGGGCCTCCGTCAGGGCGTCGTCGAGAATGCCGCCGGTCATGGTCTGGAACCTGAGCCTGATGTCGTCACGTAACCGCGCCGCCGCCGCCGCCGTGGCCTGTTTGCCCTTCAGCCCTGCCCAGCGATGCACGTCCGCATCCGACAGGCCGTCGATGGCCTCCAGGCTGAAATAGGTCCGCCCGTCCTCCAGCGGCGTGGTCCCGGTCCGCGCCAGATCCCACAGGCCCCGGTCAATGCCGTAGCGCTCGAACGTCTCGCGCGTGCCCGCCTGCAATCCATCCCACCCGAACGCCGCCTCCTGCCCCCAGTGCGCGGACAGCATTTCGCCGACGCCCCGGCGCAGGCCGTCCGACCAGGCCTCGAACCCGTTCACCCGATAGAACACCCGCTGCGCCCAGGCCGACCAGCCCAACGGCCCGTCCGTGGCCGTGAAGCGGCCCATCAGATGCGCCGCCGCCGAGCGTGAGCCCACGTCCAGCAGATCCGCCGCGCGCTTGCCCTCCGCGTCCTGCAGCCGCGCAATGCCTTTCAGCGCCGCGCCATAGCCGCCCGCGAAATTGCCGCCCGCCCGGGTCATGGCCTGACTGGCCAGCGCCGTGTCCGACAGCGCCGACAGCACCATGCCGCCCAGCTTGGACAGCACCTGCGAGGTCCGGATCGTGCGCCCGATCAGCGCCAGCCGCAGTTTGTCGGGCCGGTTGGTTTCCCCGGTCAGCTCGTCAAACTCCGCCTGCCGCAACCGGCTCTGCAGGGCGTTCGCCGCCCCGGCGTCGCCGCGCGCCCGCGCCGCCGATCCCAGCGTCTCCATCGTCCGCCCGAAGGCGGCTTCCGGCGACGGGCCCCAGCGCGCCATCAGGGCGGCGTTCTTGCCGCCGCGCTCCAGCTCGCCCATCACCACGCTGTAGAGCGATCCCCGCCCATATTCGGCGTGATAGTCCGACCAGGCGTCGGGGTCCTTGAAGTGCAGCACCCGGTGTTTGCTGACCGCCCGGGCCTTGCCGGCCGGCGGGCGGAATTCCGCCAGATCCTGCGCGCCCCCCAGCACCTCATGGGCGCCCGAGACGATGTTCCACCAGGCGCGGTACAGGAACCGCTCCTCCAGATCCGCCGCGTCGTCGATCACCCCGGCCTTCGCCAGCGCCTCGGCCTCGTCCGCCAGCGCCCCGTCGGAAACGTCGATCCCGTCAAAGGTCGCCGGGTCCAGCCGTGGCCGGATATAGTCCCGCCATTGCCGGAACGCCTTGCGCGACGCCTGCAGGCGCGCCTCGCCCCACTTGGCCGGCGCACCGATCCCCGCCTCGCGAAACTCCCGCCAGAACCCGCCCGACACCTTCAGGCGGTCATGCGACTGCGCCGCGATCCGCCCCTTCAGCTTGCCCACAAACGCGCCCTGGGCGTTCAGCCCCTGACGGTTTTTCTCCAGCGCGGCGGCAAACACCCGCGCCGCCGCCAGCGCGTCGGCATCCCCCGTCGCCTCGATGTCGGCCCCGTTCAGCCGGGCCATCTCGCGCGCCACGTCGCGGTCGAACGCATCGTCGCCGCCGCCCCAGAAGTTCACCAGCCGGTCGCTCAGGCCCTCGTGCGCCGCCAGACCGCGCTCGACGTCGCCCCACGCCGCCACCGCCCGCGCCCGGCCCTCGGCGTCCACGCTGGCGCTGGAGAACCCGGCCTGCTTGTCCGATCCCACATTGTAGGCCTTCAGGGCCTGCGCCTCGTCCAGCCCGCCCGCCGTCATGGCGGCCATCCGGGCTTCACGCGCCACCCGCGCGGCCTTGGCGAAATGCTCCAGCCGGCGCGCCTGCAGGGCGGTTTCCACCTCCTCCCGCGTCAGGTCGGCGGCGGCCTCAGCCCACGCCTGTTCATCGCTGGCGGTCGGAGCCTTGCCCTTGGCGCGTTTGTGCTTGCGCGCCAGCCGGTCGAGGATGTCGTCAATCTCGGCGTCGGAGAAGGCGTCGCCCGTCGCGGCGCGGATGGGGGCGTGGCAGGCTTTCATGCTTCACCTTCGCATTCGACCGCCGCCAACTTGAAGTTAGGCGGGATCACCGGGCGCGTCATGCCGACCCCGTTCATCGGCTCAAAGGCCCCCGCCAGCCAAGGGCGCGGCTTGTCCCGTTCCCAATCGGCACAGGCCTCGTGGCCGGGCTTCCGCAGGCCTGCATAGAGGGAGATGCGTTCGCGGGCGTCTTGGTCGGGGTCGAAGCGCCAGTAGGCTTCGGCTCGGCCCCAAGCGCGGGCACAGGTCCACATGGAGGGACAACCCCAATCGTCGCAGAAGGGACGCTTGGCCATGCCTACCCCTCCCTCAAACAAAACGCCGCCGCCCGGATCGCCTCGGCGATCACCGCCGGATCATCGCGCGGGGCCAGCGACGGTGCATCGGCCAGCACCTCGTCCGCCAGGGCCTTCAGTTCCGGATCAATCAGGGTCGTAGGGTCGGGACGTCCGCCCTCCGCTACCCCTCCCGCAGGGCCTTCGCCAGGTCCGCGTTGTACGCCGCCTCCGCCTCCGTCGCCGGCATCCGGGCGAAGGTCGATGCGAGCAGGTTCCGTGGGCTTTGGCGCGAGGTCGAGGAGGTCGGCTTCGGCGGGGAACCGCTCGTCTCCGGCGAATTTCCGGTTGAGGCCATCGAGAATGAGGCGGGCTTCGCCATCGGGCGTATCTCCAAACAGGTTCGGGCCGGGGGCCACGTCGCCCGCCTGTCGCGCATAGTCCTTCAGCGCCCAGGCGATCTTATCCGCAGAACGGTGCCGACGGAAAGTGTCATCCCGGAAAAACAGCCGCAGGAAGGCTTCGGTTTCCACATCCACCGAATTCCCGCCGAACAGCTCCTGCTGGTCCAGCCGCTGGGCGATCCATTCATCCACAGGAATTCTATGGTCCCGCGCGTGGCGGATCATGTCCACCGCCGCGCGGAGCTGCGCGGTCACGTCCAGATCCGCCGGGATCTCGCCCCGCGCCGCCAGCGATCGCATCTTCGCCCAGCCGGGCGCCGCCTCGCTCAGCGCCGCCCCCAGGGTGCGAATGTTCGGGTCCGCCGTCTCGAACACGGCTTCCACCAGGCGCGGATCGCCATAGGCCCGCGCCACCAGCGCCGCCGCCGCCCGCTGGCGACCCTGCTGGCTCAGGGCGCCGTCCGCCGCTGCAAAGGCGTTCTGCTGGTCCGGCGCCACCTTGGCCACGAAGGCCTGCATGAAGGCGCGCTCGCCCGCCGCCGTGCCGTCGATCCGGCTCAGCACCGCATCGTCCAGCGCCGCCGCATCGGCCATCGCCTGTTCGGACGGTCCCATGGTTTCCGTGGGCGCGGCGTTCATTTCCCGGGCCAGCGCCGCCCGCGCCTCCCCGTCCATCCGGCCTGTGCGGATCCGCACCAGCACCGGGTTGGTCATGCCGGTCGTATCAAACCCCTGCGCCGCCAGTTCCTGACGATAGCGGCCATAGGCCTCCGAGCCCGTCCGCGCCGACCGGCGCAGCGCAATCGTCCGGCCGTTCCCGCTTTCCACCGTGCCGTCGGGCGCCACCAACGGCGCGCCGGTTTCCGCCCCGGCCTCGCGCATCAGCCGTTTCGGGTTCAGCTCCGCTTCCAGCCGGAAGTTGCCTGCCTGGCTCCCCGCCCGCGTCCGGTCGCGGGGTTGCAGGGCTTCCGGGAACGCCGCATTGCGCTCCAGGTCATCGGTGTGGCTGGTGACCAGATCGTCCAGTTCCACCAGGGCGTACTTCACCGGGATCTCGCGGCCGCGCGACGTCACCGCCACATCAGCCTCCAGCTCGCGCGCCGTGATCCGTGGCCCGCCGCCGCCCTCGTCCAGCGCCGCCAGCCGTTCGGGCGTGGGCGCGGCCTTCGGCGGCGCTTCCTTCTCGATGATCGCGGCCACGTTCACCGGCCGGTCGGCGGACACATCGTCCAGCGCGCTCATCACCGCCCCCAGCCGGGCGTCCTCGTCCATCCGCGCCAGCGCCGCCGGCTGGCCCCGCCCGCCGAACACGCCGCCCAGCACCCCGCCGATCCCGCCGCCCAGCACCGTGCCCAGCAGCACGTTGTTCAGCGCATCGCCCGCCGTGTAGTCCGGATCATCGGCATTGCTCAGGGCGAACGCCCCCGCCTCATAGACCACGCCGCCCGCCGCGCCCTCGATCCCGCCGATCACCGCCCCGCGCCCGACATTGGCCACCCGCCCGGCCTTGCCCAGCACGCTGCCCGCCCGGAACACCGCCCCGCCTTCCAGCGTCCCGCGCAGGCCCAGCAGTTCGGGGGCGAACATCAGCGGCAGGCCCACCGGATCAAACAGCGCCCCGGTCAGGGCCGCGCCCATCTTGCCCAGCGGCCCCAGTTCGGACCGGCTCATCACATCGTCGCGGAACGCCCGGCGCTGCGCCGAATGTTGCTTGCGCGCCGCATCGTTCTCATAGGTCGGGCGCTCGAAGGTCAATTGCCCCTCGACGCCATAGTCCCGGTTGGCCGTCTCCGGATCCAGCAGCTCGCCGCGCCCGCGCCCGAAGCCGCGCGCCACATCGCCGGCCGCCGCCGTCAACTGGCCCATCTGGCTTTCAAACGTCAGCAGGCCCGACGAAGACCCGCTCAGGGCTTCGGCGGCATCCGCCTCATCGACTTCTGGATCAATCAGCAGGCTTGGCATGCGCTCACTTTCGCCCGGGCGACGTTTCGTTGCATATTCAGCTACGCTGCAGGTTTTTCAGCGCCCTCGGCAGCACTTCCAGCACATAGTTCCGGGTTTCCTTGAACGGGATGTCGGCCACCCACTCGTCCAGGCTCACCCGGCCCCGGCGCGGATCGCCATAGGTTTTCAGCCATCCGTCCACCGCGCCCGGCCCGGCGTTGTAGGCCGCCGCCATCAGACCCACGTTGCCATCGTAGCGTTTCGACAGATACTCAATGTGATTGTCGCTCAGCCGCCGGTTCAGCGCCGGGTTGCTCAGCAGCAGGGTTCGGATCTCCGCATCGCTGCGGCCGTCGAACACCTTGTTGCCATCCATGCGGGCCTGCCACTTGGCGGTTCCGATCATGAGCTGGCGCAGACCCAGCGCGCCGGCAGGGCTCACCGCCTGCGGATTGCCCCGGCTCTCCTGATGCTCGATCGCCGCCGTAAACGCCGCCCGCGCCCTGGGCAGGGCCACGGTGCGCGGCGCTGTCGCCGCCGGCGCCGGAGCCATCCAGTCGCCCGCCTTGCCCGACGGTCCCCGCCGGCCGATCTGTTCGAGCTGGTCCCAGCTCAGCCGCACCGCCCGGCCATGCAGGTCCGGGGCGGGCGTCCAGCCGCGCTGCGTCGGGATCATCAGCGTCAGGCCGCTGTCGTCCTCGCTCGTCACCCAGCGGCCCTTGTTCTCGACAATATCGGCCGACTTGCGCCGCCGGTCAGGGTCGGTCATGCCAACGCCCGGCGCCGTCGCCAGCAGTTGCCCGTCCCGGCCGATCAGGTCCGCCAGCGCAATGGCCGCGCCGCGACGCACCACACTGGGCGGATTGGCCGACGTCCGCGCCACCGGCATCCGCCAGGTATCGACAAAGCGATACTCATCCACAAGATCCGCCGTGGCTTCCTTCGCCGCCTCCGCCAGGGTCAGACCCTTCACCAGCACCAGTTGCCGGGCCATGATCTGGGCGCGCGCCACCCGTCCGGCGTTCTGCTCGCCCGCCCCCGGCGCGGCATTGGCCGTGGCAAAGTACGGCGCCAGCCGCGCCGCCACCTGCCCATCCAGCGTCGCCTCCTGCCCCTTGGCGGTCAGCTTGGTCAGGGCCGCCGGATTGCCCGTCGCCTCGGCATAGAGCGCCAGCTTGCCGGGATTGTCCGACAGGTCGACCAGCGCCGAAATGTCCGCCCCGCCCAGTCCGGCCGCGCGCAGCTCCCGCGCCGCCATCGCCCGGGGCGACACCACCCGGCCGTCCTGCATGGTTGTCCGCGACGGCAGGGCCGCCCACACCGCCGCCAGCGAGGCCAGCGCCTTCGGACGCTCCGCCGCCGGCGCCCGCGCATAGGCGCTCACCATGTCCGCCGCCTGATCCTTGGGCAGCACCCGTTGCGCGGCCGGCGCGATCCCGGCCTGTTGCTGCATCCCCAGGGTGAACCGCGCATAGACCCCGGCCGCCTTCGTCAGGGCTTCCGGCGTATCGGCTTCCAGATACCCCTTCAGCGCCGTCTGGATCGTGGCGCCCGCATCGCCGGGCTTTTCCGACGTCATCGCCCAGCCTGCCGGGTCCTTCTCCCGCGCCGCCAGCTCCCCGGCGGCGGCCTTGCGGCCCAGCTCCCAGGCCTGTTGCTTCCGGCCATAGTCCGGCGCGGTCGGGTCCGGCGGCGGCGCACTGGCCCGCGCGCGCAGATCCGCCGTCGACTGGCTGCGCAGATTGCCCGTCGCCGCAAATACCTCATCGGCCTGTTTGGCCCGCTGCTCCCACGACGCCTGCTCACGCGGTGACAGCCTTGCCGCAATTTCCTGCAGGGATATCCCTGTCGTGGCGCCCCGCGCCCGGGCCTGGACTTCGCTTTCCAGCGCATCCTCGGCCTCATGCACCCGTCGCCAGTCCTCAAGGCTCTTGGGGCCGCCCCGCTCGGCCGCATCGGCCCGCGCCATCAGCGCCGACTTCTTGCCGGGGTCCAGCACTGCGTCATAGCGACCATCGGCCAGCTCCTGCTGGGCCTGCTGGTAATCACCCCGCTGGATCAATCCCAGCACCCGGTAAGTCGCCAGCGTTCCCTTGGCTTCCTGTACGAAGGGGCCCTGCAGGGCTCTCGGCAAACGGCTGGCCAACCCCTGAAGGGTTCCTGTCGCGTCGGCGTAGCTGGTCGGGTTCGTTGACACCATGTTGGCCAACGCCTGGACACCCCGATCCGTGGCGGCCTGAACCACCTTGGCCTGCGTGGTCTGTTGAAACTGCATTGCCTCGGCCAGCGCCGATACTTTCCGGGCGTTCAGTCGGGCCTCCAGGGCGGGGCGCACAGCGGGCTCCGCAGCATCCAACTGCGCCTTGGCTGCTGCGTCATAGTCTGCCGTTATTCCGGCCATGAACTCCGGGTCATCCCCGTTGAAGCTATCGTATCGCGCCTGCCGTCGGGGCTGAAAATCGCCGTCAAAGGCGATCTCACCTTCCGAGAGCTTGCCCTGCGTTTTGCCGCGTTCCTGATCGGCCACGATCCCGGCGCGCTTGCCGGCCTCTACCCCCAGCGCCCGCCGGCCAAAGTCGGCCTTGTAGGCGTCCAGCTTCCGGCGCAGCGCGAAACGCAGCCCTTGCGAGTAGGTGGTGTCCTCGCTGACTGCCGTGAAATGGTTGTCGAAGCTGGCGAGCGCCTTGGTCGCCCACCCGGGTTCGGCGCCGTCATAGGCTGCGGCCTCTTCCGCCATCCTCAACTCGAACTCCCGTTGCGGTACGGCGATCACCTTCTCCGCATCCCGATCATCGCGGTTGGCCAGCGCCTGGCCCACCTGTTCCACCGCGCCCGCCACATCGCCCAGGCCAAAGTCGGTCGGGCGCACGGTGTCGCCGCTCAGCCGCGCCCCGCGCGGCGCGCCCACATCAAGGCTGTCCGGAAGTCTGGCCATTATCCCCTGCCGCCGTTCTTGATGTCATAGGCCTTGGCCGCCCCGCCGATCAGCGAGGCGCCCGCCCCGATCACCGCCCCGGTCAGGGCGTTGCGTCCCTCGGTGCGGGCCACCTGCGCGTCATTGCGCCGCGACCAGGCCGCCGTCTGGCCGCCATAGACGGTGTTTCTGGCCTTCTGCAGGCTCTGCCGCCCCAGATCGTTCAGCACCCGCAGGGCCGATCCCCGCAGGCCGCCCCCGCCGCCGGCCGCCGCCTGCGTCGCCAGACTGGCGGCCACCCGCTCGTCCTGCTCCAGCCCCATCTGCGCGGCCAGGCCGCTTTCCGCCAGGTCCATCCCGGCGTTGGTTTCCAGCGCCCCCGCGCGCGCCTTGGCGGCCGACTTCGATCCGATCCCGCCCAGGATCTTTCCCACGGCCGACAGGCCCGCGCTGGCGATCGCCGCCGCAGCAAGTGGCGCCACCATCAGGCCGCTCCCTCAAATTTCCAGATACCTGCGTCGTCCACACTGGGTCGGAACCCTATGCTGGCCAGCAGGCGTTGCGCCGCATCGGTGTCCGCCGGGGTCGCATAGATGCTGCAGCCTCCGTCCAGCAGGCCCGTCGCGCCGATGATCGCCAGCCGCGCCCGCCGGGCCGCGCGCACCCACTGGCGCGGCGCCATCTCCGCCAGATAGGCCCAGGCTCCCCACTGGCGCGGCGCGATCCGGCTAAAGCCCGCCACCCCCAGCACCGCCCCGGTGTCGTCCAGCAGGCTGACTTTCGGCCCGTCCGGCAACACGCCGCCCGCCGCGCGATAGTCCGCCACGAAATCCGCCCGGGCGTTGACCCGCGCCTCATCGCCCATGAGGTATCCGCGCAACCGCATCACGCCGCCTCATACAGCGGGCGGATCGCGTAGATCGACAGGTCGTAGGGCTTGTCCGTCTCGATGATCACCCGGACGTCGCGGTCCGCCCCGCCGCCCAGAAACACCTTGGCGCGCTTGCGGCGAACGATCGGCACGGTGTCGCCCGGCCGGCGCTGGATCACCTCTTCCGTCGGCACATAGCGCTCGTCCGGCTCGTCCTGCGCCTGGCTCTGGATCTTCGCCTCAACGCACCCCAGCACCACATAGACGTGGCTGGGACGGCTTTTCTTGGCCAGCGGGTTGCCCTGCCGGTCCGGATCGAAGGGCAGGGTCTTGAACCGCCGCAACATGGCCAGCCCGACAAACACCTTTGACGCTGCCGCCGGCAGGGTGATGGCGCCCCCGGTCACGATCAAGCCCGCCACATGGGCGCCGTCGGCGAGCACGCTGACCGTCTCGCCCTCCAGATGCGCCAGGCCCGAAATCACCGTCGCGGGCGCGCCCTCATAGAAATCGGCGCAGTCCAGGAACATGCCGTCCCGGCGCGGGGCCAGGGTGAAGTGCGCCCGCTGCGGCACCCCGCCCTTGAAGCGCACCGCCGCCACATGCAACACGTCCTGCCCGTCCGGATCGCTGGCCGTGGCCAGGCTTTCCACCGCGAACCCGCCCGCGATCGGCTGACGGCGCACGCCCAGCACGCCGTGTTCCGCATGATAGGTCAGGCAGGCCAGCCCGCCGTCGCGGAGCTGCATCCAGATATTGTTGTCGGGCCGCGACCAGGCCCAGCCCGCCACGCCGCGCCCATAGACATGCTGGCCCAGCACCGACAGGTCGCGCCCGGCCGACGCCTGATCCCCGCCGCCGCCCAGGGTCAGCTCGCGCACCACGGTGCCGCCCTTGGCCACATGCAGGATCAGCGACGGCGGCCCTTGCACCACGAGCGGCATCACATCCGCCGATCCATGGCTCGACACGCGCCGCGCCTTCACCGACGCCGGGCTGATCGGGTCCTCAATCGTGGCTCCCGCCACCACCCATTCCGCGTCGGTCGTGCCCACCGCGAAGACGATCCCCTCGATCATCCAGACGATCCGCGCCCGGTTATCGCCGAGCTGCACCCGGCAGGCGTCGTCATCCACCGTCAGGCCGGTGCCCAGCCCCGGCTTGAAATCGGCGAAGGCCGGGGTAAATCCCGCCGTCCGCGAAAACTCGATCACGTCCGGCCGTTTCGGGGTCGCCGCCAGCGCCAGCCGCTCCTCACGCACCGCCACCAGCGCCGTCGGGAACCCTTCGGCATAGCTGATCGCCTGATCGCTCCAGTTGGGCGTGGCCGTCCCGGTGACGAAGGGCGGCACGCCCAGGGCCGTGGCGACCACCCGCGTGGGACTGGTGAAGGCCGTGATCTGGAATGCCGTCGCCCCGTCGTGCTGGAATTCCCACAGCACCACCCCGTCCGACACCTCGCCCGCCTCATGGCTGGGGGGCGTGTTGCCCGTCGTCCCGCCGGCCGTGGTGACATAGATCCGGCCCACGCTGATGATGTTCTCGCCGGCCGCATAGGCCGTGTTGGGCGCCCAGGTCTTCAGACCCGGCCCGCCGCCCGGCGGACGCGCCAGGATCTGCGCGCCCACGTGCGCCACGCTCCAGTGCGTCCAGCTCGCGCCCGTACAGTCGATCTGCCAGCTCCCGCCGCCCAGGGTCGAGAACGTCAGCGTCTTTGTCTCGTCGTCATTCTCCGCCAGCCAGGGGCCGTTCTTCAGGGCCTGCACCGCCGCCGTCCAGTCGTTGTCGGCGCGGCGCTGGATCTGGGTGGCCAGCAGGCCGTACCGGCTGGTGATGAACCCGATATCGCCCACCTGCTTGATCCGAAGGCCCGCCAGGTCCGACGCCGAATAGCCGTGGGCAAACTCGTAAGGCACGCCCGATCCCGGCGTCGTCTCGATCACCGCCCCGCGCGCGGTCCAGACGCGGGCGTAAAGCTCGCCGAACTCCAGCACCAGCCCCTCGCCGTCCGGTCGGTTCCACGAGAACAACGCCTGCTGGCTGGCCTGAAACTTCGGCGCCCCGCGCCGGTAGAACCCGCCCCGGCTCACATTCGGTCCGGTGATCGCCCCGATCATGTTCGAGGCCTCCTCGCAGCCGGTCGCCACCTGCTCCAGGTCCGACCGCTCCCACGCCTCCTCGGAGATCTCCCCCGACACGAAGCTGTTGTTGTAGCCCGAGACTTGCATAGCCCGATACTCCATGTGCCGGTCGGCACGTGGATAAGCGGGCGTTCCTCCCCTTCCGGGGGAGGGGGACCACGAAGTGGTGGAGGGGGCCGCCGCCGCACAGCCCACAAAAAAGGCCCCGGCGCGAACCGGGGCCAGTCAGGGAGGAAACGCCACCAAGGGCGGCGAGATCAGGATCGGCCCGCCGGGCAGGCCGTGGATAAACCCCTACGCCGCCTGCGCCCTGAGCGCCGCAAACCCGCTCGAAAACATGACCTCCGGCTCCAGATACTGCCCGGCCTCCCCGCCCATGGCCATCTGCAGGGCCTCGTCCGCCCGTTTCATCAGCCGCGCCGCGCCGTCATAGTCGTTCTTCAGCGGCCCGGCCGTCCGCGCCGCCAGCAGCAGGGCCATGTAGTTGCAGAGGTCCGGCGAATAGGCCTCCCAGGCCTTGCGCTCGCTGAAGGCGATCTTCAGCGCGGCCTCGTCGCAGCGCACCACCTTCTTGACCGCGCTGGAGATCACCTCCGTGCCCACCTCGAACGGCACGTCATCGCCGTCCACCACCCACATCTTCACAAAAGTGTCGGGCAGGATGAACAGGTTTTTCCACTTCCAGTTGGTCGGCGGCGACGCCGCCGGCGCCAGGGTGGCGTAGCTGAGCGCGCACAGCCAGGGATGCCGCGACAGGGCGAATTGCTCGACGCCCGCCCGCCCGTCCAGTTGCCCCAGCACCTTGGCCAGCGCCGCCCCGGGCGGATCGGTGTCAATCGCCGAAAACCCGGGCTCGCCCAGGTGCGCCATCGCGGTGTTGATCACTTCGTTCTTGGCGGTCAGCGTCATCCGTAAAAACCTGTCATCCCGGTCAATGGAGCGCGAAGCGCGTAAGCCGAACCGGGACCCAGCTCTCCACCTGCAATGTCTCTCTCACGCAAACGGCGCGGGGGTTGGAAGGACCATGGGTCACACCCCCGCGCCGCGCTTCCGGCTTGCTATCGAAAACCCGCCGGAGATCCAGCCGCCCGACACGCGATGTTGCGCAGCGCGGGGCGGGGCGGCTGAAGCCTATCAGGCCAGACGCCGCTGACCGACAATCTGCCAGGTCATCGTGCCCACACCGGGGTCGGCGGCTTCGAGCTTGGCGAAGATCGCAATCGTGCCGCCGGGGTCGGCGGCGAGGCCCAGCACCTGCCACAGCGGCTTCCAGTAGTTGGCCACGTCGACGTTCTTGTAGAACAGGCACGAACCCGCCGCCGAGGTCGCCTGCGCCGCCACCAGGGCCGCTTCCGAGGCGGTCGAGCCGACGTCCATGGTGGTCGAAGCCCCCAGGTTGTCGAACCAGATCGTGCTCTGCACCGGGTTAATGATCACATCCGAGGGGAAGTCCCCCAGCTTGACGCGATCGTTCTGCGCGAAGGCGGTGATGAGTTCGATCGTGTCGCGCATCAGCACCACGTCCGTGCCGCCCTTCAGGGCGTTCGGGACGTTGTAGGGGTTGGCGCCGGCAGCGGCCGCCAGCGGGGTTCCAACCAGGTCGCCGTTGAAATCAGGCATCGTCTTGGGTCTTTCGGAGTTCCCGGCGCTTGCGGCGGCGGGGGGCCTGTCGGCCCGACAAGAGGGTGGGTCGCCCCCTCAGGAGCGACCCGGTTCCGGTTGGCTGGCCTTAGAAGACCACCTCGGTGCAGAGCACCTGCACGACACCTTCATCGTAGCGACGCAGGCAGCCGCGATCGACCTCGTAGTAGGCCTGCCAGCGATAGGAGCGATCCGCCCGCTGGGTGAGCTGGGCATTGGTGATCGGGCGCTCCTTGTACTGGATCGCCGGCTTCACCCACGCCGCGCACCGGCGGATGTTGCTGGCCACGGTCAGCCGCTCGCTGCGGATGAACTTGAAGCCCATGAAGTCATCGGTCTTGCCTGCAGCCAGGGCGCCGATGGTGTTGTAGTCGGCGCTGGTCACAGGGGTGGACGACAGCAGGTTGCCGAGCTGGATGGAGCTGCAGGCGAAGTAGCGCTCGCCCTCCAGTTCCGACTGATCCAGCATGATCTTGGCCTTGATCAGCTTGCCCACGGTCAGCGGCAGGTTGCCGGAGCCCGGCAGCACTTCGGCGTCATGGATGAAGTCGCGGTTGTCCACGGCGATGATCTGGGCGGCCGGGAAAGCCGTCGAGGTTTCACCGTTCTGACCATTGCGGCTGTTCTCGAACAGACCCTGGATGATCCGGTCGTCGGACCCCCGGTTCTTTTCGGCCATCATGCTTTCCATGATCGGATTGGTCGGGTCCACCAGCATGCGGACCTTTTCCAGGCTCTCGATCCAGCGCTGGTTCGCCTTGGCCTCGAAAAAGCCGACGCGGCGCTTGTGGTCGGCGAAGCCTTCCGGGGTCGGCGGCGCACGGCCAGTAACCGTCACCTCGTTGCCGTTGGCCACGCCGATGTCGTCGGCGTTGAACAGGGTTCCGGGGGCGGTGTGGCTCAGGTCGGCGTCAACCGCGCCGATGAACCGCTTTTCCATCTGTTGCGGCGACAGGCGCAGATTGGCCATGAAACCGGGAACATACTGGGTCGCTTCGTTGGACATGAAATCCTCGCTGCGAGCGGTCGCGGGTCACGCGCACGCGCTCTCGATCAAAATTGGGATTGATCGGCAGCGACCCCCGGCTTCAAAGTCCGGACGCAAGCCTGGATTTTACGCCCCCCGGCGTCGCCCTCTGTCCGGACCGTTCAGGACGGGTTCCCGGTTCAGGCGATGCACGGAAGGCGCAACTGATTTGCGGGCGGTGTCAAGTCCGGTCCTCCCCTGTCGCGAAGACGACGGGGGAGGGAAACCACGAAGTGGTGGAGGGGGCGCGCGTCAAGCGCGCGCGGCGGCCGCCACGTTCGGGTTTTCAAAGGCCAGATAGCGGTTGCGTTCCTCCACCACAGCGGCGTGCTGCGGATGGGATTTGTTCATCAGGGCCGCGCCCTTCACCGGGTCGCCTTCCAGGGCCGCGCGCGCGGCGTAGGCCTGGCTCGGCGTCATCGCCCCGCCCCCCACATCCGCCCGCTGGCCATCCGCCGTCGGGCCGCCCTCGGCCTGCTTGTCCAGCACCTTCTTGAGGAACCGCGCCAGTTCGGGCGAGGAGCCCACCTTGCTGTCCAGATCCAGCTCCTGCGCCAGCCTCTCGCCGCCCAGGTCGGTGATCAGCTTCCCGATCTCCTTCAGCGTGGTGTCATAGGCCGCGCCCCATTCGGTGCGCAGTTCGGTTTCAGCCGCCTTGGTCAGCGCCGCATCTTCCGCCGCCTGCGCTTCGGCCGCCTTGGCCGTCTCGGCGCGATACCAGTTCGCCGCCGCCTGCAGGAAGGCCGGCGGGAACGGACCCGCCTCGTGCATCGCCTTGGTGAATTCCGTCACCGTGGCCACGTCATCGTCGCTGGCGCCGGTCAGGTCCAGCTTGTAACCGTCCGCCGCGTCGGGCGCGCCGAGCGCTTTATAGATCGCCCCGTAGGCCTCCTTGTCGTCCGGTTTGGTCGGCAACCGCACCAACTGATCCGCCGGCACCCCCAGCCGCTTCTCCGCCGCGATCCCGGCCTGAATGGCGTCGGCCATGGTCGCGTGCCGCAGCACCCCCGGCTGGCTTTTCAGATCGTCCGGCAGGCTCGCGTGCCAGGGGGCGTCGTCGCCCGATGCGCCGGCCGGCGCGGGCGCGGGGTTGGGTGCGGCTTCAGTCCCCGAGTTCGGGGTCGGGTTCGGCGTCTCCACCGGGTTGGGCGCTTCGCTCATGTTCAGGTCCTTCCAATCGACCAGTCATCACCATCGAGATCGCGCTGGCCTGGTCGAAACCCGCGCGATTGATCATGTCCAGCGCCAGGTCGTGGCCGCCCATGTGGTAGCCCAGCGACCACAGGTCCGGCGCCCCGCCGTACTTCATGCCGACGCCCGCCAGCCCGGCGACATGCGCCAGCACCAGCCGCCCCAGCTCGTTGCCAAACGTCTGCAGATAGGCCGCCGTCAAAGCCGCCTCATCCCCCGCCCTGATCCGCGCAATCAGCGCATGGGCGTCAAACTCGCTGGCGCTCATGCCGCACGCTTCCGCCGCTGAACCTCAGATCCTCCCCCCGTTGGGGGAGGGGGACCGCGCGTAGCGGGGTGGAGGGGGTCAGCCGGAAGCTCAGGGCCGCCAATTGCAACATAAGGCGTCTCATTGGCAGCCTCAGCCACCAACTCGCCGCTAATGGTAACCGCCCGCGCCGGATGCTCCCCGCACCAGTCGTGCGAATTCACCAGCGGCCAGACACTCGAAAACCCTATGCCGGCATAAGGGGGCAGCCGGCGGCACTGACCGCGCGAGGAAACCTCGCCGCCCTGCCCCAGCGCAGCCGCCCAATACGGGCACGTGTCGCAAAATCCCTGCGTCCCGATATCCATCACGCCGCCATCCTTCCGCCCTGCTGGATCTGGTCCGCCGTGGCCAGGTTCGCCGCGCCCTGCCCGGACGCCTGCAACGCCTGCCCGGCCTGCTTCATCATTTCGGCGTTTTCCGCCATGGCGCGGGCCTGCTCGTCGCGGGCGCGCATCTCCGCCACCTGGGTGCGGCTGCGCATCGTCTCCGGCGGCAGCGCCAGCGCCTCACCGGCGGCGCGCAGGCCTTCCTCGATCGCGTACACATAGACGCTGGACGGGTCGATATCGCGGGCCACCATCGCCATCTGGTGCGCGCGCTGGATGCTTTCCACCTGCCCCGCCTGCTGGGCGATGGCCAGCGGGCCGTTATAGTCCCAGTCCACGTCCACCCCGCCCAGTTGCGGCGGCGGGCGCTTCAGCATGCCTTCCTCGGCGATCACTTCCAGCGTCCGGTCGGCCACCGGCCCCATCCAGTCGCGGTCGATCCCCGGCACGAAGCTCGACATGGCCCGGATGCGCAGATCCCGGCGGTCGCGGATCTCCTCGGCCGTCACGTTCGACGCATCGCGCAGCGTCATCCAGTCGGTGAAGAACGCCCGCTCGATATTGCCTTCCAGCCGCTCCATGTAGGCGGCAGCCACCTCGACGTTGCCGGCAATGTCCAGCTTCTGGATCGCCTGGCTGGCGTTCTGGAAGCCCAGCCCCGCCGCATCATACTGGTTCACCGACCCGGCGCGCCGGTCCAGCGCCTTGCCGAACATGCGCTTGGGCACCATCAGCGGCGGATTGTTCTTCAGCTCGACGGCCGTTTCCACGCCCTGCTGCAGCGAATGCAGCACCAGCGCCTCGGGCAGCACCCACCAGGCCAGGCCCGTCCCGTAGGCGGAGCCATCTTCCACGTCCAGTCTTGGCACGGCGTAGGGGAAGCTGTCATAGCCGCGTTCCGCCAGGATCACCTTCTCGTCGCGGCAGAAATAGACCTCCGCCCAGGGCTTGGCTTCGGCGAACGCGCCCGCCTCTCCGCCCCGGCGCGGATAGACCGCATGCACGATCGTCACATGGTCGCGCGCCTTGGCCGGATTGTCGTCAGCCATGGCCCTCGTCCACTTGTCGACGCCATGATCGGGCCAGCGCATGACCGCCTTCCACAGCGGCAGGGTGAACTGAAAAAAGTTCGTCTCGACCTTCTGGTCCTCGCCTTCCTCGATCCAGCAGGCGCGCAGCGGGCGCGTCTGATAGCTGGCCCCGAAGCCGCGCTTGCGGCCCACCCACTGGATCGCCGTGCCGAACGCATAGAGCTCGAGCCACATCCGTGCCGAACTGGACACGAACCCCGACTGGGGCAGCATCATGGCGTCAAACACCGACCATTCGGTGTCGGACAGATAGGTGATCGCCTCGCTCTCCAGCTCCGTGCGCCGCCCCGCCGCCACCAGGCCGCGCGCCACATTGGGCTTGATGAACGGGCGGGTGTTGGAGATCGCATAGGCCATGCCTAGGCCCGCCCCACGCCGCAGTTGCACCGCCGGCACCGAGCTGGTCAGCCGCCGGCGCCTAAGCTCGGTGGGCTTCTGGGGCAGCATGAAGTCCTTGCGCGGCAGGAACACGTCCGCGATCAGTTGAAACTCGGCATCGCGCCCCGTCGAGATCCGCGTCTGGCGCAGATCATCGAAATGCCGGTCCAGGCTCTTAAAGTCGGCCTTCTCGACCTTGACCGCCATGCTCTCAGATCCCCGTCGCGCCGGCCGCCCCGGTCAGGCTCCCACGCGGCGCCGCCAGCGCCGAAGACGCCGCCCCGCCCAGGAACGTGCTCTGTCGCCCGCCGGTTCGCAGGCGTCTGGCCCGCGCATCTGTCGGCTGACTGACCGGCGCCACAGGCTGGACCGGCATTTCGGGCGCCGGCGCGGGTTTTGGGCTTTTGACCTTGAAGCTCATGAGATCAGGATCAGGGGGGATCAGGGGGCGTGGATATGTGGCGAGATCAGAACGTCCAGAAAGTCCGCGCCGCCGCATTCTTTGAGTAGGCCCCCACGGCATCCGTGGCCGAGCGCGCGGTTGACAGAATGTCGTAGTCCGACCGCTTGGCCTTCAGCGTAGCATAGAGCGCGGCTGTCGGGCGGTAGTCGTCCGTAGTCTGGTTTTGGAACGCCGCTGCGTAAGACAAGCCGGTCAAGAAGTTTCCAACGCACAAAGCCCCGTTCGGCGTGGACGCTGCCGACCTGTAGGCGTTGTTGATGATGTCAAAACTGCTAGGCCATGTCGCTGAGTATCTAATAAAATTATCTATGTAGTTATTCGAGCAACTACAATAGAGATTAGTCCCTATATCGTAGACACCAAACACCCCCAGCGTGTTATCTTCAAACACGACATGAGAGCTTCCAATACCTCCCATCGAGCTGTTTCCGGGCGAGCCTGTCGGGAATACGTTACCTCGGACGAAGAAGTCTTGATGCCCCAACACACTATCCATGAACATGTAAGCGCTTAGAGCGGTGTCACCGTCCCCCGTTTTCACTTGGTTGTAGTGAATGAGTACGTTCTCGTGCAAAGTGCCGAACGTCTGGTAATAGTCACCATGGACGTCAATCAGGGAGTTAAACGTGTAGGCTCCGGTCAGGAAATACGGGGGCCAGCTATTAACTGTTCCACCGGGGATGCCGGAACCCAGTATAAACCTGGCTGCCCGAGTTGTTAGACAACCCGTAATGTTAAGCGACCAGCCAGCGCGCGCATTGACCTTCGCCACCAGTTGCGCCGTCGTCAAAACGGTGTTTCCCGTTCCGTCCGCTGCTACAGCTTCGGGCGTTGATGCCAACGTTATGGTCAATGATCCTGCGCCATCCCGGAAGATTAAAGTTCCTGAACCGTTCTGACCTGTTTTCTCGATATTTCCGCCAGCAGGATACGCGGCGACATTGATAAACGGGGCTGTAGCGTCACGATAAGGGGCTGCGGAAAGTCCCTGATCCTGGTTCCAGGCCACGAAATCTGCGTGACTGTACACGTCGCCTACAAGTTTACGGTTGTGACAATGGATTACAGATGTAGCACCCCGGTAAGGCGAAGTTCCATATTCTGCTGTACAGTCTGAGAAGTATGATTTTAATGGATTTCCATCGTGACTTGAAAAGAGTCGATCTTGTGGAGGCGGCGCTAAATTGTACTCAAGCGTATCTCGACCACCGACCGCTGTGCTCGTAATCTTGACGCCATTTGCCCAATAGCCACTGCCACTTTTGAACACCCACTGGATCAAACGTCGCGTATCAAACACAATGCCTGATCCGCGTATCTCCAATTGCTCCAATCTGCACCAGTATTGGTTGTTGACCAGATTTACGAGATC
>NZ_JBIKNZ010000122.1:0-4506 GCF_044358365.1 Phenylobacterium sp. | reverse complement strand
CAACAGTCGAGTGCATCAGCGTCGCAGTTACGCCCGCAGCGTGAGTCAGCACAGGCCTTCCGTTGCTTTCGGGCCGCGAAGGTAGCGCGTAACTCGTTCTTACCGGTTCGTAATTGGCCGTTCTGGCGAGAATGATCTTGGGGCAAAGTGCGTTGGCCGCAATAGCCGCGTCTTCAGCCGCCTGGATCGTCGTATAGTCGGTCGCCGTGACGTTATCCTGTGCCAGTCCTGTCGGCGAAACGGTCTTCACCCAATCGTGGACTACGGGCCGGAAATAGGTCTTCAGCGGACCAATTAACCGGGTCTGCATTGTACCATCAAGCGCGGTCACCCGAGCGTAACAGTGGAAGGCCCCACCCGCCGCGTTCTGAGCGATCAGGGTCGCATAGGTCACATCAATAGAGTAGGTCGTCCGCGTCCGGTTAAACCCGTTGACGTCAGGTAGGGTCTTCACTGTGGGCACAGCCTGGCGGGTCGTGATGCCCTCCAGGAGGAAATCCACATAGGCCACGCCACCCTTGGCGTCCGCTTCAACTTCGATCTTCATCGTGTCGCCGACCGTCAGGACTTGCAGCGGGGCATTGACAAATTGAGCACCGGGCTTGGCGGTTGTCCGGGTGACGTCCGTGGGAGTTACACTAAAGCCTGATCCCGCTGTGCCGTTGAAGGACCACACACTGCTGGGCAGAGCGGAGCCACCCTGGCGAATGGTCAGCGACGTCAGGTAGTCGTCATAGGGCAGTGTCGAGGCGCGGGTCGCACCAAGGCGCAGGGTCGTCAAAGTTGGGGTTGTGGCGGCGGTAGTGTTGACCCACACGTCATCGACGTAGAGCCCCCAGTTGCCTCCATTCCGCACTACTTTTGCCGTGCCAGATCTACGCAAGGGCTGGGTGCCACCCTCTGTCGCGATAACTGCATCGACGTTAGCATTCCTTACCGTCAGCACCAGCCGATTGGCCGTATTCAATTCCAGCCTGACCGAATTGGCGTCGGTCCCGTCGTGCCAGTGGAATAGCGTTCGATTGCTCGTGGGCGTGAAACCCCAGGTCGTCGTGAAGCCCACCAGAAACTCAAAGACCCCAACGGGCACCGTCTGCGCAAAGGTTATGCTGTCTTCCGGCCGCGTGACCGGGGTGCCTGCACAATCAATAGGCGACGTCGGAATGATACCATTAGACACTTGATACTTTGCGAAGTAGATCGAGTTTGCAGTCGAGCCAACAAAAGATTGCCCCCAGGTGTCGGACATGCTGGACGCCATGCCGACCGAGACGCCAGACACAGTTGTCGAACCGCCAGTCATACTCAGCGAAGCGCGATACCAGCCGTTTGCGCAAGGTTCTACATATCCGGAGTAAGCCGAAGGAACAAAGCCCGCTCGCGGCACAAGCACAAAATCTCCGGTGTCGAGGTCGATGATCATAGACACCGCTGTTCCGCCTTGCGAGGTGTTGTTCAGCAAGGCGTAGCGCCACGTGTCTTTTTTGAAGTAGCAGCTTAGAACTTGGTTATCCAGCTCCATGCCGGGAATAGTGCCAAACTCTCCACCGTGAGGGCTGTTGGCCGTTGTCATCGTCATACGCGATGCGGTGTTTGCTCCGTCAGGACCGGCAATGTTGGTCGCCGGGATCGTGACGGCCGTAAGGGCTGAAAACGTGTTGGAGTTAACCGCGAAGTTCTTTTTGGAACTCTCTACCAGCAAGCCCTTGTTCGTGACGCGCGCTACGCCCGTCGCCGTCGAATTGAGCAGGCCAGCAAGATTGTAGGAATAGGCGGCAAGCGCGCGGGTGACTGTGCCTGGCGCTCCCACGCCGGGAGCTTCTGGCGTTTGGCCGAGCAGGTAGTTCATGCTGAGTACGTTGATGAAGGCCTCAACACCCCGGCGAACGCCTACCGCCCCCAGCCGCCGCCGGAGTTGTTGCCGGGCGCTACCGCGCATCGCTGTAGTAGGCCACGTTCAGGACGGCCGTGCCGCTCTCCTGGATGAACTCCAGCGCGGCCAGGTTATTGCCCTGGTACAGCATCTCCCCGCCGTCCAGCAGGCGCATGCCCTTGGTCGCCGTCGGGTCGAGGCCATCATCGCTCCAGCGCACGACCCCGCCCGAACACTGGATCAGGCAGTAGTCCGCGCGGGCTGGAATACCCGCATTGCCGCTGTTCACGTCAACGCCATCCATCAGGCGCTTGATCGTCGCCAGCGACGTGATCTGCCGGTATCCCCTCGCCTTGTACGGCGTGACTTGAACCCTCATGGGGGCCTACTCCTGCAGGATCGTGTTCAGGGTCTCAGATTGCCCCCGCCCGCCGTCCTCGTGGATAAACCCGCCGCCCAGTCCCAGCCCCTCAATCCCCAGGGCGCCGTATTCGATGGCCTCCGCCGGGTGGCTGTGAATGTTCTTCTCCGGCGTCGGCGACAGCTTGTCGCCGGTGCGCTTGAACCGGTAGCCGCCGGACAGGGCCTCGATCGTGCCCGGACAGTTGTTGCCGATCAGGAACGCCGGCTCGCCGCCCAGCACATTGCGCTGGAATACCTGGCTCAGCGCCGTGCGCCTTACCTTCGGGTCGTTCGACGGGGCCAGCAGCACCTCCAGCCCGGTGTAGTGGCTCAGGATCTGCGCGAACGAGAGCTGCGCGTTCATCACCGACCGCGCCCGCGCTGACGGATCCACCACGATCACCACCTCGGCGAGGTTTCCAAACCGGGTTTCGCGCACCCGTTTGATCTCGCCGGCGAACTGCACCAGGTCCATCGGCGGCAGGATCTCCGCCAGCACGCGGAGCTGGCCGTTCACCCGCTGAATGAATTGCGCCGCCGGGTTCAGGGTGGCGCCGGCGTCGGCGCAGACCACGATCTGGTGGCCCGGCTCCGCCAGGATGGCGCGCTTGACCACCATGCGCTCGGCGTCGAAGTGTTCATGCACTGGCTGGCCGTGGCGGGTGTATCCCGGCTTGTTCTCCACAAACCGCCGGATCGCCCAGGGCTGTTTCATCCGCTTGGCCAGGGCCTGATAGTAGTCCGGATTGATCTTGCGCAAGTTGTCGAGATTTTCCGCCAGTGGCGACAGGCCGCTGGGCTGGATGAACACTTCGTCGCCCTCCTCGGGCGTGATGTAGAAGCGCTTGTGGAACCAGGACCCGATCACAGGGGCGTTGCTGTCGCCCCAGACGCCCGCATAGGCGGCCGGGCGGCCCGGTACGGGCTCGGGGCGGTCATCCGGCTCCGGATAGCGCCCCACGCGGTTCTGGGCGCCCGCCAGAATGTCCACCGTCTCGTGGGTGTCCAGCTCGGGGATGATGAACGCCGTGGCCTCCAGGCCCCGGAAGAAGTCCTCCAGGTCGGTTTCGCCCACCGCGCGGCCCTTGACCTCGATATAGGCCGTGGTCCCGTCCGGACACGTCATGGTGAAGTTGTGATCCCAGGGGTCGCCCTTGGCCCCGGTAAAGCCCGATCCGCCGCCAGGCCCCTTCGTGCCCCACTCCTTGTCGATTTCCTTGAAGTAGCTGGGGGTGAACTGGTCCCAGAGGCGGCGGTAGGTGGTGCAGATCACCACAATTCGACACTTGCGCAGGCCGTCGATCGGGCTACGATCCTGCCATTGCGCAGCGCGGAGAATGCGACGGACCGTCTCGGTCGTCTTTCCCCCTCCCGTCGGCCCCACGATCAGGGCCAGATCCGCCCGGCTCTGACCATAGGCTTGCGCCTTGGCCCCGGCCGGTTTCCACGCCGTCGACTTTTTCACATTCACCGGCTCATTCCCCTACCCCGACCCTTGTCAGCCTCAAGTTTGTTCCGGGCGACGATCCGTTGCATAAGATCGGCCTGCAGGTGGTTGCCCGCCGGAAAGACCCCCCCAGGGGAGAACCGGGCGCGAAAATTTCGGGGGTGGGGGTGGGTCGACCCCAAGGGGGGTCGAGGCCGGCGACCCCACCTCTGATTTTCAATCAGCGGCGCTGGCGTCTGGTTCGTCAACGAATTCAAGGACCTGTTGCCCTTCGTGCGACTTGGACTGTGCGACTTGCCCATCTCCGACGCTGAAAACCTCAATGAATTCAGCGTCGGTCGCCTCGGAAGGCATGGCCTGCGCATAGCCCTCGATCTGGACCACAACCGACGGCGCCACGCCTTCGCCCTTGACCTCCATGGCCAGCGGCTGGCGCTGGTCCGTGTAGGGCAACAGGTCGGCCAGCTCGTCGCCAATCATCTTCAGCGCATCCTTCAGGCCGAACCCCGCCGCCGCCTCACCAATCCGCTTGATGCTGGCCGCCATGGCCTTCGACACCTGATCGGGCAGTTCGTCCGCCAGGCCGCGCAGCTCCTCGCGCACCACCTGCCTTAGCCAGTCGTCGCGACCCTCCTGCGCCTTGCGCACGTGCTGGACCAGCTCCAGGGCCTTGTTCACCCGCGCCTTCGCCATCGATCCGCCGGCCGCCTTCAGCTCCGCCGGCGTCACCATGCACAGCGCCGCCGACTGTTGCGCCGCGCTGGCCCCATACTTCGCCGCGATG
>NZ_JBIKNZ010000008.1:0-83873 GCF_044358365.1 Phenylobacterium sp. | reverse complement strand
CCACACCCGATACGACCGATGCGCACACACCTTCATGTCCGCCATCGCTCTCGCTGCCACCGTCATCTTCTGGCTATGATCAATGAGTCCTGAGCCTAAATACAACGGTCTACGCCAAAGGTTTGCCTAACCCCTCGGGAAAAGACGTGCGCGCGATTTATTCATCCAACTGTCTCCGAACTGACATTTACAGCCGATAGGGCCCTCTAAGTTTGTAAATTTGAGGACGTGATGACAGTTTATTCAATTCGCAGAATGGCGTTATACACAACATGTGCTTCAGCATTGCTGGCAAGTTCGGCCGCTATTGCTCAAGTCAATACGGCAGGTAGCGCTGATTCTACGGCTATTGAAGAGCTGATCGTTACCGCACAGAAGCGCGAACAGCGCACCCTCGACGTTCCGATCTCCCTGACGGCGTACTCCGGGGACTTCCTGGACGAGGTCGGTGTGCAGGAATTCGAGGAACTCTCTCTTTTCGTCCCGGGTTTCGAAGTCCAGAACCAGTCGCCCAACAACCCGGGCTTTGTTATGCGTGGCATCACCTCGGATGACGGTGGCTCCACGGTCGAGCCCCGCGTGTCGGTCTTCCAGGACGGGGTGTCGATCTCCAAGTCGCGTGGGTCGTACATCGAGCTCTTCGACAACGCCCGCATCGAAATCGCCAAGGGGCCGCAATCGACCCTGTTCGGGCGCAGCGCCCTGATCGGCGCGGTGAACATCGTCCAGAACAAGGCTGACCCCAGCGGCTTTGCCGCAGCGGCCAAGTTCGAGGCCGGGAATTTTGCCTACCGCGGCATCGAGGCGATGGTGAACGTGCCGCTGAGCTCCACGTTCGCCGTTCGCTTTGCCGGCCGTATCAAGAAGCGCGATGGCTTCGTCGAAAACCTGCTGGGCGGACGCGACTTCAACTCCACCGATACGGCCGCCTACCGCGCCGTTCTCAATTGGCAGCCGAACGAAAGCCTCGATGCAGACCTGATCTTCAACTACGAGGAAAACAACCCGTCAGGTACGTCATTCAAGTCGCTGACCTATCTGCCGACCGAGACCCTGACTGGCCGGGTTCTGGGCGATCTGGGTCGGAACTCCGGCGCGGCTCTGGCGTCCAGCGACGGCTTTGCGGGCGGACGCGACCTGGGCCTGGAGCGGACCACCTGGGGCGTAACCGGTCTGGTCGGCTACAAGATCAACGAGACGCTTCAACTGTCCTCGATCAGTGCATACCGCCGCTTCAAGTCTCTGGAAATTTTCGACGCAGACGGCTTCTCGCTGCCGCTCTTCGTTTTTGCGGAAGACGCGCGCGGTGAGCAGTACAGCCAGGAATTCCGGATCAACTACGACAGCGGCGAGCGCCTGAGCGCCTTTGCCGGCGTCGGCTATTTCCACGAAGATGGATCCCAGGCCGTACCGCTGCAGTACAATGAACGCGTATTCGCCGCGCGCACCACGCCGGCCCTGGCCGGCCTGCTGGGCTTCACGGCGCCGAACGTGGGTTCGCTGGACGCCATCAACTCGGCGGCCGCGCTCAGCACGCTGAAGCTGGTCCACCGCGAGACCTTCCAGAACTACGGGCGCACCACGTCGTACGATGTGTTCGCTGACGCGACCTACAAGATCACCGACCAGTTCGAGGTCTCCGCCGGCATCCGCTACAGCAACGACGACAAGCGCTCCGGGTTCCGCGGCACGCTGGACAATGGCGGGTCCGTTCTGACCAGCGGTTCGGCGGCCAACGCCGCCAATCCGGCCACGGCGCGCGGCATCTTCCTGCAATCAACGCCGGGCGGCCTTCCCCAGTACCAGTCCTTCTCGGACTCCGGCGTTACCTATCGGGTCGTGGGCCGCTACGCCGTGTCAAACGACATCAGCCTGTTCGCCGCCTATTCGCGCGGTCGGCGTCCGGAGGTGTTGTCACCGGCAGCGCCTGCGGCACCGCAGGGCAACGTCCGCTTCACAGAGGTCGCCGCGGAGATCGTCGACTCCTACGAAGCCGGCGCGAAGACCCAGTGGCTTGATCGTCGTCTCTCGCTCGAAGGTTCGGTCTATCACTTCTCATATACGAACTTTCAGACGAGCATCCAGACCGCTCCGGGCGTGTTCCAGACGATCAGCGCCGGCGACGCCTCGTCGACGGGCTTCGAGGGCCAGGTCAACTGGAAGCCGACCGGCCAGCTGACGTTCTTCGGCACCTATGGCTACAACAACGGCCGCTTTGACAATGGTCGCTTCGAGGGCAACAGCTTCCGCCTCTCGCCGGATCATACGGCGTCATTCGGCCTAAAGGTTGTCGTACCCGTGTGGGAAGGCGATCTGACCTTCCTGCCGACCTACACCTGGCAATCGAGGGTCTTCTTCGACAACGACAACGATATCCCGGCGCTGCAGAGCACCGGAGACCGGGTTCAGGATGAGGTCCAGGGCGCCTACGGTCTCATGAACATGCGCGTGTCCTACCAGCCGACGGACGCGAACTGGCGGGTTGAGGCCTTCGCCTCCAACCTGTTTGACCGTGAGTACATCAAGGACGCCGGCAACACGGGCGGCGCCTTCGGGATCCCGACCTTCATCGCCGGAGAGCCCCGCTACTTCGGCGCGTCGTTCTCGATCAAATACTAGGCCGTTTCAATGTGACGATCCCCCTCCGGTCAGCCCGCTCTTCAAAGGCGGCCGGGGGGGGTGATGTAGACGATATCGAACGTGTGGCGTGCCTCCAGGTTTTACGTGTGTTACAACGCTCGATAACCTCAAGGGTCTATCCCCATGCTCGCTTTGAAAATCATGCAGGTCGGAAACTCCGTCGGCGTGCTGCTGCCCAAAGAGGCTCTGGCAAAGCTGGGTGTACAGAAGGGCGACGTTCTGTACCTCACCGATGGTGCGGAGGGCGATATGCGCCTGTCTGCCTACAGTCCAGACGTTGCGGAACAGATCGCGCTTGGTGAGGCGTTCATGGATGAATATCGCGACACGTTCCGCGCTCTGGCGAAATGACCGCCGAACCCCGCTGGGTTTCCAAAGAGGCGCTGTTGGCGCTGCATGACCGCAGCATCTCCCTACATGGCGGGGCTCCCGGCCTGAGGGATGATGGCCTGCTCGACTCCGCGCTGACCCGACCGGCCAATCGCTTCCACTACGAAGCCGTCGATGATGTCTGTGCCCTCGCAGCCACCTGCCTCGTGGCGCTGGCCAGCAATCATCCCTTCACGGATGGCAACAAGCGCGCGGCGTTTCTGGCGGCTGGCCTATTCCTACGCCTGAATGGCCGCCGGCTCATCGCCTCCCAGCCTGTGGCCGCGCGCAAGGTCCTGGCGGTCGCAGCTGGTGAGCGCGACCTGGACGCGCTGGCCGGGTGGCTGCGGACGCATTCGGTACCGGAGCCCGGCTCCTAGTCCCCAAACCCCACGAACACCGTCGCCTCTTCCACCGACTTGCGTTCCGACACCACGGCGTTGGCCGGGAAGGTCTCATCCGGCCAGCCCAGGGCGATGCTCTTCATGATCACCTGATCGTCGGCGATCCCGGCATGCTCACGCACCACCGGTGACTGCATGATGCCCTGGCTGTTGATCACGGCGCCAAGTCCGCGCGACCAGGCGGCGTTGACCAGGGCCGTCGCCACGGCGCCGCAGTCGAAGGGGGTGTCGTCGCTGCCGGCCAGCACCTTGTCATAGGTGATGATCACGCAGACCGGCGCATCGAACTGACGAAAGCCACGCATCACCCAGTCCTGGCGCATCGCTGCGTCATCGCGCGCAATGCCCATCGCGGAGAACAGCTGTTTGGCGACGCCGATCTGCCGCTCGCGGTGCTGACCTTCAAAGGCCTGGCCGATGCGGAATTCGCGCGAGTGAGGAATTCCCGCCAGATTGCGCTCGGTATTGCCGGCGCGGATCCGGTCGAGCGGCTCGCCGGTGAGGACGTAGAAGTTCCAGGGCTGGGTGTTCATCGACGACGGCGCGCGCATGGCCAGACCGATGATTTCCTCGATCAGCGCCTTCGGGACGGGATCGGGCTTGTAGCCACGAATGCTCCGGCGGCCGAGGATTACGTCGTCAAATTTCATTCTGGTGTCCCTGAGGCTGGCGCGGTTGGCAAAGCGCTTTAGCCGTATCGATTTCCGGTGTCGACCAGCCCGGCATTCTTCCGGCGGCGTGTGCGCCATAACGGGGCTGTCGGGTCGCGACTCCCTGTAAGGACGCCCTATGTCGCTCCCCGTCCGGCTGGGCCTGTTCTATTCTGCGATCTTCATCGGTGTGGGCGCGGGCTCGCCCTACATGCCGCTGTGGTTCGCCGAGCGGGGACTGACGGGCGCCCAGATCGGGCTGATCCTGTCGCTGCCGATGATCGCGCGGGTGTTCACGGCGCCCTTGCTGGCGGTCTGGGCCGACAGTTTCCGGCTGCGGCGCACGGCGCTGGTTTTTCTCAGCCTGATGGTGGCCGTCGCCTACGCCCTGATGGCGCTGCCGCTGGGGTTTGCGGGCTGGACTGTGGTCTGGTTCGCCGCCTCGTCGGCGCTCTCCACCATCTCGCCGCTAACGGACGTGATCGCCCTCAAGCGAGCCCGGCATGACGGGTTCAACTTCGGCTGGCCGCGGGGAATGGGGTCGGTGGCCTTCATGGTGGCCAATGTCGGCATGGGCGCGATCCTGACCTGGGGGTCGCCGGATCTGGTGCTGGTGTGGATTACGGCGGCGGTCGGCCTGACAGCAATCGGCGCGCATCTGCTGCTGCCCCCGGACCCCGTGCACGAGGCAGAGCAGATTCCCACAACGTCCGGCCGCTTCGCCGGGATCGGCGCGTTACTGCGCGATCCGGCTTTCATGACGGCTGCACTGGCGGCGGGCCTGATCCAGTCGGCGCATGCCTTCTACTATGGCTTTTCCACCCTGGCCTGGAAGGACCAGGGCATCCCGGCCAGCATGACGGGCATCCTCTGGGCGGTGGGCGTCGGTGTCGAAGTGGGTTTCATGTGGTTCCTGGAACCCTGGCGGCGACGCATAGGCCCCAGGACACTGCTGGTGATCGGCGGTGTCGCGGCCGTCGCGCGCTGGACCGCGCTCGCGTTTTCACCGCCGCTCTGGCTACTGTTTCCGCTCCAGGGGTTGCATGCGCTGAGCTATGCGGCCGTCTTCTTCGCCTCGCTGCAACTGGCCGAGCGGCTATCGTCTCCCGCCGACGCCTCGGCGGCTCAGTCCATCAGTTCGGCCCTGTCCGGTGGTATTCTGATGGGTCTGGCGACGCTGGCCTCCGGGCCGCTGTTCGACCGCTTCGGCGCGTATGGCTATCTGCTGATGAGCGCCATGGCCGCCGCCGGGCTGGTCTGCGCCTTTCGTCTCTATGGCGTCAGGAAGCTGGACCCAGCCTGACGTGGCGACACGCTTGATCGCGCGGGCTGCGCCGCCAACTATGGCTGCGAACGGAGTATCTTCATGCGCGCACTGAACGTCACCGCCCCCTGGGGCCTGGATGCGATCCAGGTGGTAGAAGCACCCGACCCGACTCCGGGGCCCGGTCAGGTGCTGGTTCGGATGAAGGCGGTGTCGCTGAACTACCGCGATTTGCTGATGGTCAACGGCATGTACGGCCGCGGGGCCGCCACGACGGCTGACGTGATCACGCCATTCTCCGACGGCTGCGGCGTGATCGAGGCGGTGGGCGCGGGCGTCACGAAATTCAAGGCCGGCGACCGGGTCGCCACCCTGTTCTTCCAGAACTGGAACTCCGGCCCGCCCAACCTCGAAAAGCTGATGTCGGCTCTGGGCTTTCCGATCCCGGGCGCTGGCGCGGAACTGCAGGTCTTCGGTCAGGATGGCGTGTCCAAGGTCCCGGAGTTTCTGACCGATCAGCAGGTCGCCACCTTGCCCTGCGCGGGCCTGACGGCATGGCGGGGTCTGTTTGAGGATGCGCGGCTGGAGCCTGGCGACACGGTGGTGTTGCAAGGCACAGGCGGCGTCTCGATCTTCGGCCTGCAATTCGCCAAGGCCGCCGGTTATCGCACCGTGATCACCTCGTCATCCGACGAGAAGCTAGCCCGAGCCCAGGCGCTGGGGGCTGATCACCTGGTCAACTACAAGACCACGCCCGCATGGTCAGGACCCGTGCGCCAGGCCACCGGCGGTCGCGGGGCGGACTTCATCATGGAAGTCGGCGGCGGCGGCACCATTCAGGAAAGCATGAAGGCGATCCGGATCGGCGGTCACATCGCCATCATCGGTGTGGTGGCAGGCGCTGGGGACCCTTTCAACCCTGCCGCCCTGATCGGCAACTCGGCCAAGCTGCAAGGCTTGTCTGTAGGCTCACGCGACATGTTCGAAGCCATGTGCCGCGCGCTTGATTTGCACAAGATTGGCCCTGTGGTGGATAAGGTGTTCCCCTGGACCGATGCCAAGGCGGCGTTTTCCGCCATGGCCGGGGGCGAACACTTCGGCAAGATCGTGCTGCAGTTCTAGGGGAACGGCCATGAAGACCAAGGGAATCAATCACCTGGCGCTCGTCTGCCATGACATGGCCGAGACGGTGAAGTTCTACACCGAGGCGCTGGGCATGCCCCTGGTCAAGACGGTGGAACTGCCTGGCGGTGGCCAGCATTTCTTCTTCGACTGCGGCGGCGACACCCTGCTGGCCTTCTTCTGGTGGGCCGATGCGCCGCCGGCCGCGCCGGGCATCGCCTCGGTAAAGGCGTTCCCGATGGATCCCAAGACGGCCGTGGGCTCGATGAACCACGTGGCCTTTGATCTGGACGAAAGCGAACTGGAAGGCTCCATCGCGCGGCTCAAGGCTGCGGGCGTCGAGGTCTCGGTGCCGGTGGTGGTCAACCACGACGACAGTCCGATGGGCGCTTCGGCCGAGATGCACGACGGCGTCTGGGTGCGCTCGGTCTACTTCCGCGATCCCAACGGTATCATGCTGGAATACGCCGCCGTCCTGCGCGACTTCACCCCGGCGGATGTGGCCCATGAGCCGGCGCGGGCGGTGGTTCCGGCTTAGTTGGAATTCAGCCAGACGTAGATCGCCTCGGCCGCCTGCTCCGGAGTCATGGCCGTGGTGTCGATGCGGATCTCCGGGGACTCGGGCGCTTCATACGGGCTGTCGATGCCGGTGAAGTTCTTGAGGTCGCCGGCGCGGGCCTTGGCGTAGAGGCCCTTCACGTCGCGTCGTTCAGCCTCGGCCAGCGGGGTGTCGATAAACACCTCGACGAACTCGCCCGCCTCGGCCCGCTCGCGCGCCAGCTGTCGCTCGGCCCGGAAGGGCGAGATGAACGAGACCATCACGATCAGGCCCGCATCCACCATCAGGCGCGAGACTTCGGCGACCCGGCGGATGTTCTCAACCCGGTCGGCGTCGGTGAACCCTAAGTCCCGGTTCAGGCCGTGTCGAACATTGTCGCCGTCCAGCACATAGGTGTGGCGACCCTCGGCGTGCAGGCGTTTTTCCAGCAGGTTGGCGATGGTTGACTTGCCGGAGCCGGACAGGCCCGTGAACCAGATCACCCGGCCCTTTTGGCCCATCGCCGCGGCCCGGGCGGCCTTGTCGACGTCCATGGCCTGCCAGTGGATATTCTGGCTGCGCCGCAGGGCAAAGTGCAGCATCCCGGCGCCGACCGTGCGGTTGCTCAGGCGGTCGATCAGGATGAACCCGCCCAGATCCTTGTTGTCGGCATAGGGGTCAAAGGCGATCGGCGCGGAGAGCGACAGGTTGCAGACGCCGATCTCGTTCAGCTCCAGCCGGGTCGCGGCCAGTTTCTCCAGGGTGTTGACGTTGACCTTGTATTTCGGCTCGGCGACCTGGGCGGTCACGGTCCGCGCGCCCAGCTTCATCAGATAGGGCCGACCGGGCAGCAGGGCCTCATCGTCAAACCAGACGATAGTACTCTCGAACTGATCCGCCACCTCGGGCGGCTGGCCAGCCAGCGCGATCACGTCGCCGCGCGAGATATCGATCTCGTCGTTGAGGGTCAGGGTGATCGATTGACCTGCCACCGCTTCAGGCAGATCGGCGCCCAGGGTGACAATCCGCGACACCGTGCTCTCCCGGCCCGAGGGCAGGGCCTTGATCCGGTCGCCGGGTCGGATAACGCCCGACGAGACCAGACCCGAGAAGCCGCGGAAGTCGAGGTCCGGCCTGTTGACCCACTGAACGGGCATCCGGAACGGGCGCGCCTGCAGGTCGTCCTCGACCGGCGCATCCTCCAGCCAGCGCAGCAGCGGCGCGCCGGCGTGCCAGGCCATCTTCGAGGACGGCTCGGTGACGTTCTCACCCTTCAGCGCCGACATCGGAATGGCGGTGAAGTCGGTGATGCCGATCTGGAGGGCAAAGGCGCGGTAGTCCGCCAGGATCTCGTCGAACCGGTCCTGACGGTAGTCCACCAGGTCCATTTTGTTGATCGCCAGCACCACGTGGCGGATGCCCAGCAGGCTGACGAGATAGCTGTGGCGGCGTGTCTGGGTCAGCACGCCCTTGCGCGCATCGATCAGGATGATGGCGGCGTCGGCGGTGGAGGCGCCCGTGACCATGTTTCGGGTGTACTGCTCGTGGCCGGGCGTATCGGCGACGATGAACTTGCGCTTGTCGGTCGAGAAGAACCTGTAGGCCACATCGATGGTGATGCCCTGCTCGCGTTCGGCGGAGAGGCCATCGACCAGCAGGGCGAAGTCGATATCGCCGCCCTGAGTACCGACCTTCCTGGAGTCAACCTCCAGCGCCGCCAGCTGATCCTCGAAGATCATCTTGGAATCGTAGAGCATCCGCCCGATCAGGGTCGACTTGCCGTCGTCCACCGAGCCGCAGGTCAGGAATCGCAGCAGCGACTTGTGCTGGTGATGGTGAAGGTAGGCTTCGATGTCCTCGGCGATGAGGTCCGAGGTGCTCATTTCGTAGGTGGAGGTCATCAGAAATAGCCCTCCTGCTTCTTCTTCTCCATCGAGGCGGCCTGATCGTGGTCGATCATCCGGCCCTGACGCTCGCTGGTGGTGGTCAGCAGCATTTCCTGCACAACTTCCGGCAGGGTCGACGCCTTGCTTTCGACGGCGCCGGAGAGGGGATAGCAACCCAGGGTCCGGAACCGCACCGACTTCATCATCGGGACCTCGCCGGGATGGAGCGGCATGCGCTCATCGTCGACCATGATCAGCGTGCCGTCGCGGTCCACCACCGGGCGTTCAGCGGCGAAATAAAGCGGCACGATCGGGATGTTCTCCAGGTGGATGTATTGCCAGATATCCAGCTCGGTCCAGTTGGAGATCGGAAACACCCGAATGCTTTCGCCGGGGTTCTTGCGCGCATTGTAGAGCCGCCAGAGTTCCGGCCGCTGGTTCTTGGGATCCCAGCGGTGGCCGGCCGAGCGGAAGGAGAAGATGCGTTCCTTGGCGCGGGACTTCTCTTCATCACGCCGTGCGCCGCCGAAGGCAGCGTCAAAACCGTACTTGTCCAGCGCCTGCTTGAGGCCTTCGGTCTTCCAGATGTGGGTGTGGAACGCCGAGCCGTGGGTGAACGGGTTCACATTCTGGGCGATGGCGTCGGGGTTCTGGTGGACCAGCAGGTCCATGCCCAGTTCCTGCGCCATCCGGGCGCGCATGGCGTACATATCCCGGAATTTCCAGGTGGTGTCCACGTGCAGCAAGGGGAACGGCGGCCGCGACGGATAGAAGGCCTTGGCCGCCAGGTGCAGCATCACGGCGCTGTCCTTGCCGATGGAATACAGCATCACCGGCCGCTCGGCCTCGGCCACGACCTCCCGCATGATGTGGATGCTCTCGGCCTCTAGCCGCTGCAGGTGGGTCAGGGGGTCGGACAAGGGTGATGCAGGCTCAAGGAGACAAGGCGCCGGGGTGTGCCTGCCAGTTAGAGTGGCGCCGTGATCGCCGCAACCCGAGCGGCGCCCAGTAATTCTTCTTGCCCTTGCAGGGAAGGTCGGACTGGTAGCGCCCTGGTGTGTGGGTTCTGATCGCTAGACGATCCATCCATCCGGGAGCATCGAGATATCGACGCCCACCAGGATCATTTGGTGGCCGGTGTCCATAACAATCACTGTGTCTGCCCCCACTTGCACCAAGCTGTAGGTGGTTCCGGGGGCCAGAACGACGCGGTCGCCCTCAGCAAAGTTGAAATCCAGAATGCGATCGATGCCAGCGTCTTGCGACCCGTTGAAAGTGTCTGAGCCGGTACCGCCACTGATCGTGTCGTCGCCACGGTCTCCAGACAGAAAGTCGTCCCCTGCGCCGCCGTCCAGAACATCATTGCCTTTGCCGCCGCGGACCCAGTCGTTTCCAGCCTGGGCGTCGATGATGTCATCGCCCTGATTGCCGTTGATGTCGTCGAAGGTGGCATCGCCATTCATGAGATCGTTGCCCTCGCCGCCGCGGAGGTAATCGGCACTGGCGGCCCCGATGATGGTGTCATTGCCCGAACCGGCAAGAACCTTCGTCTCGTCAGCCGCGGCCACGATGTATTCACCGCCCGATACGACGACGGTTGCACTGGCCCCTGGGGTCGGTGAGGGAGCTGGGGCAGGCGCAGGCGCGGGGGCCGGAGCGGGAGCAGGAGCAGGAGCAGGAGCCGGAGCCGGAGCAGGAGCAGGAGCAGGAGCCGGAGCCGGCGCGGGAGTAGGAGCGGGCGTAGGCGCAGGATCAGGCACGGGAGTAGGAGCAGGCGCGGGAGCGGGAGCGGGAGCGGGAGCAGGCGCGGGAGCCGGAGCAGGCGCGGGAGCCGGAGCAGGAGCAGGAGCCGGCGCAGGAGCCGGCGCAGGAGCCGGAGCAGGAGCCGGAGCCGGCGCAGGAACTACCGCGAAGTTCTCGAGGCTGACATCGTTCAGACCGCGACCTGTCAGGATCACCGCGTCATCCGCGATTCCGTTGTTGTTGGCGCTGTCGGCGAACACAACGAGGTCCGCGGACACGGCGACAACGACCAGATTGGCCGAACCCGAGCCAATCAGGCCATTGGCCAGAGCGGTCGCGGCTGCATAGTCTGACGCGCTTGTCTCTACGTAGTCAGAGGTGCCGGCTGGCCGGCTCGCGAAAGAAAGAAAGTCGCCTGAACCCCAGTCGGAAACTTTGTCCGAGAAGGTGGCGCCTACGGCGGATTGGCTCAGGACTACATTGATAACATCCATACCAGCGCCGGTCTGGATGATGTCGCGGCCGGCCCCGCCGTTGATGGTATCGTTACCCAGGCCGCCGTCGAGCGTGTCATCGCCGCTCCCGCCAGAAATCAGATCGTTGCCCGCAAATCCCCGCAACAGGTCGTCGAGCGGACCGCCGGTGATCGAGTCAGCATCGGCAAATATAGCTTCCTGCGCAGCCGCGGTGTCACCCGCAATCATCCAGCTTACAAACGCGGTCACGCTGATTGAAAAGCCGGTCAGGCTGAAGGCCACCTGGCCCAGATATTGATCTTCGAGCCCTGTGATGGTGCCGCCCGAGGGTTTTCCGGCACCATCAAAAGTGAAGCCTGAACCGGAGAAGGTGAGCCACTCGTCGCCGATGACGACGACGTAGCTGGTGGCGGTCCGGGATTGCACCGTGCCGCTGGCCAACAGGCCCACGTCGAACAGGTCCATGTTTGTGCCAGCAGGAAAGTCGCTGGTAACGATTCCAGACGTCATAACTGATCCCTAAGCTAACCTCCTTTTGGGATTCAGGTTTTAATATGCGGTGGACTATTAAGGTTAATTGCGCGTTAACATCTCCAACTCTGTATTAGCTCGCGAGAAAATATAACCTGACAAAATCTAAATAGAGCGAATAACGTTGCAACAAAAATGTTTTAAGTATTATTCAAATATTGTATTAATGTTGAAAATAACTAATATATGGATCAATGTTTCAGATACTATTGAACAAAAATTTGGCCTATTGTCGCGCTGGAGTATTTGTGTTCACCGAATGAACCGAGTGGTCAGAGCAAAACAAAGCGTGCGGTGATGGCTTCATCGCCGATGAATCCAGCTTACTGATCTTAGGCGACAACATCTTCTTCGGGCAGAATTTCACCTAGATGTTGGAGTCTGCTGATGCCCGCAAGAATGGCGCGACGGTTTTCGGCTGTCCGGTGCATGACCCGGAGCGCTATGGAGTTGTCGAGATGTTACCGGACAACCGGGCTCTGTCCATCGAGGAGAAGCCCGCGAAGCCCAAGTCGAACGTTGCGTTAACGGGCCTGCATTTCTATGACGGCGATTTAGGCCGGATGGCGATCAATCTGGAACCTGCGGCGCGGGGCGAACTTGAGATCAAGGCCCTGAATGCGTTTTACCTGAAGCAAGGTGATCTGCACGTGGAGGTGCCGGGCCGAGGCTTTGCCTGGGAAGACGCGGGCGCCCACGACAGCCTGATCCAGGCCGGTGAACTGATCCGAACCTATGAGCAGCGTCAGGGCCTGCGGATCGGCTGTCTCGAGGAAATCACCTTCGAAAACAACGCGAAAGACCGCTAGGCATTGCTGAAACAGGCCGATGTGCTGGCCAGGAATAGGTGCGAGACTTATCTGCGGGTTTTGGCGGAGCAGGGGAAGGCTGACCCCGGAGCGTCACTGATTGCGCGATAAGAGTGAAACGTACTCGCCTCTCAGGGGAATAGAGTTGCAGGCTTGGCTGGCGCACGCTTTAAGCTGTGGGACACCATGAACGTGGTTCGATGGATCGGATTTGGAAATGTGAACCGGCTATGGGTTTTGCGCTTCTGGAACATGGTGTCTCAGATTGGTATTTTTGATTTTGAATTGGAGTTTCGCCTTATGAACACTTTCACAAAATATGGCGTCGCTGCGGCGACGTTTCTCTCCTTGGGGCTGGCGGCCAATGCTTCGCAGGCGGCTGTCTATATTGGCCTGTCTATGAATGGCGGAGCTATCTCTACGCAAGTGGATGCAGACCCTTCTGCTGATTCAGCGGCTTTCTTTGGATCCTTCGGAACCTTCGACCTCAATTTGGTGACGGGTTCCAACCCCGGCGCGCCAACACTGCTCGACAGCACCACAAACAATGCTTCGACAGCGACGGCCGGCATTCTCGATGTTTACATTACGCGCGATAACATTTCGGCTCCATTGAACCTGATTGGGTACAAGACATCTTTCACCACAAATGCGCTCCCGACAGGCTGGACGGTTCGCCAACGGTCCTATGTTAATACCGTTAACACCCTCTACACCGGTGGAACGTTGGTCGGCGACGTAATGTTCAACACCTCCAATTCGACGGCCGTTCAATTTGCTGCGCCGATAGCTATCGCCGGCCCGTACTCGGTGACCACACGGTACACCATTGCCGCGTCGGGCGCAGGCAGTTCGCTTTCTACCATGACTTTGGCTGCGGTGCCGGAACCCGGTACCTGGGCCCTGATGATCATGGGCTTCGGTGGCGCCGGCGCGATGCTTCGCTCGCGTCGTCGGTCGGCGGTCACCGCCTAGACCGATCATACTTTGATCCGTCGTTAGACTACCGCCGCTCCAAAGGGAGCGGCGGTTTTCTTTTTGGATGGGTGCAATGCGCCGACAACCGAATCTCTACAGACGTGCGCGCTGGAGCTTCGAGCGCCGGACGCGGCAGCGGTGACTAGAGCACCGATATCCGGCGAAGGGTGAGCAGCGGTCCGACCCGTTGAACATGCGTTCACATTCCAGCTCCTGCGGGGCCGCAGGCGTGGGCTGATCGATTTCGCGCCAAGGGTTTCTGAAGCCCGGCAGTAGAGAATTCAGGCCAGAGCTAGATCGAGGATATCCTCGTGCCGTCCCCGCCAGGAATTTTGCCGCAGAAAGGTCTGGCGCTCCGCCTCGGGCATAGGGCCGTCCCGGAGCGCCTGCTGGATGGGCTCGATGAATGACCCTCCGGGCGGTACCAGGCGTACGGACCGGTGTACGTTTCGAACGGGCGAAAGCGCGGTCACCACGGAGGGGCGTCCGGCGGCGCAGTACTCATAGACCTTCAACGGGCTCATGGACTCGGTCAGCGCATTGCTGTGATGCGGCATGATGCATACATCGGCGCTATGCGTCAGGCCAATGACTTCCGAGTGTGGCAGCGGCTCGTGAACATGCACATTGGGTAGGGCGGTCAGTTGGGCGACAACAGCCATGTTGGCCGGGGGCCCCACCACCAGGATCGACGCCGTCGGAAAGCTGGATGAAATCTGGCGGATGGCCTCGATGTCCAGCCGCTCGTGAATCGCGCCGAGATAAAGGATGCGGGGCTCGGGAAGCGGCGTGAGCCAGGCCGGGATCTTCCAGGGCGGCTGCCACTCCTCAGGCGAAATCCCGTTGGGAACGACCGCGTGAGCGCCTTTCGGTGCGATCCTTTCGATCAGGGTTGCAGAAACTGCGCACACCCGAGTACCGCGCTCGCTCATGATGCGATAGGCGGCGTCGAAATCGGACCACTGCCGTCTCAGAGCAGGAAGGGCCGCCCAATCGTCCCAAGCGTAATAGGTGACGGGGCCTGCCCAATCCAGTTCGCCGAAAGCGGCATAGAACGGATTGGTCGTGATCAAGGCGGGTCTCTCCAGCCCCAGAAGCCTGGCCTTGGCGCGCAGCAGCCGATCATAGGCTTCATAGGTCTTGCGGAGTGACGCCTCCCCGAGGCCATCGTTCTGCTGAAGGCGAAGCGGCGAGACCAGAGCGGTGGCCGCGTCTGCCGGAAACACGGCGTTTCGCTGAACGATTCGGCGCGCAATGGCCCGCGGCGCACTGCGGTACGGGTTGGCAATAAGGAGCCGGCCCACCCGTTCGTGGGTGAGGAGCGTCTTGGCTAGTCGGTCCGGGGAAAAGATCTCGCGCCTGACCGCGTCCGCCCAGGTTTCATGCCAGAAAGTGAAGACGACGTCGCGCGCTGGCGCGCCAGAGGCGCCGAGGCGTTTTCCCGACCGAGAGGACGAAGCAGTCCTGGCGGCTCCATGCGGCGCCGCGCCCGCACGGCTGGCCTGGGCCACGGCTTCCTGCGCGGAGATATAGCACTGTTCCAGACGCTCGGCCGCAGCTGCCCAGGTAAGGGCGTCGCGGTTGGCCAGAACCGATGCCCTCATCAGCTTCAGACGCTCCGGCTCGGTCGCAAGCATATGCATGTGTCTTGCGAGGGCGTCGATATCACCTGCGCGATGAATCAAGGCCGTGACATTGTCTTGGCACTCGGCGCCGGCCGCGTCCGACACCAGAGGTACGGCGCCGCAGCCCTGGGCCTCGTACGTTACGAGGGCGCTTCCCTCTTCGAAAGAGGGCAGCAACAACACGTCCGCAGTGCGCATGACCCCGGCGGTATCATCCGTAAAGCCGTGGAAGGTGACGTTGGTGAGATCGGCATACTTGTCCAGCACCTCCCCGTAGCCCGGGACTATGCGCCCATAGATCGAAAACCGCGCATCGGCCGGCAAGCCGGCGCGTCGCCAGGCTTCCAAGGCCACGTGGACTCCCTTCCTGGGCTCCACGGATCCGATGAAGACCGCGTGGAAGGGACGCGACCGCGCCTCTGAAGCCGGTGTGAACCCGGCGGCGTCAAAGCCGTACTGGTGGCGCAAGAGCTTTTCTGGGGGTATTCCCCTAGCCAGGAAGGTGGCCTTCACATGTTCCGACGGGACCAGAAGCCGCAGCGCCGCCGCGTATTCCGCCTCCTCCCGGCGAAGCCGCTCGGCGTTCAGCAAGTGGGAGTGGCCTTTAGGCAACTGGATTCGGAGATCCGCACAGACCCGCGCCACAACCTCATAGGCGTTCGCCGTATGGGTGTTGGGAACCTCACGGACCAGCGGAATTCCCAGTTCCGATGCGACCCCCGCTGTGGCGAGCGCTGCGCCGGGCCAGCAGTGGACAACATCGTAGGCCTGGGCATGAGTTCGCAGATGCGACGCCACCCGAAGATCGTGGTAAACCATGGTTCGATCCATGCCGAGCGCGCGGTGCGGGATTCGCAATCCGGCCACCACCATGGTGTTGATCACACCCGACAGAAAGTCGGCGTTGGCGTGTGAACTTGCGGTGATCACCTGAACCTTGTGGCCGCGGCCCAGAAGCCCGCGAACTTGTTGGACAGCCGTCGTGCCAATGCCGGCCGCGCCGATCGCGTGCGGGAAACTGTACAACACTCGCATGCTCGACCGTCTAGCATTGCTCTCTTGGCTAGGCACTAGGAAGTTCGAGGCGCTGGAGCAACACCCTGCGAACAGGCTAAGCTGGTCCTATCTGGCTCGCGACCGGCGCGTAGCCAACACAATGGAGCGCGCCCCGGTGTGGAGGCACAGACCGACCATCGAACCGTTGGAAACCGATCACTGCGTCGCCATAGAACTGCTGCGCCCAGGTTCCAGTTCGACCCCTTTCAGACGCGGATGACCTCGGGCGTGCACGTTTCCATCTGCATCGTCGCTTTTCGCAATACCAAGGACATAGTCGGGTGTCTGGAGGCGCTTGGGCGTTCGACCTACGCTGATTTCGAGGTGGTCATTTGCGAGAATGGGGGCGAAAGCGCCTATCGCGCCCTTGTGGACGTACTGACCCCGAATCTCCCTACGGGACAGCCTGTCCAGATCATCTCAGCACCTGAGAATCCCGGTTACGCCGGAGGTGTGAATATCGCCATGCGGGCGAGCCCGGACGTAGACGCCTGGTGGGTGCTGAATCCCGATACTGCGCCCCACGAGGCGGCCTTGGCCCGTCTGGTTGAACGCCTTCAGGTCGGAAATTGCCAGGCGGTGGGATCCACCGTGCACTCGGCGTCAGGCGTGATCCAGAACAGGGGCGGAAACTGGAACGCCTGGCTGGCTCGCGCCGTATCCCTCGAGCAGGGTCTCTCTATCGAGGGCGGTCGCCCGGTCGCCGAGCTTGAGGCCAGGATGAACTACCTCAGCGGCGCTTCGATGATTGTAAGTCGCGAGTTTCTTGAGCGTGTCGGTCCGATGCGCGAGGACTATTTTCTGTACGCTGAGGAGGTCGAATGGTGCGTCCGCGCCCAACAGTTGGGTTGTCGCCTCGGAATGGCGATCGATGCCCGTATCCCGCACCAGCAGGGCAGCTCGACCGGTTCGGTCAGTCGGATCGTCGATCGACATCATATGCCTGTCTACCTGGACGAGCGAAACAAGATGCTTCTGACCCGGGACAGGTTTCCGTTGCGGCTCCCGGTAGCGGCGGTATCGGCCTTCCTGCTGCTGTTTCTCAGATTCGGTCGTCGAGGCGCCTGGAAACAGTTGGCCTACGGCATTTCCGGCTGGATGGCGGGACTGCTCAACCGGCGCGGCAAGCCGCCCTGGCTCGAGGCGTGACGATATCGCATTCTCAGGGCCGGGTTGGATCGCGCTGCAGCTGAGGACGTTTGCGGCGTTCGGGCGCCTGGTCGAGCAGGCCCGTCAGAAAGCTCATTAGTGCGACCGGATCGCTCGTGGCGGCAACGGGCTGCCTGAGCCTCGCCCGGGATATCGCGTCGCGCAACTCATCGACCGTGTTGGCCACCAGGATCAGGCCGCGATCCTCGAACGCCTTGGTGATTTCGGCCTGATGGTCGTCATAGTGCTCGCCGATAGACGCCAGCCGCGGCATCGCGATCACCTGACATCCCTCCCGCAAGGCCGTGATCAGTGATCCTGTCCCGCCGTGACACAGGACGATCGCCGCCTCCTGGAGGATCTTCTGAACTTCGTCGAACGGCAGAGTTTCCACTACTTCCACCCCATCGGGCTTCAATCCTCCATTCCCCGTCTGAACCAGCAGGCGCTCTGGGATGGCGCCTTCCAGCTTCAGTTTGCCTACGCTCTCGACCAGACGATCGAACGGCAGAGTCGCGCCGACGGTTGCGAAGAACATTCCGGATTTCGGCGGAGGCGCCGCCAGAATGCGAAGTGGATCAAAGATATGAGCCCGGGGGTAGAAGCGACTGAGCTTTGGTGACTGGACAACCATGTGGTGGGCCAACGGCGAGGCCAGTCGGCCGAAGAGCGATGGCCCTTCGAAGCGCGCAAAGGACTCGATGACCACCACGCAGGCGCCCATAAGCCGCGCCCACACCACGGGGAAGAAGACTGCGCCGGCGCCCGAACTGATGATGACATCCGGGCGCTCCCTCAGGATGATCGCTGCAGACCTGAAGAAACTCGTCCACGCCGAGAGCAACATGCGCAGAGGCGCCCCGAGTTTGGCCTGGCCCCAGGCGAAGTGGGGCAGAAGATAGGTGCGGTGACTTTCGTTCAGAGTCTGCCCCAGCGCCGTGTCTTCGGTGACAAAGAAATAGTCGTGCCGGGACCAGACGTCCTTCAGGTCGAGAAGCTGGCGCACGTGCCCACCGCCTGATCCCGCGAGGCAGATGCGAATCTTCCCGGGGCTCGCCTCCTTCGCGCGAGGCGGGCTCCCCACAGTCTCCTGGTTCCGCATCGCCGTCACTTGCCACCCATTGTATTGTCCTGTCGGACCTAGCCTTGCAAACATGGAGGTCATGCGGCGACTGCACTTTACGGATCGGTAACGCCGACCTCATTTGTTGAAGAGGCCCGCTTTGTTTGCCAAATTCCGGAGTAGGGATGAAGTTTGCGGCGAATACGCCGTCGTGCCAGAACCTAGCAATTGGAAAGGTCACAATGGCAGTCACCCAACGCCTGGTGCTCGACGTCCACGGTATCGGCGTCATGCCGTCGTGGGTGGAGCCGGATGAAGCCCTGTACTGGTGCGACGCGCCCTCCACCTTCGAGGCTATCCTGGATGCGATCCCGGCGGCGTCCGCAGCTGCCGGAATTCCGATCGAACTGACGTTTGATGACGGCAACGAAAGCGACGCCAGGATCGCAACCCCGGCTCTGGTCAAACGCAATCTCCGCGCGGCCTTTTTCGTCTGTGCGGGCCGGATCGGACAGGCGGGCTACCTTGATCGTTCTGCCATGCTGGAAATGATCGACGCCGGTATGGCCATCGGCAGCCACGGCTGGAGTCACGTCGACTGGAGGCGTGTGGACGCACCGACGCTTCAGAAGGAGGTCCACGAGGCCCGGCGGAAGATCGAAGACGTAGTCGGCCAGATCGTGGATTCCGTCGCCATTCCCTTTGGCAGCTATGACCGGCGCGTGATGTCAGAACTGGGCGCGTTTAAGACCATCTATACCAGCGATGGCGGTCTGGCAGAGACAACCGGCCGGATCGTGCCCAGGGAATCGTATCGAAAGGACTGGGCATCGACTGCGGTGGCCGATATGGCGACCAAGCGTGAGAGCGCGCTCGGCTCAGTCAGGCGAACGCTGAAATCGGCCATCAAACGGATGCGCTAGCAGCCGGGCGACGTGCTAGAAGCCGATATAGATCATCTCGGAATAGGTGTGGTCGACGGCATACAAGGGAAGGGCCCCCTTGTAGTACTTCGCGGCTTTGCCCGGGAAGTAACGTCCCAGGATGCCCGGGATAGGTCCGGACGCGTCGACCAGAAGCGTAGCCCAGCCCCGGGCGAGCAGGGATAGGTAGATCAGCCGACTGTGGTCTATGATGTCGCTCAGCAGTTCGCAGTAGATCAACTGGGCGACTGGAATACCGCGTGCGACGCGGCGCGGCAGAAAGATCAACGGGGCCAGCCGGTCAGCGAGTTCCAGGCAGAATACGATGCATCCCCGGTCCTGGTGGTACTGCAGGAGTTCTAGTTTCTCGGCGCTCAGTCCGGCAAATTGGGCGTCTTTCAACGGAATGACGCGGCGCGGCGTGCTGGATGACTGTCGGGTTCCGACGCCGATGACCTGACCTGCGGTTCCTTCACGAAAGCCGAACCGGGTTATTGTCTTCAGTGTGTGCGAGGCGGCGGACAGATTGCTGTAGGTCGGCCCGTCAAAGCTGCTCGCATGTTCGTAAAGGGCTTTCGCTGCCGTTCCGCGGTGAGAGGCTCTGACAGTCCAGCTGGAAATGTTGACAATGGTCTGCGGTGAGCCGGCTGGCCCGTGTAGCGATCCCAGGGCGAGAGCAGCCCCCTGCAGTCCGCCGTCCTCGATTCCGTAGCCGTATTGTGGCGTGCCCGGCGCAGCCTTCCGCGCGCGCAGTCGGGCCAGGCTCGCCTCCCAGAAGCTCAGGGAGTGTCGTGAAAATCCCTCTGTCAGCAGGCCCGCAAGTTGACCCAGGTCAGCGTCCTCGAGTTCCCGAATGACATAGTTGGAGCTGGACACCGTGTACCCCTCGTTCGACTCGAACCCCGGACCTGTATCGGCGTCGATGTGCCGGAATGGAGAGGCTCCACTGTGGTCTAAACACCGGCGCCTTCATAAAATGTGATCAGAGCCTGTCTGAATGACTGTACTTTCACCCAAATGTAACCGCTGGCACGCACAGTCGCATCACAAAACATAACCCTCGAAGGCTGGTGTCGGGCACCCGACCTGCCTGCGGGCTGCAGCTTCATCCTGGCGCATCTTGCTAAATGCAAGCCGATGCGAAATTCTGAAGGAACCCCGCCGCTGATCTCGGCCATTATCCCCGCCTACAACGAAGCAGCCGTTATCGGACGGTGTCTGACAGCGCTCACGTCAGGCCACAGCCCGGGCGAACTCGAGGTTCTGGTGGTCTGCAACGGGTGTTCCGACGACACGGCGGAGATCGCAAGGCAGTTCGGTTCGCCAGTTCGGGTTCTGGAGACGGACGTCCCGTCAAAGACGCATGCCCTGAACCTCGGCGACGCCGCGGCGCTGGGGTATCCTAGGGTCTATATGGACGCCGACGTGGTGATGGATCTGACGTCTTTGCGCGAACTGGCCAGAACTCTGTCGCAGGACGGGTTCCTCGCCTGCTCCCCACAACCCGAGACGATCTTTGGCTCCAATGCGAACTGGGTCGTCCGCGCCTACTACCGGTTCTGGATGGCGCTGCCCTACATCCAGGAAGGCATGATCACGGCCGGGGTCTATGCGATCAGCGAGGCCGGACGTAGCAGATTCGGGCCTTTCCCCGATCTCATCGCCGACGACGGCTATGTCCGGCTGTTGTTTCAGCCTCATGAGCGGAAGCTGGTCGGTAGCGCCATAAGCGAGGTTAGAGCGCCTCTCTCCCTGCGGGACCTGCTCAAGATCAGGACGCGCAGCCGGCTGGGCGACCTGCAACTCTGGAGAGAGTTCCCCCACCTCGCTCGTCGAGACTTAGGTACAAAGAAGTACGGCCGTGCGCTGATGGCTATTCTTAGCCGCCCCAGGCTTTACGCCGAAGCGCTGCCCTATGTCTTTGTCACTGTGGTCTCGCGCATGCGGGCCTTGAAGCAATTCAAATCGATGGAGCGATATGTGTGGGAACGCGATGACTCCTCGCGCTCCTCCCTGCCCGTCGCTAACCGGCCCGCCTGACATGTTCTTTTGCGCAATCGGGGGACGCCTATGGCCTCTGGTGAAGCTTGTCATTATCCGGTTGTAGCTCAGGCATTTGCATGTCCAATGGTCCAAACGACAAAAAATCGAGTAAGCGCGACGCACGACAGGCCGACGCTGCGGCGCGCCGCGTTCAAAATTCTCTGATAGGTTGTGACATCCTGTTTCATGTCCAAGATCCCTCAGGGCTCCCGCCCGTGTCGGTAAGGGGCGGCCGACAAGCGGACGCGGGTCGGGTCGCCGTCCCGCCAGTGGCGCCGACCTTGCAAAGGTCCGAAGGCAAATTCTACTCCTGGGTCGGCAGATGAATACTTCTATAGCTTGCCGATCGAGAGCCGCCTGATGTGCGGGATAGCCGGGTATGTCGACTTTGCCTCCGGGTCGGCGCAGCGCCAGATCCTTCTAGGCATGACCCAGGCCCTCGCGCGCCGAGGCCCTGATGCTCATGGAGTGCTTGTCGAGGGGCCGTGCGGCCTCGCTCACACGCGACTGAGCATTATCGACGTGGCGGGAAGTCCCCAACCGATGGGGTTCGCCGACAGCGATCTCCTGATCGTCTACAACGGGGAAACCTACAACTACCAGGAGCTGCGCGCCGACCTTTCGGCCCTTGGAGAGGTCCTCCATACGATGGGCGACACCGAGGTGTTGCTCCGCTGGCTCGGCCTGGAATGGGCCGATGCCTTGCCCCGGTTTGACGCGATGTTCGCGTTCGGCGCATGGGATCGGGTGAATGAACGACTGTTGCTCGGGCGCGATGCTGTCGGCGAGAAGCCCCTCTTCTACGCGACGCCCCGGCCGGGCTTGATTGTTTTCGGCAGTGAACCGAAGGCCCTGCTCGAGCACCCTGAGGTCGATGTCGAACTCGATGAGGACGCCCTGCGCCAGGCTTTGCGCTTTCGGGCTGTCTACGGAGAGGGTCGCTTGCATGCTGGCGTCAGGAAGCTGGAACCAGGATGCTACCTTGAGTTTAGTAGATCGGGACTCAGGATCGGTCGTCACCATTCGCTCAAGGCAGAAGTTGAAAAGTCCCGTGCCCACAATTCGGGTGCGAGTACGCTCGAACTGGTCCAGCGGGGCCGCGATGTCTTTATGGACTCAGTTCGTGAGCGCCTGATCGCCGACGTTCCTGTGGGCGCGTTCCTGTCGGGCGGGCTGGACAGCAGCCTGATCGTGGCCGCCATGCGCAAGATAAGGCCCGACAAGGCGGAAATCCGCACCTTCTCGGTCGGTTTTGAGGGTGATCCGTTCACCGAGCTGCCCTTCGCCGAGCAGGTCGCCGCGCAGTTCGATACGGTCCACCAATCGATATCGATCGGACCCGAGAGCTACATCGCCCGCCTCAGCGAACTGACCTGGGTGCGCGATGGTCCGGTGAGCCAGCCCGCCGATGTCGCCATTGCCGAAATGAGCCGGCTGGCTCGCCAGTCTGTCAAAGTCGTTCTCTCCGGTGAAGGCGCCGATGAGGTGTTCGGGGGGTACCCCAAACATGCCTACGCAGATGTGCCCTGGGTCTTGCGAAAGGCTCTGGCGGTCGCGGGTCCGGATAAAGCCGCTGCGCTATTCGGGATGCTCGGTGGCGACGCCCGCCGTGCCATGGTTGCGTTTCGGGCCATGGCCGGGGGACAAGAGATCGATCGCCTGGTGCAATGGTTCAGCTATCTTGACTCCAAAGACCTACGGGCCTTGCTGCCTGGACTTGGGTGGACCGAAGCCAATCTCGCCAGAACGACACAATCCCAGAGCGCGGCTCTGGCCGAGTTTCCATCTGAAACAGCGCTGTTTCGGATGCAGGCGACGGACTATGCAACCTGGCTGCCGGACAATATGCTGGAGCGCGGCGATCGCATGACGATGGCCGAAGGGCTCGAGGTCAGGCCACCCTTCCTGGACAAGGAACTGGTGGCTTTTGGCATGGGCCTACCGGACAATTTGAAGGTCCGGAAGGGCGTCGGAAAGTGGATCGTCCGTCAATGGGCGAGCGACATGCTTCCTGCGCACATTATCGCCCGGCGCAAGTGGGGTTTCCGCGTTCCGTTGGCGCAGTGGTTCCGAGGCCCAATGCGGGAGATGCTGTACGCAAGACTGATCGGTTCCGACGGCCTCGTGGCGCGCTACGGCGATCCCGCTGCCGTCAGGAATCTGGTGGATGCGCATTGCAGCGGCCGTACCGACGCAAGCGAGTCTCTGTGGACGCTCCTGACCGCGGAGATCTGGTTCAGCGACGTCTATCTTGAGCGCATGCGACAGCGCGAACGCCACAGATCCGATACGATGCAGCCGCCGGTAGCCGCGTCCAGGGCTTCAAGCTAGACGCTGCAAAATCCGCCGCGGGCGTTCAGCCCTGGCCGCCGCGGCCGTTCAACGAATTAGAAAGGTGCTAGCCTCCAATACAGGCGCTAGGAGGATCATGATCGTGCGATGGACTCTCGGCCTGGCCGCAACTGGGATCCTTGCCTCGACCGCCTGCCCGGCAATGGCCGGCGAGGCGCTGCTGGGCGTGTATGCCCACGACATCTCGGATCGAGTCTCGTTCGGCGGATATGAGAACAGTCCCCAGATCGTGGCGGGTGTTCGAACCGCCTCGCTTGATGAGCTGGCTTTTGTGTTCAAGCCCCGGGTTCATCTGATTGTCGGGGTCAATACGCGAGGCGGAACGAACTATGCCGCGGCGGGCCTGTCCTGGCGGTTCAATTTCGCCGATGGTCGCTTCTATTTTCAGCCGGGCATTGGCGCGGCCATCCACACGGCCAAGGTCAATCTGCCGTCGCCGGATGAGCCGGGATTGTCCCCGGCGGAGCGCCAGCGCCGGCTTGTCGACTGGCAGACCAAGCTCGACCTCGGCTCGCGTGTCCTGTTCGAGCCCGAATGGTCCCTGGGCTGGAAGGCGACGAACAGGCTCTCGCTTGAACTCTCATGGATCCATCTGAGCCACGCCCAACTGGCGGGGAAGCAGAATCCGGGGTTAGGAGATTTCGGGCTGCGGGCGGTGTACCGTTACGGCATCGATCGCTGAACCCCGATCCTGGCCGAAGGGGATCGGTGGACCCGGCGGCCGGGTCCGTCATCTGTCAGGACGGCAGCTAGGCCCGACACGGCGGGTCACCGGTTTTGGTATCCTGTCAGAGCGTGCCTTGGTCCGAGAATGCAGCGGTTTCAGTGGGTAGCCCGTCGCCGCGCAGCATAACCGCGGCCGTTCGTGTCATTGTCGAATGGGGCGTGGCCGGGCTGGCGCTGGGAACCTGTGTGGCTGCTGTTGGCGCCCAGGGCGGTCGATGGAATGACCGGCTCGATCTTCTCACCCACTTCGCGCCTGTCTGGCTCGCAAGTAGCCTCGTGAGTCTGCTTTTGGCCGTGCTGGTTCTGAGGCGCTGGCGCCGTTGGACTTTCGCCGCCCTTTCGCTCATCGCCGTGATATCCGCGACCATGCTTATGGCGGTCGATCTGAGGCGACTGCCAGACCGCTACGCAGCGGCAGATCCCGCGCGCACGCTCAAGATCATCACCTTCAACGCCTGGACCCGGAACCGGGATATCCGGGAGGTCGCCCGGTGGGTCGCGGCGGAGAATCCCGACATTCTCGTCCTCCCGGAGGGCTCCAGGCTTCTGGCCGAGGCGATCCGTGCGGAGACAGGCCTGAGGGTCTTCGAAGGCAGCGGCGCGTTCATCGCGACGCGGGACAAACCGCTCGATGAGCGTGTAGCCTGGGATGCGCGCTTCCTGGCCGGCGGCCCGACGGCCTTGAGTTGGGTGGTGTTGCGTGGTCCTGACGGCACGCCATTCACCGTTGTGGGGGTGCACTGTGGCTGGCCGATCCCCGCCCGCGCTGCATGGGCGGACGCCCAGAAAATTACCGCCCTTCTCAACACCATGGATCGCTCCCGGACAATTCTGGCCGGAGACTTCAACTCGACCCAGTGGTCATTTCGTCAGCGGGCGGCGGACGCGGCCTTCGGACTTGAACGGCGCGACCGTGCGCATCTGACCTGGCCGGTGCGGCTGCCCATGTTCCACGGCATCCGGTTCCCCTGGCCCTTCCTTTCGATCGATCATCTTTATGCTGGCGGTGCGTGGCGGACGGTTTCGGTGAAACGCGGCCCGGAGATGGGCTCGGATCACTATCCGCTGGTCGCCACGCTGGCCTGGTTAGATGTGCCCTGAGAGGTGCAGAACATGACATTCCACCCCGGCGCGGCCGCTTGTCAGGAAGCGGGCTACCGACCCTGCCAGCGCTGTCGGCCGGAAACGGCGCCCGACCTCGGGGCGTGGCGGGGGGCCTCCAATACAGCATTAAGGGCATTGGAGCTGATCGAGAGCGGAGCGCTGGATACCGGCGATGTGGAAGACTTGGCATAGCGCCTGGGCGCGTCGCCGGTCGTGGTGGCCCGGACCCGGCGCGTCCTGCTGGCCAAACCACTTATCCACGAGACCCTGTTGCCCATCGGCGAGGTGGCCTTGGCCTCGGGCTTCGGCAGTGTCCGGCGGCTCAACGAAGCCTTGCAGCAACTGTTTGATCGCCCGCCCGGCGAATTGCGACGTTCTCGGCAGGCGGGCAGGGCGCCGGCGCAGGTGCGCGAGGCGTTTGAGGGCTACTTCAGCGGGGACCCATCGGCGCTCGCCGGCGTCGCCTGGTCGACCGTGGGAACAGCGCTCCAGCTGAGCGTAAGGGTCGCGCGTGATCTGTCAACGGCGGTGGCGCATCAGTCCTAGAAGCCGTCGCGCGGCAAAGCCAAGCGCAGGACGGACCGAAAGGTAGGCGACCTCAAGGGTGTCGACGAGCCGCCGCAAGAGGCCTGTCCGAGCGCCGCTCGGATGATCCGGTCGGGGTGCGGCTTCGGCGATGCTGTCGAGCGAGCGGCGCAGGAAGGGCATATCAGACAGCATGGTTCCACGGGCGCCGAACCGCCGGCCGGCAAATGGAATGAATTTTGCGCTTACGCCGGAGACCTTGTTGCAAAGTGCCTGGGATGGGGCCGGCTGGCCATCGTAACGCGGGTCGCCCAGTTCGATGACCGAAGACTGTGGCCGCATGAAGATGCTGTTGTGGAGACCAGACCCGGAGATTCCCGCCATGCAGTCCGCCCGGGAGTAGAGCGCGATCTGATCTTCGAAGCCCATGGTTTCCGGATAAAGGACGCGAAATCCACGGCGCAGGAACTCACGCTCCATCTCAACTTCGTTGGCGACGACCCGTTCGAAATTAGTGCGGCTGAAATGGCGCCTCGACAGATAGAGCCGCGGCGATGGAGGGAATGGCTCCTGGGTTTCACTTGAGAGGTGCTGGTAGGTCCAGCGGGACCGGGGGTCTGCCGAATGGTTCAGACGGAACAGACGCTCGGGAACCAGAAGTTCCTCGAAAGTCAGCGCTTCTGACCCGACGAAGGCAATCTTTTCGACCGGTATCTCAAATCGATCCAGGCAGAACTGTACATAAGCAGGGATCTCCAATCCGAACACAAAGGGATGGAACAGGAAATAGTCAAAGGCTGCGGCGGGCGTCTCCTCAAAGATCCAGAACGTCGAGAGCGTCTCGGTGATGAAGTGGCCGTAGTGCCCGCCCATATAGTGGCCGAGGTACAGGCCGCGACCATACAGCGTCTCGAGTCCATTAACTGGCGTAACGACCTCGGGATTATCGGATATGACATAGTCGCCCATGACCCCGCCAAGACGCTCGGAAAGCGTGACCTTTGTCCCGTCCTCTCGGTAGACACAGCCCGCCAGTTTTCCCGGCAACCCCCGCAGCTCGCTAGCTGTCACGGTCCCCCGGATTACGGTCTCGCTGGACTTATCGAAATCGGGGATCTGCATGACGCGTGAGAGGCTCGGCTCCGTTGGGGTCGGGGTTCCGACCGATCGAAGAGGCATGGACTTCGATCCCAGGCTCAGCCCGCGTCACGAAACCCGCTCATCTGCCCGGGGCCGTTGCCAATTTGCTTTGGCCACGGCATCTAGGCGATCAGGAAGTCGGGCCGGCGACAGCCCAGGCCGGAGAGATATCGATGGACGCTTTGGCTTTGCCGACGCTCGGTGTTCTGCTCATCTTGTTTGTCATCTACATCTGGAATTCGTGGCTGAAGAACAAGGAAGATCGGGCCATCAACGTCGACGAGGACGACGATGACGCCTCATCTTCATAACCGTTTAACCCGGAGTTTTCCCGGCTCAGGCGCGCACAGGCTAGGCAATTGCCGACTTGGCCGGCTGTTGCAGTCTTTCAGCCTTCTCGAAGATTTCCTCTCGTGCGCCCTTGAGTTGCAGGTAGGGGGTCACGCTGTCGATCATCAATGCGTAGGCTGCGGGCTTGATGCCGGCGAGGGTGCCCTTCTTCTCCAGCGTCTCAAGCACCTTGGCCGAAACGTTGCCGACGCCGGTGTCCGCTGCGCCCGAGCCCTTTTCGCCCGGCGGTCCCTGGCGGCTCGTCCGAATGCCGACGGCCGCCTGGTCGAGTTCGTTCGCCAGTTTGGTGGGAATTCTTCGCCGGAAGTCCGCCAGGACGTCGTCCAGAGCGCGGACCATGTCGTTGTAGTCTACACGCACCCGCCCGGCGTCCAGCGCCAGCATACCCGCCACGTGGCAGAGCAGGCTCGTGAGATAGGGCGAACCGCGAGCGGCCGAAACCACGAGTTGAACCGCGTCGGCGTCAAACCTCACGCCGCTCATCTTGGATCCGTTCTCGACTAGCGCGACAACCTCCTCGTCACTCATCGCTGACACCCGCACGGCAGCGACGTTGCGGCGTATCGACGGAATGTGTTCCATCAGTTCAATGAGATCGGAAGCAACCCCGCCGATCACCAATTGCAGGCGCGCCGAGACGTCGGATAGGGTCTTGATCAATTCGGCGACGTCGCGCCGGAAGTCGGCAGACTCGGCGCGATCAAACTCGTCCAGCACCACGATGACGCGCGTTCCAACAAGTTTCGCTGCAGCGTCTCCGAACAACCGCGGCGTAAGCTTGCCCGGTCCCAGTAGATCCAGCAGCGAGGTTCCGACCTCTGGATTCGAACTGATGGGCGAGATCCCGCTGTGATACAGAAGAGGAACCTCGGTGGCCACCGCACGAAACGTCTCGGTGAAATCGGACGTGGCGCCGCACGAGAAATAGACCACGATGTATTTCGCTTCCTCGGCGGCGCGCGAAAGCATGCGCAGAAGCGACGTCTTGCCCGCGCCGCGCTCTCCGAAGATGACGACGTGCGAGCGTTGGTCCTCGACTGACCGGATGAGCGTTTCAAGGATGTCGCGACGGCCAGCGAACATCTGGGGATCGACGACAGGCTGGGCTGGCGTGAAGGTGCTGCGCAGCCTCACCCTCTCGCGGGCGCGAGGATCGAGCCGCTCGCGATCCACATGATCGGCCGCGGTCGTGTGGAAGCGCGGAAGCCCAAGAGCAGGCTTTACGGGACGCCGCTCAACCGCAACGACCGTGGCCTCGGGTAGTGTGACGGCCAGGTCGGCCGGGCGTACCCTTGCCGACTTTTTCTTCTTCTTCTGCGGCCAGGGCCACAATGATCTAGCCGTGAACGACACCGCTTACCTCTCGCCGTGAATTGGTTGAGATCTCTAGCACGGAAATCATGACCCTCTTACTAACCAGCCTCCGCACCGGCAGAGTTTTGAGTTACGTGCGTCGCTGTTTTAGTGCTCCCTGTAGAACTTTGGAGGGAAAATCGAAGGCGGCAAGGTTCGACAGCGGGGCTAGGTCGCCTGGGGCCTCGCATCCGTTATCGGGGCGGCGACCTCGTTATGTCGCAATCTGTAGACCAGGGCCGAGACCATCCCGAGCATCATGAAGAAGAACGAGTGATTTTCGTCCTGACCATGGACCCACTTTATAATCAGAAATCCGGTGAGCGAGACGGCGAGGGGCGCAAGCAGGCGAGCCTCGTGTCGGCTGGCGTATCGATCCGACAGGCAGTGGAACAGCGCCACGGCGATCCCGATGATGAACATGCCGTACCAGAAAATGATTCCGAGGAGGCCATAGTCCAGCTGTACGCTAATGAAGAAGTTGTCGATGGTGATGAACGCGTCCTTCGCGAATCCCATCTCGTTACCGGATTGAGCAGCTCCGTAGCCCCAAGGTTGACGCCAAAAACTCTTTGACGCCATTCCTAACTGGGTCATCCGGGCCTCAGTGCTCGAAGCCTGTGCGCCGCCACCAAAGACCATCGTACTCAAGCGCGTGCTTGTCAGAATTCCAGCAACTGCGGTGAAGAAGATAACAGGATAGGCGTAGACCGTTGCTGCAGCAAAAAGATCACGAGGTTGTGCTCGCCATCTCAAATAGCTCCAGATCAACCCGTACATAAGCACGGATACGAATACTCCAACTACGCCAAGGCGCGCATCTGTCATGCGGACTGCAGCAAACGTCATTGGGACCATAGCAATAAACAAAATACGAATTAACAAATTGCGATGGTACAATACAAAATACAATAAAAATGGTGTAACAAGTGATATGAACTCAGCTAGCGCGAGTGGAGTAAGAAAAGTAGCTTTTGCTCTGTACACATTTGTATATTGGCGGAAGGTTGAGTTCAACGTATTCTGCAAATTTGGCGATGATGGCAGCAGGAAATCTGGTATATGTCTAGCCCATATGACATATTGTTTTTGGTTCTCTATAACTGTGAGAATTATGGTAAAAATTGAAAGGGCGCACAATAGTATAAAGTATCGCTCTGGCATTCCATGTTTGCGAAATATGACGCAACCGATAAAAAAAATCATAGTAAAATTGATCATCTGATCGAATGCAGCTTGTCCAGACGATAGTGGTGATTTTGAAGCGAACGTCGTCAATAGTTGAATTATAGAAAAACCTACGGCGCAGATCCAGACGGGCTTGATCGATGTGACGCTCTCATAGGCGTACTGGCGGAATTTCCTGGACACCGAGAGGCTGACCAGGAAGAAACCGGCCATCGGCAGCGCGATTATTCTGAGAAGTGATATCCAGGGGAGCCCTGGCAGGGAGATTGCTAGGTAGGTCGGCCAGACAATATTGCCGACGAAGTAGATGGCGAACAGGAACTCAATAGGAAGTGTCGGAGCCGTCCTCTGATCGGGCAAGGCCCAGATGATGATCCCGATCATGATGGCGATTGGGATTACGGCGGGGACGATATAGTAAGGCGCCGTCAGTCCGAAGAAGGCGCCGTAAAAAAGGCAGAACAAAAGTCCGACAGGCACGGCGGCGAGCAAAATCAGGGTGCCCAATAGCGTTCGGTTGCGCGCGTAAGGGCCGATGACGACGCGATTTCGCCTCCGCACCGCGCGCGCTCCGAAGACGGGCGCATACTCGACGCCTCGTGCGAGAGCCGTCGCCGCCGCAGATCTCAACGTCGGCCATGCCGTCGCGAAACTCTGTACTGCAACCGTTCGAAGATTGATCGACATTCTGTAACTTGGTTGAAGGCTTACATTCTGGTCGCCGCCGCCGGAAGCTCGGGCGGGGGTTAGGATGACGCGTCCCTCTTACAGAGAGTTTAACTCCGCTCAAACCTGGCAAGGTAATTGCATCGGAGCGCAATCTTGATGAAGGGTTCGACGCGTTGCGTTAGTCTAAAGGACTTGGAAACAGATTTTGTCATAGTTCCGGGCTGAAGCTCTTACGGTCAGCCAGCGGCATCGTTAGCGAGATATTTGACGGCGACGATGTTCGGGCGATGATAAAGATCTGACGGGTTGGTTTGTCTGGAAGCAATTTGTATGCAGCTTGATCGACGAATCGCGTAGATCAAAAGGGATTGTCTAATGAACTCGAAACTTGCCGTCGCTATGGCGGTTGTCGCTTTTGTCGGGGTCGCGTCATGCGGCAACGGTGGTCAGCCGAAGGGCCAGGTTGTCGCCAAGGTCGGCAAGGATGAGATCACCGTCCTTGATCTTCAGGGCGAGATGGGCGGCTTCAAGGCTCCGAATGCGCAGATCCGAAAGGCTGCGGAGCAGCAGGCGCTGAACGCCATTATTCAGCGCAAGCTTCTTGTGGAAGCTGCCGAAGAGCGGAAGATCGACAAGTCGCCGGAATTCTCACGCCAGAAGGAGCGCACCAATGAGTCGCTGCTGGTAGCGGCCTGGCAGGACCAGCTGGTTCGCGCGGTTCCTACTCCCGGTCTGGACGAGGCCCGGAAGTTCATCAATGAGCATCCCGACGTCTATAGCGCGCGCAAGCGCTTTACGATCGATGGCCTTCGCTTCAACGCGCCAAACGATCCGACACTCGCGGCGGCGCTGCAGCCTTTGAACACCCTCGATGAGGTTCGCGCCCTGCTGACGCAGCGCAAGATCGTCTTTACGGGCGGTTCGGGCGAGCTTGATGCGTTCTCCGTCGATCCGCGCCTCGTCGATCAATTGATCAAGCTGAAACCGGGCGAGATCTTTGTGTTGCCCCAGAACAATGTGGTGTTGGTTGGAACCATTGCTGCGGCGCGGGTCGATCCGGTACCCGACAACCTCGCCGTTCAGCATGCGACAAACTACCTGAAGCAAACCCGGACCCGGGACTCTGTGCAGCGACAGTTCGGGGCGGTCGTTCAAGCGGGGATGAAGGACGTGCAGTACGCCAAGGCGTTCGAGCCTGCGAAGCCGCCGGCGAAGAGCGCGCCAAAAGCGGCTAGCCCGGTCGCGCCGCCCGCCAAGCCGAACTAGCCATGTTCTCGAGCCGCATATGGCAAGCTGGCGTTTACCTGAATGGGTCAATTCGCGTCGGCTTGTCGAGGTTGCCTGCTTTGCGTCCGGCGCGGGGACATCGAATGCACCGACTGCCTGGCGTCCTTGCTACACCGATGACTATCAGCTGTGTCCTGATGGCTGCAAGCAGCGCGCACGCACAGGCCGCTGGAGGTTCGATCACTCCTCCGGCGGGGGCAAAACGCTTCGCTGCAGATGTCCGCAGCAATGTCGCCTACGCCAGCAATGTTTCAGGTGGGGACGACACACTCGCGACCATTCGCCGGATCAAACCCAGTGATGTGACCTTCCAGTCGGGCGCCACGCTCAGGTTTCAGCTTCTGTCGGGGCGCAATGTCCTCTTCCTGACCGGAGCCGCAGATGCCCGGCGTCATGTCCATAACAAGATCCTGGACGGGGAAGATTATCAGGTCTCGGCCGGAGCTGGCAGCCAGCTCGGACCCTGCAGCGGGCTGGTCGGTGCAAGCTTCGCGCGCCGCCGATCACTTGTGGACGATCTGGCGCTGCCTGTCGCCACAAACATCACCGAACAACCGCTCGCATCCGTCTCTATGAACTGTGCCAGCGGCGCTGTTATTGGCTCGGTCCAAGCCTCGGCTGGAAAGCTTCGGAACCGGGGAAAACAACAGGGTTTCGTCGATTCCGACACCCGTAGCGGGGCCGCTTCGGTGGGCTACCGCAACGCCACTCTCGGTGATATCAGCCTGATCGCCCAGTACTCGAAAGTCTACTATGGTGATGATCCCCTGAATGCGCTTCCTTCTGGACTGAGTACGACCGAGGACTTTGAACAGTATAGCGTCGGGGTTCAGTACGCCCGGAAGATCGGGATGCGGCTGAGTGGGACGGCGGCGGTCCTGGTGAACCAGCTGAACGGTACGAGCGCGAAGAGCACCGGCATCAGCGGAAATGCCGCGCTTGAATACAGGGCGACGCCACGAATTCAACTTAGTCTTGGCTATGATCGCAGCAATCAGGCGTCGGTGTTGGCGAACACGAGCTACCTGTATGCGCAGTCCGTCGACTTCAAGATCAATTACAGATTGTCCCAGAGAATTTCTCTTGGTGCGGGAGTTCGGGGTTCCCGGGATCAGTATCGTGGAGGAATACCTTCGCCATTGCAAATCCGAGACAGTAAGCAGTTGTCAGGAAATGTCAGCGGTTCCATGAAGATTGGTAGAAATGCGCAGATTATGCTGTCAGCGGAGCATGTTGAAAGAAAAGCGGACGTTCGAATTTATGATTTCACGTCCGACAACGTGACGCTCGGCTTCACCACTCAATTCTAACGAGCAATGGTAATGAAGATGGTTCGAATCCAAAGCCGATTGATCGCCGCTCTCGTGCTGGGCGCATCGACGATGACTGCGCCGGCATTTGCCCAGACGGCCCCTGGCGACCCGGCTTCCAAGGCGGTCCCGCCAACGGCTTCGGCGGCGGCCTCTGGCTCCATCGCGCCCGCGCCGGTCGACAGCTCTTACTTGTTAGGGTTTGGCGATACCGTGGAGATCAGTCTGGTTGGTCGCGCCGACTTCGGCTCCCGGGCCAGGGTGAGCACGGATGGTACGATCTTGCTGCCTCTGATCGGCAAGATTGTGGCGAGTGAGCGCACCGTCATCGAGCTTTCTGAGGACGTCAGGCAGGCCCTGATCAAGGGTGGCTTCTATGCCGACCCGATCGTGCGGGCCGACGTCGTCAGCATCTCCAGTCGCTATGTTACGGTCCTCGGCGCTGTGGGGTCGCCGGGCCTTTTGCCTTTGGACCGTAACTACAGGCTTTCCGAGATCCTGGCCCGGGTTGGGGGCGGCACAGGCAATGCCGCAGACTACATCCTGCTGACCAAGGCAGGCGCAATTACGGCCCAGCGCTACTATATCGCGAAGCTTGCAGCCGGCGGTGTCGGGGAGGATCCGCTGGTCCAGAGCGGAGATAAAATCTTCATCCCGTCCGTCCAGGACGAGGTCTTCTATATCTCGGGCCAGGTGAATACGCCTGGGCAGTTCCCTGTCACAAATGGGCTGACCTTCCGCATGGCCTTGGCAAAGGGCGGTGGTGTGACGGAAAATGGCAGTGAGAAAAAGCTGAAAGTGGTTCGTGATGGCAAGCCTCTGAAGAAGGCCAAGCTTGATGACGTTGTAAAGGTCGGCGACATCATCACGATTGGTGAGCGACTATTCTAGCGCGATGACGGACAAAACATGAGCATTATTCAGTTTCTGAGAATCATCTGGGCGCGTTGGCTCCTTATTGCTGCCTGCACGGTGTTCACGGTGATCGGTGGACTTGCCGTGGTTCTGCTTGTGCCTCCGCGGTATGAAGCCACGGCGCACGTCAACATGAATGTCCTCAAACCTGATCAGGTGACCGGCGATGTCGCGAACCTGCAAAATTTCGGAACCTACGTCCAAACACAGCAAGAGTTGGTCAAGGACTATCAGGTGACTGCTGCCGTGGTTGATCAGCTGGGCTGGCTCAGTGATCCGGGTCTGATCGCCCAGTACCAGGCGCGACCCGCCACAGACACCCGGGACTTCCGTCGATGGCTGGCGCAGCAGGTCTCCGACCGCACCAAGGCCGGGCTGGCGTCCGGCACCATCTTTGAAATCACGTTCAGTTCGACATCGCCTACCGAAGCCAAGGTTGGCGCGGAGGCGCTCCGACAGTCGTTCGTGGACTACACCTTGGCCAACCGACGCGAGGAAGCCAGCCGAAACGCGCGTTGGTACTCGACCCAGGCGGATGTCGCGCGTCAACGCGCAGAGGAAGCCCAGTTGGCGACGGCCAATTTCGAGCGGGCAAACGGCATTGTCATGCAGGGCGACAAGGCTGGCGCGCAACAGGATACCGACAGCGCAAGGCTGGCGGCTCTGGTTAATCAGGCAGCCAATGCCCCCTCGGCTGCACTTTCAGCGCCTGTCACCATCTCATCGACCTCAAAGCTTCAACTGGCTCAGATTGACGCTCAACTTGCCCAGAACTCTGAGAAGCTGGGACCTAACCATCCTCAGATGCAACAGTTGCGCGCCCAGCGTGCGCTCGTGGCCAGCGTTGTAGCCCAGGAAGAGGCTGCGGCGCGGGCCGGGCCGAATGCCTCGGCGGCAATTGGAGAGGTGACGCGGGCGCTTCAACAGCAGAAGTCCGTGGTGATCGCACAGCGCGACAAGATCGAGCGTCTGCGCCAGCTTCAAACCGAAGTCGACCTGCGGCGGGAACAGTATGAGAAGACGGCCGCCAGAGCTGCCGAGCTGACCCTTGAAGCCGGGGTGGCGGACAGCGGTATGTCGCCGATCGGGGTCGTCGTGACGCCGACAAGCCCTGCATTCCCCAACAAGCCACTTATCCTTGCGGGTTCGTTTGCGCTCGGCGGAGGTCTTGGTCTCGTGCTGGCCGTGTTGATCGAACTGCTCAATCGGCGGGTGCGCGGCTTCGAGGATCTTGAGTTCGACAAGAATTTGAACTGCCTCGCCATCCTCGGCTCAGCAGCGCCGGCGCGGGCGCCGCGCAACAGGCGCGGCCAGTTCTCAAAAGGCGTCGTGGCTGGAGCAAGTGCGTAATGGCGAGTGGCCAATCAAATGCGGAGCGCGCCGAGCGCAAGGCGTCGGGGCCGCTACCGGTTCCTGGACCTGCGAGCCAGTCTGAGCGCCGCGTTCTGCTGACAGACCCGGATGGAGCTGCCGCAGAGTCCATTCGCGTTCTGCGGACACGGCTCCAGTCCCAGCATCTTCAGCTTGGGCGCCGCGCTCTGGCGATTTGCGGGCCAACCCCTGAGGTCGGCGCCACCTTTGTGGCCGTGAATCTGGCGATATCGCTGTCCCAGATCGGAGTGAAGACGCTTCTGGTGGATGCTGATCTGAGAAATCCCTCGGTCCACACCTATTTCGAGCCCAAGCTGGTCGGCGGTGGGTTGTTCGCCTGCCTGACATCGTTCTCCGACAGCATCGCCGAGTTCACAGACGAGAACGTGTTGCCCAACCTCGACGTACTGCGGGCGGGCCAGCCGGACAGTGCCGCCCACGAGTTGCTATCCGGGGACAAGTTCCCCGAGAGCATAAACAACTGCCTGCGCGATTATGACATGACGATCATCGACACCCCGCCTGCCAACAGTTGTGCGGATGGGTTGAGGGTCAGCACGGTCACCGGATTTGCGCTGATCGTCACGCGCAAGAACCACACACTGGTGTCGGATGTACGCGTTCTTGCAGACCAGCTCCGGACAGAGCGCGCCCGGGCCATTGGCACAGTTCTGAACAACTTCTGAGGCCTGGTACGCCTCGGTATGGTTTCGCTCAGATAGAGAAATGGATGATCAGGGCTGCGGTCGTTCCGAGCCAGAATACGCCAAGATTGGTCAGATCGACCTTCAATGCGCCGGGCATCTGCCGGTGAAGCCCTGGAAGCAGCGCGAGGTAGGAGATCGCTGGCGCTCCGATCAGGATCCACATGGCGCCGCGAAGGCCCCATTCGGGCACAATGGCGTAGAGGCCCCCGACGAGTACGACGAGTCTGATCACATTGGCCCAGGCCGAATATCGCGAGGCGCCTGCCGCGAAAAGCACGCTGCCGGTCGGCGCGACGAGAATGTCCAGTGATGCGCGCACCGCCAGCAACGGCACCATCCAGGTCAGACCATCGAAAGCTGGCGGGAGGTTCATCAGTTCCACGATTATCGGTCCGATGAATATGCCGCCCCAGACGAAGCAGAGGGCCACCCCCGTGAATGCCCACTTGCCGAGCTTGAACTGACGCTCGGCGCGGGCCCGGTCTTCCCGCATCGAGGCGGAGAGCATGGGAAAGAACACCTGGCTCGCAAGTTGAGTAATCCCGACCACCGGCGTCGTGACAAGCATGGTTGCAAAGGCGAAACATCCGAACTCGGCGTCGGGAATGGAACCGCGCAGCAAGAGGGTCTCGCCCCGACTGCTCAGGAAGTAAGTGCCGGAAGAGATCAACATCCACCCGCCAAACTGAATGATATCGCGCGCCATTCCTGGGTTCCAGGCGAAGCGGATCCGCGTGGCCATGAGATGCGACCCAACTGCGTACGCCGCGGCGGAGGCGACGGTTCCACCGACAATCGCCCATGCAGACGGAGACATGACCACCCAGACCACCGTCACGATGAAACCCAAAACTTCGGATCCGATCGTAAGGAATGTCGGGCGCCGCAGATCCATACCGCGGGTGAATAGCCAGATCCCGGGGTTGGAGAAGGCCTTGAACAGTGTGGAAAGGGCTCCGAAGAGCATCAGGCCCATCAAGTCCTGGTCACGATAGAGCCATGCGATCGGCTGCGCGAGCGCCGAAGCAATCAGCCAGATGCCCACGCCGCGAAGCGCCTGCACAGAGAACGCCGTCCCCAGGAAGGTGCGATCCTGGCCCTTCCGATGCTGCACAATCCCGAAGCCGATACCGAGATCCGAGATCATCTCCAGCCCGGCCAGAATGACCACGATGATGGCGACGTCGCCCATGGGCGAGGCGTCGGACAGAAATTTGGCGAGAACGACCCGCGAGATGAAGCGCAGCACCGTCGTGGCGCCATAGCCGAACGCGGACCATGCGCCGGCGCTGATCGCTGTTCGTCCGGATTGAGAGTTGCCGATGGAAAACAGGCGCTGAAAGATGCGACCCAGATTGTGTCTGACTGATCCCGGCGATTGGTCATCTGGCATGGAATCTCGGGCAGACGCACGCTTCCCGTCGTGGGGCGGTCCCTTTAGATTCGGCGCCATGGCAATGACAGCTCTACGCTAACTGGAGTTGTGGACTCAGACGAGTTGGTCGAGACAATTTGTCAGAGTTCGACTTTTGATTGCGCTAGTTGCCGAGCCACCGTTTTACAAGGCGTTTCAGGCCCTGTTCCCGGAGCGATCGGCTCGACAGCACAGCGATGAACAGCGCCCCAATGCCGGCCGCCCCCATGAGGGCCGTCAGTACGAGCAGGTTTTGTTGTGTTGCGTCCATTTCTTCCCCCTCGTGCCGCGTTATTTCAGAAATTTATCACGCCGAACTACGACGTGCACGTTGCAATGCTCTCCCGACAGGTCATGACTTGGTCCATCATCCGAAGCGGGTCGTCAACCAAGGTCGCTCGCACCGTTCAGCCTTGATAAATCAAAACAGGACTAATTTGAACTTGGTCCATACTTGTTAAAAAGGACTCGCTAACGGGCATTTTTATTGGCCTGAATCTTGCGGATCGGCGGATTGAATGGCTGGAGTGAACGGACATGAGTGAAGCTGCGCCACCAGCGCCCAGGTTTGCCCCGCTGCAGTTACTCCTCGCGCCGGCCAATCTCGCGATCCTGGTAGGCTTTGGCGCGATGGCGATCCCGACCCTCGCGGGCCTAGGGATGCAGGTATGGTCGACCGAAGCTGGGGCGCACGGCCCCATCGTGCTGGCCGTTGGAGCCTGGCTGCTCGTCAGGGGACTGGTCGAGACGCGCGCGCCCAAACGGCCCGGTTCCCTGACGCTCGTTTTGACCGGCCTGCTGTTTGCTCTGGCTCTCTATGTCTTTGGGCGCGCGTTCGACTTCATCAGTCTTGAGGTTGCTGGCCTGTATGGGGCGGCGGTTGTGCTGCTCTATTCCCGGATCGGACCCAAGGCCCTGGCGAGTGTCGTATTCCCGATCGCGTACCTTGCCTTCCTGGTGCCTCCACCAGGCTGGTTGATGGATGACATCACAGCGCCACTAAAGCAATTCGTGTCCTGGGCAGCGGCAGTAATTGTCTCTGCCGCAGGGATTCCAATCAGCCAGGAGGGCGTAACGCTCTACGTTGGATCATACCAACTTTTAGTAGAGGATGCTTGCTCTGGAATGAACTCCATGATTGGACTAATTGCAGTTAGTTTGCTCTATATTTACCTGCTGCGCGCTTCCACGTTGCGCTACGCGGCATTGCTGGCCGCGATGACGATCCCGATTGCTGTGCTCGGTAACCTCATCCGCATTATTGTCCTCATCCTTTTGACCTTTTTCTTTGGCGATGAAGTGGCCCAGGGCTTTCTTCACGAGGCGGCGGGGTTGTTCCTGTTCGCAGTAGCATTAGTGTTGGTGTTTTCGCTAGACATGCTCCTTTGGCGAATTATACCCAAATCCTGGAAGCAAACATGATCGCGCGTCGTGATCTATTGTTGGGCGCGCTCTGCTTTAGTGGAGCTATCGCGGGGACCGCTTTGAAGCCGCGCCACGAAGTACGCCTTCTCACGAGCGGCAAGCTTGCCGATGTCGTGCCGCGGGCGTTCGGCGACTGGAACTCAGAGGATGTGGGGGATCCCTACGCGGTCAACGGGGAAGGCACCCTGTCTGCAAAGCTCTACAATGAGCTTCTGGTCAGACAGTATGTAAACGTCAAGACTGGCGCCAGCGTGACATTGTTGATGGCCTATGGCGGCCGACAAAGCGACGAACTGCAGTTGCATCGACCAGAGGTCTGTTACCCGGCTTTCGGGTTCAATTTGACGCGGAATGAGCCCACGTCTCTGAAGATCAGCAATTCCGTATCGGTGCCAGCCCGCCGGTTGGCCGCAGAAGCCGAAGGCCGGGTCGAAAGCATCATCTACTGGTCCCGGATGGGCGAACTGCTGCCGCAGGACGGCGGTCAGCAGCGCAGCGCACGTCTGAATATTGCCATGCAGGGCATCATCCCGGATGGTCTTTTGTCGCGGTTTTCGATGACGGGCAACGATCCGAAAAAGGAATGGCTTGCGATCGAACGTTTCGTGGCCGAACTCATCGGTGCAGTTGCGCCTGCGAGGCGAAACGCCTTGATCGGCTCCGAGCGGGCTAACGCACTCATGAGACTTGAGAAGACGGCCAAGGGATAGAAATGCTGAAAACCGCAATCATGAAGACGCCGCTCTATCCGGCGGCTCGGGCTGTCTGGCAGGCGATGTTCAATCGTGATCACGCGATCCACCGGGCGCGAATGGGCGCGTTTTACAGCCAGTTTTTTGAGCCCGGCGCGCGGGTCTTCGATGTCGGGGCGAACCAGGGTGAGTACTCGGAGATCTTCGCGGGGGAGGGCGCCCGGGTGGTCTCGATCGAACCGAACACCGCCTACGCGGACCGCCTAAAGGCGTTGGCCAGAACAAACGATCTCCAGCCTGTGTTCTCCGCTATCGGCGACGCGCCTGGTGAGGCTGTGCTGAATGTCTGCAGCACACCCGGGTTCAGCACCCTGGTCGACCGGCATGCAGACTGGATCGAGACCTCACCCGACTATAAGCAGGTCAGCTGGACGACCCTCACCGTGCCGGTGACGACGCTCGATTTGCTGGCCAGCGAGTATGGCGAACCCGAATATGTGAAGATCGACGTCGAAGGCTTCGAAATCAATGTTCTGCGCGGGATGAGTTTCCGGCCGCGCTACCTCAGTTTTGAATTTGGCGCCCGGCGCAAGGAGGCCTCAGGCGTCTGTCTGGCACATATGGGCGAAAAAGGGTTCCAGTTCAGACCCATCATCGGGCGGGAGTATCGGTTCGCGACCCCGGAGTGGATGGATATGGCCCAGGCCCAAGCCTGGCTTCAGGCGTTTTCGGTAGAACAGGCCGAGTACGGCGACATGTTCTGCCATCGGGTTTGACAGTTGCACCGAAACTAGTCTTGTAGATGACCGGAACCCGGCCCTCTACACATCGCATAGGCACGGGGGCAGGCTGACAATGGATCTCACGGCGATCGCGAACGAAAGCCTGACCGACAAGGGTACGGTGACAGGGCTGGGGCACGGGTACACGCTCTTCTATGAATTGCTCCTGTCGAGCCGGCGGCTTGAACCGTTGAATTTTTGCGAGATCGGACTTTGCCGCGGCGGGCCCGAAGTGGAGGATGGCGCGATTGATCGCACGGTCGAAGCGCTCCCGTCCGTCGCGATGTGGCACGCCTACCTACCTAACGCGAAGCTGTTCGGCGTTGATATCTCGGACTTCTCGAGCTTCGAAAGCGACTGGTTCAGGTTTGTCCGCGCCGACTGTGGCGATGCTGCGCAACTGCAGAAGGTGGTCGATCTGGAGGTCGATTTCGATGTCATCCTGGATGACGGATCGCATGCGGCCTTCCATCAACAGCAAACCTTCCTGAGACTGTTCCCTACACTGAAGTCCGGCGGGCTGTTCATCATCGAGGATATGCATTGGCAGCCCGACACATACGAGTTCCGCCTGCCCGAGGTTCCTTTGACCGATGAATTGTTCCGGCGGTTCATCCGTGACGGCCATTTCTCGGACAGCGGTGCGCTTGGCCTGGACCGCTGGAGGGCTCTGGAACCTGACATCAAGAATGTGTTCCTGATTGACGAAGACTGGCTCTACGGGCATCGGCGCCAATACAACGCCCGCCATGGCCTTGGTCCCGATCAACCAACCCTTGCCGACCTCGCTGAGGGGCGACATTTGACGGATTCCCGCTTCTGGCGCCGCCTCGCCGGTCGGGTACTTTCAGAGGTGAAAGGCTCCAGTGCGGGCAGCCGGCGGCCGCGGATTAAGCTAGCGATTGTCCAGAAGGCCTAGATTGCGGCGGCTGCGAGGCCGCTGGACGCTGCCGACGCCGCGCCCCTGCCCCGACGCCGGGCGGCGCGCTCTGGCAGCGCCGTTTTCTCAATTGTTTATATCTGCCAAGACAATATTGCGTCGATGAGATCGAAACGGAAAGATTATGGCGTCTGACAAGCACTGTTGCACGGCCATTAGGACCGCCGGGAGGCGCTGTTGAGCGAAGTCGCAATCGTTATCCCAGCGTACAACTCGTCGCGATATATTCGTCTTATGATCGAAAGCGCCTTGGCCCAGGACACACCGGCAGCCGAGGTATTGGTCGTCGACGACGGTTCCTCAGACAACACAGCTGAAATCGCCAGCAGCTATTCCGTCGTTCGAGTCATCCGCCGAGAGAATGGTGGTGACGCCGCTGCCAGGAATACAGGGCTTCAAGCTCTGGGCTCAGAGTATGTGATTTTCTTGGATCACGACGATCTGCTCCACCCGGCGGCAGTCCGCACCCAGCTTGCTGCCTTCTCCGATGACATCGACATGGTGTTCGGGTCGAACAGTCTGATCGACTCCGACGGCGCGCCGCGCGGGGAGAATAGGGTCGCCCCCCGGCGCTTCTCGGCGCGGGACGTCGCGCTGGGAACGACCCCATCCTTCTCCCAATGCATGTACCGCGTGTCAGCGCTGAACCGGATCGGCGGATTCCGCGACAAGGTAGGTTCGGCGGCCGATCACGACCTCAATATCCGGCTTCTTGGTCGCGAACCCAGAGGGTATTGCCACGGAGAGACAGTGATGTCCTATCGCGTCCATTCCGGCCAACAGAGCTATTCTCCCGCCCGTCTGTATGCCGCTCTTCTGCTTGTTATTGAGGAACACCTCGGATCCGGCGGCATGATGGATGATCCGAAACTGTTGCGTGCGGTTCGCCGGCACTGGGCAGGGTATTTTGGTCAGTTCCTGCCGCTGGAGATTGTCCGCGCCACAGTCGGCGGACGCTACAGGGATACGGTGCAGGCACTGCGTCTCTATCTGCAGGGCGCGCCGATCACATTCCTCGGTACGGCCGATTTTCTCAGCAAGCGTGTTGCGAAGCGGCTACGCTCTTGAAGAGCGACGCGGTTGCGGGGCTATGGCCTCGACGGTGCTGCGCGTCAGCATCTTGCGCCATCACCCGCATCTGGCCCCGGCGTCGACGAAATCTTGCTGATCTGCGGTTGCTGATGCACCGGAAAGCAGACATGACCCGCAGGCCCTAGCCTAAAGAAGGATCATCTGATCAAACAAGTTTTCTTACTTCCGTTTCATGGGTCGGTCAGAAAGTCGTTGATTTGAAGCAGCCAATTCTCTCGAAGTCGAAGGCTGCGGTCGGCGACCCGCTCGCGGAGATCTACGCCGACAAGCCGTCGACCTACTTCGACGGCACACGCCTTGATATCGTGGGCGAGCTGGAAGTTGGAAACCAGAGCATCCTTGAATTGGGTTGCGGCTCAGGCGGCACTGGAAGCGCTGCGCTGGCCGCTGGCAAGGCGCAGCGCTACGTCGGAATTGAACTCGATGCAAAGGCTGCGGCCGTGGCGTCGGAGCGGATTACCGAGGTACTGGTCGGCGACGTCACAAACATGGACCTCGGCGCATTTGCGGGTGCGTTTGACGTCCTGATCATGAGCGAGGTCCTGGAGCATCTGCCGGACCCGTGGGGAACTCTGCAGCAGCTTGTCGCCTGCCTGAAACCGGGAGGACGGGTTTATGCAAGTTCACCGAATGTGGCCCATCGCCACGTGCTGATGAATCTGGTGCGGGGCAGTTTTGACTACGCCGGAGACGGGGTCATGGACCGCACCCATCTACGCTGGTTTACGCCAACCAGTTTCCGTCAAATGTTCGAGGAAGCGGGAGTCAGGGTTACTAGCGTCGGCCCTGTGGTTCGCCCCGGCTGGAAGGCGCAGCTGATCGACAGGCTGACCGGCGGTCGTATCCGTCATCTGTTCATTGTGCAGATCATGGTTCGCGGCGTTCGACGCTAGGCTCCAGACCCCCTGGCGGCTCCAGCGATTGAACCTGTTGTAGATGGTCGTGTACGGCGCTTACTCAGACGGGCAGCCGCGCCACCGCGCGGCTGATCAAAGCATATGGATAACGCCGCTGACGACGCGCCGGTCGTCCACACGCTGCGCGCCTTCGGAAGGAGCGGCTTTGTGGCCGACCAACCCGCATACGAAAGCCAACAGAGCTGCCTGCGTTTTGTCATCCGGGCAACCTCCCGGAATCTTGGAACCAGCCTTCGGCCACCCACGCAAGCTGATTGAGTAGGAACCCTAGAATGGGTAGTCGGTCTTTGGGCCGCTGTCCTTGGACCAGGCTCCCATGATGTCGCTTTCTGCAAACGGTTGCAGCCTTCCATCCAGTACGCCGATCCTGGCCTTCAAGCTAGACTGAAGGGCGCTGCTTACCGCCGGTCTTAGGTCGCCATTTGCATGATCCCGGAAGAGACTGCTGAAGCTTCCTTGTGGGTAGGTAACGTTTCCGGCATTGGCCCCGCCCGTCATCGCGCCAACGAATGATTCCACATAGAGATTGTTGACCCAGGGCGCGTCCGCGATCCATGCCGATCCGCCGTCCGTGTAGGTCTTGAGGACGATGTTATTCCGGTAGCTGCTGTAGATCGTGTCCTGCCCAGGCGGTGCCTGGCGGCGAACGACTTCCGCTTCGTGGGTATTGCCCTCGAACACGTAGTGGCTGGTGCTCGGTCCCGCAAAATAGGACGGGCCGGCTCCGCCCGATCCAGTGTTTCCAGGGTCAGCCAGCCAGACGTTGCCCTTGACGATGTGGTCATGCGACCGACCGCCGTTGCTGGCGTCGTCGTTGTTGAGGAACGCATTATTGCCCACAGCGTCCCGCGTGATGTTGTTCCGGATAAGTACGTTCTCGCGCACCCTGTCGCCGGAATATCCCTGCCACCAGTCGCCATGAATTCCGAACGAGGACACGATCGAAACCTTGGTGTTGAGGGCATTGGCATTCTTGGGATTGTGGGCCCCTTGGTCTCCGCCAAGGGATGAGGCCCTGAAGTCGCCCCGCGCCGTCACCCTCGCCTGCCAGCCTGACCCGAAGGCGTTGATCGTCGCCGCCAGTTGGTTGATGGTCTGGTTCGGGTCGCCGTCAATCCGGCCCAATGTCACATTAAGCACCGGCGCGCCATTGACGTTAAGGGTGAAGAGGTTGGGTTGTCCGCCATCCGCACCCGTCTTGGTCACTGTAGCAGACGTCTGTCCGCCAAGGGGCGTGTAGGTTATCTCCAGAGACGCCACTTCCGACTGGAAGTATGTGTATCGATAGTCCCGAAGATAGTTGCCGCACACGTAGTGTACGCCGGAAACCACGTCCGCGCCTATAAAGCGGATGTTGCATCCCTGGACGTACCGGGCCGTCTGGAACCCGCCGATGACGTACTCGGTTGAGACGTTATCCCAGTAGCTGTAGACGGCGTGCGCCGGGCTTGGACCGAAAATGGGCGGACATCCAGCATTCCAGTACACGCTGTCGCGGGTGCCGATACTATTCGTAAACTTGCAGCCGTTGAACCAGGCCGGCTTGGCCGTGAACGATATGGTAGACCAGTTGCGCTGATCGAAGACGATGCCGGCGCCACGGAATTCCATGCCGTCCCAACCTGGGGTCCAGCTCCAGCTGGCCGGGTCGTTCGGGATGAAAGGCGCTGACCGGCCCAGGGTTGCGGTTACCCCTGACGCGGCGCGAAGCGTGAGGAAACCCTTGCCGTTCGCATGGTTGGACTGGGACGTGGCATTGTTCAGTTCGTAGAACCCGGTCTGCGTTATCGTAATCAGCGGAGCTTCCGCGCCAGCGGATGCGGCTGCGCCGATGGCTGCTGCGAGCGAGTTATAGTCAGCCCCACTGGGGGCGACGGTTTTCGTCCAATCGTTCTCCACGGCTCGCGGGAAGACGGTCATGGCGTAGTCGCCGCGGAGGTTATCCGTAAGCGCATCGCCCGAGGTGATGCCGATCACCCGGCTCTGCATCGTGGTGTCATTCGGAACAGCGGTGGCGAAGATGCGCGCAGCGCCGGTCGCGGAGATTGTGCGGAATTTTGCCGCATCAAGCGTGATCCAGAAGCCATAACGGGACCTGGGGCGGCCGTTCACGTCGTTGTCGTTGAGAATTGTCGGCGTTGTGACCGAGTAAGTCGCGCCCTCGACCCAGAAGTCGACCTGCTTGACGCCGCCCTTGGCATCAGCATCCACGCCGACAACAAGATTTGCGACCAATCGAAGGTCCGAGGGGATCAGCCAGTGCGCCGCAGGCTTCGCCGTCGTGCGTACCGGGTCAGAAGGCGGCGTTCCGCCGGACAGCGGCGTGCCATTCCAGGCGGATCCAGGCCCAACCGGACCCGTCGGCGCAGCGGGGCTACCCTGTGCGCGGACGGCACAGCCCATCAAACCGGCAGCAAGCGGCATCGCGGAGAGGCCGCCCAGCAGAGCGCGTCGGGAGATTGCCATGGGTTGATTGTTTCGGGTCGTGCCGCTCAGACCCTGAGCATCAGAGATGCCCGGAAATCCGACGAATTTGAATGCGCTCATTTATCCAGCCCGTTCTGCTGATACTGTCGCGGCTCCCGCCTATATTCCAGGCTAAGAGAAGTCATCGCCCGCTGGCCGAATCCAGCTGCCTCGGAAGAGCTCGCTCCTCGACCGAGACTTGATTACGGATGCAGGAAAAACCTGAACAAGGGATAGGCTTGAATGGTTAATGCATTGCTTTCCGCCAATTTTGCGGCAGCTGCAGGAGTTGAGATCGCTGAGGCTCAACGCTGGCGATGAAATTCAGTCGCTCCCGACTATGGTAAGCCTTTTCTTTATCCAAAGATGATCGGCTGAACCCGAAATATCGCAGGGGCGAGGGCATATGGCGATTTCCGCAGGGTCGCGGGTGATGATCACCGGTGGCGCAGGCTACATCGGTGCGCACACTGCCAAGGCAGTTGCTGAACTGGGCCTGGTCCCTGTGGTCTACGATAGCCTGAGCTCGGGCTACCGCGAGGCCGTCCGTTGGGGGCCATTCTTTCATGGCGATATCCGTGACCCTGTTGCCCTCCGTGAGGCGCTGACGCTCCACGAGGTGAAGGCGGTGATCCACTTCGCCGGCTTGATTGAGGTGGGTCGTTCGGTAGCGCGCCCGGACCTGTTCTGGGATCACAACGTCAGCGGCACGACGGCACTGCTGACGGCGATGCGCGAGCGCGGTGTTGAGCGCCTGGTCTTCTCTTCCAGTGCCGCCGTCTATGGCCAGGATGACGTCGGATCTCTCGCCCCGATTCCGGAGGCCGCGTTCAAAGCGCCGGCCAGCCCCTATGGCGCGACCAAGCTCGCTGCAGAGTGGCTGATCGAGGCGCAATGTCGTGCCTATGGGCTCAGCGCGGTGGCGCTCCGGTACTTCAATGCCGCCGGGGCTGATCCGTCCGGATTAATCGGCGAGGCTCACGATCCCGAGACGCATCTCATCCCGCTTTCGTTCAACGCGGCGCTGGGTGGTGGCCGTCCACTCACGGTCTTCGGTCAGGACTTTGGCACTCCCGACGGCACCTGCCTGCGTGACTACGTTCACGTCCAGGATCTGGCGTCAGCCCACATGGCGGCGCTGAGTGTCGAACTACCTCGCGGTGGATTTGAAGCGGTGAACATCGGCACCGGGGTTGGGCGTTCGGTCCTGGAGGTCATCGAGGCTGTTTCCCGTGCCGTCGGTCGACCCGTGCCTTACAGCATTGGCGACCGACGGGCGGGTGACCCCACCAGCTTGGTCGCAGATCCATCACGCGCACTCTCCTTGCTGGGCTGGTCGCCCAAACGTTCGACGCTGGACCTCATCGTCGGCGACGCCTTCCAGTGGGAGCGCAGCCCTCGTTATGGCTCAGGGCAAAGGGCTTCACGGATCAAGGCGTCTGATTGAAACCCCAGATCATTTGCCGGCTGGCGCGACCGTGTTCCAGGATGGTCTCCCCGGACGGGCAGCCTGCTCGATGACCTGAACAGGTCGCGTTTTATGTACGCGCTGGACGCAGGGATGGATCTCTATTTGCCCGGTCCCGGAATAGAATATCTTGAAGGGAAGGCTCTGTTGGCGTTGGCTGGCGAGATGGCGAAACTGGAACGCTACGCTCGCCGCCTTCGATCTCGCCTGCGCAGGGCCATGAAAGCCCTCGAGGCGAATTGAGCAGGATCAGGGCCGCGCCAGGCGCATGACCGGGCGTTTGGCGAAACGAACCCATTTGCGGCTTACGCTGCTGGCAGTGCGATGGGAGACGCAAACGGGCATTGCCTGTAGGCGATTGTTCCGCCACAGGCTCCAGGTCCCAGACCCCATATCGACTTGGCGACTGCAGCAGGAGCGTGCGACAAGGTCTGGACAGGAAACGCATACCCGCCCTTCGAACCGGAACGCCGGCCGATGGCGGCCAGGGTTGGGGAAAGCCAAATGAGCTCGGATATGGCGGCGGCGTCGAAGGCGTCCAGTAACTACCGCTACCTCGTCGTGTTCATGCTGGCGGTGGCCTACACGCTCAACTTCCTGGATCGGCAGATCGTGTCGATCCTCGCCGAGCCGATCCGGACAGATCTGAACCTGTCGGACACACAGTTGGGCCTTCTGGGCGGGATCGCCTTCGCCCTCTTCTACACAACGTTCGGTATCCCGATCGGCTGGCTGGCGGATCGCGCGAACCGGGTCTGGATCATCTCGGCGTCGGTCGCGATCTTCAGTGCGTTCACCGCGCTCTGCGGTACGGCGACCAACTTCGTGCAACTGGCGCTCTACAGGATGGGTGTGGGCATCGGCGAGGCAGGCGGCTCCCCGCCCTCCTACAGCCTGATCTCTGACTACTTCAAACCCGAGGAGCGCGGCACAGCGCTCGCGCTCTACTCGTTGGGCGTGCCGGTGGGCTCGATGTTCGGGTCGGCGCTTGGTGGCTGGATCGCCGCCGAACATGGCTGGCGTGCCGCCTTTTTCGCCATGGGTATCCCCGGCCTGATTATCGCGGTTCTGCTGCTGGTGATCATCCGGGAGCCGAAGCGCGGCGGGCTTGATGTCCTGGCGCCGGGCCAGCTCGCCCACGACAAGCCACCGCCGATCTTCACCGCCATCGCCGGGTTCTTCAGCAACCGCACCCTGGTCTGCACGGCGCTGGCGGCGGGCCTTTCGGCCTTTGTGGGCTATGCCGCGCTCACCTGGAATCCGCCGTTCCTGATGCGGGTCAAGGGTATGAGCCTGATGGAGGTGGCGCTTTACTACAGCCTGGTTCTCGGCATCACCGGCATGATCGGGACGTTTGGCGCGGGCTGGCTGGCCGACCGGCTGAGCCGTCGGGATCGGCGCTGGTTCGCCTGGCTGCCGGCGATCACCTTCACCATCACCATCCCGTTCTGGATCGCCATGTTGTACGCGCCCACCTGGCAGATTGCGCTCGCCTGCGCGGCGGTGCCGGCGCTGCTCAACAACTGCTACCTGGCCCCGGCGCTGGCGGTGGTTCAGAACTCGGTGTCGCCGAACCGCCGGGTGATTTCGGGCGCTGTGCTGCTGTTTGTGCTCAACCTGATCGGCCTGGGCATTGGTCCGGTGTACGTGGGCCGCATCTCCGACATGGCCAAGCCGGAATACGGCGACAACTCGCTCATCATCGGCTTCGCCGCCCTGATCCCGATGATCGTGGTGACCATCGTCGCGCACATGGTGTCCGCCTGGTCGATCGGCCGCGACAAGGCCATGGCCGAGGCGGCGGGTTAGCCGAAGCCCGTCCATCGATCAGGCGGCGCCGATCATCCATGTCCGAAAACCGCGAGACTTGAAGGGCAAGCCCGCGCATTCTGCCGCGCATGGACATGGATTTTGAAGCCTGCCGCCGGGCCTTCGTAACCCGCGACGCCCGGTTTGATGGCCGTATCTTCGGCGCTGTGAAGACCACCGGCATCTATTGTCGACCGATCTGCCCTGCGCGAACGCCCAAGCCGCAGAACATGACCTTCTTTCCGCTGGCGGCCGCGGCCCAGGAGGCGGGCTATCGGCCTTGTTTGCGCTGCCGGCCGGAGGCGTCGCCGGATCTCGGCGCCTGGCGCGGGACGTCCAACACGGTGACGCGCGCATTGTCGTTGATCGAGGGCGGCGCCCTGGACGGCGGTGACGTGGATGCCCTGGCCGCCCGCTTGGGCGTCGGAGAACGCCAGCTTCGGCGACTGTTCCGCCAGCATCTGGGCGCATCGCCGGTCTCGGTCGCACAGACCCGCCGGGTTCTGCTCGCCAAACAATTGATCCAGGAAACCTTGTTGCCGATGGGCGAGGTGGCGCTGGCGTCAGGCTTCGGCAGCGTGCGACGTTTCAACGAGACCTTCCAGCAACTGTTCGCCCGTCCGCCCGGCGAACTCCGGCGTTCCAGGCAGGCTGAAACAGCGGCGTCTGACGGCATAACGGTGCGGCTGCCCTACAAGGCGCCCTATAATTGGGAGGCAATCATCCGATTCCTCGCCGACCGGGCCATCCCCGGGATCGAGCGGGTGGAGCCGCGTCGCTACGCCAGGACGCTGGCCATCGACGGGCAGGTCGGCCTCGTCATCGTGACGCCGCGCAATGATGGCGCGCTGTCCGCCGAGGTCAGGTTCCCGGATCTCCGCGCGCTGCCGGCCGTGATCGCGCGCATCCGGCGTGTGTTCGACCTTTCGGCGGACCCGGTTCTGATCGGGGCGCATCTGGGTCAGGATCCCGCCTTGGCCCCGCTTGTGGCGGCCCGGCCGGGCCTTAGGGCGCCGGGCGCCTGGGACGGGTTCGAACTGGCCGTCCGGGCGATCCTGGGTCAGCAGATCACGGTGACGGCGGCGCGCAACCTCGCGGCAAAGCTCGTTGAAGCCTACGGCGGGACGATCGAGGATCCGACCGCAGCAGCGCTGGGATTGACCCGGGTGTTTCCATCTCCCGGTCGGCTGATCGGCGAGGACATCGCCGCGCTCGGCATGCCCCGGGCGCGGGGCGCAGCGCTGGAGGCGCTTGCGCGCACAGTCGCCAGCGACCCGACGATCTTCACGCCGCGGGCGGATCTGGCCACAGCGATCTCGGCCCTCAAGGCCCTGCCGGGCGTCGGGGAGTGGACCGCCCAGTACATCGCATTGCGGGAACTGCGCGAGCCGGACGCCTTCCCCCAGGCCGACATCGGGCTGATGCGCGCCATGGTCGATGAGGCGGGGGTGCGTCCGACTGCTGACGAATTGTTCGCCCGAAGCCAGGCCTGGCGACCCTGGCGGGCCTATGCGGCCCAGCATCTCTGGGCCGCAGACCCCGCTTTCGCCCGCCCGCAAATAGCATCCCGCAAGAGACCCGAAGCCAATGACCGCCGAACCGCCTGAGACGCTCACCCTGGACCGCATGGAAACGCCGATCGGTACGGCGCTGGTCATCACCGACCAGGGCGGCGTCCTGCGGGCGTTCAACTGGTCAGACTACGAGCCTGACATGCAAAGCTGGATCGCCAGGCGCTATGCCGGGGTCACGCTGACCGAGGGCAGGGGTCCATTGCGGCCGGCCTTTGTGGCTTACTTCGCCGGAGATCGAAACGCCCTGGCCTCCGTCGCGTGGGAGGGCGCCGGAACCGCATTCCAACGCCAGGTGTGGGCCGCCCTTTGTCTCATTCCGGCAGGCGAGACGTGGAGCTATGCCCGGCTTGCAGAGCACATCGGGCGACCCACGGCCGTGCGGGCGGTCGGTCTGGCCAACGGCTCCAATCCCGTTGCGCTGGTCGTCCCCTGTCACCGCGTCATCGGGTCCAACGGCTCACTGACCGGGTATGGCGGGGGCCTGCATAGGAAGCGCTGGCTGCTGCGGCATGAGGGCGCGCCGTTCCGGGAGGTCGCCGCCTGAGTGACCCGTGATCCAGGCCTTGAGGCTTTCTTCGCCTCCGCTCGACTTGGCGTCCGGCCCGTCACCGTGTACCCAGTTGAGGCGGGTTCGCGCAGATTTTCCGGGCGTTCGAATTTCACAACTCTGGGTGATTATATGCACACGCCCCAGGTGTGACGTCGAGCCGGGCGCCTGCGCCGGGTCCTGGCCGGGCCATGGAGGAGATGACGCGACATGAAGTTCTCCCGACGGCCGATGCCTGCGGATTTCGGTGGGCCCCAGGATGAGCCGGTTTCGCCCTTGCCCTTCGCGACCGCCCCGGCCGGATCGGTTGGGTTTCGGTCGGCCGATGCCGTGGAAGGCGCCTATGCAGAGCCGGGGAACGCGCATCCTGCCCTCATCGACACGCACTCCGGGCAGTTTGAGTCCGAGTTTGAGAGTGACGAAGGTCCGGGGTCTGGCTGGCCCATCTGGCTGGGCGCGGTCGCTGTCGCTTGTCTTTGGGCGCTCGGCCCGATCGCGTTTGCCGTGGGCTACCGCAACAATGTGGCGCCCCTCCAGCATGACCTGTTTGCACTCAGCGTATTTGCGCTCCTGGCGATCGGCCCGGCAGTGCTGGTGTTCTTCGCCGCCTATTTGATCCGTCAGGGGCAGAAACTGGGACATGAGGCGCGAACCGCCAGGTTTATGGCCGAGGAGATGGTCTCGCCCGCGCTGATCGCCGCCGCGCGGGCTGGTGATATCACCCTGGCGGTGCGCGAGGAGATCCAGCGTACGGCCCAGGCGACCGAGGAGGCCCGGGAAACCCTCGTTGCCATGCGCGATGCGCTGGCCTTCGAGACCGAAAAGCTGGCCGGCGCAACCGCCCAGTCAGTCCGGACCACCCAGGAACTCGCGACCACGCTTGGGCATGAGCGGTCCGAGATGAGCGAGCTGTCCCAAACCCTCGACCGCCAGGCCACCCGGGTGACCGATGCGATCGGACAGCAGGCCAAGATGGTCGCCGACGCCACAGGGGTCGCGGAAGCCCAGATTCGCGAGGCTGAGACCGGACTGGCCGCCCGTGCGGCGGATCTTGCCGCCGCCGCGAGCGCTGCCAGTGACGTCGCGCGAACGGCTGGTGAGGACCTGACCCGCCATATTGCACGGCTTGAAACGGCCGGCGCCGGTGTTGCCGAACAAGTGGGATCGGTGGAAGCCGGGCTCAGCGAGCATCGGGTGTCGCTGGTCGCCCTGAGCCAGTCGCTGAAGTCGGACCAGGAAGCGATCTCCGGCGCGACGGCGGGCCACGCTGCCCGGCTGGAAGCCTTCATTGCGACCGCCCGGCACACCGTCGAGGTGCTAGGCCAGGAGGCCAATGCCGGTAGTGAGGCGGTCAACCGGATGTTGTCCGATGCTGCGGCTCAGCTAAGCGATCTGGTGGAGACGGCGCGCGCCGAACGGCAGGAGTTTGGCCAGTCGACGCTGCACTCGCTCGAAGCGGTGTCGCAGGCTGCGATCGACCACCGCCAGCAGCTGGAAAGCGAGACGCGAGCCGCTGTCGAGGCGCTCGCGGCCGCTGCCGAAGCAACCCGGGAGGCGGCGGTCGAGCAGACCCGCCACGCCCGCGAACAGGTCGAACAACTTTCGGAGGCCGCGTTCAGCGCGGGACAGAAGGCCAATCAGGTGTTCGAGGCGCGCCTCGAGGAAGCCCGTGCGCTGGTCTCGGAATCCTCTCGAATGGTTGCGGAGACCGGTGACGCCACCGCTGCGCGATTGGAATCCGGGGTTGCCTCCGCCCGTGCGACCGTCGAGCAACTGGCCGCGATGCTCGACGACCTGGAGGCGCGCGCGAAGCGTCTTCCCAATCTGGCGCTTGAACAGATGGAACAGGTTCGAGAGGCGGTTGTCCGTAGCCTGGACGATGTGCACGCCCGGACACAACGTTTCGCAACGGACGCCGCGCTCCCGGATGAAGCCCCGCCGGAGCCCGCCCGGCGACCGGCCGCGGCGCCGGACATGGGCCGTTTGACGGGTGCGAGTTTGGCGGCAACGGCGCGGGCCCCCGATCCGGCGGGCGTACCTCCGGTGGCCGGGATTGAAACGACGCCCGATGATGACGACGAGCCTCTTGAGCTGTCGAACCCCGCCGTGGCGCCCCAGGCTTTCGGCGCTGAGCTGGCGGCCAGGCTCGGGCTTCGCAACCGTATCCGTCTCACGCCCATTGCAAGCGACCAGGAGTTTTCGGCGGTGTTCGAAGCGGCTGGCGGAAAACCTGCCACCCCGGATAGCGGAGACGAGAAGGCCGATGACGGCGAGGCCTGGACCTGGAAAGACCTGCTCGCGTCCCTCGACGGCGCCTCGGGGGAGGGCGAAAGGCTTGAGCAAACCCTGGCCGCCGATCTCGTGGCGATGGGCGTCGACGCGGCGGCCCTGCTGCCGCGGTCACGCATCGAGGAGGTGGCGGCCACGTTGCAGGCCGGTGATCTCGACGGCGCCCGTGAGGTGGTCCGCGCGCTTGCCCCGGCAGCGACCCGCCGTATTGCGCGAAGGATGTTCACCGATGACGAGGTCAGACGCAGGGCCGAACTTTTCGTCCGCCGTTACAAGACCCTGACGGCTGAGGCCATTGCCCGCGACGGCAGCGCCGGCCAACTGACCGATCTGCTCGGCTCTGAAGGTGGCAGAATGTATCTGCTACTGGATACGGCAGCCGGCGACATGCTCTGAGATCGAGCCTTCCCGGCTGCGACAGGACGTTTGATCCGGGGCGCAATTGGTCAACCCTGGCTAACCCGGACAAGTTGGACCTGGGCCTGTGCGTTCTGGTCAATCTTCTTGAACGAATTGCCGCGTATAGTAAGCGGAGCCATCAACTTTCCACGCTCCCGGGGGCGCATTTTGAAGATTCTGATTACAGGCGGGGCCGGATTCATCGGGTCCGCTGTTGTTCGCCGCGCGATTGCCGATGGGCATCAGGTGGTCAATGTCGATGTCCTGACCTATTCGGCCAATCTGGAAAATGTCGCCGGGGTCGAGGGCGACCCTGGCTATGCCTTCGAACAGGTCAACATCTGTGACCGCCCCGCGGTCGAGGCCGTGTTCGCCAGGCATCAGCCTGACGCGGTGATGCACCTGGCTGCCGAGAGCCACAATGACCGCGCCATTGAGGGGCCGCTGGATTTCGTCCAGTCAAACGTCATGGGAACGGCCGTGCTTCTCGAAGTGTCCCGCGCCTACTGGAGCAAGCTGGAGGGCGCCCGTAAGGACGCGTTCCGCTTCCATCACGTGTCGACCGACGAGGTGTTCGGCGCGCTGGGCGAGGACGGCGACTTCACCGAGGACACGCCCTACGATCCCAACTCGCCCTACTCGGCGTCCAAGGCGGCGGCCGACCATCTGGTTCGCGCCTGGCACCGCACGTTTGGTCTGCCGATGGTGTTGACCAACTGCTCAAACAACTATGGCCCCTACCAGTTTCCCGAAAAGCTGATCCCGACGGTGATCACCCGGGCGCTGGAGGGCAAATCCATCCCCGTTTATGGCGATGGCCGGCAGGTCCGTGACTGGCTGCATGTCGACGACCACGCCGACGCCCTGTTGCTGGTGCTGAACAAGGGCCGCCTGGGTGAAACCTACTGCATCGGCGGCGACGCCACGAAGCGGAACCTTGAGGTGATCAACATCATCTGCGCGCATCTGGACAAGATGGCCCCGGCCAACACGCCACATGCCGACAAGATCGCGTTTGTCACGGACCGCCCGGGCCACGACTTCCGTTACTCGATCGACGCCTCCAAGCTGGCCGACGAACTCGGCTGGACACCGCGAATGCCGCTTGGCGAGGGTCTGGAGGACACCGTGCGCTGGTACGTCGACAACTACAGTTGGGTGGAGCGTATCCGGGAGCGGGGCTTCCAGTCTGAACGCCTGGGTCTGGTGAAGGCATGAGACGCGGTATCGTCCTGGCCGGCGGCGCCGGCACCCGCCTGCATCCGCTGACCATCGCCGTCTCGAAACAGCTGCTGCCGGTCTATGACAAGCCGATGATCTACTATCCCCTGTCGGTACTGTTTCTGGCCGGGGTGCGCGAGATCCTGATCATCACCACGGCCGAGGACCAGGCCGGCTTCATCCGCCTGCTGGGCGATGGCTCGCGGTTCGGCGTGAAGTTCGAGTACGTCATCCAGCCAACACCAGGCGGCCTGGCCGAGGCCTATCTGCTGGGCGAGGATTTCATCGGCGGTGAGCCCAGCGTGCTGATCCTGGGCGACAACATCTTCTTCGGTCAGAATTTCGTTCAGATGCTGAAGTCTGCTGACGCGCGCAAGGGCGGCGCGACGGTGTTCGGCTATCCGGTGCACGATCCCGAGCGCTATGGGGTGGTCGAGATGTCACCGGACAACCGGGCTCTGTCCATCGAGGAGAAGCCCGCGAAGCCCAGGTCGAACCTGGCGGTGACCGGCCTCTATTTCTACGACGGTCGCGCCAGCGAAATGGCCAAGACGCTCGAGCGCTCAGCCCGCGGCGAACTGGAAATCACGGCGCTCAATGATCTCTACCTCAAGCAAGGCGAGCTCCACGTGGAGATGCTGGGCCGCGGCTTCGCCTGGGAAGATGCCGGGACGCACGATAGCCTGATCCAGGCCGGTGAACTGATCCGCACCTTCGAACAACGTCAGGGCCTCAGGATTGGCTGCCTGGAAGAGATCGCCTTCCAGAATGGCTGGATCGATCAGGCTGAGCTGGTCAAGCAGGCGGAGTTTCAGGGCAAGAGTGAGTACGGAAAGTACCTGCGTAGTCTTGCTAACTGAGCCTTGGCGGGTGCGAGACTGTCGTTCCGCTGAACGACATCAGCATCTCGTGTTTGCGAACACTAATGCCGCATGGGCATGCGTGGCCCTATAGAGCGTTGAGCACCAGGTAGCACTCTGAGGCCGTCAGCCAACAAAAACGCTGCTCCCCAACAGCCCGCTCATCGAAACCCCCACCAGCACAACCGAGCCGGCGCTCACGGTGATGACGGTGTCTGCACCGACCTGGGCCATGGTGAAGGTGGTGCCGGGTTCCAGCTGCACCCGGTCGCCCTGGGTCACGCTGAAGTCCAGCACGCGGTCGACCCCTGCCTGGCTGAAGGAATAGAAGATGTCGGCGCCCGCGCCGCCGGTCATGGTGTCGTCGCCACGGTCCCCTGAGACGAAATCATTGCCGGCGCCTCCGCTCAGGGAATCGTTCTGCTGGCCGCCGCGGATGGTGTCTGCGCCATTGCCGCCATCGCAGGTGTCGTCGCCGAGATTGCCGTAGACCAGATCGCCGCCGTCCTCGCCGAACAACAGGTCATTATCCTTGCCGCCCACCACCCAGTCATCACCCGGTCCGCCGGCGGCGGTATCGTTGCCCATATTGCCGTTGATGTCGTCGAAGTTGACGCCGCCCACGATGGTGTCGGCGCCATCGTCGCCGCGCAGATAGTTGGCGCCGCCTGAGTCGACGATGGTGTCGTCGCCCTGTCCGCCAAAGACCTGGTCATCGCCGTCGCCGCCGTCGGCGAAATCTGCGCCGGAGCCGGTGTTCAGCGTATCGGCGCCGGCGAACCCGCTTAGCCGATCATCAAGACCCGAGCCGGTAAACGCGTCGGCGCCGGCAAGAATCCCGGCCTTGGCCGAGGCATTGTCTCCCGCCAGCACCCAGCCCCGGAAGGTGGCGGCCGACAGGTTGAGTCCGGTGATGTCGTAGGCCAGGCCAGCGTCATTCGCGACGACTATCCGGTTGATCGTGCCCGCACTGGGCGGCCCCCCGCCAACGAACTGAAGACCGACGCCGAAGAACTGGCTGATCACGCTGCCGACGCGGATTTCCTGAGAGGTGGACGTCGAGGCCGTCACCTGACCACTGGCCAGGGGTCCCAGATCCAGAAGATCGAAATCGATGCCGGAGACTCCAGCGACAAATGTGGCCATGACCGCCTCCTGATCCGGCGATGTTACCGGTTTCGCCCGCGCACTCAATGGCACGAAGTGCGACGGACAATCCGTCGCACTTCGTGAAAGAAGCGTACACCAGAAGCTGTCATGGTTGCGGCGGTAGACTTTCAAGTCGCATATCGCCAAGCTCACGATGCACGAGGACCCTGGAGTGAGGAACTCAATGCCACGCAAACTGGCGCGATGGTTCGCCGTACTCGCCTTGATGACCCTCGCGGCCTGCAGCGGCGCGAGAGGAACCGGCGACGCTGCGGGCGGAGCCCCGATCACGGCGGCCGAGGCATCCCGGTTTCTGGCGCAGGCCTCATACGGGCCGACCGATAGCTCGATCAGCGAGGTTCGGGCCAGCGGCTACTCCCAGTGGATCGATCAGCAGATGATCGCGCCGCAATCGACGACCCACTTGGAGGATCTGAACGCGCGCTTCGAAGTTCTGAAAGCCGCGAACCCGACGGCGACCCTGAACCCCGCAGACTTTTACTGGAGCTTCTGGGAACATGCCGCGACCGACCAGGATCAGCTCCGGGAACGCATGAAGCTGGCGCTTTCGGAGATTTTTGTGATCTCGCTCACCGACACCAATGTCGGGACCCTGGGCGCCGGATCCTACTATGACATGCTGGGGGCCAACGCGTTTGGCAACTTCCGCACGCTGCTGGAGCAGGTGACCCTGCATCCGATGATGGGCGTCTATTTGACCTGGCTGGGCAATCAGAAGGAAGATCCCGTCACCGGGCGAAACCCGGACGAAAACTACGCGCGCGAAGTCATGCAGCTGATGACCATCGGCGTGGTTCAGCTGAACCAGGATGGAACCGCCAGGCTGGATGGGCTGGGCCGCACCATCCCCACCTATACGACGGACGACATCGCGGGCCTCGCCAAGGTGTTCACCGGCTACAGCTACTATTCGCCGACCCCGAGCTCGAACACCTTCCTTGGGCGCAACAGGGCGCCGGACGCGACCACCCGGTCCATGATCGCCTACCCGGCCTTTCATTCCCTCAGCGCCAAGACGTTCCTGGGTGCCAGCATCCCGGCATCCAGCGTCGCTAACCCATCGGGTGATCTGCAGATTGCCCTCGACACCCTGTTCAACCACCCGAACGTAGGGCCATTCATCTCCAAACAGCTGATCCAGCGACTGGTGACCAGCAATCCGACCCCCGCCTACGTCAGCCGGGTGGCCGGAGTGTTCAACAACAATGGACGTGGCGTTCGCGGCGACATGAGCGCTGTCGTTCGGGCGATCCTGCTGGATACCGAGGCGCGAACCATCGCGTCAGGGGCGGGGGGCGGCAAGATCCGTGAGCCGATCATCCGGATGGCGAACTGGATGCGGGCTTTCAAGGTGACGTCCGACACTGGCGAGTGGCGGATCGGCTCCACCAGCGCCAACACCTCGTTGGGTCAGACCGCCCTGACCGCACCCTCGGTCTTCAACTTCTTCCGGCCAGGCTATACGCCGCCAAACACCCGCGTGGGCGCGGCGGGCATGGTCTCCCCGGAGTTCCAGATCGTCGATGAGGTTACGGTCTCCGGTTATCTGAACACAATGCAGACCACGATCGATGCGGGCACCGGCGCCACCACCAACGGCCTGCGTGATGTTCGCAGCACCTATGCCTCCGAGATCGCCATCGCCAACGACGCCAACGCCCTGGTGGATCGGGTCAATCTTCTGCTGCTGAACGGGCAGATGTCGTCCACCTTGAGGACGCGCATCGTGGACTCGGTAAACTCGGTGGCGATCCCGGCGACGGGTGTGCAGACCACAGCGCTTACAAATCGCGTCAAGCTGGCGATCTACATGACGATGGGCTCCTCCGAATACATGGTGCAGCGATGAGCAACAGCATGGACCGCCGCCATATGCTGCGCCTGGGCGGGGCGATGTCGGTATTGGGCGTGGGCGCACCGTTTGCGCTGCAACTCGCGGCCGCCGGATCCGCGGCCGGGCAATCGGCGCCGGACTACAAGGCTCTGGTCTGCATCTTTCTGTTCGGCGGCAATGATGCGCACAACACCGTTCTGGCGACGGACACCGACACCTGGGGCCGCTATTTCGCGACGCGCAACACGGGCGCTGACCCCATCGCCTTGATGCCTCCGGGTACGCCGCCGGTGGCGGTCGGACAGACCAGCTCCCTCACAGGTCGTGTGGCGGCGGCCAATACGCCGGAGGCCTGGGGCGGCGTCCTTCCGATCACCCCGATTACCAGTCAGCCGATCCCGGCCGGCACCAACGCCTCGACCCGGACCTTTGCGTTGCATCCGTTCATGGGGCCGCTGCAGTCCCTGTTCAGCCAGGGCCGGCTGGCGATCCTGGCCAATGTTGGAACGCTGATCCAGCCGACAACCAAGACCCAGTATCAGGCGCGATCGGTCCCTCTGCCGACCAGCCTGTTTTCGCATAATGACCAGCAATCCACCTGGCAGGCGCTGTCCACCGAGGGCGCGCGCACAGGTTGGGGCGGGCGGTTCGCCGATCTGGTGGCTGGAATGAACGGTGGCAATACCCTGTTCACAGCGGTCTCAACCGCCGGCAATGCGGTTTTCCTTTCGGGGCAATCGGTGGTTCAGTACCAACTCTCGACCGGCGCCCAGCCGGCGGTAGTCATCACCGGGCAGTCGGGGAATACGCTGTTCGGATCATCGCTCGCGCCGTCGCGGGTGCGCGACCTGATTACCGACACCAACCTGACCAACAATTTTGCGGCGGACTATTCTACCGTCGTGGCGCGGTCGATCACGGCGTCCAGCACGATCAACGCTGCCTTTACCCAGGGCGCGGTGACCGGCGTTCAGGCGGCCCCCACCTTCACCAACCCGATCAGTGGCCAGGCCGAGACCAACAGTCTTGCGCTTCAGCTTCAGACTGTCGCGCGGATGATCGCTGCTGGCCCGGGACTTGGCGTCAGACGCCAGGTCTTCTTTGTCAGTCTCGGCGGTTGGGACACGCACGATTTCCAGAACACCACCCAGCCAAATCTGCTGGCCAAGGTGGCGCACGCGATGGCGTATTTCGACACGGCGCTGTCCAACGTGGGCGGCATCGATCGTCGCGCGCAGGTGACGACCTTCACCGCCTCGGATTTTTCGCGGACCATCACCACCAACGGCGACGGTACTGACCATGCCTGGGGCGGCCACCATTTCATTATGGGCGGCGCCGTCAAGGGGCAGGACATCTATGGCCAGTTCCCGACCATCGGACCGGATGTTGGCGGCTTCAACAATCCGGACAATATCTCCGGCTACCAGATTCCCACGACGTCAGTGGACCAGTATGGCGCCACATTGGGTCGCTGGTTCGGGGTGTCAGAAACTGATCTGGAACTGATCTTCCCGCGTCTGGGCGGTTTCCGAAGCCGGAACCTGGGATTTCTCTAGGACCTCGGACGAAGGCCGATCCAGGCTTCGCGAACCGTCGCCAGCCGGGGTTGGTCCATGGTCTCCAGTTCGTGGCGCATCTCGAACGAAAGTCCGGCCAGGTCGCCGCGCCGCCACTTCAGGACCACCTCAAAGGCGACGCCTGTCTGGTGCATTAACAGGATGAAGCGAGGCGGCAGCTTGTAGAGCGACGAGACGTGGATCTTGGCGCCGCTGGCGCTGAGATCGCGCAACTCGCAGTCCGCCCACATCGCAAGCTTGTCGCCAAAATAGGCGCGAACGGGCTGCCGCACCGATTCACGCGGGTCGACCCGCCGTTCGACATAAACTGACGCCAATCTGCCCATGCCTTCTGGCCCCCACAGGAATTGCCGCGTGTGATGAAATCACATCCGGCGCAAGCGCAATCCGCGCCTCCAAGCTTCCTCATGCCATGGAAAGATTTGTACTTTGTTTAGAGCGCGGCGGCTTTCGATAGCGGCTGCCGTGCGCCGCGTGGCCGGAAATGGACCTGACTGACCCGCCGGGCGCCGCCTGTCCGATCCAGCTGGACGACCACATCGATCACCCGCGAGACATAGGTCTGCACCTTGTCCCAACCCAGGTCTATTCCGGACGTCAGCGACAGCAGGGCGATCTGGTCCAGCGCACCGGCCGGACTGTCGGCATGCACGGTCGTGAGCGATCCGGGATGGCCGCTGTTGACAGCGCGCAGGAACGCGAAGGCCTCGCGGCCGCGCAGTTCGCCAAGCAGGATGCGATCCGGGCGTAGTCGAAGGGCGGCAGCCAGCAGCGCATCGGCGTCGACACGGGCTTCGCCTAGATCGCCGCGGACGGCAACCAATCCCACGCTGTTGGGGTGGTCCAGCCGGACCTCCGGAGCGTCCTCGATCACCACCAGTCGTTCTGCGCGGTCTATCTCCTTGACCAGGGCGTTCAGCAAGGTGGTCTTGCCGCTGCCGGTGCCGCCGGAGATGACGATGGTCTTACGCAGGCGCACGGCGCGCTGGAGGAAGGCCGCCAGGTCGCCGGTTTCGAGCAGGGTTTCCAGTTCGGCGTCTGCCTGGGCTTCCTGGACCGGATCGGCGCGGGCGGCTACGTCGAACAGGCCGTCGCGCGCAAGGTCGGTGACGCTGAGATCCGAGATCAGGTGCTTTCTGACCGCAAGAGCCAGGCCGCCCCGTGTGGCCGGGGGCGACACCACCTGTACGCGGCTGCCGTCGGGCAGGGTGGCTGATAGCAGGGGTTGTTCCCGATTGACGCCCTGATGGCTGGCTGCCGCGATCTGCCGGGCCAGGCGCTGCAGGGCCACCTCGGTGAGCTCGTCAGCGGGTTCGCGACACATCGGCCCCGAGGTCGTCTCGACCCAGACCTCGCCCGGACGGTTTATCAGAACATCGGTGACGTCAGGCCGTGAAAGCCAGGGTGCGAGCGGGGCCAGATAGGCGCTGAGATAGACGTTCGCGGTCAACGGACGACCGCGGAGAAGTCCAGGTCCCGGGCCACCGAGACCTGCACGGGCACGCCCTGAGCGACCTTGATGGTATCGGGTATGTCGATCTGTTTTTGAAGGGCGATGGAGGCGACCTGGTTCGCCTGGGTAGCTGAGCCGATGACCAGGGTGGTGTTATCGCCCCCGGAGCCATTGGCCAGAGCGGTGGTCCCGGCCGAGATCACCGACAACAGGATGGCTGACCCGAACCGCTTGAAGAAGTGACTGTCGACTTCGCCTTCCAGCCCGCCGCGGCCCAGTCGATCGGTCGCCGGGGAGCCAACGTCAATGCTCACGCCTGTGGGCGTGATGATCCGGGTCCAGACGACGAAAGCCCGTGTCTGGCCGACAGCCGCAGCGCTCTTGTACTGACCGATCAGCTTGGAGCCGCGCGGCACCAGGACCCGGCTTCCGTCGAAGCTGCGGACGTCACGGCTGACCACGGCGCGGACCGAGCCAGGCAAATCGGAATTAATGGCGGTCTCCAGCACGGCGGCGATGATCGCGCCCTGGGGAATGGTGCGGCCAAGGTCGCGCATCTGGCTGGCCCGGGCGGTGTCAGATGTGCCGCCGGCGACGCGGGCAGAAAAGCGTTCTTCTGCGGATTGGCGCGTATCGTTTGCGGGACCGGCCGGAACGCCAGCCCCTGCGACGGCAGCCGCCTGCGCAACCTGGGTGGCGGCAGCGTCGGCTGGAGCGCTGAAGTCCACCACCAGCGCCGGCGCCCGCCAATGTGCTTCGGCCGGATTGACCGGTGGGGTGACGGCGGACTGGGTGAAGGGCGGCGCCGTAGGCGCGGCCTGCGGCGGCGGCGGCGGCGGTGTGGCGGGCGGGGCAGGGTTGGGCGTGGCCGCCGGCTGGGGTGAAACCGGCGCCTGGGCGCGCGCCTCGCGACCACTGCTCAGGCCGTTGAAAACCAGAAGCCCCAGCACGCCGGCGCCGGCCACGCCGGCCCAGACGGTCAGAGGCGATTGCGGCTGCCGCACGCGTGGCTTTGATGCCTCGCCGTGAGCGAAGACCGGGCTGAGCGCCGCTTGTGGTTGGTCGTTGCGCGTCATCGCCGCCACCAGGGATCCTTCTTGCGCTGCCGAAGCGCGCTGGCCTCCTCCACCCGGAAGCCGTCGTTGTAGATACGGGTGACTTCGCTTCCCCGCCGCAGAACGAAGCTCCGCGCTATCCGGTCGATCACGACATAGCCGTCGCGCTCTCGACTATTCACCACAGACTCTCCGCCATCGGGGTCCACGACATAGATTGCCGGGAGATCCTCTTCGCGCCGAAACGAGAAGTAGGTGTCCTGGCCGTCATCGAACACCCTGACCGGCAAGGTTTTGCCGGAGCCATCGTAGGAATAGGCGGCGTTGCGTTCCACCGGCGGCGGTGGCGGCGGCGGTGTGTCGATCACCGCCATCACGGGCAGTTCATAGAGGAAGCGCACGGTGAAGGGCAGGTTCCGCGACCCTTGTCTCTGGACGCTGAGCTGGAAATTATAGCGCCGCAGATTTGTGATCACCGTCATGTTGGTTGGCGGTCGCGCCGACATCGGCTTCAGGAACAGCAGGTTCGCACGGCGATTGGGGGTAACCTGCCATCCAAGGGAATCGCCGATCGCCACGTTTTCGATCTTCTCGGCAGGATCGAACTCGACCGACAGCTGAAAGCCCAGCGCGCTGCGCAGTTCGACCACTGCGGACGGATCGTAATCCACCACATGGATGCGAGGGTCGCCGGGCCCGGGGCGCGGAACGACCGCCAGCGCAGGTGTGGCGCACAAGGCAAGGATCACGGCGAGGGTGCGGGCGCGGATCATCGGGCGGCCTCAACTCGGCGGGCGGAAACCACGGGGCGACGATAGGTGTCGCCCAGACGCGGACGGTCCTCGAACACCAGGGATGTCTGGCGGCCCGGGGACGTGGCGGCGGCCATGGCCGCAGCGCGTGAGCGGGTCTCGCTCTGGGCAGTGTCACGCTGAAGCTCATAGGCTAGTCGCTCAGCACGCGAGGGCTGGGGCAGGGCGGAGGTCGGGTCACCCCGTGCTGCGGTGGCGCCGGCTGTTCGCCCGTCGGAGTCACGGCTTGAGCCAAGCGTTGGCAGTCTGAAGCTCATGGCCATGACAATGGCTCCGAGGGTCAGCGCCATCTGGCCGGCGCCGAACACAAAGATCAGAGCTGCGGCGCTTATGGCCGTCTGCGGGTCCAGCGCCTGTCCGCGACGCTGGTCCGCCAGCGTCGTCAACCAGGGGTCAAGTACGGTCAGCATCAGCACCACCAGCAGCCATGTCACCAGCGTCGTGAGCGCCGCTGCGACCATTGCGCGGACCCATCCCACGAACAGCCCCCGGGTTGCCTCGATCAGCGCCAGGACGATGAAGAGCGGCCCGACGGCGGTGAGCACGCCAATCGTGAGCTTGCTGGCGGAAATGACGCCGGCGCTGGAGAAAAACAGCACCCCTGTCGCCAGACCAACGGCTTCGGCGGCGGCGGCCTGAGGACTGGAATAGGACTTGGCGTCCTGTCCGGCAACCCGGCCATAGGCGATGGCGGTCTGGGTGAGCTCCTCATAGGCCGCCTGAAGGCCATCTACCGGACGCGCCGCCAGGCTGGACCCGGATGACCCCTGCAACGGCGCCGATGCGATAGCGGCGATCTCGACCGGAGCCCGATCAGCCACATCGAAGACCAAGGTCTGGAAGGTGGACCAACTGGTGACGAGCGCCAGGATCAGACCGATCCGAAGCGCGATCCAGGGGGCATCCGATAGTCGCGTGTCGCCCCGTGCAAACAGCATCCGGTAGCCGATCAGCGCCACAAAGATCGACAGGAGCGCGGTCAATAACGCCTGAAACACCGGTGAGCCCGAGGTCAGGGCGATGTAGCCGCCCTGTGCGTAGGCGCGGGTCTGGCAGTCAACGGTCGCAATCACGCCGCGAATGACGCCGTCGTCCACCAGAGTTGTGCAAGCGCCGCTCATGCCGCACTCCGACCTTCCATGAAGGTGGGCAGCCAGGCTGACGGCTCATCACCGACCTGCAGGCGCAGCGCATCCAGACGCCGCACGGCGCGTTCTGTGCCTGCCAGAACCGCAAGTTCGCCGGACAATCCTGACAGGTCGAGGCGCGCGACGACGCTATGGTCGCCGCGCTTGATCAGGAAACAACGTGAGGTGTCGGGCAGCGTTTTGACCAGCTCGAACTCATGTTCGCTCAGACCAAAGCCATCGATGTAGTCGGACGCCTTCGCCCGGTTGTTCGGGAAGAAGATCCGGGTCGCCGCCTGTTCGATGATCGCCGAAGCGATACGGCTGTCCAGAGCGTCGGACGCGCTCTGGGTGCAGAACCCGACCACACCGTTGCGCTTGCGGATAGTCTTTTCCCAATCCTTGATCCGGCGCACGAAAACCGGGTCGTCCAGAACCTTCCAGCCCTCATCGACGACGATCAGGGCCGGGGTGCCGTCCAGTCGCTGTTCCAGCCGGTGGAACAGGTACATCATCGCGGGAATGCGGATGATCGGTGAATCCAGCAGCTTGGTCATGTCGAAGCCCAGGATCCGGGTCTCGATGTCCAACTGATCGGTGGCATTGTCGAACAGCCAGGCGTGATCGCCGCCGTCGCACCAGGCCGCCAGCCGGGCCGCCAGGTCGCCCGCGCTGGGCCGGCGCGCGCCGCGGAACAGTTCGCGCAGGTAGCGAAGCCGCCGATGCCCCGGAGCCTGGGCGAAATTGGCGTCGATCGCATCAGCGATCATGGCGCGATCTTCGCTGTTGAGCGTGTCACCGTCGGCGGTCAGAAGCTGGCCGATCCATTCGGTCAGGAACGCGCGATTGGCCGGAGTGTCGGGTAGGGCCAGCGGATTGAAACCCGTCGGTTCGCCCGGCGAGATCACGTCGTAACGGCCGCCGATGGCGCGGATGAAAGGCTCGGCGCCCCGATCCTTGTCGAAATAGGCGATCCGCGGTTTGAGGCGCTCGGCCTGGGCCAGCAGGAAGGTGAGCAGCACCGTCTTGCCGGATCCGGAGGGACCGATCACGGTGAAATTGCCCAGGTCGCCGTGGTGAAAATTGAAGTGGTAGGGACCAAACGCTGTGGTCTCCAGCACCGCAATCGCCGGACCCCAGTGATTGCCGGTCGCCTGACCCGTCGGGTGGTTGTGAAAGCTGGCCAGGCCCGCGAAGTTGCCGGCGGAAATCAGGGCCTTCCGCGCGATGTAGCTGAAGTTTGCCGGGAACTGGGCCCAGAAGGCCGGTTCCAGATTGACGTCCTCGCGCACGGCCACGGCGCCCGCCTCGGCCAGTGAAGACTGGATGTCGGCGACCGCTGTATCCAGTTCCTCGAGACTTTCGGCCTTGGCCAGAATGGTCAGGTGGTGCTCGCCATAGGCTGCGCGTCCGGCGCCGACGTCATCGCGCGCCTGGGCCAGTTCGCCGCGCAGGCTGAAGGCGTCATCCTCGGCAGCCTTGAGGCGGCGCAGCGCCAGACCCATCCGGTCCAGCGCGGCCTGGCGATCCACGAAGGCGAAGCTCTCGGTCAGCACCATTTCCATGGGCAGACGAAGTACGCCATCAAGCAGGCCCGGCGAGGTGCGTGCCGGATAGTCCTTGAGCGACACCATAGCGCCGAAGGTGGCTGCGCCCGGGCCGGGACCAAATTCCATGGCGTCGAGCCCGAAGCTGAGCCGTCGCGTAGCGATGGCGCGCGACAGGTCGCCTATCGGCGCCAGAACGGGCCGGAGTTCGCCGTTCAGGATCAGGCTCAGGAATTCGGCGGGCTCCGAGCGCTGGGCGCCGCCGCCGGCGGTGTACCGGCCAAGCGCCCGGGCGCCATACGGGGCAAGCGCCGCGGCGAAGGCTTCACGCGTTGCGTGCAGGTCGCGCAGATCGCGGCTGATGTCGGCGTCCCGGGCGCGCGGCCCCTTGAGCATGCGCTCAATGAGACCGGCGCTCCCTTGGGTGGGGCGGAGCACAAGTGTCAGGAAGATATCGTTTACGTAGAGACGCCGGCGTTCCAGCTGGTTGCGCCAGCGTGCATCCAGGGTCGCGCAGAACGGATCTTCAGGGGAGGCCGGGAAATCGGGGCTGACCCGGCGGCGAACCACATGATGATATATGGCCAGCCTGGAGCTGGCCGCGCCGCGCAAAACGGTCTCGCGGATCGCCTTGCGGTAGTTGAGTTCCTCGTCAGCCGCTGTCTCGAATGGAAAGCCGGCCAGCTGCAGCGTCTGGACCAGCAAGCCGTCTCGCGTCTGCAGGGTCAGGTCGTCGAGATGTCCAGCGTAGGGCAGGCGATCCCCCACCTTGGCCTCGCGCGGCGCAAGCACCTTGGCTGCGCCCGTTGAGATGTAGCTTCCGCTCATGGCTGGTAAGAGTTTCCGCCCCAGAAGGCGAAATTGCGGACCCGCGGACAGGTTCGCAGGCGCGTGACCCAGAGGTCAAAGAACCGCGGTTCCCGCAATGAGCCCACATAGCCAATGGCGTGCAGCACCACCGCGATCAGCAATGCCCAGAAAGACCGGGTGATCAGAAAGGCCTCGGCCGTCACAATCAGGTTCAACACGGCATAGGTGTAGGTGACGCCACCGATCGTCTGGGGCCGCGTCAGCGCGGAGAACACAGGATCAGACGCCAGCCGGCTCATGCTGGTTCAGAGCCCGCCAGCCAGCGAGCGTATGCCGGCCACGATGGTCACGGCTCCGAAGATGATGAAGGCGCCAACCACGACAACCAGCCCGCGCTTCCATTCAATGCGTCCCGTCAGCATCAGGAAGCCCACGACAGCGATGGCGATGACCGCCGCGCTGGTGGCCACATTGCCGAGCAGAGTGCCCTGGACCCAGTTAAGCGCCGCTAGCAGGGGCGATGAGCCTGCAGGATCCCCCTGCGTCTGGGCGCGAGCCGGGAAGGCCGCCAGGGCGACAAACAGGAGCGGAGCGCTAAATCTTTTCATGGGTCTCACTCGGCGGCCTAGTGGGGCGCCCTGTACACTCGGATGCTCGCACAGTCCTCGAAACGCTGTGACATGTCCGCCGCTGCGGCTGCCGCTATCTCTGTTTGATGACGTTTGCATGACAATCAACCCCGAGAACACCCTGGACAACATGGTAAGGCGTTCATGCACCTGTGACATTTCAGCGCCGTCCGAGGCGTCCAGCATGAATCGCTCCTTCGACTTTACAGGCCGTGACGCAACAGGGCCAGTTCACATTGAGAGCACCGAGACTCGCATGCCGCGACGCATCGGCTGAATCAAAACTGTCATACAACTGAAGAGCTAACGTCACATGTGGCGACTAGACAACCTCTCGACAGGGCGGGTTGCGATCGAGATCAAGCGACGCCTCTCCGCCGTGCGCATAGCGCGACTGGGTCGAACCTGTGGAGAACAAGATGATTGGCGTCAGGAAAGTGGGGACCGTATTGGTCGCCACAGTAGGTGCATTGGCGCTGGCGTCCTGCGGAGGCGGCGGCTCAAGCGTTGTCTCGCCGGGTGAAGGCGCGTTTGCCACCGGCGGAACCGGCGGAACCGGCGGCGCCGGCGGCGGGTCGGGCGGCAACGGTCAGGCCTCGTCTGATTGCCCGACGGGCTTCATTAACCTCGGTACCGTCGCCAACGGCACGCTTCGGTCCTGCGGCATCCCGCAGTTGGTGACCAGTAACCTGACGGTCCCGTTCCGGCCGGGTACGGCCTACCGAATCGACGGCCGGGTCGCGGTTGGCGAGGACCAGGGTTCTGACTCCCAGGCGCCCCGCGCCGGCGCACGCTCCGCCGTCCTTACCATCGAGCCGGGCGTGACCGTCTTCGGCGGTATCTCCGAGTTTCTTGTGGTCAACCGCGGCTCACGGATCGTCGCCGACGGCACCGCCTCGCGGCCGATTATCTTCACCAGCCTGAACGATCTCAATGGCGGGCCGGACCTGAGGGGCCAGTGGGGCGGTATTGTCATTGCGGGCCGCGCGCCGATCAACCGCTGCCCACCGACGACGACAGCGTTCCCGGCCAACCCGACCGCCTGTGAGTTCCGCTTCGAAGCGATCCAGACGATCAACTGGGGTGGAAACGCACCCACAGAGTCCAGCGGCACGCTTCGCTATGTTCAGGTGAAGGAGGCCGGCTTCGAAGTCGCGCCCAACGAAGAGCTGAACGGCATCACCTTCGGCGGCGTCGGCAATGGCACCATCGTTGACTTCGTACAGGTTCACGGGTCGGCCGACGACGCGGTGGAATTCTTTGGTGGAACTGTGAACGTCCGCCACCTCGTGCTGACGCAATGGGACGACGACGGCTACGACACGGACGAGGGCTACACCGGCTCCGCGCAGTACGTGATCAACTACACTGACGCGCCGACGGAAGAGTCGCGATGCTTCGAAATGTCATCCGCCGGCTCAACGTCGGGTGGCGCGCCCCTGCTGCGCTCCAATCCGCGGGTTTCGAACTTTGTATGCCGCCTCGGCCTCGCCGGCACTGCGTTTGACAGCCGCCAGCACCAGGGCATCCTGATGAACAGCGGCACGCGCGCCGACTTCCTGAACGGCCTTGTCGTTTCCGAGAACACCCGGATCCCTTGCTTGGATATCGACGGCGCGTCGACGATGGTCGAGCCGCGGCCGGCTTTCCGCTCGGTGGTTTTCGCCTGCGTTGGCGGCCCTTACCGCACGACGGACGGCGACCAGGACGCCGCGCCTGAAGCCCTGATGACAGTGGCCGGGTCGAACAATCTGGCGACGGGCTATATCCCCACTCTGACGCAGGTGTTCATCAACGGTGGCAACGAGAGCGGGCGCGTGGCGACCAATCCAACGACCTTCTCCTCGTTCTTCCTGGCCACGAACTTCATCGGTGCGGTTTCCGGCCCCAACGACACCTGGTTCGTGGGTTGGACCTGCGGACTGGCCGGCGCCACCTCCTGCTGATGACAGTGATCCCGGTGCGGCGGAGCCTCCGGCTCCGCCGCCGATCCCCATCCTTCCGATGAAGGTTCTATAATCCGATGACAGTCTCCCTCCGCACTCTCAGCGCCATGCTTCTCGCAGGCACCGCGCTGGCCGTGGCCATGCCGGTCTATGCGCAGGCGCAACCTGCGCAGGCTCCAGCCGCTCCGGCTTCGCCTGACGAGACCGAAGTCGAAGAGATCGTGGTCAACGGGAAGTTCATCCCTGACGAAATCCGCGATACCGCCGAGGTCGCCAACTTCCTTACGGTCGAGGACATCCGTCGCGCCGGCGATGACACCGCCGCCCAGGCGCTCACGCGCATCAGCGGCCTATCGGTCGTATCGGGCCGCTTCGTCTACGTCCGGGGCCTTGGCGAACGCTATTCGCAGGCGCTGCTGAACGGTTCGCCGCTGCCCAGCCCCGAGCCGCTGCAACGGGTGGTCCCGCTCGACCTGTTCCCTGCCGCGATCCTGGCTGGCACGGCGGTGCAGAAGACGTTTTCGGCCAACTATCCCGGGGAGTTCGGCGGAGGCATCATCGATCTGCGGACGGTCGGCGTACCCGACAAGCCGTACTTCAACATTGGCGTGGGTCTGGGCGTTGACAGCGAGATCACCGACAAACGCGGGCTGACCTACTACGGCTCAAAGCACGATGAGTTCGGCTTCGATGATGGGTCCCGCAAACTGCCTGTCGGGGTCCGGCAGTTCGCCTCGGCGCGCCCAGTCGTGTTCTCCGGCTCCGCCAACGGTCTGACTCTCGACCAATACAAGGCCATCGGCCGCAGCTTTACCAATGCCTCCCTGAACCTGATCCAGAGGGACCGCGTTGCGCCCAACGGCAACATGGATGTGTCCGGCGGTCGCGCGTTTGAAACAGAATACGGTCGTTTCGGGGTTGTCGGCGTTCTGAGCTATCGAAACAGCTGGCAGAACCGGGTTGGCGTGCGTCAGTCGACCGTGCCGGATGTTGGTGGTCTGGTGCTGGCCAGCGACGCACGCTTTGAGGCAAACCAGAACGACATCGGCTGGAGCGGCCTGGGCGGCCTGGCCTGGGAAAATGACGATAACGAGCTGCACTACACCGCGCTCTGGATCCGTTCGACGTCGAAGCGTGCGCGCATCACCGAAAACTCGGCGCAGTCTCAGGGCAGCGCCAACGTCAATGTCTACAACACCGAATGGTATCGGCGCGAACTGCAGCTGAACCAGCTGACCGGTAAACACCGTGTGGGCGACCTGGATATCGACTGGCGCGGCACCTACGGGCGCACCACGCGTGAAGCGCCCTATGAGCGCCTCTACCGCTACGGCCTGCAGGCCGACGGCAAACGCCAGGCCCTGTTGTCCGGCGCCAATCAGCTTATCTCGTTCTCGGACCTGGACGAGAATATCGGTTCGGCCAACATCGATTTCGCGTACGAGCTTCCTGTGAGCTTTGTGCGTCAGGCCAAGATCAGTGCGGGCTACGCTTGGCAGACCAACGACCGGAGTTCGGTGCGTCGCGACTTCAGCTACGAGGCCGGTCGCAACTATGACCCGGTCCGATATGGGACCGAGCGCATCGATTTTCTCGTGTCTGATCGCAACATCAATGACGACATCATTGCTCTGCGCGAACTCACCGGAACAACCCTGACCGGCGATGCGCCCTATTTCGACGCGGGTCTCGAGGTCAATGCGGGCTACGTCCAGGTGGACACCGAAATCGTCCCGTTGCTGCGCGCCAGCTTCGGCGTGCGCTATGAGGACGGCAAGGAGTACATCCGTACCTTCGACATCTTCAATCGCGCAGCTGGTCCGCTTTTCGCGCGGACGATCAACGAGAGTTATGTCCTGCCGACGGCGACGGTGACCTGGAACTTTGCCGAGGATCAGCAACTCCGCGTCGGCGCCTCCAAGACTATAGGTCGTCCGCAATTCCGCGAGCTGGCGCCGCAACGCTACCGAGACACGGACACCGACCGGATTCTTCGCGGCAATCCCTACCTGGTGGATACCGAGTTCACCAACGGGGATCTTCGCTATGAACGTTACTTCGAGAAGGGCCAGTATCTGACGGTCGGCGGCTTCTATAAGGAGTTGAAGCGGCCGGTTGAAGCGTTTGCGGTATTGGGGTCCGACGGCGCCTTCCAGCAGACCTACTACAACGCGCCCAAGGCCGAGATTTACGGCATCGAGTTCGACGCCAAGAAGTACTTCGAACCTCAGATCGGCTTCGACTGGATCGACGCCAAGCGTTGGTTGGTGGCGGTCAACTACACCTATTCAAAGTCCAAGCTGAAGGTGGCCTCGGGCGACACGATCGTCCTGGACACTACCGGTGTGCGGTCAACGCCACTGGCCAGCGATTACATCCGGCCGGGTTCAAGGCTGCAGGGACAGTCCGACCATCTGGCGAACGTGCAGTTCGGCTTCGAGGATGATGAGGCTCAGTCGCAGGCGACCCTGCTGTTCACCTACACGAGCGACCGGGTTTCGGCGCGCTCCAGCAGCGCCGATCTGCCGGACCTGATCCAGGATCCCGGCCTGCGGGTCGATTTCGTCTACCGCAAGACCTTCATGATCAACGACCGGGAGTTCGCTGGCTCGTTCGAGGCGCGGAACCTCTCCGGGACGGATGCCGAAGAGTACCAGAAGGCCGGCGGAAAACGCTTTGAAACCAATAGCTTCAAGGTCGGCCGCACGTTCTCGTTGGGTCTGACGGCCAAGTTCTGAGGGTAGGGGCTGGCGTTCCTGTTAGCCTAAGTGCCAGCGCGTTAGGCCATGTGTCTTGGGTCGCAGGGCTTATGCGGTGGTGCCTCTGGACAATCGTTGCCTAGCTTGAATACATCGACAAAATTGTCAGTTGTCTAGCTGACGGGGCGGTGAATGTCGGCTTATCGTCACGTCTTCGTGATCAGACCGTCGTAAAAGCTTTGCATTTGTCACATACGGTGGCAGGTTTTCTCCCAAGATGCGGCGTTGGGACGCTGCACGTGGAGGAAATACGATGCGAACCTTGATTTGCATTCTGGCCTTCGCCGCTGCGGCGACCGGTCCAGCCCTTGCTGAAACGGCCCCCAATGCGGCAGCTCAGGCGAAGGACGCGGTGATGTCAAAGTCAGCGCGAACGGTCTTTGTCTGTGACACCACGACCGCGACCCGTCGCGCATTCACCCGGGAGTTCGGGGTTATGGAGTTTGTCACGGCTGATCGGGCTGTCGCCAAGGGCGAGACCTGGTCGGCGCCCAAGTGCGTCACGTCGGCGGAGGCTCGCCGGCTGATTCAGTTGACTGGCAAGCGCGAGCAGGTCGCCAGCCTGCGATAGGGCGTTTCGAATGGCTCGCCGCGGCTCAGCGCGCGACGATTGTCGTAATCTGGGGCGCGGTGACAGCCAGTCGGGCCAGAATCGCCGCCACATAGTTTCGCGTTTCGGCATAGGGCGGTACGCCGCCATGACGTTCTACGGCTTCTGGCCCGGCGTTGTAGGCGGCCAATGCGAGGCGCAGGTCGCCGAACCGGCGGAGCTGGCGCGCAAGGTAGGCCGTACCACCGTCAATGTTTCCGCGAAGATCTGAAGCGTCGACCCCCAGGTCGAGGGCAGTGCCAGGCATCAGTTGCATGACGCCCCGTGCGCCTTTCGGCGACACCGCTGCTGGATTGAAGCGCGATTCCTGCCAGGCTACGGCCTCTACGATGGCTGCGGGCACGGCGTGGCGTCCGGCAGCGTCCTGGATGGCGGCGGAGATATCTGCCGAGGTCGCCGCCGAGCCAAGCACAGGCGCTGAAGGTGGCGCAATCGCATGCACGCCGCCATCAGAGTAGACCGCTGGCCCGACATGGGTCGTCACGGTCCCATCGTCGCCGATCTCAAGGACTTGAGCCTTCACCGCCGTGGACGAGCCGATCACCAGGGCCGAGGCTGCGGCGGCAATCGATAATCGTAGACGCGCGTGCCGCATAGGCCCCTCAATCCGACGCCTCAGTCTAGCGTGAAGGGCGCTGCCGGACCAGCCGACATTGTCGGGAAGGTCGCTGGCCCCGAGTTCAGGCCAAATTTGCGAAGTGCAGAGACGCCGCCAGCGGAGCTCTCGCTTTGTGGCGCCGACACAGGCTCGCTGTCCGGCAATGGCCCAGGCAGACGATTCTCGCGACTGGCTGCGATCATTTCCCGCGCTGCGGCGATAGCGACGTCTGGTCTTGCGATCATGACCAGGTGTGGTGAGACCACAGTGGTCTGGAAGCCATGCTGCGATGTCGATGCGATCTGCAGATGTTGAAATTCCCACATCGAGACGTGAGTCCCGAACGCCGATCTCGGGGAGCCGGCCGCTGTCTCCGACGCGGTGATCACATAGAGCGGGATATCACGGAGAATGGGTCCTATCCGGCCGACCTGTTCCGAAGTGCGGCCAAAGATACTGTTCAGTTCAGACAGCTGGTTTTGCCAGGTGGCGGGGCGTCGTGCCGCGCTGACCTGATGTTCTGTCTTCGTCGGCGCCACGCATTCTGCCCACTGCGGATCGTCCATGGCGGCTGATGACGGGGCTGACGCCATGGCCAGACATCTCTGGAGGCGCTGACGCATTCCGTTCAGGCCGTCGGCTTCCGGTCTCGGCGCAAGCCGTTCCACTGTGGGATCCAGCAGTATCAGACCCTGAACATCGCTCGTGCGTCGGGCCGCGAACAAGCGCGCATAGAGCCCGCCGGCGGAGTGACCCATGACAATGAACGGCCCCTTGATATCAGCGGCCTTGAGCGCCAGATCGAGGTCCCTGGCCGTCGCTGCACCGTCGCGGGGCAGGGGCCCAGGATCACTGTACCCATAGCCGGCGCGATCATAGGCGCAGACCCGTGTCTGCCGCGCCAGATCGGGCTCTACCTTGTACCAGGCCGTGGAATCCGCTCCAAAGCCAGACTCCAGCAGGACTGTGGGCGTGCCGCGCCCCTGGCAGCGAAAATTCAGTTTGCGCCCGTCTACCAGGGCTACAACCATACCTGCCTTGGCAGAGCTTGCTGCGCCCAGGCTATCTGCGGTCCCGCAGGCCGAGAGGCCGAAGCCCAGCAACAAGGCTGGAATCAAGAGTCGGCGTCTGCGCCCGGTCGCGGCACGAACATTGCTAGGTACGAGCTTGTGTTGACCGATGGGACGGCGCACCGGCAAGATAGGTCGCAAGTTTCCCGGCTTTCGTGTGCCGGGATGAATGGAAAGAGGACGCAGGTGGAAACCGTCTACGATTGGATCACGGTGGCGATCTTCGGTGGCCTGGTGGTCCTGTTTCTGCATCGTTCGGTGCAGCCTGAGGAACCGCAGGACACGATCTTGCACTATCTGCCTCCGGCTGTGGGTTGTGCTGTCGCCAACTGGTTTGGAAATCCGCCCCAGAACCAGGGTCTGGTATCCTTCCTTATCGTCCTTGGCGTGGCGATCTACGTCGTTCTTGTACTCAAGCCCTTTGGTCTGACGATCAAGTTTCCGAAGCGCTAGCCCCATGCGCCGCAGCGCCTGCCAGCGATCCAGCCCGTAACGGTACACCAACCGAAGCCCTACTTCGCCCACGCCCCGATTGTAATTGCCGGCAAAGACATCGCCGGCGCCAGATACCGGGCCTGGATGCCCGGTATCTGGCGCCGATTCGTCGACAGGAACTCAACGAACCCCTTCGCTGTCGCCCAAGAGGCAAGGCGCCGTACGCAGGATGATGGCGATATCCAGCCAGAAGGACTGACGTTCAACATACTCCAGATCCAGCGCTACGCGGCGCCGCACATCCTCTGCAGTGTTGATCGGGCCTCGTGAACCGTTCACCGCTGCCCAGCCTGTGAGGCCCGGTTTGATCCGGTGTCGGTGGGCATAAGTCTCCACCAGTTTGCTGGCGTCAGCGCCGCCGCTCTGCATGCCAATCGCGTGCGGGCGGGGGCCGACGACAGACATCTCGCCAGAGATGATATTGAAAATCTGAGGCAGTTCATCGAGGCTGGTCTTGCGGATAAAGCGACCAACGCGGGTGACGCGGTCATCATCGGCGCTCACCTGTCTGGCGGCCGTGAAGTCGGAGGCTTCGACCTTCATCGAGCGGAACTTCCAGACCACGATTTCCTCGTTCATGTAGCCGTGACGGCGTTGACGGAAAAAGACCGGTCCCGGACTGTCCAACCTGATCGCCACGGCGATGGTTGCCATGAGAGGCGCAAGCGCGATCAGCCCGGCTAGGCCAAGGATCAGGTCGAGCGCGCGCTTGGCGGCGAGATAGCTGGCGCGCTGGCCCCCGCCGCTGACCTGCATCAGGTCGAAGTCGGCGATCCGGCCGACGGCCTGGCTGGCGCTTTCATCATCCGCATCTTCCAGCAAGAGCGAGATCGAATTGGGGATCGGGGCTAGTCGCTCGATGAGCTGAGCGATGCGTGCGTTGGCCTTGGCTGTCACCGTGATAACGATACGGTCTGCGAAGGGCAGGATCCTGTGGTCGATCAGGTCAGTGGTTTTGCCAAGGACCGGGACACCGAGAATAGCGGGGCCAACGCGATCGTGCCGATCATCGAAGATGCCAAGGATGTTGACATCACGGGTGCGCATGGCCCGTCGGATCAGCCTTTCGGCGGCCGGCGTGCCGCCGACAATGATCAGGTTCGGTGTCAGCAAGCCCTGCTGGCGCAGGTTGGCCAGCACCTGCCCCCAGATCATGTGGCTGACCATGAGTAACGTGCCCGCCGTAGCGGCCCAGGTTGCGCAGGCCAGGGCCGGGAAGGTGGGGTCAAGCAGGCCGCACAGGGTGCCCGCGCCGCCACTGGCTGCGACCGCTGCCAGCAATAGCCGGCCAAAGCGGCGACGTGAGCGCTCGCGCTTTCGCATGACATAGGCGCCAGTGGCCACCAGGAGCACCAGCGCCAGAAGGGGTGCACCAAGCCACATGGTCATGGGTAGTGGCATCACCAGTCCGGCGACCAGGGAGGCCGCGCCAAGAGCGACGCCATCGCCAAACTGGAAGAGCCGGGCGAGCCCTGGTCCCGACGCCCGGGTTCTCGCCGTTTGCATGCGGTCAGGGCGAAGGGGGCCGCGGCGATCGCTGGCGGCGTCGATTGCGTCCGTCGCGACGGCGCGATGGGCTCCGGTGTCGTCGGCCATTCTGGCTTTTCCCGCTTGGTTGCTCGGGAAGCCTAGGTCGTGGGCCTGACAGATCGGTTAAGATGCCGCTCGAAACCCTAGTAGGCGCGCGTGTCCGAGAAAATCAAAGGCAGCGTCCGCCGGATGATCTTCATATCAAGCGCGAAGGACCATGTGTCGATGTACTCGTTGTCGGCTTCGACCCGATCTACAATAGCCTGCAACTCCCGGACTTCGCCGCGGAAGCCACAAACAGCAGCATAGCCGGTCAATCCCGGGCGGGCGCGAAATCGAAGGTTGTAGCCAGGCGCCAGTTGACCCCAGGTCTCGTCGTGGGCGACCGCGTGGGGCCTGGGTCCGATCAACGACATTTCCCCGCGTAGAACATTCAGAAGTTGCGGCAGTTCATCGAGGCTGAACTTGCGCAGGATGGCGCCGAACGGGGTGATCCGGGCATCACCGCGGGTCGCCTGGCGAACGGTGGCGCCGTCTTCGGCGACGGTCATGGTTCGAAACTTGAAAACGGTAAAGATCACGCCGTTCAGTCCGGTTCGACGCTGCCGGAATAGCGCTGGGCCGGTGCTTTCGAGTCTAACAAGCGTGCCAATCGTCAGCAGGAGCGGCAGAAAGAACAACAGGGCGCCGAGCGACGTCACGATGTCGAATATACGCTTCGACCGGCTTGTCGCGACAGGGTTTACGGGGATCGCCGCCACTGCGTCGGCACAAGCTCCAGGGGTTGCTGTCCAGCTTGTGGTTTTGGCATGAGTCCGAAGGTTTACCGGCCTAGTCATGGCCGCGGCTTTTGCGGGACCGGTCGGTTCCTGACAGTCCTTTGAGGAAGGCGTCCATCGCGCTTGCGCTCCAGAGGCGAACACAAAGCCGCCGCCCGTCATCGCCGATCTCTGTACGGATCTGTGCGTCTGCGTCTGCATCTGCGGTGTCGGCATTGCGTTCTATGAATCCGTAGAAGGCCGCATGAATGCGCTCCGGGTCTGCGTAAGCGGCAAATCGAGTCTCGAATTTGGACATGACCCCCGACCGCCCCGCGATTCTGCTTCCCAGGAAGCAAGCCCCGCGCCACGGAAGAGGTTCTGTCTAGCGCGTGATCACAACCATATTCGTGACAAGGGGTACGGCGGTTGCATTCAGCGTTGATAATCGTCAACGCTGGCTGTCTAGGCGTCAGTAGGCTTGGGGATCGCTGAATATGATCAAGGCGGTCTTCCCAAGGATCGCTACATCCAGGCCAATCGACCAGCTCTCGATATAGAGGTTGTCGGCGGCAATCCGCTCCGTCATGCAACGCAGATCGTTGATCTCACCGCGCAGGCCATTGACCTGCGCCAACCCGGTCAGACCAGGCTTTGCGCGGAAGCGGTCAGCATAGGTCGGGATCTGTTCGCCATAGTAGCTGTCATGCGCCAGGGCGTGAGGACGAGGGCCAACAATGGACATGTCGCCCTTCAGGATATTGAGGAACTGCGGCAATTCATCGAGGCTGAGTTTGCGAAGCAGCGCGCCAACCTCTGTCACCCGGGAGTCATTGCGTGTCGCCTGACGGACATTGTCGCAGTCCTCTGCGACCGTCATCGTGCGGAACTTGTAGATCGTGAAGATGCGGCCGTTTTGGCCAGTGCGACGCTGCTTGAAAATCACAGGTCCGCCGGATTCCAGCCGGATCGCGAGCGCGATACACACCAGAAGAGGCAGAAAGACCAGCAAGGCAATGCTGGCGCCCAGGATGTCGATCACACGCTTTGCCCGGCTATCGCCCAGGCGGGAGCGCTGCAGTTGGGCCAATACATCGGTGACGGCAGCAGGCGCCACCGATTTTGGTTCTCTAATCCGCCGGTTGACCTTGGTCACGAGGCGCACTCCGTAATCAGGCAGGTCAGACACGCGACCGAGACGTTACGATAAATGGTTGGCGCGCCGTTAGCCAATTTCTCAAACGAACTGTTCACGATCAGGGTGCACATTATGAGTATGCCCAAGAACCGGGCGGTGTCGGAGCCAGAACATGCCGACGGACGTGTCTGTTGATATCGCCGTACGAGAGCCCGAACGCCAACCCTTGGCGCGGCTCCCGATTGGGCTCGGGCTGGGCATCGGCGCCCTTGCCTCTGTTGTCCTCTGGGCCGTGATCGGCATGACCCTTCATGCACTGCTCGCCTGATCGCTTCTGAGATCGCTTTCGGCCGGACGCGGGTGCGCGGCGCCGTCATGGTGGCTACGAGGGGCTGAGTTCTTCGGACGCAAAGCGGTGTGCTCCCGCGTTTACGATCCGGCCATTTGCGAAGCTTGCTGAAGGCGCTAGGGGAAGACGCGTCTGAAACGCGTTGCCCGGAGGATCGCGCCATAGCCCCGCCTGTCTACCCCGTGGTGCTTTGTGGCGGACCCGGCGAGCGGCTTTGGCCCTTGTCGCAACCGTGGCGGCCCAAGCCGTTTCTTCCGCTTTTGGGACCCGTTTCGGGCTTCCAGGCAGCGGTGGCCCTTGCGCAGTTGCTAGCCGTCGGCGGTGAGGTACTGGTGGTGGGGTCGGCTGATCACCGCGATCTCATTCACGAACAAATCTCTTCCGCTGGCGCCTCTGCGCAGGTGCTCCTGGAGCCCACAGGTCGCGAAACCGCCGCCGCGATGGCTGCCGCCGCGCTCTGGGTTATAAATCGCGCGCCCGATGGTGTCATGGTGGCGCTTCCGGCGGATCATCACATGCCACTCACCTTGGCCGTCCAGGCTGCGGTCAATTCCGCCATCAAGGGCGCCGACGCCGACATGCTTCTCGTGATGGGCATTCGTCCTGACAGCCCTTCAAGCGCCTATGGCTACATAAGTCCGGAATCTCGGGGCCCGGGTGTGCAGCGGGTCGTCGACTTTCAGGAGAAGCCGTCTGCGGAACGTGCCACTGAGCTCATCGCGAGCGGTGGGCTTTGGAACAGTGGCATCTTCATCGGGCACGCCCGTACGTTCCTGTCGGAACTCAGACTTTGGGCGCCCGACATCCTGTCGGCGGTGGAGCAGGCCACTACGAATGGCTTCTCCGATGGCGGAGATTTCCTGCTCGGGCCTCAATTCGCCGAGACGCCAAAACTAGCTTTTGATCGGGCGGTCATGGAGCACACCGATCGAGCCGCGGTCCTTGCCGTTGATTTCCCATGGTCTGACCTGGGCTCATGGACGTCCGTGTTGGCTGCGAGCGTCAGAGATGAAGACGGTAACAGCTTATCCTCAGGTGCACGGGTGGTTGGAACAAGCCATTCGCTGGTGCGATCGCCTGAAGGTGTTCAGGTGTCGGTGGTCGGCGTTTCACGTCTGGCTGTCATTGTTGAGCCTGGCGCCGTTCTGGTCCGTGGGTTGGGCGAGGAGCAGGCCATGCGCGAAGTTTACCTGGGCTCGATACGGCCGGATCGGTTCGTCAGTCTCGCCGGGGCTGCTGAAGACCTCGGTCTGTGGTTGAGAACGGCGGCTTTGCCGTTGTGGGCGACGGTCGGTATGGACGCCGGCGCGTTTCGGGAGGCCCTGACCTGGCGGGGTGATCTTGCTGACCCCTACAGGCGGACGCTTGTGCAGGCCCGTCAGGCTTTCGTTTTCGCGAGCGCGGCCACTGAGGGTATTGAAGGACCGTGGGCCGAGGCCGCGCTTCATGCATTGAGGTCCGCCGTGCGCTTGCCCAATGGGTTGTTTGCCTCGCGGTGCGACCTCTCAGGCGTGATCATAGACCCAACAGCCAGACTCTATGACAACGCCTTCGTCCTGCTGGCGTTTTCTGCCCTCCACCGACTGTCCCCCATGGAGGGGGCATCCGCTGCGGCGACAGAGCTTCGGCGTGCTCTGGAGTTGTTTCGTCATCCCGTCGGTGGGTTCCGGGAAGTCGGTGAACGCGCGTTTCAGGCGAATGCCATCATGCATCTTCTGGAAGCCACCCTGGCCTGGGAACCCATTTCCGACGACCCGGACTGGGGACGACTGTCTGACGAGCTTGTGGAGTTGGCTCTGACCCGGTTCATAGACCCGGCAACAGGCGCCCTCTCCGAGTTCTACGATGAGAGCTGGAGCCGACTTTCTGACGAGGCAAATGTGATCGAACCTGGTCATCAGTTCGAATGGGCATGGCTTCTGACCCGGTGGAGCGGCATGCGCGGGTATCCCTGCGGCGAGGTGGTGGCGAGGCGATTGTTCGATGTCGGGCGTGGCGCGTTTGATCCCCGGCGTGGTGTGGTGGTCAATACGCTCGGCCCGGATCTGTCCGTCCGGGACGCCGGAGCGCGGCTCTGGCCCCAGACCGAACACATCAAGGCGGCGCTTGTCCTGGGCGAGCAGGAGGCCGCGCTACAGGCGGCTAACGGGCTGGTCGCCTACCTGGACACACCGGCGCGCGGCGTTTGGCGCGAGCGGATGCGACCCGATGGAGGCTTTGTCGAGGAACCGTCACCGGCCAGCTCGCTCTACCATCTGTACCTTGCGATCCGCGAGCTCGCTCAGCATGCGGCCAATCCATGATAGGCAGCGACGCAATGGTGCTGAACCCCTTCACGCAAACCCCGGCGCGTATCGCCGTGATTGGTCTGGGCTACGTAGGCCTGCCGCTAGCCGTCGCCTTTGCGGCGGAACATGATGTGGTCGGGTTTGACACCAGCGCCGAAAGGGTCGCGGAGCTTCGAGCGGGGCTCGACCGGACGCTGGAGGTGGCCTCGGAGGCGCTGTTCAATGCGAGCCGCCTTTCCATCACCAGCGAGCCCGGCGCCCTTGAAGGCTGCAACGTTCTGATTGTGACTGTGCCGACGCCGATAGACGCTCACAAGAAACCTGACCTGACCGCCCTGATGAGCGCCAGCGAGACGGTCGGTCGGGCGATCCGGCATGGCGGGGTCGTGATCTTTGAGTCCACCGTCTACCCCGGCGCCACCGAGGAAGACTGTGTGCCGGTCGTTGCTGCGGTTTCAGGTCTCGAGTTCAACCGTGACTTCTTCGCTGGATACAGCCCGGAGCGCGCCAATCCAGGCGACGCAAGCCATCGGCTCGCCGACATCATCAAGGTGACTGCGGGGTCAACACCTGAGGCCGCGCGGTTTGTCGATGACCTCTACGCCTCGGTGGTCCGGGCGGGTACGCATCCGGCGAGCTCCATTCGCGTCGCGGAAGCCGCCAAGGTGATCGAAAATACCCAGCGAGATCTGAACATCGCCCTGATCAACGAGTTCGCCCTGATCTTCCATCGCATGGGAATTGATACCCATGAGGTCCTCGAGGCGGCGGCCACCAAGTGGAATTTCCTCAACTTCAGCCCAGGCCTGGTTGGCGGGCACTGCATCGGCGTCGATCCTTACTACCTGACCTACAAGGCTGAAGCCCTGGGCTATCGACCGGAGGTCATTCTGGCCGGTCGCCGGATCAACGACGGCATGGGCGCCTATGTCGCGCGTGAGTTGATGAAGGAGATGACCCGCAAGGGCGTGACGCTGAAAGGCTCACGGGTTCTGATCATGGGTTTAGCCTTCAAGGAAAATACCCCTGACGTTCGCAATTCCCGGGTCATCGACATCATTCACGAACTGCAGGCGTTTGGGGCGGAAGTAGACGTCTGGGACCCCTGGATCAGCGCCGCGGTCGCCCGGCATGAGTATGGTCTTGACCTCGTCCAACATGCGGTTGCCGGCAGCTATGATGGTGTGGTGCTGGCCGTCGCTCACCGGGAATTCAGGGCGATGAGCGTTGAGACCATCCGTGGCTTTGGCAGGCCCAACGCTGTGATCTTCGATGTGAAGGCCGTGCTTCCGCGCGGGGCTGCCGACCTCAGGCTTTAGGCTAGGCGCCAAAAACAGCAGCAGGGTGCTCACAAATGGGGCGTCTCCGCTTTGTTGTAGGTATTCGGACATTCCACACTTCGAGCCGCAGGTCTGATGGATCATGTTGGCTTTGCCCTTTGGGGCGTTTCCTCCCTGAACTGGCCGCGCCGGCAACGCGCGGCCATTTTTCGTTTCAGACAGGTTTTCGGAGTGGCCGGCAAGAAAAAGGCCACAGGGTGAACCCTGCGGCCTTTGCCGTATCTTGAAAGGATCGCTTAGAAAGTGATGGCGATCTTGCTGTAGTAGTAGCCACCATTGATCCCGAACGCCGAGAACGTCGGGTACTGAGTGACATATCCGTTGGCGTTGGCAGCCAGGAAGGTGTTCCGGTAGGCTTGGTTGAGCTTGTCCGGATATTTGTTGAACAGGTTGTTGGCGCCGATCGTGAGCTTCACGGACTCCAGCACCTTGTAGCTGACCTCAAGGTCGGTGATGAACGTCGTGCCAATATTCAGCTTGAAGCAGTTCGATGCCGGCAGCTCAAGCGGGCAGCCGAGGCGGTTGTTGAGGATCGAGGAGGGGCCATAGAGGCTCTCCTTGACGTTCACGCTCAGCTTGTCCCATGTCCAAAGAGCGCCAAGGACCGCCCGGTACTTGGGCGTGCTGGTTTCCAGGAAGCCAACTGAGGTGCGGTCGAACAGGGAAGCACCCTGCAACTGCGCCGGCGGCTTGGCGAACTTGGTGACCTTGGTGTCGGACCAGTTGCCGGTCAAAGACCACTGAATGCTGCCCCAGTCATCGAGATCCGTGCGGGTTGTCACAACCAGGTCGGCGCCCCGTGTGCGGGTGTCG
>NZ_JBIKNZ010000137.1:0-3352 GCF_044358365.1 Phenylobacterium sp. | reverse complement strand
TCTTGGCTCATCTCAACCTCACGATCGCATAGCCATTGCCTCCGCCGATGGCGACGCCGCTCGCGCCGGAGTTCACGCCGGTGGCCACGGTCGGTTGCCCGACAGGTGTATTGGCTGGCAACTGCCGATTGCCGCTCAGGTTATCGACGACGGTCGCGCCTGGATCGACCCAGGATGAACCGCCGCCGCCGGGCTGACCATCGCCCCCGCCACCCCCACCGCCCCAGTACCCGCCGCCGCCGCCGCCACCGTTATCGGTCGTTGTAGTGGTGCTGTCGCCGGTGCTGCCGCCCCAACCGCCCAGACGTTGCACGCCCGGGAAGGCGAGGATCGAGCGACCGGTCTTGTTGGCGTTGCCGGTGTCGGAAGAATCCACGCCGCCGGCCGTTTGCGTTCCACCCCGGCCGCCATCGTTGCTGGAGTCCTGACCCAACGGGCCGCCCGCGCCGGCGATTCCACCGATGGTGAGGCCACTAACGTAACCACCGGATCCCCCACCGCCACCTGCGACCGCCTTCAGCACGTTGTTGATGTAGAAGCGGGATGATCCGCCGCCGCCGCCACTGCCGCGATTGCCACGTGCACCCGGTCCGCCATCAGGCCAGCCGCCCGCGCCGCCGTTCGCCGCCTGCGCCGCGCCCTGACCGCCCCCGGCGGTCTCGATCTTCAGCACGTCGCCCGGTATGACCGTGAACGTCGCCCGGACGTAGCCACCGCCGCCCGACCAGGCTCCGACGGAGCCGTTCCCATTGCCGCCTGCGCCACCCCAGAGTTCAACAGTCACGCTGCTGACGCCCGCGGGAACGGCATAGGTCTGGGCTGCGCCGGAATAGGCAAAGGCCTGCGTCACACTGTAGGTCGGATTGTAGCGGCCCGCCGACGTTCCGGTGGCGAAGCTCGTCGACGTCGTGAGGCCGGAGGCCACAACCTGCGTCGGTAGATTCAGGTTTGGGTGCCAAGTGGTGCTTGTCGTCCGCGCCACCGCCGTGCCCTGAGCTTCAACCACCTGCGTGGATCTTCCCAACGTGTCGCGTGTGAAGGCCGTGACCCGGCCTTCCTCATCGGTTGACGTCGAAAGAAAGTTGTTGGCCCCATAGGTCATCGACCCGGTGGCGGCGACGCAGTTGGTGCTGGCAAGGCCAACGATGCTGACAAGCTTGGGATCGAACGTGGTAAGACTGGTTCGGGTGTAGTTGTAGGTCGCGGACTTGCCCAGGGCGTTGGTCACCGTGCGGCTGAACGACGTCCCCTCGGCGCTGTAGCTTATCGAATAGGCGTCAACGCCCGATGGCCCTGAACTGGTCAGCGCCCGGCCTTGGCTGTCGTAAGTCACTGTCCATCGGACGACATCGTTCTTGTCCAGAACCGCCGTGACAATGAGCGGAAAACCCACATTGCCGTATTGGTAGGACGTTTTGTCGAGCAGGTTGGAGCTCGCGTCACGCCGTTCAACCCGCGCCAGCCGATAGGGCATTTTGATCGTCGATAGCGTGTCGTAAATGTAGTCGATACGGGTGCCGTCGGGCAGCCTGGCTGAAGACACCGCACGCCGCGTGGCGTCTATGTCGATCCAGCCAAAGGTGATCCGGCGTCCGTAACTGTCGGTGACCGAATAGAGCGCCCCGAAGGCGTCGTAGACAAAGGCCAGTTCGTTCCCGGACCGGTCCACGCGCCGGGTGGGCCGGGCGATTTCCCATTTGCCCGTATTGGGGCTGTAGACTGTCTCCATGTACCAGATGCTGTTCTGGTCATCACGGACGATCCAGTTGCTCTTAGCGTTCTTGACGTCCGTGATTGTGGCCGGGAAGGTCCCGACAAACTCCAGCGAATAGTCGGTGCGCGGAAGAGGGTAGTCAGAGGGGGTGTCGGCGACCATCACGTTGCCGCTTTTGATAAAGCGGTAGTGACCACCTCCCGGCGTATTCAGCCCGGCGCGCCCGGAGCTCCAGCCCTGACCAAGGTGAAGCTCAAGGCCAAACCCTGTCGTCCAGTTGGTCAGGCCAAGAATGTCTGTGACGATCGTGTCATTTTCTCCCCCGCCTCGAACCGATGCGAAGTGGCGCGACAACCGTAGCCCACCATCCGCCGTCGCGAAGTCCTCGACATCAAAAAACTTCGTGCCCGTCAGGATATCGATCGGTCCGGGCGTATGGAGATTGGGTGAGGCATTGTTGTTGGCCGAACAGGTTCGCTTGCTGGAAGCAATAGAGACGTAGTTGGAGGTCGCTTTGCGACAGATGCCGGGGCTAGCCTTTTTCCACGTAAAACCAACGCCCGGCGTGAACGCGACCTCACATTGGTAGTCTATCAGAGTCGGAGCGATCCCCCCTCGGCTCCATCGGCATTGCTTACTCCACCAGTATTCTCTGTCTTGGTATCCAAAGAAAAGCTTCCCCGGATTGTAGGCTTGCCACTGTCGCGTGCACGCTTCAATCGGTGTCGCGAAACACTCTTCGGTCCCGGCTGCAACCACAGTACACCACCCCAACGTCCCCGGCGGCGCGGCCCATTTGACCGTGGTTACAGCCGCTGCGGGCGTCGGCGCACCAAGGACCAGCAACAGGAGGGTAACCGTCGAAAAAATGGCGGCCATTGTTCCAGCTGGCTGCCTCGAAGCACGGCGCAGCTTGCTCAAGGCCGGCCCGGATTGGCTGAATAGCCATTTCACAGAAATCAACCAATGGGAGTCGTGATCCATTGCCGTGGTCTCACTTGAGGTTGAGCATGATGTTGCGCGTATTGGCTGATCTGTCCAGATGTTCACGATAAAGTAGTGCGCGCCGGCTGAAAGCGCCCATCGGGCACCCATCACCCCGCCCCCGCCATCAAATCTAGCGCCACCTTCAGCAGCGCCTCCACCCGCGCCGCATCGCGCTCGCCGGCCGCCGCCTCGCGCGGGGTCTTTTCCTCGCCGCAGACGGCGTCGCAGACCGCTACCAGATCCGGCTGGTGCGACAGCCGCGCGCGAAGGTTGGCCAGCACCCGTCGCGCGCGCTCGGTCTGCGCGCCATGCGCCAGCACCTGGGCCAGGCCCGGCCCCCCGCCCGGGCCGCCGCCGGGCAGCGCCTCAAGGCTGCAGGGGATCTGCGCGTCCATCCGCACGCGGCGCCAGACCTCGCCGTACCGCTCCCCCGCCGCCCGCGCGATCGGACCCATCGGCGCATCGTGCACGAAGGCCCGCTTGCGCCACTTGGCGACGGTCTTCTGATTAAGCCCGTGCTGGGCGGCTAGAGCGGATTCCATTCAGTCTGCATCGTATCCGCAGCTCTTGAAGTAGTTGGCGCACTCGGTCGGAGTGAAGAGGTCGATGAAGCGTCCGATGGCGTCCCAGAGGGCACCGACGGTTCGCTCG
>NZ_JBIKNZ010000034.1:0-34088 GCF_044358365.1 Phenylobacterium sp. | reverse complement strand
TCGATCCGCAATTCAGGGACGCCCGCCAGAGCGTCCGGCGCATCCGAACGCATGGCCTCGATCAGATCACGCGTCTGCAGTGCGCAGGCGTCGAATGCGGCACGCGCAATTTCGGGAAGTCCGGCGTCTCGAGTCAGTCCAAAAATTGCGCCTCGGGCGTCTGCATCCCACCAGGGCGCGCCCAGCCCCGTAAAGGCCGGTACAAGAACCACGCCCAGATCGTCATTGGCCTGCGCAGCAAGTGCTTCCGCCGCTTGCGGGCCACCGGCTATTCCCAATCCCTGACCCAGCCACTGGATCGCCGCACCGGCGATGAAGATCGAACCTTCCAGGGCATAGGTGCGTCGCCCCGCAACCTGAGCAGCGACGGTCGTCAGCAGCCGGGCCTGTGACACAGGCGCGGACTCGCCTGTGTTCAGCAGCATGAAACACCCCGTTCCGTAGGTGGCCTTCATCTCGCCAGGGCGGATGCACCCCTGTCCCATCAGCGCAGATTGCTGATCGCCGGCCACGCCCCGGATCGGGATCTCGGCGCCCAGGATCGCTGGATCGGCGACGCCATAATCCCCGGCGCAGTCCAGGACCTGCGGCATCGACGTCAGGGGAACGTTCAACATCGCCGCCATCTCGGCCGACCAGTCCCCGCCCCTGAGATCATAGAGCAGCGTGCGGGAGGCGTTTGTGGCGTCGGTGGCGTGGACCCGTCCGCCCGTCAGTTTCCAGATCACCCAGGTGTCCATGGTGCCGGCCAACAGATCGCCCGCCTCGGCCGCTACCCGCGCGCCGGGCACCGTGTCCAGAAGCCAGGCGATCTTGGTTCCGGAGAAATAGGGGTCCAGCAACAGACCGGTAACCTCGGTGACGCGCCCCTCGCGCCCTTCGCTCCGCAGGCGCTCGCATAGCGGTTCTGTACGGCGATCCTGCCACACGATGGCGTTGTGGATAGGTTTTCCGGTCCGGCGATCCCAGACAACGACTGTCTCTCGCTGGTTAGCAACGCCGATGGCGGCCACCTCCGAGAGGCTCCTTCCAGATCGCTCGACCGCCTCGCGCAGCACAGCGACAGACGCGGCGAAGATTTCCTCGGCGTCGTGCTCTACCCAGCCGTCATGAGGATAGTGCTGCTCCAGCGGCCGACCGGCCTCGGAGATGGCGGTTCCGTCCGTGGAGAAAAGTATTGCCCGGGTGCTAGTGGTGCCCTGGTCCAGCGCCAGAATGAGCGGTTTTGTCATGGTCGCGGATTCCTTCCCTGACTTGTGGTCTTAAGCAACTCTTCATCGCCTGCCGTCACCTTAACCTTAGCCGCGTTCGCTTTAGAATGGAGGGATCCGGCGTTGAGCCTCGCGATGAGCAGCGAAAGTCTGCTCGATCTCGCCAAGAGCCGCCAGCCGGCGGACCGTGAACGCCTTCTGCTGGCGATCGCGGACCTGTGCGGAGCGCCCTATGCCAACGAGGCGATGAAGGCTGAAGGGATTCAGGCCCTCCTCAGCTCTATCTTCATGAGTCTGGTGGTCGAGGCCGAACGCGATATCCGTCGTCGCCTCTCACAGAAGCTGGCGTACGCCGATTGGGCGCCAAACGCCATGATCAACGTTTTGGCGCTTGATGAAATCGAGATTGCCAGACCCGTGATCGCCTTCAGCCCGGTTCTGGAAGACGCAGATCTGGTGCGACTTCTGGTCGAGGCCACCATCGAGCATCAGATCGAGGTAGCGCGGCGTCCATTCGTCTCTCGCAGCGTCATCGCCGCGATCCTGGAACAAGCCGAACCTGCCGTCATGACTGCCCTGGCCGGCAACGACACCGCTGAACTCTCGGACGAAGACATGGCGGTCCTGGTCGAAGCGGCGCGAGAAATAGCGGGCATTCGCACGCCCCTGTCCCGACATCCCAAGCTTTCGGAATCCCTGGCGCGACGCCTCTACCTTTGGGTGGGACTCGCCCTGCGGCAGAGCCTGTCTCAAAGGTTCCGGCTCGATATGGAGCTGTTTGATCAGGCGATGGCCACCTCCGTCGCCGAGGCTCACGCCGGTACACCCCCGGTAGCCCCGGACGCACCGCCCCGCACCATGCGCGAAGGCGAGCAACAGGTCATGGAAGAACGGCTGGTCAACAAGCTGTTAGCCGCTGGCCAGCTTCGCCCGGCCTATCTGGTGCGAGCCCTCCGCGAAGGCCGTCTTGGCTTGTTCACAGTGGCGCTGGCCGCCCTGGGACGGTTCGAGATCACCCAGGTCAAGGCCGCGCTGGACTCGGATCGCCCTGAACTGCTGGCGCTGGCCTGCGTCGCCGTCGGGATCGACAGAAGTGTCTTCCCGGACATTCTGGATATGGCGCGTCGCTTGAACGATGGCTCGCCCGGCGGCGGGGCCGAGGGCGCCCGAAAGGCTGCCGTTGCCTTTGCCCCGGTGTCGCCGGAGGTTGCACGGGTGGCGTTTGGTCAGGCTGTCAGGGCCCTGTACGTCGCCTGATCCCAACAGCTGTTTGACATGCGCTCGCGCATCGGCATTTCTGGCTTTCGATGAAAAACAAGCCCTTCGTGACCCGCCTCACCTTCGTGGCCAGCAGCCGCCCCGAGGCGATGGAAGCCCGCGACAAGCTGGCCAAGCGGTATGGCGACGCGGGTATCGACGACGCCCAGGTGATCGTCGCGCTGGGTGGCGACGGGTTCATGCTGGAGACGGTTCATGGACTGATGGCCTCGGGCAAACCCATCTACGGCATGAACAAGGGTTCCGTCGGCTTCCTGATGAATGAGTTTGTCGACGATGACCTCCTGAGCCGGATCAACGCCGCCGAACAGGCGGAGATTCATCCCCTCAGGATGCAGGCCGTGGATGTGGATGGCGTCATGCATGAGGCCCTGGCCTTCAACGAAGTCAGCCTTCTGCGCACCACGCGGCAAGCGGCCAAACTTCGAATCTCGGTCGACGGGAAAGTGCGCCTCCCGGAACTCATCTGTGACGGCGCGCTGATTTCCACGCCCATGGGGTCGACCGCTTACAACCTTTCGGCGCACGGCCCGATCATTCCTCTGGATTCCAAAATTCTGGCGCTCACCCCAATAAGCGCCTTTCGGCCCCGGCGCTGGCGTGGCGCGCTTCTAGCTCAGGCGGCGCGCCTGAGACTGGAGGTGCTGGAGGCTCCGAAAAGGCCGGTCAGCGCCGTGGCTGACAACTTCGAAGCCCCCAACGTCCTGGAAGTCTACATTGCCGAGGACCGCGATGTCGCCGTCTGCATGCTGTTCGACGCCGGCCGCAGCCTTGGTGAGCGGGTGCTTGCAGAGCAGTTTTCCGCCTGAACTCCCGCCTTTCGCGGCTCATTAACCGGTTCGCGCTATCACTAAGCAGTTGTCTGCAGGAGAGTCCCTTGAGCCAGCCAAAGTTTGGCCAAACCATCCAGGCCCCAGACGCCTTGCGTACGCGCGTCGGCTCAGGACGGATGGGGGGTATAGACCCGGCTGCCATCGCCAAGGCAGAAGCCGCGCTGAAAAGCCTCTCCGGCAACTTCGCTCAGTGGCTTGATGACGAGATCGCCAACCTGGAGAATGTCCGGGCAACCGTTCGCAGCGAGGGACCCAGCCCCGAGAACATGGAATCTCTCTATCTGCGCGCCCACGACCTGAAGGGCCTGGGCGCTACCTATGGATTTCCCCTGGTCACCCGGATTGCAGGACTTCTCTGCCGCCTGATCGACGACAGATCAAAGCGCCTTGAGGCGCCGATGGCCCTGATCGACGCTCATATCGACGCGATCAAGGCCGCCGTCCGCGACGGCATCAAGACCGACGATCATCCGGTGGGCAATATACTCGTCAAGGAACTGGAAAGCCGTATCGAGAAGTTCGGAGCCTGATCTCTCAGCCGCCGATACGTGACATCGGCTCGGCGACGTCACCGTAGCCGGCATCCGGTGGCAGCACCAGAAACCGGGATTCGCCGCGGACCTCCACCCTGGGCAGAACCGTGACCAGCGTCCGGGCCTCGGCCCGTGAAACGCAGTCGGCCGCATCGCGCGCCTCCGCCAAAAGCTGGACGTTCATCCGGGTCGGAAAGATGACGGTGCGTTCGCCGGCCGCCTCCATCCGCAGGATTTCAGCCGGCGCAATCCATTCGGCGTCCACCGTCTCGCGCCCGTCGCAGGCCGCCACCTGATCCGACGGCGCACGCACGGCATAGAACCAGGTGTCAAAACGTTTCGGCATCATCACCGGGGTGATCCAGCGCGCAAACACGGTCAGGGCGTCCAGGCGAAGTTGCACGCCCAGGTCCCGCACAACATCGAGAAACGCAGTTTCGCCGCGATCAACCGCCTCGCGGACCGAAAGGTCGCAGGCTTCGCCGAAGGTCGAACCGTCCCGCCGATCCGCCAGCAGGATGCCCGCCTCCTCGAACGCCTCGCGAATGGCGCCGATGCGCAGCACGCGCTGCTCATCATCAAATGCGTCCCATCCCAGACAGTGATCCGACCAGGCAGGGTCCTGATCGCCAGCGTGCATCTTGCCGCCCGGAAACACCAGCGCGCCGGAAGCGAAGTCGATCTGGTGATGGCGCTTCACCATCAACACTTCGAAGGCGGGGGTATCGCGCAGCAGCAAGATGGTGGCTGACAGCTTGGTTTCAGCGGGCTGGGGAGTCGTGCTCATGGTCGCCAGCTTGGAACCTGGTTCCGCAAGAGGCAAGCGCCTCAGGCGACGAGTTCCACCTCACGCATCGCCAGCGCACCATCGCTCATGCGCTGCAACAGATAGTCGACGTCTTCGCGGGCCACGGATTCGGGCTGGGTCAGGAAACGCTCCAGCATCCGCTGCTGGAACCGCGCCTGATCCTGTGCGCCACCGTCGAACTCCATGGCGTGAAAAGTATCAACTGCGGCGCGGAAGGCAGGGAATAGACGGGCCGGCAATCCCGCCCTCTCATAGATGGCGCGAAGGCCCAGAGGCCCTGCATCATGGATCATCAGCCAGGTGCGGTGATGCGGGATACCGGCCAATTCAGCCACGCCCCACTCGAAGAACGTCATGTGTCCGTGGGCCAAACCGCGCAGCAACAATGACGCGGTAAGTCGCCGCTGGGTGTACAGATGCCCGACGAACGCCTTGACGTCCGTCGTGCGTCCGGCCTGATCGACCAGATCAACCGTCACACGTTCAGCTGCGCCTGTGGCGATCTCCAGCGCCTGGACGGCGCTGATGGCGTGGTGGGCGATCAGATGCGTCCGCACCTGATCAGACACCAGTGAGACCAGTCGCTCAGTGATGGAAAGCGGCAGCACCGCGCGGTAGGCCACAGCGCCAAGCACCTGTTCCGAGGCGGCAAACCGGTCGATCACCCGATCAAGCGCGGACGCTGCGAAATCCGCCCCGGGGTTGGCGCAGGCCGCCGCCACGGCGCGTTCTCCGCCGTGCTCGGCGAGGCTGTCGGTGACCACGCTCGACAAGGTCGGTCGCTTGGCCACCGCGAGCTGTCGCACCGGACCGCCCAGCCGCACGATATCGGCCAGATCATCGTCCGTGAACGCCGGCGAAAACGCCAGCATCGGCAGGGAGACCGCCTCCACGTCGCGAGCCAGTCGCATAGCCACATCGCGCGGCACGGCCGGAGAAGACCTGAGTGTGTCGACAATGGCCGCACGCACCAGTTCGGCCGCATCCGCCGCCATTACCCGCAGGATATCCGCCGCCAGCGCGCGATCTTCGTCGCTCAGGGGCTGCCGCTCGATGGTGACGCATAGTTTGCGCGCGGCGCGGGCGCGCTCGTCCGGCGTGGCGCCTTTCACCAGCGTCCGGACATCCTCATCCGTCAGCGCTGATCGCGTCATCGCCATCGGCGAACCATTCCCTGCCCAACGTGCAACCGGGGTCCCGGACAATGACAGTGCCGGTGGCGCCTTAACGAAAGATTGCCACGCCGCTAGACTGGCCAAAACAGGAGAAAAGGCGTGCTGCTCAAGGGTCTCAAGGTTATCGATTTTTCCGCCTACATCGCTGGCCCCGGCGCGGCATGCATTCTGGGCGACTGGGGCGCCGATGTGATCAAGGTGGAGCGACCCGGCGGGGATTCAATGCGCCACGTATTCGGTGATCTCAAGAGCGACCTCGGCGCCAACCCGATCTTCGACCTGGATAACCGCGGCAAGCGCGGGATCGTCCTGGACATCACCCAGCCGGAAGGCCGCGATGCGCTCGCGAAGCTGGCTGAAGGCGCGGACGTGTTCCTCACCAATGTGCGGCCCGTGTCCCTCAAGCGCTATGGCCTAGACGACGCCAGCCTGCGTGCGGCCAATCCGCGCCTCGTCTATGCTGTGATCACGGGCTACGGCCTTGAGGGTCCGGAGGCGCACAAGCCCGGCTTCGACGTCACCGCCTTCTGGGCCCGCGCGGGCGTGGCCAACATGATGGCGCCCAAGGGGACGGAACCCTTCATGCTGCGCACGGGTTTCGGCGATCACACCACCTCGCTGGCCACCGTTTCGGCGATCCTGGCCGCCCTCTATGAGCGGGAGAAGACCGGCATTGGGCGGCTGGTGCAGACGTCGCTGCTGGCCACCGGCATCTGGACCGTCAGCTCCGACCTCGCGGTTCAGCTGAAGTTCGGCCGCCTGGCCTCGAACCGCCCCCGCAACAATCCCGTCAACGCCATGTCCAATTTCTACAGGAGCTCAGACGACCGCTGGTTCATCCACAATCCCCGCGGCTCCAGTGGCGGCTGGGAAAAGTTCTGCGCCGTCGCCGGCCGCCCGGATCTGGTGACCGACGAGCGCTTCGCCACCGGCAAGGCGCGGCGCGAAAACGCCCGACCGCTCACCGAAGCGTTCGACGGCGCCTTCGCCGCCCTGCCCTTTGACGAGATCGCGCGCCGGCTCGACGAGGCCGACCTTGTCTGGTCCGCCGTCCAGACCCCGGCCGACGTCGCCGCTGATCCCCAGGCCGCCGCCGCCGGCGCATTCATCGACGTCGAGGATGGCCAGGGCGGAACCTTCCGCTCCCCCGCCGCCCCGGCCAGATTCCCCGGCGCCGACGCCACGGTGCGCCCGCGCGCACCAAGACTGGGCGAACACACCCGCGAAGTTCTGGCCGAGTTGGGCTACGGCGAGGCGGCGATCCAGGCCATGCTGACGGCCGGGGCTGCGGCAGATTGATTTCCACGGTCCGGTTCCACGGGCCTCGCGGACGCATTCGTGTTTTCGTGTGGCGCCTGGATCCTGACGGGACGCCGAGCCTGCTCGGCCGCTTCTGCGGCGGAACCGCATGGTTGCGTCCGCCCGCCCCCGCCTGTTAGGCCCAAAGCCATGAGCGACGTCGAGTCCCCCGGCGATAGCGGCCCAATCACCCGCGGCTGGCTTGTGCTGGCCATCATCGGCTCGGCTCTGCTGATGCAGACGCTGAATGCGACTGTGATCGCCAATGCACTGCCGGCCATGGCAAAAACCTTCGGAGTCGAACCACTCAGGCTCAACATCGCCATCACCGTCTACTTGCTGTCCGCGGCGATTTTCCTGCCGCTCAGCGGGTGGCTTGCGGACCGGTTCGGGGCACGGCGCGTGTTCATGAGTTCCATCGTGCTATACGCTGTGGGCGCGATCGCCTGCGGGGTGTCGGAGACCTTGTGGCAGCTGATCGCCGCGCGGTTCATCCAGGGCGCGGCGGGCGCAACCCTGATGCCGGTTGGGCGGTTGGTTCTGCTGCGCACCACACCCAAACGAGAGCTGGTGGGGGCGTTGTCGGTGGTCACCATGCCGGCGCTGTTGGGGCCCGTGGTGGGGCCAGTGCTGGGCGGAGCCATCGTCACCTTTGCCGACTGGCGCTGGATCTTCTTCATGAACCTGCCCATCGCCGTGACGGGCCTGATCCTCTCATGGCGCTTCATCCCGGAGGTGCGCGAGACCGACGCGCCACCGGTAGACATTCCGGGCATCCTGCTGACGGGGCTGGGTCTTGCCGCCCTGATCTTCGGGTTCGAGAACCTCAGCCGGGATGCGATATCGCCCCTGGCCATTACAGGCCTTTTCGCGGCCGGTCTGACCGCGCTTGCAGTCTATGGCTGGCATGCGAAACGCACACCTCACGCGGCCGTTGACCTGTCGATCTTTTCGAAGCCCACCTTCGCGGCCTCGGTGCTGGGCGGAGCCTTCATGCGCGTCGCGATGGGGGCCAACCCGTTCCTGCTGGCGATGCTGCTGCAGGTGGCGTTCGGTCTGTCGGCGCTGGCCGCCGGGACCATGACCTGCATCTCGGCTCTCGGCGCGTTGCTGATGAAAACCGCCGCACCGCCGATCCTGCGCCGGTTCGGGTTTCGCTCCGTGCTGCTGGTCAATGCGGTGATCGTGGGCGCCAGCTTCATGGCCTATTCGCTGTTCCGCCCGGACTGGCCGCATTGGGTCATCGCCGCCATTCTGGGGGTCGGCGGCTTTTTCCGGTCCCTGCAGTTCAGTTCGCTGAACGGCATGGCCTACGCAGACATTGATCAGGAGCAGATGAGCAAGGCGGCAACCACCTCGTCCATGGCCCAGCAACTGGTCCAGTCTGTCGGCATCGGATTGTCGGCCAGCCTGTTGACCTTCCTGATGCGGCTGGAAGGCGAGACGCGCCTGACCGTAGCCGTGGTCTCGCCGGCCTTTACGGTGATCGGCGCGGTTACCCTGATCTCGATGTTCTGGTTCTTCCGCTTGCCCAGGGACGCCGGCGACGAAATGAACGACAGAAAGCCCAGCTAGGCATAGGTTTGCCGCCCTGCTATGGTGCGCGCCATTTTCAGCCCCTACATTCAAGGTCCCTGAGCATGAAGTTTCTCGCTGTCCTGGCCGCGTCGCTGCTGGCATTTGGATCGCCGGCCCTCGCTGCCCCGGTCGCCAAGCCCGCTGCAAAGGCCCAGCGCATCGTCCTGCCGACCGATGTGCGTCCTGATCGCTACGACATCACGATCACGCCGGACGCCGCCAACCTGCGATTCACAGGCCGCGCCGACATTGCCTTGACCGTCGTGCGCGCCACCGACCGGATCGTGCTCAACGCCGCCGATCTCACCCTTGGCAAGGCGTCCCTGAGCGGTCAGTCGGCGACGCCGCGCATTGTCGCCGACACCAAACAGGAAACCGTCGCGTTCGTATTCCCTCAACGCCTGGCGCCTGGCCGCTACACCCTGTCGATCGACTATACGGGGAAGATCTACCAGCAGGCCTCCGGAATGTTCGCGCTCGACTATGAGGGCTCGGACGGCGCCCAGAAGCGCGCGCTCTTCACGCAGTTCCAGAACTCCGACGGCCGCCGCTTTGCGCCCATGTGGGATGAGCCCGGGATCAAGTCGGTCTTCGCCCTGTCGGTGGTGAGCCCCGAAGGCCAGATGCCGATCTCCAACATGCCGGTCGCCAGCGATGTGGCCGGGAGCCCGGGAACTCGCACCGTCCGCTTCCAGGACAGCCCGAAGATGAGCTCCTATCTGCTGTTCTTCGCCCTGGGCGATTTCGAGCGCATCAGTCAGAAAGTTGGCGACACCGATGTCGGCGTCGTGGTCCGCAAGGGTGACGCTGAAAAGGGCCGCTATGCGCTGGAATCCGCCGTCAAGCTGCTCGGCTATTTCAATGACTACTTCGACACCCCGTACCCCTTGCCCAAGCTGGACATGATCGCCGGCCCTGGCCAGAGCCAGTTCTTCGCCGCCATGGAGAACTGGGGGGCCGTCTTCTACTTCGACTATATCGTCCTGATTGATCCCAAGCTGTCGACCGAGAGCGACAAGCAGAACGTCTTCACGGTCATCGCCCACGAACTAGCCCACCAGTGGTTCGGCAATCTTGTCACCATGGATTGGTGGGATGACATCTGGCTGAACGAAGGCTTCGCCTCCTGGATGGAGAACAAGGCAACCGATCATTTCCACCCCGAGTGGAACACTTGGCTCTCAACCCAGGCCGGCCAGCAGGGCGCCATGCGTCTGGACAGCCGGGCCGGCACCCATCCGGTCATCACCGACATTCCGGATGTTTTTGCCGCGGCCACCGCCTTTGACGCGATCACCTACCTGAAGGGCCAGGCGGTTATCCGCATGCTGGAATCCTATGTCGGTGAAGAGGCCTTCAGAGCCGGCGTCCGCAGCTACATCAAGAAGTACGCTTACGGAAACACGGTCTCCAACGACCTGTGGGTCGAGCTCGACAAGGCCTCACCCCGCAAGATCACCGGCACGGCGCACGACTTCACCCTGCAGGCCGGGGTGCCGATGATCCGGGTTCAATCGACGAGCAGCGGTATTGTCATGACCCAGGAACGCTTCGGCGCCGACGCCAGCCAGCGCACGCCGCGCACCTGGCGCACGCCGGTCAACGTCGTCGGATCCAACGGCCAGTGGCAGGGTCTGGTCAGCGCCGCCTCGCCCGTCGCCGCGCCAATCGCCGGCCCCGTCGTCGTCAACGCCGGCCAGACCAGCTACTTCCGGACGGCCTATTCCCCCGAGCTCTGGGCCAAGCTGGCGCCGGGGTTCGCCGGATTGAAGGCGGCGGACCAGCTGGGCCTGCTCTACGACAGCCGCGCGCTGGGCGAGATCGGCGTTGTGCCCATGAGCGACTTCCTGGCTCTGGTGAAGAACGCGCCGGCGGCTGGCGAGCCGATCATGCTGCAGACCCTGTCCGATCAGTTGGCTGGCCTCGACTGGCTTTTCGAGGGTCGCCCCGGCCGCGCCGCCTATCGCGCCTTCGCGATCAATCGCGCCGCCCCCATCGCCGCGCGACTGGGCTGGGACGCCAAGCCCGGCGAGGCCGATAACGACGCCATCCTGCGCCGCTCGGTTCTGACCACCCTGGGCGATCTGGCCGATGCCGCGACCATCGCCGAGGCCCGCCGCCGGTTCGACCTTTATCTGGCTGATCCCTCGAGCCTGCGGGGCGCCGGACGCCTGACGGTGCTGTCCATCGTGGCCTCGACCGCCGACGCGAAGATATGGGAAGCGATACACCAACAGGCCAAGGCCTCGAAGGACATCACCGACCGCGCCCGGCTCTACAGCTACCTCGGCGCCAGTTCGGACCCGGTGCTGGCCGCACGGACCCTGAAGCTGGCGCTCAGCGGCGAACCCAGCCCGACCGAGGCCCCGGGCATCATCGGCGCTGTCGCCGGGTCCTTCCCGGAGATGGCCTATGACTTCGCCATCGCCAATCGCGCGAAGATCGAAGCGCTTCTGGAGCCGGGCCAGCGCGCGCCATTCTTCCCGCAACTGGCGACCATCTCGCGCGATCCGGCGACGCTGGCAAAGCTGGCGGCCTACGCCCCCACGATCCCGACCTCGTCCATCGGCGAGGTCGAGAAGGCGGCGGCGTCGATCCGCTTCCGGCTGGGCCTGATCAAGGATCGGGTGCCGGAGATGGAGGCCTGGCTGGCGAAGAACGGCGGCTGATCAGGCGGCCGGCGCCGATCGCAGCTCAGAACGCCGACTTCAGCGTCAGGCCGAACGTTCGCGGATCGCCGGGCTGCCCCGCAATCAGCCCGGTGTTGCCCGGGCCAACGGCCAGCTGTTCGAAGTAGTTCTCGTCGAACGCATTACGCACCCAGGCGTAGACGTTGAGGCCGTCTTCTATCCGGAACCCGGCCCGGAAGTTCGACAGCGAGTAGCCATCGACATAGGTGTAGATCGACGGCGAGGCGTTGGACGAGAAGCCGGACCGGTAGCTCCCGTCATAGCCCAGGTAAACCTCTCCCTCCTTGCCGAGGAGCCTGGCCGGCGTGTTCGCCTCGGCGCCGAACGAGAGGCTCCATTTGGACACGCCAGCCAGCCGCTGGCCGGAAATGTCGCAATTGGCCGGACTCAAGCCTCCGGGCGTACCGGGCGCGCTGGGGACCTGGCCGGCAGCGACCGTCGTACCGCCTGACCGTTCCGGCGGGCACGGCGCGTCGACGAATCTCTTGTACTCGGCATCGGTGTAGGCGCCGTTCACGTAGGCGTTGAAGCGCTGGCCTGGCCGCACTGAGAAGTCGAATTCGAAACCCTGGCTGCGGACCTTGCCCGCGTTGGCGAGATAGCCGCGCAGGACGCCGAGCTGGCCGTTTGTGACCGTGGCCTGATAGTCCTTGATGTCAGTGCGGAAGGCCGAAAGGTTCAAGGTCGCCCGACGGTCCCAGAACTGGGTCTTCAGGCCGCCCTCGAAATGGCTGACGTCCTCGGGCTTGATGCTCCCCGCCGACAGGATCGGATTGCCGGCCGCGTCGGTGGGAAGGCCGTTCTGATTGATCCCGCCGCTTTTGAAGCTCTTGGCATAGGTGACATAGGCCAGCACAGAGGACGTGACCTTGTAGCTGGCCGTCAGGTCGTAGCTGAAGTTCCAGTCGCTAAAGCTGGGCGCGCTGAGCTGGGGCGTGAAAACCGCGAGCTGCGCCGCGCGACGCGCACCCGTCTGACCAAACAGTACCGGAACGCCCTGCCCGTCGAAGACCTGACGCTGATAGAAGCCTTCCTTCTTGTCGTAGTTCAAGCGAACCCCGGGCTGGATCGTCAGGGCGTCAGTGACCTTCCAGCTCGTCTGGCCGAACACCGCGAAGCTGGTGCTTTTGAGATACTGAGTGTTGCGGGCGACCAGGCCGTCCAGCACAGTCGGATCATTCGAAAGCACATTGCTCGGCGCAATGTTCCACCGGCTGGAGGCAGGGCCCTGCTGCTCGGTGCCCTGGGTGTCGATCCGTTGCTTGAAGGCGAAGGCGCCGACGACGAAATCCAGCTGGTCACCGACGTAATTGTAGCGCAGTTCCTGCGTGTACTGGTCCTGTTGCGACGGGTTCTGGGACTTCGAAACGATCGACAGCCCCAGGAAGTCGCGGTCGTTTTCCGGCTTCCAGTCCCAGAAGCGCCAAGCCGTGACCGACGTCAGCGTGCCGGGTCCGACATTCCAGACGGCCCGCACCGAGGCGCCGCCGATCTTGTTACCCGCATTGAGATTGGCGTCGACGTCGGTCACCCGGTCAAAGGGGTTGGTGCTGACAACCGTGTAGTTCTGCGCGGCGGCAAGGGCGGCATACTGGCGGTTCAGCGGCCGCTGCGTTGCCCCGGTGCGCACGAAGATCTGTGCACAACATTCGGCGTCCTGCGTGCTGTAGTCGGCCGCCAGTGCGATCGCGAGCGCATCGTCAGGCCTGAACAGCAGTTGGCCGCGAATGCCCAGGTTATCCTGACCGTTGACCCATTGCCGGCTGGTCACGTTGTAGATCGAACCGCGTCGGGTCGTCGATGAGACGGCAAGACGCGCCGCCAAAGTGTCGGTCAGCGGTCCAGAGATCGCCGCCTTCGCCTGCTTGAACTGCAGATTGCCGAACGACACCTCGGCCTTGGCCTCGAAGTCGAAGGTCGGCTGATTGGTGGTGATGTTCACCGCACCGGCTGTGGTGTTCTTGCCGTACAAGGTGCCCTGCGGGCCGCGCAACACCTCGACCCGGGCGACATCCAGGAAGTCGAACGTCGCCGTGGCCACCCGCGAATTGTACACGTCGTCGATATAGAACCCGACGCCCTGTTCGAAACCGTCACTGGTAAGGCCGAACGGCACGCCGAGGCCACGGATGTTCACTGCGGTATTGCGGGGGTTGCTGGAGTAATACTGCAAGGTCGGCGTGAGCTGCTGCAGGCGACCGACATTGAATGCGCCGGTAGCGTCGATCTTGTCCCCGCCGACAACCGAGATCGCCAATGGCACCGTCTGGACGGTTTCCTCGCGACGGCGGGCGGTGACAGTCACTTCGTCGACGGTGGAGCTGGCCTCCGCCTCAGCCGCGGCGGCATCGCGTGCCGCAGCGGTCGCGGTCGGTGCGGCTTCGACCGGGATGGTTTGCGCCATCGCCGCCGTGGACGCACTGCAAAGCATTGCCGCAAGGCCAAGGCGGCGGATCATCGGATACAGGCGCGCAGACGCAGACATTCGCATTTCCCTCTGGTCGTTGAGGGAAATGAGTAACTCTTCAATTCCTATCTAGTTAGTAGAATTAGACTGCTCGGCCTTGCAGATTTTCTAACCCTACTCAGCCGCCTGCAGCACCCGGCCGGCGGTGAAGGACGTCTTCGTCGCCAGTTCCGCCTTGGCCCGCTCGTACTCGTCGGAAAGCCTTCCAACCATCTCGGCGACGGTCGGGATGTTCTTGACCGCGCCAATGCCCTGGCCGCAGCCCCAGATGTCGCGCCAGGCCTTGGCTTTCTGATTTCCGCCCGAGCCGAAGTTCATCGCCGAGGGGTCGGATTTGGGCAGATCGTTGGGGTCCATTCCCGCCGCAATGATCGACGGCGTCAGATAGTTGCCGTGAACGCCGGTGAACAGGTTGGTATAAGTAGTGTCCTCGCCGGTCGAGGCGACGATCATATCCTTGTAGCCCTGAACCGCGTTGGCTTCCTGGGTCGCGATGAAGGCCGAGCCGATATAGGCCAGGTCCGCGCCCATGGCCTGGGCGCCCAGCACCGCGTGGCCATTGGCGATGGCGCCAGACAGCGCGATCGGACCGTCAAACCACTCCCTCAGGGCGTGAACGATGGCGAAGGGCGAGAGCGTGCCGGCGTGGCCGCCTGCCCCGGCCGCCACGGGGATCAAGCCGTCGGCGCCCTTCTCGATCGCCTTGCGGGCGAACCGGTCGGTGATCACGTCGTGCAGCACCACGCCGCCGTAGGAATGGGCCGCCTGGTTGACGTCCTCGCGGGCGCCCAGAGACGTAATGATGATCGGCGCCTTCCACTTGGTGGAGGCCTCCACATCGTGTTCCAGACGGTCGTTCGACTTGTGAACGATGTGGTTCACCGCAAAGGGCGCCGACGGGGTGTCCGGGTGATCGCGGTCCCACTCGGCCAGTTCCTCGGTGATCCGGTGCAGCCACTCGTCCAGCAGGGACGCCGGCCGCGCATTGAGCGCCGGGAAGGATCCGACGATCCCGGCCTTGCACTGGGCGATCACCAGGTCCGGCGTCGAGATGATGAACAGCGGGCTGCCGATGACGGGCAGTCGCAGGCGGTCACGCAGGACGGGGGGCAGAGCCATGGACATATCCTCGAACGGTTGTTAGATTTACGTTGTACGCATATCTTTTTGCGCTTCGCAACAGTGTAGCTCAGCCGCGAGATCACGTTGGGTGAACTTGACGTCAGGCCCGCGCGGGGCGCAATTCCGCCCATGGCCGACACCCTGTTAATCGACCCCGGATTTCCGCCCGCCGACGAGGCCGCCTGGCGCGCGCTGGTCTCCAAAACCCTGGGCGACAAGCCCTTCGAGAGCCTGATGAAGGCGACGGTCGAGGGGCTGCCGATCTCGCCGCTCTATGCGGCGTCGGAGCGGGCGGCGGGCTTCCCGCCCAGACCGTTCGAGGCTGGCCGGGCCTGGGACGTGCGGACCCTGTCGGCGCACCCCGATCCAGCCAGGGCGAATGCTGAACTGCTGGCGGACCTGCAGGGCGGCGCGGCCTCCGTCATCGTTCAGGGCCACGCCACGCCTGATGCCCTCGCCCGCGCGCTCAAGGACGTGATTCTGGAACTGGCTCCGACTGGGCTCGACGCCGGGTTCCGGGGGCCGCAGGCCGCTCAGGCGCTGCACACCGTCGCCAGATCCTCGCCCGGCGCAAAGCTGGATCTCAACCTCGACCCCATCAGCGCCTTCGCCGGGTCAGGCGCCAGTCCCGGGCCGGTCGCCGCGCACCTGGCCGCTGCGGCGACCGTCGCTGCGGACCTCGCCCAGACCTACCCCCAAGCCAGCCTGTTCCAGGCCTCGGGCCGCGTGGTCCATGAAGCCGGCGGCGGCGAGGCCCTAGAGGTCGCCTTCGCCGCAGCGGCCGCCATCGCCTACGCCAGGGCCCTGGTCGGCGCGGGCCTGACGATCGCCGAGGCCTTCGCACGCGTCACGCTGGGCCTGTCGGCGGATGCGGACTATTTCGTGGGTATTGCCAAGGTTCGCGCCGCACGCGTCGTGTTCGCCCGGATCGCCACCGCCTCCGGCGCTGACCCTCTGGCGCGGATCGAGGCGCGGTCATCGCGCCGCATGCTGACGGCGCAGGACGCCTGGACCAACATGATCCGTCTGACGGTTGCCGGGTTCGGCGCGGCGGTCGGCGGTGCGGACGCTGTGGTGCTCGGGACCTATTCCGACGCCCTGGGGCTGCCCACTACCCTCGCCCGGCGACAAAGCCGCAACGCCCAGCTGGTGCTGATGGAAGAGGCACATATCGGCAAGGTCACCGACCCTGCCGCCGGCTCCGGCTACATCGAGACGCTCACCGATCAGATCGCCCGGGCCGCCTGGACACGCCTGCAGGCCATTGAGGCCGCCGGCGGGCTTGTCTCCGCCCTGACCTCCGGTCTGATCGCCCGGGACGTAGCGGCGGCGGTCGCCGCGCGGGGCGAGCCGAAGATCGTGGGCGTTACGGCCTTCCCGCCCACCAGCCCGGCGCCGGTCGAGGTGGAACCGGGCGGCGCCTTCCCCGATCAACCCTCGCCACGCCTCCCCGGCGAAGACAGCGTGTGCCCGCCCTTGAAACCCATTCGATTGTCCGAAGCCTATGAGGTGGCGGCATGAGCGCGTTCCCGGATTTCGCGACCCTGCCGTTCGAGGGTCCTGTCACGCCGACCTCACCGCCGGAGGCCGATGCCTGGAATACCCCGGAGGGTATTGCCGTCCGCCCCGCCTATGCCGCGGCTGACATCACCGGCCTGGCAGCCATGGGCGGCTATCCGGGACTGGCGCCGTTCGTGCGCGGCCCCTACCCCACCATGTACGCCACCAACCCCTGGACGATCCGCCAGTACGCCGGATTCTCCACCGCGGAGGACAGCAACGCCTTCTATCGGCGCAACCTGGCGGCGGGCCAGATGGGACTGTCGATCGCCTTCGATCTGGCCACCCACAGGGGGTATGACTCAGACCACCCCCGCGTGGCGGGCGACGTGGGCATGGCCGGCGTAGCCATCGACAGCATCCTCGACATGCGCACCCTTTTCGACGGCATTCCGCTCGACAAGATGAGCGTGTCGATGACCATGAACGGCGCCGTGCTGCCGATCCTGGCGCTCTACATCGTGGCGGCGGAAGAACAGGGCGTGCCGCACGAGAAGCTCTCGGGCACCATCCAGAACGACATCCTGAAGGAGTTCCTGACCCGGAACACCTACATCTATCCGCCCGGCCCCTCGATGCGGATTGTGTCCGACATCTTCGCCTATACGGCCCGCGAAATGCCGCGCTTCAACTCGATCTCGATCAGCGGCTATCACATGCAGGAAGCCGGCGCGACGCTGGACCTGGAACTGGCCTACACCCTGGCCGACGGCATCGACTATGTCCGTGCGGGCGTCGCGGCGGGCATGACCGTGGACCAGTTCGCCCCCCGGCTTTCGTTCTTCTGGAACGCCGGCATGAACGCCTTCATGGAGATCGCCAAGCAGCGCGCCGCACGCCTGCTGTGGGCGAAGCTGATGAAGGCCGAGTTCGACCCGAAGGATGCGCGCTCCCTCTCGCTGCGAGCCCACACCCAGACCAGCGGCTGGAGCCTGGCCGCCCAGGACGTCTACAACAATGTCGCCCGCACCACCGTCGAGGCCATGGCGGCCGTCGGCGGCCAGACCCAGAGCCTGCACACCAACTCGCTGGACGAAGCCCTGGCCCTGCCGACGGACTTTTCCGCGCGGATCAGCCGCAACACCCAGCTCTTCCTGCAACTGGAGAGCGGCCAGAACCGGGTCGTCGACCCCTGGGGCGGCAGCTTCTATGTCGAGCGCCTGACTGCCGATCTGGCCGAGCGGGCGCTCACCCACATCGCCGAGGTCGAGGCGCTGGGCGGGATGGCAAAGGCGATCGAGAACGGCCTGCCGAAACGCCGGATCGAGGAAGCCTCCGCCCGCACCCAGGCCCGGATCGATTCCGGGCAGCAGTCAGTCGTAGGGGTAAATCGGTACAGGCCTGACGTGGCCGACGACATCCCCGTGATGAAGGTCGACAACACCGCCGTCCGCAACGCCCAGCTTGAAAAGCTGAAACGCCTGAAACGCGACCGCGACCCGGAAGCTGTGGCCGCCGCTCTGGATGCGCTGACCGCCGGCGCGGCCGGCGACGGCAACCTGCTGGAACTCTCGGTCAATGCCGCACGGGCCATGGCTACGGTTGGCGAGATCTCGTTCGCCCTGGAAAAGGTGTTCAACCGCCACAAGGCCACAGCCGACGCCGTCAAGGGTGTCTACTTGCGCGAAGCTGGCGCGACGCCCGCTTCAGACCGCGCCCGCGCCATGGCTGCGGCCTTTGAACAGGCCGACGGCCGCAAGCCCCGCCTGATGGTGGCCAAGATGGGCCAGGACGGCCATGACCGGGGTCAGAAGGTGATCGCGTCCGGCTTCGGCGACCTGGGCTTTGACGTGGAGATCGGCGACCTGTTCCAGACCCCCGCCGAAGCGGCGGTAGAGGCCGTCGAAGCCGGGGTTCACGCGGTCGGCGCCAGCTCGCTCGCCGCTGGACACCTGACTCTGGTGCCGGAACTGAAATCCGAACTGGCCCGCCTGGGACGCCCAGACATCCTGGTATTTGTCGGCGGCGTCATCCCGCCGGAGGATTTCAAGGCGCTGGAGGACATGGGCGTTGCCGCGATCTTTACGCCAGGGACCGTGATCCCGGAGGCGGCGATCACCGTGCTGGACCGGCTGAACGAACAGTTGGGCTATGCGCAGGAAACGGCAGGGCGCTGATCCTGAGGATCCGGCCTTCTGGTGCGGGCGGTCGGACTTGAACCGACACTTCGTTGCCGAAAACGGATTTTAAGTCCGCTGCGTCTACCGATTCCGCCACGCCCGCGCGTTGCAGCAGATAGGCCGCCACGGGCGGGGAGTTCAAGCGGCGTCGCGGATCGCGGCAGCGCGCGTTCACAATCCGTCACTTGGCCCCGGTGCCCGTATCGGCGCATGATGAAGACAAAGCCCAGGAGGACACCCATGGTTCGGTCAGCAAAAATCGCCATTCTGCTCGCGTCAGTTCTCAGCCTTCCGGCGGCCCCTGTGGCAGCCAGGGGGCTCGAGTCTCTCTATTCCTGCGACGCAGAAGGCAGCGCCAATACCAAGGCTGCCGTGGTCGGCGGCCTGGTCGGCGCGCTGGCCGGCAGCCAGATCAGCAAGGATAATCGCGTGCTTGGCGCCGCGATCGGCGCGGGTCTGGGCGCCGTGATCGGCAACTCCATCGGCTGCCGCATGGACCGCAAGGCCCAGCAGGACGCTCAGCAGGCGTTCCAGAGGGCGCTCGACACCGGCAGGACGCAGACCTGGTCTGACCCCCAATCCGGCGCCAGCGGGCGGATCGAGGTTCTGGAGCGGGTTAACAGTGCGCCACAGACCAGCGCCGCCTCCGGCCGCTGGCGCTTTGCCGAAGGAGTAACCCCGGTATCGCGCGTCTCAAGCCAGAGCGGCACGTACTCAGTCTCGTCTCGGGTCAACGTCCGCGCGGCGCCCAGGGCCGACGCCCCGGTACTGGATCGATTGCGGGTGGGCGAGACCTTCGTTTCCAGCGGCACGGTGGCCGGCGGCTGGCTGGCGGTCGAGGAAGATGGCCTGATCCAGGGCTACGTGGCCCGTTCGGTCGTGCAGGCTTCGGACGGCCAGACCAGCGGTGACTGCCGACGCGTCGAACAGACGATCAATGAGCGCGGCCAGCCCACCGTGCGCGAACAGTTCAACGCCTGCCGCGATGCCGGCGGCAGCTGGAACCTGACGTCACTGTAGGGTCTCGGCAGCGTTGAAGGCGTGAGGCATAAGATCGCGGATGATCCTCACCCTGTCCTGCCCTGACCGACCCGGCATCGTCGCCCAGGTCTCAACCTGCCTCTTCGACGGCGGCGCCAACATTCTGGACGCTCAGCAGTACGACGACCAGGAAACCGGTCGGTTCTTCATGCGGGTGGTCTTCGACCCGGGCCGTACCGGGCCGGAGGACTGGCGCGAAGCCCTGCGCCCGGTCGCTGAGGATCACGCCATGACCTGGACCCTGCGCGGACGCAAGGAGCGGCGCCGGGTGATGATCCTGGCCTCCCAGACCGACCACTGCCTGTCCGACCTGATCTGGCGCTGGCGTCAGGGAGAAATGCCGATGGACCTGGCCTGTGTGGTGTCGAACCACCCGGCCGAGACCTTCCCCCATACCGATCTCCAGGGCGTCACCTTTCGCCACCTGCCCGTAACGGCGGAAACCCGGCCCGAGCAGGAAGCCGCGCTATGGGCCCTGGTTCAGGAAACCGGCACCGAACTGGTCATCCTCGCCCGCTACATGCAGGTGCTGTCCAACGACCTGTCGGCAAGACTGGCGGGGCGCTGCATCAACATCCACCACTCGTTCTTGCCCGGCTTCAAGGGCGCGCGGCCCTACCATCAGGCCCACGCGCGCGGCGTAAAGGTGATCGGCGCGACGGCCCATTACGTCACCGCCGACCTCGACGAGGGCCCCATCATCGAGCAAGACGTCGAGCGCATCAGCCACCGGGATGCCCCGGCAGACCTGATCCGCAAGGGCCGCGACATTGAGCGCCGGGTGCTGGCGCGCGCCGTGCGTTGGCATCTGGAGGACAGGGTGCTGCTTAACGGGCGCAAGACGGTGGTGTTTACAGGCTGAGGGGCCTCGGGGTCTTGACCGGGCGGGGCTTCTTGCACATGTCGACGGCTTCAAATCTTTACGGAACCGCCGGATGCCGACCTTGCCCAGAATTGCCGGGATCAGCGCGCTGCTCTCCCTTACGGGCGCGATCACGCCAGCCCTGGCCCAGCCTGCAAACATCGCCGGGTTCGACGCCGACAAGGACGGCCGCACCTCCCGCGCCGAGTACCGCACAGGTCTCGTCTCTGAATCCATGAAGTTCGACAAGAACCGGGATGGCCGGGTAACCGTCGCCGAGCTGCCGGGCTTCACACGCCTTCCCGGCGTCAAGGGCGCGGTGGAGAAGGTTTTCAAGACCAACGACGTCTCCGGCGATGGCGCCCTGTCTTCGGAGGAACTGGCCGCCCGCGCCGAGGTTCGCTTTGGCGAACTGGATGTCAACCGCGATGGGTATCTCAACAGCGCCGAGATAAAGGCCGCCCGGCGCAGCCGCTAGCGGTCAGACGCCCGCATGGAACCATGCGAGATCGTCCAGGGTTGAGGCGGGAGCGGGTCGAACCCCGGCGCCGTCGCAAGCCCCCTGGTCCCGATGCACATCCTCCCCGAACTGCCCTACGCGCTGGACGCCCTCGTCCCGTTCGTCTCGTCCGAAACGCTGGCAGCGCACCACGGCAAACACCACAAAGCCTATGTGGACAAGACGAACCAACTGGCGACCAAAGCCGCACTGGCAGAGCTGCGGCTGGAAGACATTGTCCGCAGAGCCCACTCAACCGGCGACATTCCGCTCTTCAACAATGCCGCCCAGGCCTGGAACCACGCCTTCTTCTGGCAATGTATGAGACCGCCCGAAAAGGCCGGGCCGGCAAGCGGCCTCCTGCGGGCGATCAACCAGGCCTTCGGCAGCTTGCAGGGCCTGCGAACTGCGTTTGTCGAGACCGGCGTCAGTCACTTCGGATCAGGATGGAACTGGATCGTCGCCGGCCCGGAAGGGCTCAAGGTGGTGTCGACCCATGACGCAGACGATCTCTTGATCCGGGACGGCGTAACCCCGTTGCTGGTCTGCGATCTCTGGGAGCATGCCTACTACCTCGACTACAAGAACGAGCGACAGCGCTTCCTTGAGCGATGGTTCGACAATCTCGCCAACTGGGATTTCGCAGACGCCCAATGGGCGGTCGTCGATGCTGAAGGCCCCGGCTTTCGCTATCCCCTGCCCGCCGCCGCAGCGGCATGATCGAGCACGTCCGATCGCGGCGCTGACCCTCAGACGAACTTCGGCTTGCGCTTCTCCCGGTGCGACGCCAGCCCCTCGGCCGCTTCCGGGCCTGTAAATCCCAGAAACTCCAGTGCGAGTGAGGCGTCAAACGCCGGCCCCGCCGACCGTAGCCAATGGTTCAATGCGTGCTTGGTCCAGGCGATGGCCAACGGCGCGCCGTTGGCCAGCTTGGTTGCGACAGCCAGCGCCCTGGCGTCCAGCTCGTCATCCGGCACACAAAGGGAGATCAACCCGATCCGCTCGGCTTCCTGACCGCTCAAGGGATCGCAGGTGAGCAAATAGTACTTGGCCTTGGCCATGCCGCAGAGCAGCGGCCAGATGATCGCGGCATGGTCGCCCGCCGCCACGCCAAGGCGGGTATGGCCATCGATGATCCGGGCGTCCGGCGTCGCGATGGAGACGTCTGCCAGCAGACCGCAAACCAGCCCCGCGCCCACCGCCACACCGCGCATGGCGCTGACCACGGGGGTCTGGCAGTCGATGATGTTCATGACGATGTCGCGGGCCTCGCGCATCGATCGCACGCGCACCTCAAAGTCATCGACAATCCCCTGGATCATGTCGAAATCCCCGCCGGCAGAGAACGTATCTCCCGCTCCGGTCAGGATGGCGCACCGCGTGTCCGGGTCGGCGTCCACGTCGCGCCAGACCTCGGCCAGTTCGCGATGCATTACCGCATCGGTGGCGTTGAGCTTGCCGGGATTGCTCATGACGATGCGCAGCACGCCAGGCGACGGCCGCTCGAACTTCAGCCGTTCGTAGCGGGCATAGGGATCGCTCATGCGAGGTCCTTCAATAGATGGTGTAGCCGCCGTCGATCACGAAGCTGTCGCCCGTGTGGAACTTCGAGGCGTCGGAGGCCAGATAGACCGCCAGGCCCGAGAAATCCTCTGGCTCGCCCCAGCGGCGCATCGGTACGCGACCGATCACCTGGTCGTTGAACTTGTCCCACTTCTGGGCCGCAGCGGTCATGTCCGAGCGGATCCAGCCGGGCAGCACCGAATTGGCCCGGATGCCGTGGCGGGCATATTCCACCGCCAGGCCGCGCACCATCGACAGCACCGCGCCCTTGGTCGCGGCATAGGCCTGGTTGCGCGGCGCGCCGTGAATGGCCGAGGTCGACGAGGTGACCAGCAAAGAGCCGCCCGGATCGCCGGCCCGAGCACGCTCAACCATGTGTTTTGCGGCCTCACGGAACGTCCAGAACACCGCGTCCAGGTTCACCGTGGTGACGCGCCGCCACTTCTCGGTGGTCATTTCCTCGAAAGGCGCCCCGCCGCCCAGACCCGCGTTGGCGGCGCAGAAATCGATGCGGCCGAACTTTGCCAACACCTCGGCGACGGCGGCCACCACAGCCGCCTCATCAGCCACATCAACCTTCTGGACCAGCACGTCGACACCGTAGGCCTTGAGCGTCTCTTCGGCCTTGGCGTTCTTTTCCGGATTCTGGCCCCAGACGGCAACCTTCGCGCCGGCAGCGGCCAGCCCCTCGGCCATGCCCAGGCCAATGCCGCCGTTGCCGCCGGTGATCAGACCCACCTTGCCAGTCAGGTCGAAAGGAATGAACGCCATCTAGAGAAGCCTCCCGTGTTTGGGCCCGACTTGATGCGGGCGCCCCTACGTCGGTCAAGCGCCTCTGGCGTGGCTCAGGCGGCGACAACCTCGACGACATTCTCGATACCAGCGCCCTTCAGCGCGGCAATGAGCTCGACGACGACCTCACCCAACTGATCAGCGTCCCGACTGCGCAGCACCAGGTTCGAGCCGTAGCCGTCGGCGCCGTAGAAAGGATAGCTGCCCAGCGACATGTCCGGATGCGCCTTGGCGACCGCTTCCAGAGGTGCGGCGATCACACCTTCCCCGGAGCCTTCTACCCGCACCGTCCGTGACACTGTCGGCCGCCCGCCCCGCATCCGGGGACCGACGTCCTCCAGCATGCCGCGCATGATCTGGGGCACGCCGGCCAGGGTGAAGACATTGCCGATCGTGAAGCCGGGCGGCCCCTGCACCGGGTTCTTGACCAGATCTCCGCCTACTGGAATTCGCGCCATCCGGCGGCGCGCGCCATTCACTTCGCCACCCCATCGCGCGGCCATCATGGCGATGATGTCGGGATGTTCGTAGAGCTCCACCCCGAACGCCAGCGCCACAGCGTCAGCGGTAATGTCGTCATGCGTCGGGCCGATGCCGCCCGTCGTGATCACATAGTCGTAGCGGGACCGGAGCGCGTTCAGCGCATCGACGATCTCCTGCATGACATCCGGCACGGTGCGGGTCTCGGCCAGGTCGATCCCGATGACGCCGAGATAGCGGGCGATGTCGCGCGTATTGGTATCCTGGGTTCGCCCTGACAGGATTTCATCGCCGATCACCAGCACAGCGGCGGTGACGCGGTCATCAGCGGTTTCGCTCATTCCGGATCCTCAAATGATGGGTGCTTGTAGCGGTGGGTCAGCGGCGATCCAACAGCTGGAACCAAATTCAGTCTGCCGGGTTCAGGCCTCTGAGGATCAGCCTCCGGGGTACCCACATGAAATACAGCGCCATTCTCGCCGCCGTCGTTGTCGCCGCAGGTCTGTCGGCTTGCACGCAAAAGACGGAAGCGCCCGCGCCGGCCGCCGCGCCTACCGAAGTCACGGTCACGCCGCCGGACGTCAATGTTACGTCGCCGCCTGCAGAGCCCAGCACGACGACGACGGAATCCACGACCACCACGGCCCCTGACGCCATGACGGGCGATCCGGGCTCGACGTCGAGCACGACCACCACGACAGAGAAAAAATAGATTCGGAGAGCCCGATCGCGAGACGTCCCCACTTCTCGCAATCGACCGAAGCTGAAACCCCCGATCCGGGCAGAACCGGATTGGGGGTTTTTGAGTTTGCAGCCGGGCGCTACAGCCTCGGGCGAAACTTCTGCGCTGGAGTGCTGAGCCCGATGGACTTTCCGTCCCCGTTGAAGCGCGGCGTGCTGGTCAGCCGCTATAAACGCTTCTTCGCCGATGTCGTGCTGGACAATGGCGACGAGATCACCGCCCACTGCCCCAACCCCGGCGCCATGCTGGGCCTGAGCACGCCGGGGTTGCCGGCCTGGGTCTCGCGATCCGACGACCCCAAGCGCAAACTCGCCCACACCCTGGAGCTGGTCGAGGCCGACGGCGGACTGGTGGGTATCAACACCATGCATCCCAATCGCCTTGTCGCCGAGGCGCTGGCGGCTGACGCGATCCCTGAACTGACCGGCTACGCCGCCCACCGGCGCGAGGTGCGATATGGGGCAAACTCCCGGGTGGACTTCCTGCTGGAGGCGCCGGACCGGGCGCCGTGCTGGCTTGAGGTCAAGAACTGCCATCTGCGCCGCAACGGAACCCTGGCCGAGTTTCCGGACTGTGTAGCCGCGCGCTCGCTCAAGCACCTGAGGGAACTCACCGCCATGGTCGAGGCCGGTGAGCGGGCCGTGATGCTTTTCGTGATCCAGCGCACCGACTGCAACGCCTTTGCCGCCTGCAACGACCTGGATCCGGCCTATGCGCGCGGGCTCACCGAGGCGGCAGCGGCGGGCGTGGAGGTATTGGCCTATGCCTGCGAAATCACGACGCAGAAGGTGATGATTGCAAGCCCGATCCCCTGGGTCGGGGATCGGCTCCAGCTGGCTCGCAGTTGAATTTTCGCGTCAAAAGAGCGACATAGGGCCCTGGAGCACCCCATGACCGATACCCTCGACGGCGAATACCGCACAGGCCAGATCAAGCTGCATGACGCCGCCGGTTTCGAAGGCATGCGCAAGGCCGGCCGCCTGGGCGCCGAGTGCCTGGATATGCTGGCGCCCTACGTGGTTCCAGGCGTCGTCACCGAGAAGCTGGACGATCTGGCCCGCGAATTCATCCTGGATCACGGCGCGATCCCGGCCTGCCTGGGTTATCGTGGCTACACCAAGACGGTCTGCATCAGTCCCAACCATATCGTCTGTCATGGCATTCCCGGCGATCGGGTGCTGCGCGAGGGCGACATCGTCAACATCGACGTCACGGTCATCGTCGATGGCTGGCACGGCGACACCTCTCGGATGTATGGCGTTGGTCCCGTGGCGCCGCGCGCCAAACGCCTGGTCGACGTCACCTATGAGGCCCTGCAACGCGGGCTGGACGCGGTGAAGCCCGGCGCGCGCACTGGCGACATCGGCCACGCAATCCAGACCTATGTGGAGAGCATGCGCTGCTCCGTCGTGCGCGATTTCTGCGGTCACGGCCTGGGCCGCGTGTTCCACGACGCGCCCAACATCCTGCACTTCGGCCAGAAGGGCACGGGCGAGCTGCTGCAGCCTGGCATGTTCTTCACCATCGAGCCGATGGTGAACCTGGGCAAACATCCGGTGAAGCTGCTGGCCGACGGCTGGACGGCGGTCACCCGCGACAAATCGCTGTCGGCCCAGTGCGAGCATTCGTGCGGCGTCACCGAAACCGGGATCGAAGTTTTCACCCTGTCGCCCACCGGCCAGTTCAAGCCGGCGATCCTCAGCGCCTGACGGTTGCAGCGCGGCGCTGACCGCGCGATGTTGTCTCCGGAACCGGAGGGAACAACCATGAAATTCGCACTGGCGCTAGGCGCCGCGATGGTTCTGGCCTCCCCTACGGGTCTCGGCGCCAATCCGGTCGACATCGGCATCAACGCGATCTGTGGCGCCGAGAGCGCCATTGAGGCCGCCGTGGCGGCCAATGGCAGAATTCGCGAGGGCGTCGGCACCAGTGAATTCAAGGCCGATACCGCCAACCCCGAGGCCCAGGCCTGGTTCAGTTACGGTATCAACGCCTACCACGGCTTTCTGCACGCCGAGACCAAGCAGGCGCTGGCCAAGGCCGCCGAACTGGACCCGGGCTGCGCGCTTTGCGTCTGGGCAGAGGCTTTGTCGCTGGGTTCGACGCTCAACTACGCCGTTACGCCGGAGCAGACCGCCGCGGCCCTGGCCGTCGCTGACCGTGCGACCAAGGTCGTAAAGCCGGGCGATGAACGCACAGCCGCCCTGGTCGCCGCCCTGCAGCTTCGCTACCAGCCCGTGGCGCCCCCGGAGGGCCGCGAGCAGGCCTTCGGCAAGGCGATGGACGCCATCGCACGGCGCTATCCCGACGACGACGCCATCGCCACCATGACGGCGCACGCCCTGATCATTCCGGCCCGGCAGGACGACTATTCCGGCGTCGCCCGCGCCCAGGAAATCCTGGAAGCCGTTCTGGCCCGCAAGCCGGATGAGACGGCGGCGATCCACTACTACATCCACGCCACAGAGTTCGCCGGCCACGCGCCGCTGGCCCTGCCCTATGCCAAGCGCCTCGGCAGCCTGGCGCCCACCGCCGGCCACCTGGTGCATATGGGCACCCACACCCTGATGCGGGTCGGCCTCTACCCGGAGGTCGCCCGCGCCAACGCCGCCGCCATGCAGGTCGACGCTGAAACGGGTTCCGCCCTTTCGAACCTCGGCAACGCGCCCGGCAAGTTCTATTATCTGCACAATTATCTGTTTGGATTGAGTGGGGCGATGATGTCCGGAGACCGGGCGCTTTCGCTCAAGTACGCCGAGCACGCCCGTGGGGGCTTCCCCGATGTCGCGACGAGCCGCTACGCCACCGCCTCCGCCCGCAGCCTTGTGGCGGTGGGTCGCTTTGCCCCGGACCGGGCTTTGGCGCTGACCAGCGCGCCCTCAGATACCCGTCTGCAGAAGATCTACTTCCACTATGCCCGCGGCGAAGCCTTCGCCGCCAAGGGCGACGCGGCGGCGGTGCTGCGCGAAGCCGAGGCAATTGAGGTCCTGCGGGCAGAGACCGCGAAACTGCCGGGCGCGGGCGTCGATTCGCCAGGTCGGCCCGCCCAGGTTCGCGGCGAGGCCAGCCAGGCCGGCGAGTTCGCAAACCTGCCGATCGCGGAGGTGGCCGCAGGCGTGCTGAGAGGCCGCGCCGCGATGCTGCGTGGCGACGCCGGCCAGGCGGCCGTCATCTTCGCCAGCGCCGCCATCGCCCAGGAAAAGGCCTTCCCGGTTCCGAAAAACTTCGACCCGCCGCCCTGGTGGTATCCGGTCCGCAGAAGCCTGGCCGCCGCCCAGCTCAAGGCCGGCCGCTTTGCCGAAGCCGAACGCGCCGCCCACGCCAGCCTGTCCGAATGGCCTCAGGATGCGCTGGCGCTGCGGGTTCTCGCGGAGGCGGAAGCTGGACAGGGCCGCAAGGGCGCTGCCCGTGACTTCACCGCCCAGGCGCGAAAAGCCTGGCGCGGCGGTGACGTGGCGAAGGTCCCGCTCGACCTGATCTGACGGCGGATCACTGGAAACGGCGCGCGGCCAGTTCGTTACAATTTTCTAACTTGAAACCACCCGGCACGTTCGTCAATTTTTGCGACGAACAAGCACCGCAGGCTAGATACTCATGCTCTCGATCAGGGGATTGACCCACGTCTATCCGAACGGAACCCGTGCGCTGGACGGCGTCGACCTGGAGCTTCCCAAGGGCATGTTTGGTCTGCTAGGCCCCAATGGCGCCGGCAAGTCGACCCTGATGCGCACCCTGGCGACTCTGCAGACGCCCACCTCCGGAGCCATACGGTTCGGTGATATCGACGTAATCGCGGAGCCAGAAATGCTTCGCCGGACCCTGGGCTACCTGCCGCAGGATTTCGGCGTCTATCCCCGTGTATCAGCCCTGGATCTGCTGGATCACCTGGCGGTGCTCAAGGGTATCGCCAGCCGCGGCGAGCGCAAGGACACCGTCGAGACGCTTTTGCACCAGGTGAACCTCTGGGACGTCCGCAAGAAAGCGGTGGCCGGTTTCTCTGGCGGCATGCGCCAGCGCTTTGGAATCGCCCAGGCCCTGATCGGGCGCCCCTCGCTGATCATCGTGGATGAGCCGACCGCCGGCCTCGATCCGGAGGAACGCAACCGCTTCCTCAACCTCCTGGCCGAGATCGGCGAGAACGTGGTGGTGATTCTCTCGACCCACATCGTCGAGGATGTCTCCGATCTTTGTCCCAGCATGGCGGTCCTGGCTGCAGGCCGGATTCTGGTGGAAGGCGCGCCGGCCGATCTTGTCGAGCGACTGAGCGGACGGGTCTGGCGCAAGATCATCGACCGAGCGGAACTGGACGCCCAGCGCGCACGCCATGATGTCATCGCCAGCCGCCTGGCGGCCGGTCGTTTGATCATCCATGTCCTGGCCGACACCTCCCCCGACGCAGACTTTGAGCCCGTGCAGGGCGGGCTGGAGGATGTCTACTTTTCCACCCTTTCCGCCTCGCGGCGCGCCGCCTGAAGCCGGAAGGACGCGTCATGTTCGGCAAGATCGCAGCCTTCGAGCTGCGCTATCAGCTTCGCCAGCCGATCTTCTGGATCGCCTCGCTGATCTTTTTCCTGCTGGTGTTCGGGTCGGTCACCATCGATCAGATCCAGATCGGATCCGGCGGCAACATCCTGAAGAACTCGCCCAGCGCCATCGGTCAGACCACGCTGATCATGTCGCTGTTCTTCATGTTCGTATCCACCGCCTTCGTCGCCAACGTCATCGTGCGTGACGAGGAAACCGGGTTCGGCCCTATCATCCGGTCCACCCGGATTCACAAGTTCGACTATCTGTTCGGTCGGTTCTCCGGCGCGTTCGCGGCTGTAGCCCTGGCCTTCCTGGTCGTGCCGCTGGGGATACTCGCGGGCTCATTTGCGCCGTGGATGGACCCGGAAACCGTGGGCCCGAACCGCCTGGGCGCCTATGCCTTCGCCTATCTCTGGCTGGCCTTGCCCAGCCTGTTCATGACATCGGCGCTGTTTTTCACCCTGGCGACGGTCACCCGCTCCATGATGGCGACCTATCTTGGCGTTGCCGGGTTTCTGATTGCGTACCTGCTCATCAACGTCGCCATGGGCGAGCCCGAGCGGCGCGAGCTAGGCGCCCTGATTGAGCCGCTGGGTCTGGCGGCCTGGAGTCTGGCGACCCGCTATTTCACCGCCGCAGACGCCAATACCCTGACGCCACCCATCGAAGGCGCACTTCTGTTCAACCGGTTGATCTGGACAGCCGTCGGCGTCGCGGCCCTGGCGCTGGCGCATGGCCTGTTCCGCTTCGAGGCGCGCACCGGCGCCAGCGCGCGCGGGAACACCGAAGCCGAGATGGCGACGGCCTTCGTACCAAAGCCCCTCGCCCGCCCACGATTTGGTCCGGCGACGGCCTGGGCCCAACTGATGCAGCGCACGCGCTTCGACATGGCGCAGGTGTTCAAGAGCCCAGCCTTTCTGGTGCTCCTTGTGCTTGGCCTGTTCAATAGCCTGGGCGCATTGATCTTCGGGGCAGAACAGAGTGGCGCAGCCCTCTATCCCGTGACCCGCTGGGTGATCGGTACGCTGAACGGCGCCTTCACGCTTATGGTGATGATCGTCGCGGTCTACTACGCTGGCGATCTGGTCTGGCGTGACCGCGAGCGGCGCACGCACGAGATCATCGATGCAACGGCCGTGCCCGACTGGGCGTTCGTGGTCCCCAAGGCCCTGGCCATCATCCTCGTCCTGTTCAGCATGCTGCTGGTCAGCGCCCTGACCGGCGCGGCAGTCCAACTGGGCATGGGCTTCACGGCGATCCAGCCCGAAAAATACCTCTTCTGGTATATCGTTCCCAACGCCATTGACTGGGCGCTGGTTGCGATCCTGGCTGTGTTTCTACAGACGATCTCGCCCCACAAGTTTGTGGGCTGGGGCCTGACGCTGCTCTACCTGATCGCCACCCTGTCGCTGGGTCGCATCGGCTTCGAGCATAACCTCTACATCTTCGGTGGCGCGCCCGCCTCGCCGCTGTCGGACATGAACGGCCAAGGCGACTACGCAGTCTTTGCGGCTTGGTTCCGCGCCTATTGGACGGCCTTCGCCGTGGTGCTGCTGGTCCTGTCCCATCTGCTCTGGCGACGGGGAGCAGAAACCCGTCTGGCGCCGCGTCTGGCGCGCCTGCCCAGGCGGCTTGCTGGCCCGGCAGGATTGGTGGGCGGCCTGGCCCTGATCGCCTTTGTCGGCCTTGGCGCGAATATCTTCTACAACACCAATGTCCTGAACACGTACCGGACTGCCCTCGAGGGCGACGAATGGCAGGCTGACTACGAAAAGGCCTTCCTGAAGTACGAGTCCCTGCCGCAGCCCTCGATCACCGACGTCACCCTCACCATCGACCTGCATCCGCATGAGCCACGGATGACGACTGAGGGTGTCTATCAGCTGGTCAATGACACCCAGGCTCCCATACGCCAACTCCACGTGCGCCTGGATCGCGACACCAAAGCGCTCCAGATGAACGTGAACGGCGCGAGCCGCGTGCAGACCTTCGACCGGTACAACTATCGGATCTTCACCTTCGACAAGCCGTTGCTGCCTGGCGAGACCTCGGCCCTCTCGTTCCAGACCCTGATGGGTCAGCGCGGCTTCAAGAACTCCGGCAATACGACGCGCCTCGTCGACAACGGGACCTTTGTCGACAACATGGAATTCGCCCCCATTGTCGGCATGCAACGCGAGGGTCTGTTGCAGGATCGCGCCAAGCGCCGCAAATACGGCCTGCCGCCCGAGCTTCGTACCCCCAAGCTGGAGGATCGGTCAGCTCAGGCGCGCAACTACGTCGGCAATGCCGACTGGGTGAATGCCGATATCACCATCACGACGGTCGCCGACCAGACGCCGGTCGCTCCCGGCTACAGGATCTCTGACGTCACGGCCAATGGCCGGCGCACCATTCGCTATCGCACCGACGCGCCGGTGCTGAACTTCTTCTCGGTGCAATCAGCTCGCTACGCCATCAAGCGAGAGACCTACAAGGGCGTCGAACTGGCCATCTACTACGACGCCCAGCACCCGTGGAACGTCGAGCGGATGATCAAATCCCTCAAGACCGGTCTGGACTACTACCAGACCAACTTCAGCCCCTATCAGTTCCGGCAGGCGCGGATCCTGGAGTTCCCCGACTACGCTCAGTTCGCCCAGGCCTTCGCCAACACCATGCCCTATTCCGAGGGTATCGGTTTCATCGCGGACAACACGAAACCTGACAAGATCGACTACGTCACTTACGTAACAGCTCACGAGCTGGCGCACCAATGGTGGGCTCACCAGGTAGTCGGCGCCGACATGCAGGGCGGGACCGCACTTTCCGAGACCCTGGCCCAGTACTCGGCGCTGATCGTGATGGAAAAGACTTTCGGGCCCGAAGGCATCCGCAAGTTCCTGAAGCGGGAACTAGATGAATACCTGCGCAGTCGCGGCGGTGAATTGCTCGAGGAGCTGCCGCTGATCCGCGTCGAAAACCAGGGCTACATTCATTACAACAAGGGTTCTCTGGTCATGTACCTGCTGCGTGATCGCATCGGAGAGGTCAGGATCAATGCGGCCCTGCGTCGCGTGATCGCCCAGTACGCCTTCAAGGGCGCGCCCTATCCGAGGTCCCAGGACCTTGTCGACGCACTTCGCGCCGAGGCGGGACTTGAGCACCAGCAACTGATCACCGACCTCTTCGAAAAGATCACGCTCTACGATCTGAAAACCCGCTCGACCGCTGTCAAAAAACGTCCAGACGGTCGCTACGACGTCGTTCTGACTGTTGAGGCGAAGAAGACCTATGCAGACGGTCGCGGCAAGGAGACCCCAGTCGCTATTCCGGACAGCGAGGTTTTCGATGTCGGAGTCTTTACAGCAGAGCCAGGGACGGCGGGCTTCTCATCGAAGAACGTGCTGGCCTTCCAGAAGGTTGGCCTTCGAACAGGCGCCCAGACCATACGGTTTACGGTCGACAGGAAACCGACCTACGCTGGCGTAGACCCCTACAACAAACAGATCGACCGGGACTCTGACGATAACGCCATTGCGGTCGCCGGCGGCTAGACCGTCGCGCGACCGGTGGTCTGGCTTTCCGATCTGGGATACCGGCTTCAGGCTTGCCAAGCGAGAACACTTACGGAACATTGTCGAAATGAGCCGCCCGTTCTCCGTCGAAGACACCGCGCCCCAGCCCGACCTGTGGCAGGCGCGGTCCGCAACACCGCCACGCCCTCACTATGCGGGTCATCGCGAGCGATTGCGGGAGCGGGCGATGGCTGGCGGCCTTCCCGCCCTGCCCGACTATGAGGTGTTGGAACTCCTGCTGTTCCGGTCCGTCCCGCGCGGTGATGTAAAGCCGTTGGCCAAGCAACTTCTCGCCCGGTTCGGATCGCTGGGCGCGGTACTGGGTGCGACGGCGGAGGACATGCGCACGGTCGCCGGCGTCGGCGAGGCCGTCGCACTCGACCTCAAACTCCTGCATGAGGCCGGCCTGCGCACGGCTCGCGAGCAGATCTCCCGCCGACCGGTGATCTCATCCTGGGCCGCCTTGCTGGCCTATGTGAAGACGGCCCTGGCCCATGAAGCGCGCGAACAGTTTCGCGTCCTCTTTCTCGACAAGAAAAACCAGCTCATCGCCGACGAGATCATGAACCGCGGCACGGTCGATCACGCGCCGGTCTATCCGCGCGAAGTGGTGCGCCGGGCGCTCGAACTATCAGCCAGCGCGGTGATCCTGGTGCACAACCACCCGTCCGGCGACCCGACCCCCTCATCCGCCGACGTCGACATGACCCGCCAGATCGTCGACGCCGCACGGCCGCTGCGCATCTCCATCCACGATCATCTGGTGGTCGGCCGCGACGGTGTAGCCAGTTTCAAGGCGCTGGGATTGATGTGAGCCGATGAGAAGAACCTCCCCCATTCATGGGGGAGGGGGACCACGAAGTGGTGGAGGGGGCGCTGACACAGCATGAGAGTCACCAGCAACGCGACAAAACGCGCCCGCAGCTTGCGGAAATCAATGTCGCTGCCAGAAGTCCTGCTTTGGCGTCATCTCCGGGGCCGGGAGCCCGGGAAGCCCGTGTTCCGCCGCCAGCATCCTGTCGGTCCCTACGTGCTCGATTTCTACTGCCCATCTCGCCGAATTTGCTTTGAGATCGACGGAGAGGCCCATCACCTCGAGGATCGACCACAACGCGACGCACGCCGGGACGGATATCTTCGACGTCAAGGCATGCGAGTTGTCCGAATTCCCGCCTCGTATTTTCTGGCGGACCCGTACGGCATCGCTCAACGCCTGATCGGCTACGTTCAGGATGCTGCAGCGCCCCCTCCACCACTTCGTGGTCCCCCTCCCCCGTAAACGGGGGAGGTTGGCGTGGTGCACGCCGGCCGCGACGGCGTAGCCAGTTTCAAGGCGCTGGGATTGATGTGA
>NZ_JBIKNZ010000033.1:0-34530 GCF_044358365.1 Phenylobacterium sp. | reverse complement strand
CGATCCAGACCACCGGGGTTCGCTCATCCAAGGGGGAGGTCGCTTTCACCGTTTACCCGGACGACAAGCGGCGATTTCTGGCCAAGGGCGGGAAGTACGCGCGGATCCGCGTCAAGGCCGTCCAGGCGGTGACCAAGGCCTGCTTCTGGTTACCCCAGGGCAGCTATGCGCTCGCCATCTATCACGACAGTAACGGCGACCGTGATTTCAACCGCACCCTCGTGGGCCTCCCGGCGGAGGGCTTCGGCTTCTCCAATAATCCGGAAACCCGGGTTGGCCTTCCCCCGCTCTCGTCCGCGCGGTTTTCGGTCGGTGCGGCCGAAAAGAGCCTGTCCGTACAGATGCGCTACCTACGCTAGATCAGGGCGAACTCACCCAGTTTGATCACCGACAGGTCGCGTGTGACGCCATGTGCGGTGACCTGGACCCGGAAGCCTTTGTGATCCAGGCTTACGGCGATCTCGTTCCAGCGGGCGGCTTGTTCGCCTGCCAGTCCGGCCGGCGTCGAGGCGGATGGAACACCGAGCACCGGAATGGCGCCCAGAGGGCCCGCCACGCCATTCAGGACAGCTTCGTGGGCATGACCATGCAGAACCAGTTCGGCGCCGGCGCGCGCGAGCACGGCCCGTAGGTCGGCTCTGTCCGTCAAGGCCTTCCGGTTTGAAACGACGCCGGATGCCACAGGGTGGTGAGCAAGCACGATCCGGAAGAATCCCTGTTCACCGGTCGATCGCAGCATCGCCTCGACCCTCTCGATCTGGGCGGAGCCCAGCGATCCCTGCGCCAGATGCAAAGCCGTCGGCTTCGCGGACGACAGGTTGATGATTGCGACCGGCCCGCGCAGCCGCACATGCGGAAAGGCGCCTTCGTTCGAATCGCTGAGCCAGGGCGTCCAGGGCGCAAAGGCGTCCGGCGCGTCCCGGTGTACAAGCGCATCGTGATTGCCGGGACTTACCGTGATGTCCGACGGCGGCCCAAGCCCGGTCAACCACTGGCGCGCCGCCTCGAACTCCTCCGGCGTGGCGAAGTTGATCAGATCGCCTGTGATGGCCACGTGATCCGGCGCGCGTTCGCGAATGCTGGCTGTGATCGCGTTCAGCACGGGTTCCAGATGGCGATAACGTTTACGCCGCCAGGCGATGCGACTCAGCAGTCGCTTCGAGGTTACGTCCTCCCACCGGAAGGGCCGGGCAGGGGGCGTCAGATGCAGATCCGACAGATGTGCGAGGCGAAAGGTGGTCAATCTCGGGGCCAATGCTTTCCTAGGCGTTCGGCGCTCGGTATCAGGTTCCTGCGAATTACGTGAGAGGCGCTCCAGGCTTTGCAGAGCACGACAAACATCGAGACCACCGTCGTGGCGATGGTTCTGGGGTCGGGCGATGTCCAGATCTGGGGGATCACCGCGGCTGAACGCCTGCGGCGGACATTCGCGCGGGCGGGTGTCGCGGTAGTGGAGGCGGCTCCGACTACGGGAGGCGTCGTGCTGGTGCTGGGCGGCTGGGTCTATGACGAGGTCCTGCTGGCGACGCTCTCCAGACGTCCGGGCTCGGTTTTGCTGAGCGATGAGGGCGAGGCTGTCGCCGCCCATGTGCCGGCGGAGCAGGTGGCTGCGGCATCGATGGCGCTGCTTCTCGGCCAGGATCCGGGCGGACTACAGCGGGTGTCCCTTACTGAACTGGCCTATAACAGCGCTCTTCGGAAGAAAGAGCCGCCTGTCCTGGTGCGACTGACCACCGATAATGTCCGCGCCGTCGAAGCCCGGACCTTCGCCGGCGCCTACAAGGGCGTGACCGACCTCGTGACAAAACACTGGTGGCCGGTTCCTGCGCGAATTGTCACGCGATGGTGCGCCCTGGCGGGACTACGCCCGAATTTCGTGACCCTTATCGGCTTTCTGTTGGTCCTGGCCGCCTTCTGGCTGTTCTGGGAGGGGCAGTTCGGCTGGGGTCTGGTTTGCGCCTGGATCATGACCTTCCTGGATACGGTAGATGGCAAGCTTGCGCGGGTGACGCTGACCTCATCGCCGATCGGCAGTATTTTTGATCACGGGATCGACCTGATTCATCCGCCATTCTGGTGGTTCGCGTGGTACGTGGGCTGCCAACAGTCAGGCTTTCCTGTGCCCTGGCCGGAAATCTGTCTGGCCCTTATCCTGGGGGGGTATGTGCTGCAGAGGGTGGAAGAAGGCGTTTTCATGCGGTTGTTCGGCTTCCACGTGCATGCGTGGCGGCCTTTTGACAGTTTCTTCCGGCTCATCACGGCCCGTCGGAACCCCAATTTGCTGATCCTTACGCCCGCATGGGCCCTGGGTATTCCGGAGATAGGTCTGGTGATCGTTGCGGTCTGGACGGCCATCTGCCTCGTTGTGCACGCGGTGCAGGTGATCCAGGGCCTGATGCTGGGCCGCGCGCGCGTGGTTTCCTGGCTGTCCCGTTGAGACGCGTCGGCCTGATCCGGAACAACAAGAGCCATCGCAATCAGGGTGCGGGCCGCCCCGCATTGCCTGACAGCGTTCTGGACGTCGCGGCCGAAGACCCTGCGCAACTCTATGGCGCCCTACGAGGATTTGCATCGGCCGGTGTCGATCTGGTGGTGATGGATGGCGGGGACGGCACCATCCGCGAGGTGCTGACCCGCCTGCCTGAAGCCTATGGCGGCCGGATTCCTCGACTGGCGGTGATCCCCAACGGCAAGACCAACGCTCTGGCCATCGACATCGGCTCCCCTCTGGGTGTCACACTGGAGCAGCTGATCGCTGCGGACGCGGCGGGGCGGCCGACGAAGCGTCGTCACTGCCTTGAGATTCTTCGGCAGGATCAGGCCGTGCCGGAGCGGCGAGGGTTCCTGCTGGGGCTCGGCGCCTTCGTACGCGCCACCGAACTTGCACAGAAGCATCATGGGCTGGGTCTCTTTGACAACGCCGCCATTGCTGTCACGATGGCGGGCGCGGCTGCAGGTACGCTCTGGGGTGGGGCGACCAGCCCCTGGCGGCGAGGCGAACAGATGCGCCTGTCGCACACAGGGCCAGATGAGGCGTCGTGGTTCCTGATGCTGGCCTCGACCCTGAAGCGCTTGCCAATGGGGCTCAAGCCCTTTGGCGAGCCGCGGGAAGGTCTGAAGGTGCTGTCGATCGCCGCACCACCTCAGAGGTTCGTGACAGCGGCGTCCATCCTGCTCAAGGGCGCAGACGCGCCGTGGCTCGCTGCGGCGGGATACCGTCGGGATGACCTGGCGGCTTTCGACGTCGTGGCCGCCAGCCAGCTGGTACTCGATGGCGAACTCTACGAGGCGGGCGAGTTCTGCGTGCGGCAGGGACCCGAACTGGAGTTCGTGGTTCCGTGAGTGGCGCCCTGACGGCCCTGGTGGAAGCAGAACTGGTCGCGCCACCGCCCGCTGAGGTGATGCGGCTGGTCGCTTCCCTGGCGGTTCCGGAGCAGGACGCGGCCTGGCTGTACTATGGGTCCACGCTCCGGACCGGCGACCTGTCGGGCATCCTGGACTTCTATTGCCTGACTCACCGCCCGATCCGTCGCGGCCTGCGCGGTCTGGTGGAAGCCATTCTCTGGCCGGAGGTGAGCTACCAGGAGGTGGATCTGGATGGCGTTATCTACCGCGCGAAGGTCGCCACACTTTCGCTGGACCGGTTCCGCCGCGCAGCGGAGGGGCGCACCCTCGACACGACTATCTGGGCTCGGTTCGTCCAACCGGCCCAGCGGATCTGGAGCGCTGATCCAGCCAGCGCGGCGGCAGCTGCACAGGCCTGCGTGGCCGCCGTGGTTACAGCGGCACGATTTGCGGCGACCCTCGGCCCTGACCGCGGAACAGCGTCAGATTACTGGACGGCGTTGTTTCGTCGCACCTACGCCGCCGAGTTCCGGGTGGAAAATGCAGGTCGTGCGGACACCGTGATCGCCTCGGCGCTGGACCGCTACGCCGCCGTACTGCCCCTGGCGTGGCGCCAGGGCGGCGTCGTGTTCGAGGTTTCGGGGCTGGAATTCCGCGTGGAGCGACGTCAGTTGCCCGGTTGGAAGCTGGTCAGTCTGGCCGGAAAGCCTCTGAACATCGCCAGGCTGGCCAAGGCGGCGTTCACCTTCGAGGGCGCAGCGCGCTATGCGGCGTGGAAAATCCAGCGGCACACCGGGATCGAAATCCCGATCACGCCTTTTGCGGAACGCTATCCGTTACTGGCTGCGCCTGGCGCGTGGTGGCGCCTGCGCCGCCGTCAAGCTGAGGCGCGGCGCGAGCGCTGAAGCAGGCCGTAATGCAGCCCCAGCTTTTCAAACACGTCGAGGACTGTGCCGATCTGCTCGGGCGTGTGTGCCGCGCTGACGCTGGACCGAAGCAGGGACAGGTTGTTCGGCGTGGCCGGCGGGATTGCCAGGTTGAGGTAGACACCGTTGGCCAGCAGGGCATTCCACATCGTGACAGCCATGGCCTGATCCGGCATCACGACCGCCGTGATGGGGCTGGCGTGGGGCCCCACTGCGTAACCCATTTCCCGAAGACCATCGTAGAGTTGATCTGCGTTCGCCGCGAGTTGCGTGCGCAGACTGCCATCGGTCTCGCAACGCTTCAGCGCCACAAGCGTGGAAGCGATCACCGCCGGCGGCAGAGACGCTGTGAACATGTAGGGGCGGCTTACGATCCGGAGCAGGTCAAAGTTTTCCTCGTCGGAAACCAGGAAACCGCCCACCGATCCCAGGCTCTTTGAGAAGGTGCCAATGATGAAGTCGACGTCGTCCTCGACGCCTGCGGCTTCCGCAAGACCGCGGCCTTTGGCCCCCAGAACACCCATGGAATGGGCCTCATCGACGAGCAGGTAGGCGCCCATCTCGTTTTTGACGGCGACCATTTCCTTCAACGGGGCCACATCGCCAATCATCGAATAGATGCCCTCGACCACAATCAGGCTGCCCTTCGCCTGGTCGCCCATGCGGCGTAGACGCTTGTGCAGATCTTCCGGGTCGTTGTGGCGGAAGCGGATAACCTCGGCCTGCGACAGGCGGGCAGCGTCATAGATGGATGCGTGGCTGTCAGCATCCAGGATCAGGTGGTCGCCCCGGCCCACAAGACCGGAAATACCGCCGAGGTTGGCCTGATAGCCGGTGGTGAACACCATGGCGTGTTTGCGGCCATAGAATCCCGCCAGCGCCCGCTCAAGATCGGTGTGGCCGCTGTAGGTGCCGTTGGCGAAGCGTGACCCGGTGGTGCCAGTGCCCCACTCCCGAACCGCGGCCGCAGAGGCCTCGATGCACTCGGGATCAAATGTAAGGCCAAGATAGTTGTTGGTGCCCAGCAAGATGACCTGCTTGCCGTCGAGAATGCCTTCCGTAGGCGAAAGAACCGCGTCGAAACGTACGGAAGAGGGATCGGCGCCCGCAGCGCGAATGCCATCCAACGGGGCGCGATAGCCCAGGTGCTTATCGAGCAGCCCCATGTTTAAGCCTTCACCCGCAGCTTGTTGATCAGTTCGGAAAGATCGCCGACGGTCTGAACCGTCGCAAGACGATCAAGGGGAATCGACAGGTCGAACCTGTCCTCAAGCTCCATGACGATGTTCATGAGCGCAAGCGAATCCACAGCTAGGTCCCGCGCAATGTCGGTCTCCGGGGTCACTTGCACGCTACGGCCCAGCACCGTTTCAGCGGCCCGCGCAACTTCACGAACGGTCAGGTCCGTCGCCAGTTCCACCATGCGTGAGCCCCCCATTGGCTCTTCCAGAGTTGCACACCCGAGGTCTAACTAATCAGGTTGGACCGGTTTTTCCACCTTTGGTTCGCTGGATGGTCACGAAACCGAGGTCATTGTTTCATCCAGCCGGTCTCTCGGTACCACGAAACCGTGTGGGCGAACCCCCTTCTGAGATCGTAAAGAGGCGGTGTTGTGGCGATAGCCTGTTCGATTGGCAGGATCGCCCAGTCCGGGTGCAGCAGCTCACGCGCCTTCGCCGACGTCAGCATAGGGACCTGACCCAGCAAGGCTGTGAAATCATTTGTTACCCCAATGGCCTGTATCAAGGCGCGGGGGATCCTCACGAACCGCGGCGCGGTCCCACAAGCCGCCGCGGCGTGCGCCATAAGATCGCGCCAGCTGTAGCCCTCGAGATGCGAATCGCTGAGGGCGACGGTCAGGCCGCTGGGGCTGTGGCTGGCGAGCGCGGCGACCTGGCGGGCCGCATCCTCCACGTGGATCATCGTGATCCGGCCCATTGCGTTCAGGATCGGCAGCACAGGTAGACGGTCGGCGGCCTGAAACACGGCCAGCAGTTCCCGGTCCCCTGGTCCGTAGATGGCGCAGGGGCGGGCCACCGTCAGCCGGTCGCCCAGCAGAACACGCATTGCGATTTCTCCACCGCGTTTACTGGCGCTGTAGTGCGACAGCCCGGGTTCGCGGGCGGTCAGGCTGGAAACCAGGATGACATGGGGTGCGGCATGCGCAGCCTCTGCGACCTTTCTTGCGCCCTCGACGTTCACGCGATCAAAGGCCGCTCTGGATGGGGCCTTCACCACACCAGCGTTGTGGACCACCAGGTCAGCGCCGCGGCAGAGGTCGGATAGGGCCGTCTCGTCAGCCAGATCGCCTGGCACGACCTCGATTGCAATATGGCGCCACGCCGGCGTGATCGGATCGCGCCGCGCCAGGATGCGGATGCGCCAGCCGTCGCCGGCCAGGGCGCGCACGATCTCTCGCCCCAGAAATCCTGTGGCGCCCGTAATTGCGGCGAGGCGGCCGGTCAGGCCGGTTCCTGCTGCTGGAACGCGCCGGCCAGGTACAGGGCGCGCGCTTTCGAGCGGGAGAGCTTTCCCGAGGATGTCTGCGGCAAGGCGTGGGCGCCGACCAGTTCAACCCGTGCCTCAACGCCGTGCCGGGCGCGCAGCACGGCGGCGACATCATCGGCAAGGATCTGGCGCGCCTCGGCGTCGCTGCTGCGAGCCTGGACCAGCACCACCAGTTGCTCGCCGGCTTCATGGTCGACGGAGAAAGCGGCCACGTCGCCGCTACGCAGTTTCTCGATCTCGGATTCCGCTGACCATTCAAGGTCTTGTGGCCAAACGTTACGGCCGTTTAACAGGATAAGGTCCTTGGCCCGCCCGGTCGGAACGATTTCGCCATCGATCAGATAGCCCAGATCGCCGGTATTCAGCCAGCCGTCAGCACCAAGTGCTCGTCTCGAGGCCTCCGGGTCCCCAAAGTAACCCTGCATCAGGCTAGGGCCGCGCACGAATACCTGACCGACCCGACCTTCCGAAATGGCCGCGCCGTCGGCGTCCCGAACTTCCAGATCATGCGCCTGCAAGACAGCGCCGCAGCGCACGAACGCGCGAGTCCTGGCGCCAGAGCCTGCCACCACCACACCGTCCCGTTCCATCCGATCGACATCGACCGTATCGAACCGCAGCCCCAGGCCCACCGGAGCCATGGTCAGGGCCAAGGTCGCCTCGGCCATGCCGTAGCTGGCTACGAAGGCGTTTCTGGAGAAACCGGCCGCCGCATAGCGCTCGGCAAATCCCAGCAACGGTCCGGGCCGCACCATGTCGCCGCCACAGCCAGCGATGCGCCATCCGGACAGGTCCAGGCCCTCGCGCGCGCCATCCCCACGCCGAGCGCAAAGCTCATACCCGAAGGTCGGACTGTAGGAGATTGTGGCCTTGTTCCTTGAGATAAGGTCGAGCCACAGAAGGGGGCGACGCACAAACGCCCCCGTGGGCATCAAGTCCACGGTCATCTGGGCCACCAGCGGGCTCAGCACGAATCCGACCAGCCCCATGTCGTGATATAGCGGCAGCCAGGAGAAAGCGCGGTCCTCCGGAACCACATGCAGCCCGTGTTTGGTGATCGCCATCGCATTGGCCATCAGGGCGCTGTGGGTGCAAAGCACGCCCGTTGGATTGCGGGTGCTGCCCGACGAGAACTGCACGTAGCAGGGGTCTTCGGGGGTCGGCGGCGGCAGGTCCGTGGGGCCGGCCTCCGGCAGATCGCTGACTTGCTGGGCGATCCGGGCGCCGGCGGCCTGGGCGGCGTCCCTCAGCCAGGGCAACAGGGACTCCGGCCCAAAGACCGCCGAGGCCTGGGCCGAGCTGAGCATCCGGGTGATCTGTTCGACATAGGCGTCGCGACCGCCCAGGGCCGTGGGCAGGGGCAAGGGGGCTGGTGTCAGACGTGCGTACTGGCAGGCAAAAAATGCCACGACGAAGTCCAGATCCGTATCCGCCACCAGGCCGATGCGGTCGTGCGGCGTAAGGCCCGCCGCCAGAAGACGGACAGCCATCGCACGCGCGCGGTCGCGCAGCTCGCTATAGGGAACCGCCGCGATCAACTCGCCGCGAAGACCATAGAGGTTTACGCCCGTCGGGCCTTCGGCTGCGAAGTCCAGAGCGTCAGTAAGGGTCGCAAAGCCATCCAGATGGAAACGACGATCAGGAGCAGTAGGGGTGGGGGTCAATCGTGGCCTTTCAGACTGTCCGGCATGTTTTTTGGTGGAGGGGCCCGGTTCTTGTTTTCCCGGAGCAGGAACATCAGCATCCCCAAAGCCAAGGCTGCGGCGGCGGCGACCAAACCTGAACCTGCGCCTATAAGGCCGAACTGCGTTACCAGGAAGGGCAGGATAGCCAGAAATCCGAGACTGACAACCAGTCGGACCCGCACCGCGTACCCCGGTTTGCCCAATGAAATCAACATCGGTTCCAGTGGTAGTGTGAAGATCCCGATGACGGCAGCCGCGACCTGCCAGGTCATCACCACTGAGGCCTGCGCAAATCCCTCGCCCATGATCGCCGACAACAGCGTAGGACCCGCAAACACGCTGATCGCCAGAAGCAGCAGGCCAAAGCCGCCGCCGGCCAGGCCGATGTTGCGCGCCAGTCGCCACATCGCCCCGTGCCGACCTTCGGCATAGAGCCGGGCAAGCTCGGGATACATCGCAGGAATCAAAAGTCTGGCGGGTTTTGCTATGGCATCAGCTACCTGCCTGCCGACCCGCCAATAGGCGGCCTGGGCCGGCCCCACCATGCCGCCAACCATCAGGGTCGCCAGGTGAGTGAAGGCGACATCCAGTGTGCTGGTCAGGTTGGTGTTCCAGGCGAAGTGCCACACGCCGGGCATGTCCTTGGCCAACGGCCCCTGCCATGAAAATCCGTCCAACAGCCCGCGGCGACGCAGTTCTCCGTAGGCGGCTCCCGCCAAATAGAGCCAGCTGCCGATGGTGCCGACCGCCCATGCCAGCAGGAAACCTTCCATCGGTGCGTTCAGCAGGAGCGCTATGACGCTGCCGATCACCCGGATGAAGGCGATCAAGGCCGCCTGCCGGGCCATGACGTCGAATCTGTCGAAAAGCCGCAGCAGGCCCAGCGGCGTCGCCGAGACCATGAACGCGATACTGAACATGTAAAGCGCTGCAGCGGGAGCTTCGGCCGTTGTCCACCCGAGATGATTGGCCAGCAGCATCGAGCCAACAACGCCCACCACGATGCCCAGGACTGTACTGGCGATGTCCAGAACGAGAGTAAGGCGCAGCACACGTTGAAACTGGGACACCCTGCCCTCGATAAAGGGGGCGGTGCCATAGTGCAGCACGGTCTGCCAGGATTGGAATTTGACCACCTCGCCGAGGAACTGGGCGAAGGCCTGGATCAGGACGAAGACGCCCAGTTCGGCGACACCCAGCGCCCGGGCCGCAATCGCAATCGCGAAAAGGCTAAGAACTGCGTTGACCGTACGGCCGCCCAGCAGCTTGCCCGCGTTGCCCAGAACGCGCCGCAGGATCGGCCGGACGCCGGCGATCTCTTCCGCCCGGGTTTCGCCCATGCGCCCGTGTGAACTCCGCAAAGATTCGCCGTCCCCGAACGGCCGGCCATTCACTAGCCTCTGGCGGCCCGGTGTGCAAAGCGCGCACCGCTTTGCGTCTCGCCGACGCGGATCGTCGTAGCATCATCGACGATACCGGTTTGTGATCGCGCGGCCCCGGCGCAATCTAGGGTTCCGATCGGAAAAGTGAGGGCTGCATGCACAGATCCATCGCAAGCTTTGCTGCGACGCTCGTTCTAGCCATTTGCGCGCCGGCGCAGGCCGAGATCCGTGCGGTGCTGGTGGCCGTCTCGGAATACACCGCGCCCATTCCGTCTCTAGAAGGGCCGCCTAACGATGCCGTAGCGCTGAAAGCCGTGCTGGAGGCGCAGGGCGCAAAGGATATCGTCACTCTTCGCGATGGCCAGGCCACCCGCGCCAACATAAGAGGCGCACTGGAGGCGGTCGGCAAACGCTCGAAACCCGGTGACTGGGTGATCTTCTTCTACGCGGGTCACGGGGCCCAGGCCAAGGCGCGCGACGCCACCGAGGCTGACGGGATGGATGAGTTCCTGGCCCTGGGCGGCTTCCAGGTTTCAAAACCGGATCCGAACCAGTTTGTCCTCGACAATGACCTGCGCGGCTGGCTGATGAATTTCTTCCCCACCAGTGTGAATGTGCTTCAGATCGCCGATGCCTGCCATTCCGGCACCCTGAACCGCGCCATCACGGCGCCCAGCCGGTTCAAAGGGCGTAACGCTTTGGGCAATCCCATGGCGCTGACGCTGCCGGTGGGACCGCCGGACCCGGCCGCCATCGCGCCCACTGCTGAATCGGCGCCTAACCTCGTCTATGTCGGCGCGGCCCAGGACGACCAGTTTGCCCTGGAGGGGCCGTTGCCGCTTGGCGATTCTCCGTCGCGTGGCCTTCTGACTTATGCGCTGGAGGGCGCGTTGCAGGAGCGTCGGGCCAATGGTCACCTGACCGCCGACGCGGACGACGATGGCAAGCTCTCGCTTGCGGAGCTCGCCTCCAGTCTCGAAACCCGCACGCGGGAACTTTCCTCTACACGACAGTGGGCCAGCGCCTCGGTGCCGCCGCGCAACGAGCGCAGCGTGGTCTTCCAACCGCTCAAGGCGCCGCCTGCCGTGGACCGACCGGTCGAGGTGAAGGCGGCGGACAATCAGGCCGCAGACATTCTGGCCGGACGAGGCCCCTGGGCGTCCATCCCCCGGGGCGCGCCCGACCTCACCTGGTCGGCCAAGGAGGGCTGGGTCACTGACAGTCGGGGTGATCGGGTCGCAGAGAAGCTCACGAGCGCAGAAGCCTTGACGGGGGTGATCAACAAGCGCCGCGCGGTCAGTGAGCTGGTGGGTTCGGCCAATGAGCGGGTGATCAAGGTCGATATCGGACCCCGCAAGCCGGGCCAACTCTACAAGAACGGTGAGGCCGTGGATCTGGCTGTCACCCACAAGGGGGATGCGGCCTGGCTGACCGCCTTCAATCTCGCCAGTGACGGTACCGTGCAGATGCTTTTTCCGCTGGAAGGCGATGGCGACGGATTGCTGGACGCCGGCCAGGCCCGGGTTGTCATGGCCAGAACCCGCGCGTCATCGCCGTTCGGCGTCGATAACGTGGTAGCTATCACCACACCTTCGGATCCAAAACTCCTGCGCCAATCCCTCAGGCGGATGGACGGCAAACGCGAGGCCTTGGCAGCGGCTGCGGCGATTCGGGATCAGCTGGATCTCTCGCAAGGGCAGGCGGCGCTGGCGCTGGGCGAGCTCTACACAGGACCTTAGTCCGGGTTTGTCCGGGTCTTCAGTGCGTCCCGACTGAGTTCGCCAGTGCAGCGAACGCCTCACGCGCCTGTCTCGCACAGCCGCCCGCCTGCGCCGACAGTATCTGATCAACAGTCTCCAGGTCGGCAGGATCCGGACAGATGCCGCCGCGGCGACCGCCGAAGGTGCGGCCTTCGGCCGGGGGCACGATCAGGCTCTTCAGCGCCGCAATACGCGAGGCATCCGCACTCGCGACCCGCCGCGTGGGCACAACCACGCCAGAAGCGCCGCCACGCAGCACTGTCAGTTCGCCGCCGACGTGGACAAGCGTCACGGACCGGCCAGCCCCGAGGGCGACCTGCTGGCCTCCCTCCAACTCCTGGCCGGGTTGCAGCCCCGGGTCAGATGAGGTGACCACTACATAGTCTCCGGCCTCGGCAGCACCGGCGACCATCATAAGACCAAAGATCAGAACTGCCCTGCGCATCACGGCTCCTGAGCCTTGCTACCGTCCGGCGAAAACTGCCGAACGAAAACACCATAACAGATGTGCAGCCGCCAGACGCGCGACAGCTTGCGCTCGGTTCACCGCGCCAGGTTTCTTCCTCGCGTTGTCGACGTGGGATCTGAACGGGGATTCCGAAACCCCCGGGATCATCTAGATCTCCCAGTCGGACTTGCCCTCCGCCACCCAGGCGACCGCATCGCGCTCGCGGTCGGTCAGTTTCACCTCATTGGCCTCGGGCGGCGTGGCGAAGGTCATCGGGCGTTCGGTCAGCATCAGTCCGGCCAGCTGAGTCGCCAATGCATCGCCCGGCGGCAGATCCGGGTCTCGGAAACCCAGATGCAGCGAGGCGATGGTCCGATGGCGGCCGTAGGAGGTGGCGCAGACCGCTTCTGCGATCCCGGCCTCACCCATGCCTTGCCAACAAGCGCCGAAGGCCGACGCCTCGCGCGGCGCAGAGTCGGTGAACACGTAGCGGGTCATGCCCCCGCAGATCGCCTCCAGCGGCGGGTTCTGTTCGAAGCGGACATATTCGAACGCCGCTCCGTCCGCTTGCCAGATCGCCCGCGCGATCCGGCGTCCGGGCCCACCGCCTGGGCGCTCATGATGCCTGGCTTCGATTCCGCGGGCGCCATGCTCCGCCGCCGCCGCCGGTCAAGTTCCTTTTGCGGGAGCCTGACCCACCCGGCCTACTAAGGGCCTGCGGCGGACCGATCCGTGTCGACGGCCCGCCGCAGCCAATCTTTTCGACTTTCGTGAAACGCGCCTTGCCAAAGGCGCGGTATTGCGTATTTTCCGCGCCCTCGCGCCAAGGTCAGAACGGGCGGCGGCGACGGGACGGGTGCTTAGCTCAGTTGGTAGAGCAGCTGACTCTTAATCAGCGGGTCGAGGGTTCGAATCCCCCAGCACCCACCATTCTTTCGGTGGACAATCCGGCCTGAACGAGCCCCCTCCGGGAGCGGCGTTCGTGCGCGCGTCACCACGCAGGCATGAAAACGCCCGGGCGTCCCGGCCGCGATGGCCGAAACACCCGGGCTCATTCAGGAATTCGGATCAGCTATAGATTTCGAACAGGCCGGCGCCGCCCTGGCCGCCGCCGATGCACATGGTCACCACGCCCCACTTGGCCTTGCGGCGACGGCCTTCCTGGAGGATGTGACCGGTGAGGCGGGCGCCCGTCATGCCGAAGGGGTGGCCGATGGCGATCGAGCCGCCGTTGACGTTGTACTTTGCCGGGTCGATACCCATCTTGTCGCGGCTGTAGAGGCACTGGCTGGCGAAGGCTTCGTTCAGTTCCCACAGGTCGATGTCGTCGACCTTCAGGCCCTGGCGCGCCAACAGCTTCGGGATCGCAAACACCGGCCCGATGCCCATTTCGTCAGGCTCGCAACCGGCGACGGCCCACGACACAAACCGGCCGAGAGGCTCAAGACCGCGACGCTCGGCCTCCTTGGCTTCCATCAACACCACCATGGCGGCGCCGTCAGATAGCTGGCTGGCATTGCCGGCGGTGATGAAGTTGCCTTCGCCCTTCACCGGCGGGAGCTTGGAAAGGCCTTCCATGGTGGTGTCAGGACGATTGCACTCGTCCTTGTCCACCACATAGTCGATGATCGACTCTTCCTTGGTCTCCTTGTTGACCACCTTCATCTTGGTCTTCATCGGGACAATTTCGTCCCTGAACTTGTTCGCCTGCTGGGCTGCGGCCATGCGACGCTGGGACTCCAGCGAGAACTCGTCCTGATACTCGCGGCTCAGACCATAGCGCTTGGCCACGATGTCGGCGGTATCGATCATGGCCATGAAGATATCCGGCGCGGCTTTCAGCAGGTCCGGATCGATGGCTTCGCGTGGCATGCCGCCGCCCGGGATCGAAATGCTTTCCACGCCCCCGGCCACAACGCAATCTGCCCCGTCGCCACGGATGTGGTTGGCGGCCATGGCTATGGTCTGCAGTCCCGAGGAGCAGAAGCGGTTGACGGTGACGCCGGCGGTGGTCACGGGCATCCCGGCCAGCAACGCTGCCTGACGACCGATGTTGGCTGCGCCGTGGGCGTTGTTACCCATGTAGCAGTCTTCCACGAAGTCCGCCTCGACGCCCGAACGCTCGACGGCGTGCTTGATGGCGTGGGCCGCCATCGACATCGGCGGGGTGATGTTGAATCCGCCACGACCGGATTTCGCCAGGCCCGTGCGGGCGTAGGACACAATGACGGCTTCACGCATGCTGTTCTCCCTGAATTTGTGAGTGAAATGACTAGAACCCGCGTCCCATCAGTCAAGCCGTAAACGTTCGCGCCGCCGTTTTGCAATGAGGATTTCCGTCGAGGCCCTTTCCGGCGATGGCAAATGGGGTCTGGAACCGCTCTTGGGTCCGGTCTAGCGTGCCGGTGAGGGACCCTGGTTTCATGACCGCCACCACGACGACGCCCGGCTACGATGTTCCTGCCGTCGAGGCCTGGATCCAGGCGCACGTGCCCGCCTTGCGGACGCCATTCCGGTGGACCCGCCTGCTGGGTGGCCACTCCAACCTGACCTGGCGCATCGACGACGCTGATGGACGGGCCGCAGTCATCCGGCGTCCGCCGCTGGGAGAATTGCTGCCCAAGGCGCATGATATGTCGCGAGAGTGGTCGCTCATCCGCGCGCTTTCAGGGACCGCGGTGCCGGTGCCTGCCGCGCTGGGGTTCTGTGAAGACCTTTCTGTCACAGGCGCGAAGTTCTATCTGATGGGCCACATCGACGGCCATCCCCTCTACAACGCCGACGACACGCGGCGCTGGATTCCGGAGGACAGGCGCACTGCCATGGGGCATTCGTTTGTCGACGCCCTGGCGGCGCTGCATGCCCTGGACCCGGAAGCGGTCGGACTGGGCGATCTGGGAAAAACCGACAGCTACATCGCCCGCCAGCTCAAGACCTGGTATCGTTCCTGGACGGCGTCCATCGAACCCGCCCAGCTGGACGATCCCCGCGCTCACAGCCTCCAGGCGTTCTTTCTGGCCAACTTGCCGGATCAGGGCCCGGCCAGGGTGGTGCACGGCGACTATGGTGTTCACAACTGCCTGTTTGGCGCCGACGGCACGGTCGCGGCGGTGGTGGATTGGGAGATATCGACCCTGGGCGATCCTCTGGCGGACCTCGCCTACGCCCTGAATCAGTGGCCCGATCCTACCGACCCTTTGCCGCCCAATCCGTTGAGTCCAACGTCGGTCGCCGGCTTCCCGACCCGCACGGAGCTGGCCCATCGCTATGCCGAACGAACTGGCCGCGATCTGTCCCGGCTCGACTACTATATCGGCTTCAATCGCTGGAAGACGGCGGCAATCAACCACGGGGTTTACGCCCGCTACCTTGAAGGCAAGAAGAGTACCGAAGGGGTCGACCTCCAGGCCCTTGTGCAGACCATCGACCGCAGCCTTGGTCAGGCGGAAGCTGCGGTGGCGCGGCTGCGAGTGATATAGTCGTCAGCCGCCGCGCGCTGATCTCGGCGGTAAGGTGATCGTGGGCCGCAATCTGATCGAGATCTGAGGCCTATGTCGGCATCCAGTTGCCGTGGGCGCCATACGGGATCCGACGTGGCATGGTGATGGTCGCGGCCGGCGCGCCATTAAAATCCTGGGCGTTCAGGATCGTCAGTCGGGACTCGTCGGTCGCCTCGTCGTGGCTGAGCGCCATCACCCAGCCTTCGTCCTCGGCCGTGGCGCCTTCCCGGGCCACAAAGATCGGCTCGCCAAGCCGGCTGGAAGCGCCGAAGTCCCGTGTGATCCGCGCACCGCTGCCCAGGTCATATTTGTAGAGGTACTGGCCAAGTGTCAGGCTGGGCGCCTTGGCGTTAAGACTGGCGGTGTAGCCGAACCGGGCCTTCAGCCCGACCAGGCTGTCGTTCACGCGCGGGAAGTCAGCGGCGACGTCGTCGATCTGCTCTTCCTTCGCTGTGCCCTTGGCCAGATCTATGGTCCAGCGCCACAGACGCCCTGTGGTGGCCTCGCCCCCGTAGAGGTTCTCGAAACCTCCGGCCATGGCGTGCTCCTGGCGGCACACATGGATGACGATGGTGTCGCCCTCCTCGTAGGCGTTGACCGGGTGGAAGACGTAGCAGGGATTGATCTCGAACCACCGAACCTGGCCGCCCGCGCCATTGCGCTTCATCACCCCCAGCCGGGCGCCAGCTTCTCGCCGGAAGGCCAGCGGCGGCTCGCCTCGCATGGCGGCCTTCAGGTCGAACACCACGGGCAAGTCCATGAACACCACGTGATTCCGTGTGACGTTCCAGTCGTGCATCATTACCGGGTTCGGCAGGTCGATGGGCTCAGCCTCCACCATAACGCCGGCCGCATCGACCCGGTAGTAGGTGAGGTACGGCGCCTTGGCCAACTGGTAGCCGAAGAACAGTAGTTCTCCAGTCACCGGGCACTGGCGCGGGTGAGCGGTCATGGAGCTGTTCAGGACGCCGCCGAAGGTGTGGGCGCCCAGAGTGTTCAGGTCTGAATCCACGGCCCAGGGCAGGTGGGTCTCCTCCAGCGCCAGCATGTGGCCGGCATGGCGGATGATGTTGGTGTTGGCCGGCGAGGCGGCGGGATCGAACATGCCGCCCATCAGGGTCAGGTCACCGTCGTAATAGGGGGTGCGCACGAACCGGTTGCGATAGTGCGCTTGCCCGTCCGCCAGACGCACCGAATGTAGCATACCGGTGCCGGCGAACCAGTGGTCGCTGTGCCCCGAGCGTGGGTTCATGCCGGCGCGTACATAGTCGCCGACGAGCTCCCGGGGGATTTCGCCGGTCACGGTCAGAGGTCCGGCATCAATCTCGTCCAGCACCGGCGCCCAGTTGCCCTGAAGGTGCCAGGCTACGGTGTCGGGCGTTTTCACGCGGGCGTTCATGGCGGCGCATCCTTATTGTGTTTCAGGAAACCTCTCGCAGACGGGCGGCCTTGCCAAGTGCCTTTGGCAGCCTGGCTTGCCGGATGGCGCGAACCCGCGTTGAATTCTGGTTCTATGAAAAGTGTGTCCGAGACATGAGCGGCGGTCCTGTGGATTTTGAGTATCTGGAAACCTACACCGGTGGCGATCGGCAGGTGATCACCGAGGTGCTGGCGCTGTTTCTCGGGCAGGCAGACGGTTGGACGGTCCGGCTTGGCGATCCCGGTGAGGGTTGGCGAGACCTCAATCACACAATCAAGGGCGCGGCGCGTGGCATTGGCGCGGTAGCGCTGGGGGAGGCGGCCCATCGGGCCGAGGCCTGTGATCCGTCGCGGGCGCCGGAGGTGTTGGCGGCTCTGGCCGAGGTACAGGGGGCGATCCGGGAATACGTGAAATTTATCTCGTAAATATCTGGTTTGTATAAACTTCGACCAGCAGACTGAAGCGACGACCGTCGGGCGTTTGCAAGACCGCGCGATGCTCCAACACGTCAGCTGGCGGCGGCGAGGCGAGGTCGAAGTCAGCGGCCACGCGGGTTTCCCAGCCGGTAGGCAGCGGCGTGAACATCAGTCGGGACGCCAGGGTGCGGCGCTGGAACCGCAGAGCCTGTACCGCCACGCCGAAGGGTGTGTCGGTGGTGGTGAGCGCGTGGTTCATCGTCGTTGTCAGTCGGTCGGGCAGGTACCAGTTGTCGGCGCGCGACAGAATCTCGGATCCGCATATCAGTTCGACCCGGCGATGGACCACCGGTTCATCGGGCCGGGCGCCGAGTTCCCGCCGCGCCTCGGCAAGTTGTTCAGCGTTGGCCGTAACGACGAGACGGCGGGCCCGGATGGGTGGCGCGTTGGGGTCGCGCCGGGCGCAGAGTGTTTGCAGCACGGCCGTAGCGCTGTCGCGGCTGAGCAGGTCGGCGTTCAGCGACTGGAGCTGTGCGAGCATGCGCAAACGTTCGACGAACGGCGAGCGGGCTGCTTCAGCGCCGGCCGGTGCGGGTGCCTGGGTCGAGACCAGCGCCGCAGCAGAAACCATGTAGGCGGTGAGGGTCAAATTCCGGCGCCGTTGTCGATGGCGGCCAACGCGGCCTCATGGGCCAGCGCCTCGGCCTCGATCCAGCCGATGAACGCTTTCACCTGTGGAAGCCGCCCCTTGGCCTTGGGGTGAACCAGATAGTAGGCGAAATCGACCGCAGTGGAGATCTGCAGGGGCGCGACCAGCCGCCCGGCGTCCAGATCGGCCTGGGCCAGGGTGCGCTTTGCCAGTGCCACCCCGCGCCCGTTGGCCGCAGCCTCGATCACAAGACTTGACTGGTTGAAGCGCGGCCCTCGGTGGCCATCAATACCGCGCAGCCCTCGCGCCGCCAGCCACATTGACCAGTCCGGACAGCTGTCGTCGATCTCCGGGGAGCCGTCGTGCAGCAGGATGTGATTGGCCAGATCCTCGGGGTTCTCCAGAGCCTGCTCAGCCAGAAGTGCGGGGCTGATCACCGGGATCACCGCCTCGCTAACCAGTCGCTTGACCTCCAGCCCCGGATAGCGCCCTGCGCCGTAGCGCAGCGCCAGATCCACTTCCCCGGCAGTCAGGTCCACCAGTTCCATGCCGGCGTTAAGCCAGATGTCAACCTGCGGGTGCACACGCTCGAAAGCGCCTAGCCGGGGCGCCAGCCATTTCGCGGCGAAGGAGGGCGGTGCCGTGATCGTGAGGCGACGGCCATCCACAGCGGCAGTCAGGAGAGACGCCGCTTCGGCGAGCCGATCAAAGGCTTCCCGGAGTGCGGGCAGGGCGGTCTGGGCCGCATCAGTCAGCAACAGTCCCTTGGGGGTGCGTTTGAACAAAGCGGCGCCGACATAGTCTTCCAGGTTCTGGATCTGCTGGCTTACCGCGCCGGGCGTCACCGAGAGTTCATCGGCGGCCCGGCTGAAGTTGAGATGCCGCGCCGCAGCCTCGAACGCGCGCAGAGCGTTCAGAGGCGGCAGCCGCCGCCGCTGGTGGTTGCGATCCATCAAGTTTTCCTGACACCCCGGGCAGAAGTCCTCGGGTTGCGAATTGGGCTCTGGAGCGCCTTATTGCAAGCGTCCACCGGTGTATCGCCCCTTTTCCGGCGGGGAATCCAGTGCGACGGACGTCTGGGTGTGCCGCAAGAGCCCGCCTCTGCAAGGATCGTTAGAGAAGCTAATCATGAGTGAGAGTTGCGATAGGGCGAGACGGGCGCGGCGGCTTGTCCTGCTGGGCGGCGTGCGGCCGGCCCGGAGTGCCGGACAGGTCTGGCTTGTGGGCGCGGGACCAGGCGATCCTGAACTGCTGACGCTGAAGGCCCTTAGAGTGCTGCAAGCCGCAGAGGTGGTGGTCCATGACGGACTGGTATCGAACGAGATCCTGAATCTGGCCCCATCCGCCGCCCGCCGGATCTCCGTGGCCAAACGCAAGTCGCGCCATTCCTACTCTCAGGATGAGATCAACCGGATGCTGGTGGCCTTCGCGCTGGAGGGCCTGAACGTGGTCCGGTTAAAGGGCGGCGATCCATTCATGTTCGGGCGCGGCGGCGAAGAGTTGCAGGCTTGCCGCGATGCGGGCGTCGAGGCCCACGTCGTGCCGGGCGTCACGGCGGCGCTAGCTGCCAGCGCTGCCGCGGGTGCCCCACTCACCCATCGGCAATCTGCCCAGGCCGTCACCTTCGTCACCGGCCACGCAGCCAGAGGCGGCGAGCCGGATCTGAACTGGGCGGGGCTGGCACGCGCCAACCAGACGGTTGTCATCTACATGGGCCTTTCGATGGCGGCGTTGATCGCCACCCGTCTGATGGCGGCTGGCCGCGCCGGATCAACACCTGCCCTGATCGTCGAGAACGCCAGCCGCGCTGATGAGCGCCGGGTGATCACCACCCTGACCGACTTGGCCGAGGCCGCCGCAGTCCTGAACGGCCCCGCCATGCTGATCGTCGGTGAAGCCATGGCGATGGCTCAGGTCGGCGCGATTGTCGAGGCTCCGGAAATTACACGTCTGGAGGCGCGAGCATGAAGGCCCTGACCGCAAATCGCCTGTCGGATGGTGACGTCGTCTTCTGGAACGCCGGCCAGTGGGTCGAGCGGTTCGCCGACGCCCATCTTTTTGCAGACGATGACCCTGCCGGTCCCGAGGCCGAAATGGCCGGGAAGGGGCAGCCGACTGTCGTCATCGACGTCTATCTGATCGATCTTGTCGAGTCGCAAGGCGTCTGGACGCCGCTCAGCTACCGCGAGCGGATCCGGGCGCTTGGGCCAACCAACCATCTCCATCACGGAAAGCAGGCCGAAGGCGGCACCGTGATCGCGGCCCTGCAGCAGGCGCATGGCGCCTCGCGCTCCACTGGTCGTGTCAACCTCATCAAGCGGACGAAGTAGAGGCCGATGTACCAGTACGACACCCTCGACAAGGCCATGGTCGCCGACCGTGCGGCCGAGTTCCGCGGTCAGGTGGAGCGCCGCCTCTCTGGAGAATTGACCGAAGACCAGTTCAAGCCGCTGCGGCTGATGAACGGCCTCTACCTGCAACTGCATGCCTACATGCTGCGGGTAGCGATCCCCTATGGCTCGCTGAACCCGACCCAGATGCGCAAGCTGGCCTGGATCGGGCGGACCTATGACAAGGGCTACGGCCACTTCACCACGCGTACCAATCTGCAATTCCACTGGATCAAGCTGCGCGACACGCCGGACATTCTGGATCATCTGGCCGAGGTCGACATGCATGCGATCCAGACGTCCGGGAACTGCATCCGCAATGTCACTGCCGACCCCTACGCAGGAGCCACCGCCGAGGAGGTGGATGATCCACGGGTGTGGGCCGAGGTGCTCCGGCAATGGTCAACGTTCCACCCGGAATTCTCGTTCCTGCCGCGCAAGTTCAAGTTCGCCATCACGGCATCGCCGAAGGACCGGACAGCGGCTCGTGTCCATGACATTGGCCTGGTCATGCGTCGCGGGAGAGACGGGGCGTTGGGCTTTGAGGTGATCGTCGGCGGCGGTATGGGGCGCACACCCTATGTGGGTCCGACCATCCGCGAGTTCCTGCCGGTGGACCAGCTTCTGTCGTACGTTGAGGCGATCCTTCGCGTCTACAACCGGCATGGCCGCCGGGACAACAAGTACAAGGCCCGGATCAAGATCCTGGTCGCCGCCCTCGGAACCGAGGAATTCACCCGCCAGGTCGACGCCGAATGGGCGAAGATCGGCGCGGACATCAATCTACCGGATGCCGAGGTCGCCCGGATACGAGCCGCCTTCGCGACGGTCGATTTCGAGACTCTGCCGCCCCGATCAGAGACCCTCGAGGCGGCCAAGGCGGTGACGCCGGCGCTGGCGCGTTTCGCCCGAAACAATCTTAAACCCCACAAGCGTCCGGGCTATGCCATCGTCGAGATCAGCCTGAAGGGCATCGGTGAAACCCCTGGCGACGCTACATCCGATCAGATGGATGTCGTGGCCGATCTGGGTGAGCGCTATGGTCATGGAGACATCCGGGTGACGCATGAGCAGAACCTGGTGTTGCCACACGTGAAGCTGGATGATGTCCCGGAGGTGTGGGCCGCGCTGCGCGACGCCGGGATCGCGACGCCAAACATCAATCTGGTCAGCGACATCATCGCCTGTCCCGGACTGGACTACTGCGCACTGGCCAATGCGCGCGCCATTTCCATCGCCCAACTCATCGCCGGGAAGTTTCGCGATCCTGACCGAGCCGAGGACGTCGGTGAGCTGAAGATCAAGATCAGTGGCTGCATCAACGCCTGCGGCCACCACCACGTGGGTCACATCGGCATCCTGGGCGTCGATAAGAAGGGTGAGGAATTCTATCAGCTTACCCTGGGCGGCTCTGGCGCCGAAGACGCCTCACTGGGTGCGATGCTAGGCCCGGCCTTGCCCTATGATCGGGTGGCGGGCGCCGTCGACACTCTGGTCGAGGTCTATCTCCGCGAGCGCGAGCCTGGCGAACGCTTCCTCGACACCTTCCGCCGTGCTGGCGTCGCGCCCTTCAAGGAGGCTGTATATGCCGACGCTCATTGAGATGATCGACGGGGCCGCCCGTGGGGTCGACGACGGCTTCGTGTTCGTGGCCGACGATCAGGACCTTCCGGACGGCGACCTGCTCCTGTCGCTGACTCGCTTTCAGGCCGAGGGAGAGAGCCTCCTGTCGCAAGGCCGGCGCGTGGGCGTGAAGCTTCTGGCCGATCAGGAGGTCGAAGCGCTGGCCTACGACCTGCCGCGCCTGTCGGTTGTGGCGCTGGACTTCCCCAAGTTCGGCGACGGTCGATCCTATTCAAATGCACGCCTGTTGCGGGAACGCTACGGCTTCAAGGGCCAGGTGCGGGCTGTGGGCGATGTCCTGCGTGAGCAGGCGGGATTCCTGCTGCGGGTGGGATTTGACGCCTTCGAGCCCGCCGACGGCGCATCGGACAACGAATGGCAGGCCGCGACGCTTCGCTATCGTCATGTGTTCCAGCGGGCTTCTGACGCGCGCGCGCCGGTCTATCTGGAGCGGGAGGCGTGACCTTGGCCTACGACGTATTTGATCATACCCGCAGCCTCGCCGCTCTGCTGGACGCCGAACTGCGACACGCTCATCCCCGAACAATTCTCGAAGCTGCGGTCGCCCAGCTTGGCGACAGGCTGGCGCTGGTGTCATCCTTCGGGGCCGAGTCCGCCGTGTTGCTCGATGTCGCCGCCAAGGTTAAGCCGGACATCCCGGTGCTGTTCCTCGACACCGGCATGCTGTTTGGCCAGACACTGGACTATCGGCGGCAACTGGCAGCCCGACTGGGTCTGACCGATGTGCGCGACCTGCGCCCCGCCCACCAGGACCTCGCCACCGGCGACCCGCTGGCCAAGCTCTGGGAGACCGATACCGATGCCTGCTGCAACATCCGCAAGGTATTGCCGCTGGACCGGGCGCTGGGCGACTTCGATGGATGGCTCACCGGACGCAAGCGCTTCCATGGGGGCGACCGGCTGAGCCTGGCGGTGGTGGAGGCCTCTGAAGGCAAGCTGAAGTTCAACCCCCTTGCCAACTGGGGCAAGGAGAACCTCGACGCCTATGTGGCCGAGCACGACCTGCCGGCGCATCCGCTGGTGGCGCAGGGTTTCCCGTCGATTGGCTGCTGGCCATGCACCCAACCGGCGGCAGAAGGCGAAGATGTGCGGGCCGGGCGCTGGAAAGGGCTGGACAAGTCCGAGTGCGGTATCCATGTGGCGCGTTCGCCGGGGACGCCCAACAACGTCGGCGGCGACATCTAGGGCTTTCGGGATGAATGATGTGAGTTTGGTTCAGCCGGCGCTCAAGGCGTCGGGCGCCTTCTTCGTGGAGACGGTGACCTGGGTCCAGCACTGGACCGACACCCTGTTCTCGTTCCGCACGACACGCGACGCGGCCCTGCGGTTTTCCAGCGGGCAGTTCGTTATGGTCGGCCTAATGAAGGACGACGGCAAACCGCTGTTGCGCGCCTATTCCATCGCCTCGCCGTCATGGCACGAGGAACTAGAATTCTATTCGATCAAGGTTCCAGACGGCCCGCTGACCTCGCGTCTGCAGAACATCAAGGTTGGCGACCAGGTGCTCATCGGTCGCAAGCCCACCGGCACGCTGGTGCTGGACGGCCTGAAGCCTGGCAAGCGGCTCTATATGCTGGGCACCGGCACAGGTCTGGCGCCCTGGCTGTCGCTGGCGCGTGATCCAGAGGTTTATGACCGGTTCGACGACGTGATCGTGACCCACACCGTGCGTCGCATCGCGGACCTCAACTATGCGGGTTTGCTCGACCACGAACTGGCTCAGGACGAAATTCTGGGCGAACTCATTGGCCCCAAGCTGAAGTACTACCCTACAGTCACGCGGGAGCCTTTCAAGACCCAGGGTCGGATAACGGACCTGATCGCTTCGGGCCAGATGTTCCGCGATCTGGGCCTGCCGCCGTTCAATCCTGCGGAGGACCGGGTGATGCTTTGCGGCGGCCCCTCCGTGCTGGTCGATCTGAAGCAGCAACTACTGGATCTGGGTTACGTCGAGGGCTCGCTGGCCAGCCCCGGTGACTTCGTGCTCGAGCGGGCGTTCGTGGAAACGTAAGCGGCCTCTACCCGACAGCGGTCAGGACGAATGCTGCGCGGGCGGCTGTGAGGTCTGCGAAATGGTTCGGATCGACCGAGGGGACGCCTTTGCCATTGGCTGCGACCTGTCCACGGATCACCGTCCGCGCGGATTCTTCTACGACATGTTCGCCACGGCTTTTCAGATAACCGATGAGCGCGATCTTGCCGACGACCGGGCCGCCAGTGAACACGTGGAAACTGGGCTTGTGGAGCATTCTGTCCTTATCCCCCCAAAACCGGGAGGGAGGATTCTACTTCGGCGGGCAGCCTGTGAAATTGCCGACCTTTACCGCGGTGAGGGTGGCCAGGTTCAGGCCCCTCATCGGTTGCATCGAGGCGGCGCTATGCCCGGTGTAGAGGTCGATGCGCTTGCCCTTGATCGCGCCGCCAACGTCAGAAGCATACCAGTAGCCGTCATGCTTTTCGCCGTCAGGCATCTTCAGGCCCACCGTCTCCTTGATAAAGACCACGGTGCGGCGGGGAATGATGGACTTGTCCACAGCCAGGGTGCGCATGGGCACAACGCGGCAACCAAGACTGTCTAGCGAACCTACACCCTTGGCGCCGGCGTGATACAGTGTGGCCTTCACGTTGAAGACCCCGGCGCCGGGCAGGGCGCCCGAGATTACGGACGTGATCAGATCGCCCACGGGATCGCCAGTCGAAGCTTGTGCACCGAATGACAGGGAAAGGGCGGAAAAGGCTGCCAGGGCGGCGAGGCGGCGTCGCATGGACGGCGTCTCCTTCGTCGGTTGACTGGAGTGACGTCTTCCTACCCGCTAAGCCTTAACGGGGCAACATCGGAAAGCCGACTTGGCGAGAACTGCGAGAAAAACTCACAGCGTTTGCATAGCAGGCTGCCTTGCTTACATTTGGGTTTCACACGATTCCTCGCCGCCAGATGGAGCGCAGAAATCATGAAAATCTATGGAGATCGGATCTCGGGGAATTGCCTGAAGGTGGCCTGGACAGCGGATTTTCTGGGTCTTGCGTACGACTGGATCGAGGTCGACATCATGAAAGGTGAGTCTCGCACGCCGGACTTCCTGGCGATGAATCCAGCGGGCCAGGTGCCTGTCGTCGTTCTCGATGACGGTCGGGCGCTGTCGCAATCCAACGCCATCATCCTGCATCTGGCCGAAGGCTCGGCGCTGATCCCGGTCGAATCCTATGACCGCGCCCGCATGCTGGAGTGGATGTTCTGGGAGCAATACAGCCACGAGCCCTATGTAGCGGTGGCGCGGTTTCAGGTGCGCTATCAGGGCAAGGCGGTAGCCGACCTCGAGCCGCGACTGGTGGAACGTGGCCGGGCGGCGTTGCAACGTCTGGAGGACGGTCTGGCTACCTCAGCCTTTCTGGTTGGCGATCATGTCAGCCTCGCCGACGTGGCCCTGGTTGCCTATACGCGGATGGCCGGGGAGGGCGGTTTTGACCTGGCCGACTACCCGCACGTCACTGGCTGGATCGAGCGCGTTGAACAGGTTTTGAAGATCAACTGAAAGCGCCTTGCCTTGGCCGGGATCGACAGCGCAAATGCGGTCCATGAAACGCCTCGTCGCTCTTGCCGTTGCTGCCCTGCTCGCCACTGCGCCCGGCGGTGCCCTGGCCTGGGGCGGGAGTGGTCACCGGATGATCGGCCAGGAGGCGATGCGCAGCCTGCCAGGCGAGTTGCCGGGTTTCCTGCGTAGCCCGAGAACCATCCTCGACGTCGGTGAACTCTCCCGTGAGCCGGATCGCCACAAGGGGGCCGGGCGTTTGCATGATACCGACCGCGAGGGCGCGCACTTCATCGACATCGACGAACAGGGCAAGTTGCTGGGCGGCCCGATGATGGTCCCTCTGGCCGTCACCCGGGCCGACTACGCCACGCAACTTCGGCTGTTCAATCTGGATGAGTGGAAGGCTGGCTACCTGCCTTACGCCATCATCGACCGCTACCAGCAGCTCACCATAAATCTGGCCTACTGGCGCGTCCTGAACGCTGCCATCGTCAACCCCGCCTGGAAAGGCAACAGGGTCTGGTTCAAGGAAGACATCCGCCGGCGGGAGGCGCTAATCCTCAAGGACATAGGCGAGCTGTCCCATTTCGTGGGCGATGGCAGTCAGCCCCTCCACGTGTCGATCCATTACAACGGCTGGGGTGACTATCCGAACCCGAATGGCTATACGACGGCCCGTATCCATGCTCCCTTCGAGGGAGAAATGGTCAAATCCCGCGTGTCGCAGGTTGATGTCGCAAAGGCCGTCGCGCCGTTCCGAAGCTGTTACTGCCCTATCGAACAACGGGTGACGGATTATCTGCTTAAGTCACGCGACCAGGTCATCCCGCTCTACGAGATGGAGAAGGCTGGCGGCATGAAGCCGGGCGATCCGCGCGGCGGCACCTTCGCGACGGCCCGACTGGCAGAGGGCGCCTCGGAGCTTCGGGACCTGATTGTTGAAGCCTGGCGAGCCAGCGCCACCACCAAAGTCGGATGGCGACCTATCGCAGTACAGGATGTGCTGTCGGGCAAGGTCAACCCCTACGTCGCACTCTCCTCGGTCGACTGATGGCGATCCCGCAATTCGGGGCTGCCGAAGATGAGTCTGCCTGCCCGGATCGTCCGGCCGCCTTCGCCGTAATTGAGCGGGGCGGCCTTATCGCTCTGGTGCGCGTACCCTGGCTGGGGCGAGGGCATCTGCTGCATCTGCCGGGCGGCGGGATTGATCCGGGCGAAACCGAGGTTCAGGCTGCAATCCGTGAGTGCGGTGAGGAAGCTGGTCTCGTCGTCGCCCTCGACGCAGCGCCCTTCATCCGCGCCGACCATTTCTTTCTGCACCACGACGGCGTCGTCCGAAATACGCGCGGCGCGTTCTTCGCTGGCCGGGTGGCGGGCGAGGATGCGGCCTTGAAGATCGAGGAGGATCACGAACTCGTCTGGCTGGCGCCGTTCGATGCGCTTCTTCGGCTGGATCGGGAGTCCCACGCCTGGGCGGTCGTCGCCTGGCTGCGATTGCGCGTCGGGGCCGCAGGCGCTACCAGCGCCACATGACTGAAACCACCGCCAGGATCATCGACGGCAGGGTCCATGCCGAACGCCTGCTGACCAGAGTCAAGACAGAAGTGGCGCGGCTGAAGACCGAGCGCGGGCTGCAGCCCGGGTTGGCGGTCGTGCTGGTGGGTGACGACCCCGCCTCGCAGGGCTACGTGAAGTCAAAGGGCGAGCAGTCGCTGGCGGCAGGTATGCATTCGGTCACCCATCGGTTGCCGGCCGACACCCGGCAGGAGGATCTGCTGCGGCTGGTTGGCGAACTTGACGTCGACCCCTTGATCCACGGCATTCTGGTGCAACTGCCGTTGCCGAAACATCTGGACGAGAGCGCGGTGATCGCCGCTATCAGTCCGGACAAGGACGTGGATGGCCTGAGCGTGATCAACGCAGGTCGGCTCGTGGCGGGACTTCCATCGTTGGTGGCCTGCACGCCGACAGGGTGCCTGATCCTGTTGCGCGAGACCCTGGGCGACCTTACGGGCAAACGCGCCGTTGTGGTGGGGCGCTCCCTTCTCGTAGGCAAACCGATCGCCCAGCTGCTGCTGGCCGCAGACTGCACCGTGACCATGGCCCACTCGCGCACCGTCGATCTACCGTCGGTCTGCCGGGAGGCCGATATTCTGGTGGCCGCCGTGGGTCGTCCCCGGATGATCCGCGGCGACTGGATAAAGCCCGGCGCCTGCGTGATCGACGTCGGCATCAATCGTGTGCCGTTTGACAATCCCGAACAGGCTGCCGCTGGCAAGACCAAGATCGTGGGGGATGTGCATTATAAGGAAGCACTGGGCGTCGCCGGCTGGATAACGCCGGCCCCGGGCGGGGTCGGGCCAATGACCGTGGCAGTGCTGCTGCAGAACACGATCACGGCGGCGAAGCGGCAGGCGGGGATGGTAGCTTAGGCCGGAATCGCCAGCTCTTTGGTCCAGCCGATCACCTGCTTAAGAACCTCAGCCACGGCGCGGTCGTAGGCCGGAACGATCTCTGAGAGTTTGTTGTCCGAGGGCGTGATCCTGGCTTCGAAGATCCGCTCACCGACAAGGCCGCGGTCCGCGTTTGACGTGAGCGCTGCGCGTACACGAACCAATACGGTCGGCGCTGCTTTTGGACCCTTTTCGTAGAGTACTTCAAAGTTGCGGACGTCCAAGCGCAGCACATAGGCTGCGCGCCCGGGTTCGCCCCGCGCGATCAGCCGTACGCGACCGTTATCGGCATCAAACGCCGCCAGGACGGCCTCGTCCCAGAGTGTGACGGCGGGGGTCACCCAGCGGGCTTCAGCGATCAGCGCCACCTTGCCCGACGCGATCGTCACCAGCCGGTCGCCGGCGGCCTCGCGCTGAAACCCTCCCGTTGCGCGGACAACGCCAACTGTCCCGGTCTGTACTGTCTCGACCCCGGCAGATACCGGTTGGCCAAACCGGTAGAGGTCCACCGGCTTCGCCTTGGGCAGCAGGGTGATGCATCCGCTCAGGGCCAAGGATATGGTGGTCAGAACGACCATTCGGAGCGTGGTGGAGGCGGGCCTCATTTCGGGACTTTCACTTCCTTGGCAGGCGGTTTGACCAATGCGCCGGTGGGGCTCGACTGAACCTCATTGATCAGGCGCTCAAGAGATTCGGCCGAGGTCTGCAGCTGGATTACCGCTGCCGTGACCTGCGGCAGGCCGTTGATGGCGAAGTCAGAAGTCGGCCCCTGAAGTTTCTCCGCCATGGTGCGTATCTCCCTGGCCGTGACCTGTGTCTCCCTGGCGGCGTCAGCCAGGCTACGAATGGCCCGGCGACCGTCGCCGTCCACCACATCGCGCGTGGTTTTCGAGAGAAGCGCGATCTCGGCCGTCGCCTCTTCCAGCCGTTGAACGGCGCTCTGCACGTCCGCGAGCAGGGCCTTGCGCTCGCGCAGCTCTGCCGTCACAGCCTGGACATCCGAGAGCGCAGCGGAGAACGTACGGACGTTCTGATCCGACAACACACGGTTCACCCGATCCAGGGCCTCGATCGAGCGGGTCAGCACTGTTCCCCCGCCCTCCAGCAGGTCGGAGAACGTGCTGCGCCGACTGGCCAGTCGGGGAACGCAACCGCCACCGATGCGGGTGCAGCGCTTGGCGGAATAGTCCTTCAGGAGCTGCTTCGTTGAGGTTCCGGCGATGATCTGGACATAGTTGAGGCCGGTGATGCCCTGAGGCTCAAGGGTTGCGTAGGAGTCGATCCGGATTGGCACATCGCCGGTCACCCGCGCTCGAGCAACAACGTTCTTGGGGTTTGATGGGTCCAACTCGATCTTGGTAACCTCACCGACCTTGATGCCGTTGAAATGAACTTCGCCGCCTTCAGTCAAGCCCCGGACAGGACCCTCGAAAACGATGTCGTAGAGGTCGTACTCCGCATTGAAGTTCAAGCGCGCCAGCCAGACCACGAAGACCATCAGCGCGACGGTCAGGATCAGCGTGGACAGGCCGACCAACGCATAGTTGGCGTTCTTTTCCATCAGCCCTCAGATCCCCTGCCACCGCCCCGCGCCGCGCGACCGCGTTCGCCCAAAAGGTATTCCTGAATCCACGGGTGTTCTGAATGTTCCAGCTCGCGAACCGGGGCCACCGCCACCACGGTCTTGTCGGCGATCACCGCCACACGGTCGGTGACTTTGTAGAGGCTGTCGAGGTCGTGTGTGATCATGAAGACGGTAAGGTCCAGACTGTCGCAAAGGTCCTTGAGCAATTCATCGAAGGCCGCTGCGCCGATCGGATCCAGGCCCGCAGTCGGCTCGTCCAGGAAGACAAGTTCCGGATCCAGCGCCAGGGCGCGGGCCAAGCCTGCGCGTTTTCGCATGCCGCCGGACAACTCCGAAGGTTTCAAAGATCCGGCTTCGGGTCGTAGCCCCGCCATGGCGATCTTCAGATCCGCAAGCTCGTGGGCATCGTGTCGCGAGAGGCGAGTGTGTTCCAGCATAGGCGCCGCGACATTCTCACGAATTGTCAGATTGGAGAACAGGGCGCCGCCCTGAAACAGTACGCCCCACGACCGCTCCAGCGCGCTCCAGCGGCGACGCGAGGCGCGCTGGAGTTGCTGGCCGAAGACGGTGATCGACCCTGCGTCGGGTTGGCGTAGTCCGATGATGCTGTTGAGCAGAACAGACTTACCTGATCCCGAGCCGCCAACGATGCCAAGAACCTCGCCCCTGCGTACCGTGAGATCCAGATTTTCATGTACAACGTGATCGCCGAACCGGGTGCAAAGGCCTTCGATGACGATCGCGGGACCCTCCTGATCCAGAAGTTCCTCGTCCGTCGCATTCCGGCCAGGGCGGGTCTCGGTCATATGTCCAGCTGCATGAAAATGACGGCGAAGATCGCGTCCAGCATTATGATTGCGAAGATCGCGTGGACCACCGCGGCCGTCACGCGTCGCCCCAGAGACTCAACATCGCCGCCCACCAGCAGACCCTGGCGACAGCCGATACCGGCAATGGTTGCGGCCATGAACGGCGCCTTGACCAGAGCGACAAAGAAGTGAGTCGAGCCAACGTTTTCCACGATACGCTGCAGGAAGAAAACGGGGCCCAGCCCGAGCATCGACCAGGTGACCACCAGACCCCCAAGCAAACCGGCCAGGGTCGCGATGAAGGTCAAAAGTGGAATGGTTATCAGCATTGCAATCAGGCGGGGTAGCACCAGGGCTTCGAAAGGATCCACCCCCATCACCTGCATGGCGTCTACCTCCTGGGTCATTTTCATGGACCCGAGCTCCGCCGCGAAGGCCGAGGCCGAGCGGCCCGACAGCAGGACGGCAGTGATCACGATGTTGAATTCACGGATCATCGCTACGCCGATCAGTTCCACCACAAAGACTTCGGCGCCGAATTGCTGGAGCAGGTTGACCCCCAACAGAGCGACAACCGAACCTACAAAGAAGGTCGTGACCGCTACAATGGGAATGGCGTCCAGTCCGGACCGTTCCATCTGGGAGAAAATCGGCGCCCACCGAATTCGACCTGGTGCTGTCACCAGCCGCCCGATCATCCGCACGGTAGCGACCAGCAAGCGACCCTGGAACGCCATCGTGTCGAGGAATTCTTCTCCCAGGCTGACGACGCCACGCCCGACCCGGATTGTGAGCTGATTGAAGCCCTCGGGTTCCTTTCGCACCACCGGCTTTACGCGGTATGCCGCGTCCACGAGTTCCAGCAGGCGCCGCGTTTCGGGTTTCGCCTTTACTCGCGTCAGATCGAATTTTTCACCAGCGGCGCGGACCACGGCAAAGGCGCCCGCAGTGTCCATCCGTCGAACCGCATCAAGGTCGAAAGTCACATCACTTCGCACGCGGACTGCGTCTCGCAACTCATCACCACAGGTGCCGAGATGAGTGGTCGTCCAGTCGCCAGCGAGCACAGCCGTCTGGCCGCCCGTTGTATCCTGCAGACTGAATTCAGCCGGTCCTTGCATACTCGTGTTGTTTCAGCACTGTGGGCGGCGGTCCAGCCCGTAGCGTGTGGCTGAGGCGCACCTTTGATTGAAAGTCACATTAACAGAGACGAGTGCGCCCCAAACGTTCATATGGCGCGGGTTGTTCCTCAGTCGTCGCAAAAGTGCGGCGGAAGCTGACAGCCAAGCTCAGGCAAGTTTTGATCCCAGTCCATAGCGTATGTACAGGGAGTTGATTCTGAGCCGCTTGATCGTTCGGGCGAGAACGGCCCAAGTCCCAGCAGGAGTTCAGAGTGACGCGTCAGTTCGACCTCGCCGGGGCCTCCGGGACCCGATACCGCTACAGCCACCTGGATGAGAACCGCTTCCTGCCACCGGCGGGCGCCAACTATGTGATCGCCGAGCTGACCAGCGAAGGCGCCAACGTTGTCTTTGCGGGCGAAACCGACAACCTGGCCAGCCAGAGCTGGCGGGCCGATCTGGAGAAGGCCCGCCGCAAGTTTGCGGCTGCGACGCTGCTGACCCGATTGAATGTCACCCGCGCCGTAAGGGAGGCCGAGCGGCAGGATCTGGTGGAAAACTATCACCCGCCCCTGAACGGGTAGATTTTGCGCCCGGCTGGACCTGTCGTGGCCGATTCCCCTCTGATTGTGATCTTCGGCGCAGCGCTTCAGCCCGACGGTCATCCTTCTCCGGCTCTTCTGCGGCGGATCTCGTTTGGTATGGCTGCCGCTGGCCAGCATCCCGACGCGCCGATCCTGTGTTCGGGCGGCGCCCAGCGCGCGGGGCCCACCGAAGCGTCCATCATCTATGATCACTTGCTTGCCGCAGGCGTTGCTCATGACCGTCTGCTGAGGGACGATGCAAGCCTCACGACACTCCAGAACATCACGGCGGCGACGCAACAGGTCCATCGTGCAGGACATTCGGTGGTCGTCGTTTGCAGTGACGCCTATCATTTGCCGCGAATTCGCCTCGGGCTCGCGTTCCACGGCGTCAGGAGCGCAAGAGGTCCTGTTCCCCGAGGACGCGGCGGGGCCTCCTGGCGCCACTGGATCGCGATGTGTTTGCGGGAATCGGTAGCCATCCCGTTCTATCTGTTGATCTTGATCGGCAGACAGGTCCGGATCGGGCCATAGTGCAGCCAACCGTCCGCAAGATGCTGTATCCATGACCGACGAACCCGACGACAACCCCTTCGCCCGAAAAAGCGCCTGGCCGAAGATGCCGCAGGCCCCATTCCGGGTGGGGCCGATGCCGAAAACTGCCGTACCGGAACCATCTTTGCCTACTCCACCTCATACGATCACGCCGGTGTTCGTTCGACCGATCGAAGCTGCACCCGCAAGCCGCATGGACATCGGCGGTGGTGCGCCGCCGGCGCCCCCGGGCCTGACAAGCCCACAAGTCCCGGCAGCGCCCTTACAGGATCCTCAGTCTCTCCCGCCGACTTTCGCAGAACCTCCAGCCCAGGACCCTGACCCGCAGGAACCGTTCGAAGTCTCGCCAGTGATCGTTACGCCGCCCCGTAAACCTCGTTACAGGGCCAAGCGGTCTGTATGGCCTGCCGCGATAGCGACGATGGTCGGTGTCGCCGGGATCCTTGGCCTGGCGATGCTGCTGAGCCGGGTGCAGGAGGCGCGGCTGGCGTCGAAGCTTGAATTGTCGGCCATTGCCCCGGCCAGCGCGCCGGCGCCGGCTCCGATGGCGCCAATTCCGCAGGTCGCGACAAAGCCCGAAGCTGCGCCTTTGCCCTCAAACTCGACGCCGCGAACCTCACCCGGTGTTGCAACGCCGGCACGCGTGCAGCCTGCCCCTCGGGTCAAACCGGCGACAGAAAGTGCAGCAGCCACCAACGAGGCGTTGAATGCGCCTGCACTTTCATTGCCCGAAGCGCCGCCTCCACCGAGCTACAAGGCGCCCGCTGAGGTCGATCCCACAGCTCCTGTTGTTACCAGGGCACCGAACTCATGACGTCATCGTCGGTCGTTGCCGTCAGCCGCAAGGCGACCCATGGTCCTGACAAACCCAACTGCGCCGTCATTCGAATGGTCGCAGGCTGCGGTGTGGAAGGTGACGCTCACTTCGGGGCCACGGTGAAACATCGCAGCCGCGTGGCCCGGGATCCGACCCAGCCCAATCTTCGGCAGGTTCATCTGATCCACGCCGAACTTCACGACGAATTGCTTGAACGTGGGTTTCAGGTTCGCCCGGGGCTGATGGGCGAGAATATCACCACGCGCGGCGTAGATCTTCTGGGCCTCTGTCGCGGCGCGATGCTGCGGATCGGACCGGAGGTGGTTGTGCAGATCACCGGGTTGCGGAACCCATGCTACCAGCTTGATGAGCTCCAGCCGGGCCTTATGGCTGCCTGTCTCGGTCGCGATTCAGAAGGCAATCCTGTGAGAAAAGCCGGCGTGATGGGGGTCATCATCACCGGTGGCCAGGTCGCCGCCGGTGATGCGATTCTCGTTGAACTGCCGGCGGGGCCGCAGGAAGTTCTCAAGCCGGTCTAGGCGTTGCCAGCTGGCCAACCCGTGCCCACTTCGACGATAGCCGCCCGCGCGGATCGCGCGGATCGGGCGGCCCGGACGCCCTGCATACTGATCCGGGCGTGCAGTGGAATCTGTAGCGCCAGCAGCAGGGCCGCAGCAGCGAGGCGGAAAGGATCGTCCACCACAATCATCGAAAGGACGATCGCCAGGCGAAAGGTCCAGAGGCCGATCAGGGTAAGGTTAGCGTTACGCATACCTTAATCTGTGCCCGATCCTGCCGAACCTGCAAGGGCCCTCTAGCGGCGATGGGGCTCGACGCGCTCCAGGATGATCTGCAGGCGGGGCGCGTCTGGCTTCTTGCGGCTCTGGCCGGTGACGACGGTCAGGCGTCCCGGCTCGGGAACTGCGATCATCAGGACCGTCTCGCTTGGGGTCCGGGCAAACCTGTCGGTCGCGTGCTCAGGGTCAACCAGGGCGACCAG
>NZ_JBIKNZ010000090.1:0-11877 GCF_044358365.1 Phenylobacterium sp. | reverse complement strand
CTACAACTGGCATCGGCCACACGGCGGGATTAAGTCCCAGACACCCATCAGCCGACTCGGCCTCGACGCGGACAACCTATTGAGGCTCCACATCTAGCCCCCGATCCCACGCCCATCCGGAAACCTGGAGCCAGACCCTTGGCTGATACGCCTACGCCCAAGTACGCCACCCGCGCCGAGGCGATCGCCGCCCTGACCGCGCCAGGGCAGTTTTACGAACTCGAGCAGATGATGATCCGGGGCCGGTCGCTACGGGTGTTCAAGAATGCGCCGGCCTCGCTGCGTGAACTCTTTGCCGATGCGGTCAGCGACAAGACCTTCATCGTCTACGAGACTGACCGGCTGACCTTCGCCGAGGCCTGGGCCAAGGCCGGTCGCATCGGCGGCCTGCTGGTCAAGGACTACGGCGTCCAGCCCGGCGACCGGGTGGCCATTTCGATGCGCAACTATCCGGAGTGGATCCTGGCCTTCATGGCGGTGACCTCCATCGGCGCCATCGCGGTGGCCATGAACGCGCTCTGGCAGCCGGACGAGATGGCCTACGGCCTCAGCGACAGTGGCGCCAAGGTGCTGTTCGCGGACCAGGAGCGGCTGGATCGCCTGGCCCAGGTCGCAAAGCCCGTCGACGTGAAGGTGATCGCGGTGCGGGCCACAGAGTCGGTCGGGTCCGCGGATCTGAACACCCTGCTCGCGGCTGCCGGCGACGTCGACATGCCACCCGCCAGCATCGCGCCTGACGACGACGCCATGATCTTCTACACCTCCGGGTCGACCGGCCACCCGAAGGGCGTGATCTCGACCCATCGCAACGTCCTTTCGGCGCTGTTCTCCTGGGAGCTGGATCTGGTGGTCGGCGCAGAGCTGGCCGGGATTGCACCTGAACCGCCGGTCGTTCAGCCGGCCGGTCTGCTGGCCGTGCCTCTGTTCCACGTCACCGGCGCAAATGCGATCTTCCTGCAGGCCTATCGCGCCCAGCGGAAACTCGTCTGCATGTACCGTTGGGACCCGGAACGGGCGGCGGAGTTGATCGAGGTCGAGAAGATCTCCTCCTTCACCGCGCCCGCCGCCATGACCGGCGATCTGGTGCGGGCGGCCAGGCTCACGTCGCGTGATCTAAGCAGCCTGCTTACCGTTGGCGGCGGCGGCGCGCCGCGCGCGCCGGAACAGGTCAAGCAGATCGAGGGCGCGTTCGGCAAGGCCTTGCCGAATACCGGCTGGGGCATGACCGAGACCAACGCCATCGGTACGGGGATCGGTGGGCCGGACTACCTGGAGCGTCCGGCCAGTTCCGGGCGCTGCTCGGCAGTGCTGGATCTCAAGATCGTCGACGAGCAGGGACACAGCCTTCCGGCCAGCGAACGCGGCGAGCTGCTTGTGCGCGGCACCTCGGTCTTCTTCGGCTACTGGAACCGGCCTGACGTCAACGCCAACCTGTTCGAGGATGGCTGGTTCCGGACCGGCGATCTGGCCTATCTGGATGACGAGGGCTTCCTGTTCATCGTCGACCGCATCAAGGACCTGATCATCCGGGGCGGCGAGAACATCGGCTGCGGCCAGGTCGAGGCGGCCCTGCTGCTGCACCCGGACGTCCACGAAGCCGCCGTCTACGCCGTGCCGGACGAAAGGCTGGGCGAGGAGGTCGGCGCCACGGTCCACGGCGCGCCTGGTCTGGATCCCGAAGCGCTGCGCACCTTCCTGCAGGCGCATCTGGCCCGGTTCGAGGTCCCCCGCTACATCCTGCTCGCCGACCAGCCCCTGCCCCGCACCGCGTCCGGCAAGATTCTGAAACGAGATCTGCGGGAAGCGGCGCTCAAGGACCTGGGCGTGGCGGCCGGCTGACGGCGACGCCCACCGCTACTTGCCCTGCGCCGTAGCCAGACTTTCGCGATAGGCGTCGGCCTGGGTCAGGAGGCGGAGCAAGTTGCCGCTCCAGATCTTCTGCAGGTCGACTTCGGAATAGCCGGCGGCGCGCAGCCGCGCGGTGATCTTGGGCAGGTCGGCCACGCTTTCCATGCCCTTGACCCCGCCGCCGCCGTCCCAGTCCGCGCCCAGCCCGACGTGATCCGGCCCGACCAGCTTCAGCACATGCAGCAGGTTCGCCATCACGTCCTCGAACGAGGCGCGCCAGTTCGGATAGGCCGTGTCGAGATCCGCGATCTCCTTCGACAGCGCCGTCCGCTCCGCCGAGGTCAACTGGGACCACTTGGCCAGCCGGGCCCGCAAGGCGCCCTGCTTTGTCCGGAACTCCGGCGTCGTAGTGGTGGGGGCCACATAGAGCGAGTTGATCTGGATAACGCCGCCGGACGCCGCCACCTTCTTCAGGCGCTCGTCGTCCAGATTGCGCGGGTGGGCGAAGACAGCCTTGGCGCCGTGGTGGGACAGGATGATCGGCGTCCTGGACTGGGCGACAAGCTGGTCGATCACATCGTCCGAGGCGTGCGAACCATCGACGATGATGCCAAGGCGATTGGCTTCCTCCAGCCAGGCCTGACCGAGCGGGCTCAGCCCGTTCCAGCGTTTGACGGGATCGGTGGCGCTGTCGCCGAACTGGTTGTTGAGCGTGTGGACCGGGCTCGCCATGCGCACGCCCAGCCCATAGAAGGTCTTCAGCAGGCTGATGTCCTCGCCCAACGGATAGCTATTCTCGATGCTCTGGTAGACGATGATCTTTCCGGCGGCCGCGATGGGCGCGGCCTCATCGGCCTTGGTGGCCAGGACGAAAGTCTGCGGGTTCGCCGCCACCATTTCGCAGATCTTCACCGCCCGACCGATGGCGGTGTCGCGAGAGGCCGCTTAGCCGGCTGCGGTCAACGGCCCCTGCGGCGTGAAGATCACCCAGAAGCCGCCGTCCAGTCCGCCCGCCCGCATACGCGGCACGTCGATCTGGGAGAACGGGCCCTGCTCGGGATGGGCGCGCATTATGTCGAAGCCGCCGCGTTCCAGATTGGCGGGCGTGTCCAGGTGGGTGTCGAGTGTCACCAGCCGCGCATGCAGCCTAGCATCCGACGACGATACGGCCTGGGCCATCGCCGCAGACAAGGACATCACCACAAGACCGGCCAACAGGCCCACCACTGGTCGCAACCGCATCATGATCCCGGATACTGTCCGGCAAGATCCGGAGTCCTTATGCAGATCACCCGGCGCCGCCAAGATCAAGGCGTCACAGGCCATTGGTCCCTTGATCTCTGCAGATGCCTGCTCAGCAGGCGGTCAGAAGTTCAGGGCAAGACCAACCCGCACCGTACGCCCGGGTGACGGCGCGATGTCTTTCAGGAATGAGGCGTGCTCACGCACCACCTGATCCGTCAGATTCCGGCCTTCGAGGAACACCCGCAGGTCGCGGTCCTCCACGGGCTTGTAGCTGATCCGGGCGTTGACAACGGTGTAGCCCCGGGTCGGCAGTTCGAACGTGGTCACGCGATCCTGTTCACCCACGCGGCGAACCTCAAGCTGGCCATCGTATCGCGGGCTGGCCCAGACAAGACGACCGGTGAAGGACCAGGGCGGTATGCGGGCGATCGCCGCGCCGTTGGTCTTGCCATGGACATAGTCATAGGCGGCCTCAAGCGACAGGCTGCGCCCGGCGCCTTGCCAGATCGCGTAGGATCCTTCGATCTCGCCACCGTAGAAGGTCGCGTCGGACTGGGTGAACAGGAACACCGGTAGTTCGCCATCCGGGTCAATCACCCCCGCGTCATCGACCATATCCCCGGTGGGCGCCTGTTCGATGAAGCCGTTGTAGCGCGCCCGATAGACATGGGCCTCGGCGCGGGCCCGATCGTTCTCCCATCGTGCCGTCAGCTCAAGTGACGTGACTTTCTCGGACCGGAACGTCGGGTCACCGACCTCATAGGCTCCGGTGCCCGCGTGCGGGCCATCGGCAAAGAGCTCGAACTCGGTGGGGGCCCGGCTGCTGCGCGCCGCGCTGAGGCTGAGGAAAGTGTCTGTCGTCGGCCGCCAGAACACCGCGCCGGACGCCGAGACGTTCGTAAAGCTTGGGTTGGCGTCGGCGCTCGCCCAGTTCAGGCCGTTGGCCCGCGCTGCTGGACTGGTGGGTCGTCCGACGAGCGAAGCGTCCAGCCTGCGCCGATCCAGTCGCAGGCCGCCCTCCAGGCCCCAGCTTTCGAGATCGAGGCGCTGGAGCGTGAACACACCCAGTTCGTCAATCTGTACCGGCGGAATGAAGGCCTCGTCTCCGATTGCTTCAAGGTCCCGCAGCAGTCCCTGGAATCCGACCGCGCCCTGCCATCCGTCGCGCTCGCGCTGCACCAGTTCCACGCGACCTTCAGCGCCTTCTGACCGGAAGACCGTGCCCACCGCGCGGCTCGCGACCTCCACCTCGGCGTGTTTGTAGTCGGCATAGCCGACGGAGAACCGCGCCCGATCAAACAGGCCAAGTTCGATACCCCGCTCGCCCCGGAAATCCACGCGGGTCTGTTTCAGGTCAATGTAGACCGGGCCTTCCTCCGGCGGGGTTGTGAAGACGATCTGGGGAAAGGGCACGCCGTACCGGGTCTCGGTGCGCTTGACCGACAGACCGATGTAGCCGTCGGACCCGATCCAGGAGGCGCCGACGCCATAGGCCTCCAGGCTGACGTCGGAGTTCAGCACCCTGTCGCCAGGCAGCGGCGTCTCGCCAGTTGCATCCGTCAGGATATCCGACACGGCGCGACCGCCCGCCTCATAGTCCTGGCTCCTGCGCTTGACCGCATCCAGCACAACCACCCAGGGGCCCTTGCCGGCCTTGAGGTTGGCCGAGGCTGCATAGCTGTCGTCGGCCGTTCCGTAGGAGGCCGAGAGGTGGCCTTCGGGTCCGTCCTTCGCCGCCGACGAGGGCACCCTGTCATCGATGATATTGACCACGCCACCGATGGCCGAGCCGCCATAGGCCAGGGTCGCCGGGCCGCGAAACACCTCGATCCGGGTGGCCTCGCTGGGCTCCGATGCCACGGCGTGGTCAGGCGAGAGTGAGCTGGCGTCGACCAGGCCCACGCCGTTCTGCAGCACCTGAACGCGGGGTCCCGACAGACCGCGAATGATCGGGCGGCTGGCTCCGGGGCCATAGAAAGTGGAGCGCAATCCGGGCATGCCGTTGAGAGTATCGCCGAGGCCCACGGCAGGCGCGGCCTGCAGTTGCGCGCGGTTGACGATGTTGACGCTGGTGGTGGTGGAATCCAGCGAGACCGCATAGGGGGCGCCCGTGACGACCACTTCCGACACCTCGTTGAGCGGCTTTTCCTCTGCCAGCGCAGGCGCGGTCGCCAGCGTGGACGCGCTGACAGCCGACAACAGACAGATCTTCAGATTCATGAGGGTCACCGCAACAGACTGATCGGTTACGGGTATATGTTATATCATAACAAAAACAAACCCGGAATCGCAGGCGCCGGTCAGCCCGGCGTCAAGGCGCGCCGAAGAGCTGCCGAGAGGGCTTCGAGTTCGCCGTCGGTCACCGTGCGAAGATCCAGCAGAACCCGGTCCCGCTCGATCCGGCCGACCACCGATACCGGCCCTGTGCGCAGTCGGCGCGCCAGAGCCTCCGCGTTCATCGCCGGCGTCTGAACGCTGAGCGCGTAGCCCGGCAGGGCGTGCATCGGCATGGCCCCGCCGCCCGCATAACTCCGGGTTTCGATCACCTCGGTCTGGAGGTCGCCAACGTCGCGCACCATCGCGGCCAGCATCTCGGCCCGCGCCCGGATCACGTCGCCCGGCTGGGTCAGCATCCGCAACACCGGCACCCGCAGGGTGGGATCGGAAGGTGCGCGATAGAGGCGCAGCGTCGCCGCCAGCGCCGCCAGTGACAGCTTGTCGAGCCGAAGCGCGCGCGCCAGCGGGTGGCGGGCCAGGGTCTCGACCAGCTCACGAGGTCCGGCAATGATTCCGGCCTGAGGCCCGCCCATCAGCTTGTCGCCGCTGAAGATCACCAGATCAGCGCCCGCCTTCACACTCTCCTGTACCCGCGGCTCTCCCTCGATCCCGTAAGGCGCCAGGTCGATAAGGGCGCCGCCCCCGAGATCCTCCACCAACAACAGGCCCCGCGCATGGGCGAAGGCGGCCAGCGCCTCCAGCGACGGCGCGCTGGTGAAGCCGGTGATCCGGTAGTTGCTGGGGTGCGTGCGCAGGATCACCCGAGCCTCGGGGTGGTCGGCCACTGCCTGTTCGTAGTCCCGCAGATGGGTGCGGTTTGTGGTCCCGATCTCGACCAGCCGCGCGCCACTCTGGGCCACGATGTCCGGCACCCGGAAGCCGCCGCCGATCTCGACCATCTCGCCCCGCGACACGATCACAGGTGTCCCGGCGGCCAGCGCCGCCAGCGCCAGCACCACGGCGCCGGCGCAATTGTTGACCGCAAGGCCGGCCGCAGCCCCGGTTGCGCCGGCGATCAGCGCCTCCAGATGATCATGTCGCGAGGCGCGCCGCCCGCTCTCAAGGTCTAGCTCCAGATTGCCGTATCCCGCGGCGAGCGTCATGGCGGCTACAGCCTCTGGCGCCAGCGGCGCACGGCCGAGGTTGGTGTGGATAACCACGCCGGTGGCGTTGACCACCCCGAACAGCGTCTCGCGGGCGGTGTCGACCAGCCGCCGCTCCACCTCGTCCAGCAGGGAGGCCACGGTCGGGATCAGGGGAGCATCGCTCAGCAGGCGTTCGCGAACATCGGCCAGCGCCGCACGCACTGTCCGGGTGACTGCGGCGTCGCCAAACCGCTTGCCCAGCTCCAGGGCCACCGGATCAGCGCAGATCGCGCCCACCGCCGGCAGACGCCGACGCGGATCCTGATGAACGGGCTTGGGGGCCTGGCGGGCGACGGGTCTGTCTCCTGTAAGATATTGTTGTAGCGAGCCGGCGGCCGCCCGGGCAAGGGACCGCCGATAACTCGGCCGTTTGAACCGGCCTCCCGGAGCCTTACTGTCGAACCTCCTGATCGTCACCAGCCCGGGGGAGACGTACATTCCGACTGCATCCCTGACCCTGGGCGTCATCGGCCACGTCAACCACGGCAAGACCGCCCTGGTGCGCGCAATGACGGGAATCGAGACTGATCGGCTGCCGGAGGAGCAGGCGCGGGGCCTGTCGATCACGCCGGGGTTCGCCTGGCGCGGCTATCCATCGGGCGAGATCGACGTCATCGATTCCCCCGGCCATGAGGATTTCATCCGGGCGATGGTCGCGGGCATGACCGGCGTCCGCGCTGTCCTGCTGGTGGTGTCGGCGACCGAGGGGTTCGGCCGGCAGACACGGGAGCATCTGCAGATCGCCGCGCTTCTGGGTCTCAGGGTCGGCCTGGTCGCGGTGACCAAGGCAGATCTCGCGTCGCCGGATCTGCAGGCCGAGCGGCGCGCGGACATGCAGGCGACGCTGGCCGGAACCTTCCTGGCCGGGGCGCCGGTGGTCTTCTGCTCGGCCCTGACCGGGCAGGGCCTGGACCAACTCCACGCGGCGATTGACGCCCTCCGCTCCACAGCGCCGCCGCCGACCGCCCTGCCCGGCGCCTTCCTGCCCATCGACCGCGCCTTCACGGTTCCCGGCGCCGGCGTGGTCGTGACCGGCGTGCTTCAGGGCCAGCCCTTGACGCCGGACATGCGGATGGTGCTGGAACCGTCCGGCCGCAGCGTCAGCCTGCGCCAGGTTCAGGTTCATGGCCGGACCGTCGAAGCCGCCCCGCCCGGCGGACGGGTCGCGGTAGGTCTGCGCGGCGTCACGCTGGACGAGGTCCGGGCCGGCGACGTGCTGTGTTCGCCGGGCCATTTCACCGCCACCAGCCAGGTCGATGTGCGACTGACGCTGGACGCAGGTGCGCCCCGCCCGCTGAAACACCTCGATCAGGTCAGGTTCATGTGGGGCGCGCGGCAGGATGTCGCCTCGGTACGGCTGATGGGCGCCGGGGTCATCAAGCCAGGCGCGGACGACTTCGCCCAGCTTCGATTTGCATCGCCCGTGATCGCCTACGCGGGCCAGCGCGGCGTGCTGCGGCGCCTGTCACCGGCGGCGACGATCGGCGGCGTCATTGTCCTGGACCCTGATCCGCCGGTCTATCGGGGGCGGCCCGGCCTGCGCCGCGCCGTGCTGGAGGCCGCAACGACCGGCGACATCCAGGAAATAGCCGGCCAGCTGGCGGCGCGGGATGGCGGCACACTCGCGATGGCTGAGCTGACCCGGCTTGGGCGGTGCGACGCGCCGGCGGCACAGCTGAACCTCGCTCTTGATTATCAGGATCTGGGCGACGGCCGCTTCGCGGCACGTGACGCCCTGGCGGCTGCGCGCACCGCGTACCTCGACCTTCTGGCTGCCGCCCATCGGGCCACGCCCACCCGCCGGATGGCAGCCGTGGGCGATATCCGGGGTGCGTTCGCCCGGCACACCGCCCGGGACATTATCAGCGCCGTCGAACGCGCGCTCGCCGCCGAGGGGGCCATCCGCCTTGACGCTGGACGGGTGGCCCTTAACGGACACGATCCTCTGGCCACGCTTTCGCCCGGGGCCCTGAGCCAACTGGACGATCTGGAGGTCGCCCTGCGCGAGGGCGGCCTGACCCCACCCGACCCTGCAAGCCTGACCGGCGGTGATCCGGGCCTGGCCGACCTGCTCCAGCTACTGGTCGAGGACGGCCGGGCGATCTCCCTGCGCAATGTGTCGCTGCGCCAGACCCTGGTGTTTCATCCCGTCAGCCTCGACGAGGCCGTCGCCACGCTGGGCTCCGCCTTCCCGCCGCCCCTGGCCTTCACGACCGGCGAGGCCCGCGCGGCGCTGGGCACCAGCCGCAAGTTCATCGTGCCGGTGCTGGAGTATCTGGACGAGATGGGACGGACGACGCGGGAAGGGGATGTGCGCAGGGTCGTGGAAGCGTAGGCACGGAATTGCAGTCACGGTGGCGCCGAAAGGCGCTCAAGCAGGGTTCCCACTTGAGTGGAACGTCCAATATGATTAAATCCTACTGAGGCGAGGGCTATCCATGCGATCAACCCAACAGTTCAGCGTAACCCTTCCCCATGAGATGGCGGCAGACGTCAGGGCCAAGGTCGCGTCCGGCGACTACGCCAGTGAGAGCGAGGTCATCCGTGAGGGGCTTCGCGCGCTCCAGGCGCGCGACCGCGCCATCGAAGCCTGGCTGAAAACCGACGTGGTCCAGGCCTATGACGCCATGGCCGCGGATCCTGGCCGTGGCTTGTCGCTCCGGGAGGTGCGGGCGCATCTGGCGCAGGAGCATGATCGCGCGGCCCCAAAAGCCTGATGGCGGACTACCGCATAGTCGTTTCTCCCGAGGCTGATGCTCAACTGATCGCGCTCTACAGATACATTGCTGTTGAAGCATCGCCGCGCACAGCTGAGCGGTTCGTCGGCAAAATCCTGGATCAATGTGAAAAGTTGAGCCGGTTCCCTGAACGCGGTGCACCGCGAAACGACATTCGACCGAGTCTTCGAACCCTGGCGTTTCGGGGAGTCGTGATCGCCTTTGCGGTTGGCGAGGGTTTGGTGACGATTGTCGGTGTTTTCAATGGTGGGCAGGATTTCGAGAGTATGCTGACAGGTAACCCGCAGCCGTGAGGCAAGAGTACGCCACCAGAAAGTCGTTCGCGTCCCGGCGCATCCCGTCCTACTGTCATCTCGTCTGGAGGTGACTGGAGTCTGGTGGCTTCCCTGGTCTTCAAAACCAGTGACACGTCCAAAAGGCGTGTGGTGGGTTCGATTCCCATCCATCTCCGCCAAGCCTGTGATGAGATCCGTTCGATGACCGTGCCCTGCCCGCCTTTCGCCCTGACCGACCGCGCCGGCCAGACCCGGCGGTTCCCGACGGCGCGGCCAAGCCTGATCGCCTTCATCAAGGAGGATTGCCACACCTGCAATCTGGCGGCGCCGCTGCTGCAGGCGTTTCACCTGGCGTGGGGTGAGGCCGCCGACGTGCTGGTGCTGGGCCAGTCGAGCGAGGGCAACGATATCCTGCAGGATCGCCACGGCTTCACCCTGCCGTTCCTGGACGACAGCGCGTGCAAGACCTCCTTCGCCTGGGATTTCGAGATTGTTCCGGCGGTCTACTGGATCGGCGCCGATGGCGTGGTGAAGACCAAGCTGGAAGGATTTGTACGGGAGGAGTGGCAGGCGCTGGACCGCCAGATCGCCGCCGATCTCGACGCCGCCCCCGCCGTCATCGCCTGGGCGGACCTGCCGGACTGGCGGCCCGGCTGCGGTTCCAAGCACCTGGACCCGGAGATCCATGACAAGCTACAGGCCGAGGCCGACGACAGCCCGATCCGGGCGCGGCGGATCGAAATCGCCACCGCTGACGACATCGCCGAGTTCATGTTCGACCAGGGCTTCAGCGACGGCCTGCCGCTGATCCCGCCCACGGCCGAGCGGGTGATCCGCATGCTGGCGGGCACACCGCGCGCGCCGCAGGATATCGTGGCCGTTGTACCGCCCAACATGGCGCCGGTGACGGTGGAGAAGATCGCCATCAACGCCGTGATGGCGGGTTGCAAGCCCGAGTACCTGCCGGTGGTGATCGCCGCCGTCGAGGCCGTCTGCACTGACGAGTTCAACATGCATGGCGTGACCGCCACCACCATGGGCGCCTCGCCGGTGCTGGTGGTCAATGGCCCGATCCGTGAACGCATCGGCATGAACATGAGGCTGGGAGCGCTGGGGCCGGGCAGCCGCGCCAACGCCACCATTGGCCGGGCGCTCAGGCTGGTGGTGCGCAATGTCGGCGGCGCACAGCCGGGAGGCGTGGACCGCTCCACGCTCAGCAATCCGATGAAGTTCACCATGTGCTTCCCGGAGTGGGAGGAGGGCTCGCCCTGGGATCCGCTGCATGTGGAGCGCGGCTTCAAGGCCGAGGACTCGGTGGTCACCGCCTTCGCCATGACCAGCGGCCCGGTCCAGATCGTGGATCAGGAGTCCCGCGGACCCGACCAGATGGGCGGCACGCTGGGCCTGGGGCTGGAGAGCATGTTCCTGTCCAAGATCCGGCGGATGCACACCGACGCCCTGCTGGTGGTCTGTCCCGAACATGTCGCCACCCTGACCAGCGAGGGACCCTACTCCAAGGCGCGTCTGCGAGAACGCATCCAGGCAGTGACGACGCGACCCATGCGCGAGATGGTGGCCAACGAGATCTCGGGCGCCGGCATTACCCAGGCCATGGCCGCGAAGATGACGGACGCGCAGCTCGACACGCCGGTCTCCAAGTTCGCCAGCGACGCCTACATCCACATCGTGGTGGCGGGGTCAGACGCCGGAAAGTTCTCGGCCGCCTTCCACGGCTGGGTCACCGGACCGATGGGATCGATCAGCGTTTCCCGCAAAATCGAATACTGATAGCCTCAGGACTGAACCAGGGAGGATGTCGATGACGACCATTCTGGACCCGACCGATGAGCGGGTCCCCGTCGAGCGCCAGATCACCGCGCGAACGGGCGATATCACCGGTGTGATCGGGCTGCTGGATATCGCCAAGCCCCGCGGCAACATCCTGCTGGACGAGCTGGAAGTGCTGATGGCAGCCCGGTATCCGAAGGTGGAGATCAAGCGCTATGCCAAGCCCACCTTCACCAAGCCCTGCCCGTCGGACCTGCGCCTGAAGATCAAGGCCGAGTGCGCGGTTCTGGTGGAAGGCCTGGCCGATTGAGGATCATGCACGACGTGCAGTCTGCACGACACTGTGTGGTTCGAGATCCAGGGACTTCCGGCGGTGACCATCGCCTCCAGCGAATTTGGCCAGGCCGCCGAGGTTCAGCGCAAGGCGCTGGGCATGGAGGGCGCGCGCTATGTGCTGGTGGACCATCCGATCCAGGACGCCACTGACGACGAGATGCGCGGCAAGGCCCGCGCGGTGCTGGAACAGGTAATCGCGGCGCTGACGGTCTAGGACGCCGGGCT
>NZ_JBIKNZ010000152.1:0-3517 GCF_044358365.1 Phenylobacterium sp. | reverse complement strand
ATGTTCACGATCGCGGCGGTCGGCATCGAGAACTCACGGCCGACCTCGGCGAGCGCGGTCGAGGTCGATGCATCGCTCGCGCGCTCCTGGCGGTCGACCGAGACGACGAGGCCCGCAAGACGGATGTCGGCGGCGGCGCGCAGGACCGGGACGGTCTCACGGATCGAGGTGCCCGCGGTGGTGACATCCTCGACGATGAGCACGCGGTCGCCGTTCTGCAGCTTGCGGCCGACAAGCAGGCCGCCCTCGCCGTGGTCCTTCGCTTCCTTGCGGTTGAAGCAGAACTCGACCTCGCGGCCGCGCTCAGCGAACGCCATCGCGACGGCGACGACCAGCGGGATGCCCTTGTACGCGGGGCCGAACAGGCAGTCGAACCCATCGGGGAACGAGCGCTCGATCGCGTCGGCGTAGGCGCGGCCGAGCTTCGCGAGCTGCACGCCCGAGCGGTACTTGCCGGTGTTCACGAAGTAGGGCGTCTTGCGGCCGCTCTTGGTGGTGAAGTCGCCGAAGGTGAGGACCCCCACTTCGACCATGAAATCGATGAACTTCCGCTGGTAGTCGTGCATGGACGGGGATCCTATCGGGGTTCGGCTGCGCGATGACCCCTCATGGATCTCCCAACGGCCGAGCCGGTGTTCCCGCAGCGCGATGCCTCAGCCGATCAAGCGCTGGCGCTCCGAGTCCGCTGCTCGGGAATCGTTTGCATTCCCCTTGTTTGCGGGGGATCGATGGTGTAGCCTCCGACCCCGTGCAGGCGACCGTCCCGTCGCCGCTTTGGCAACTCGTTTCGAACCTGTTCGGACCGTCGTTTCAAGGAGGGCTCGTCGGGTCTGCACCGAGAGTTGCGTCATTGAGGAGTTCCATCATGCAGAGTCTCACGGATGGCGGAAGTGCCGTCAGCGCGCCCCTTCCCCGCACGATCGGCCGCACGTACCGCTCCTTCCCCGCCTCCAGCCGGAGCAGCGCCCTGCGCATGCTCTCGTGCATTGCGGCGATCCTGGCCTGGAACGGCGCCGCGACCGCTGATGACGTGGGCTTTGAGATGGCAAACATCGGCAACCCCAACAACCCGGCCGATCCCGCGACGGGGCTGGGGCGCGTGGAGCACACCTTTGCGATCAGCAAGCGGAGCGTGACCATCGCCGAGTATGTCACCTTCCTCAACGCCGTCGCCAAGAAGGATCGGCATGGGCTGTACAACCCCCTCATGGCGAGCGATCCGATGATCGCGGGCATTCGCCGAGACGGCCCCCGGGGCAACTATGTGTACTCCGCGATCGAGCCGAGTGGAGCGGTCCAGTCCGCCGCGGCGACAGCGGGTGGCAGGCCCGTCACCTACGTGAGCTGGTTCGATGCCGCGCGCTTTGCGAACTGGATGTCGAACGGCCAGCCCACCGGACCTCAGAACGGCAGGACAACCGAGAACGGCGCCTACGACCTGAGAGACGACAGCGACTCCGAGTGCGAAGGAGAAGTAGAGGACAGCGACTCCGAGCGCGAAGGAGAGGACCGCGACTCGGAAGGTCACGCGGTGCGCATCAATGCGATCAATCCCAACACGGGGATGAAGCCGTTCTTCTACATTCCGACCGAGAACGAGTGGTACAAGGCGGCGTACTACAACCCCGAACTCAACGGCGGCGCGGGCGGCTACACGCTCTACGCAACCAACAGCAACAGCAATCCGGGCAACATCGCGGGGAGTGCGGCCAACCATGTGAACTATGTCGCCCAGGGTCTGTTCGCTATGACCCAGGAACTCAGCCTGGATCTCAACCAGAACTACCTCACGAACGTCGGCGCGTTCACCAGTTCGCCCGGCCCCTACGGCACCTACGACATGAACGGTAGCGTCTGGGAGCTGACCGACATGGACGGCAGCGCCTCGCTCCTCCGGACGATCAGGGGCGGCGGCTGGACCTCGTACTTCAGCTATCTTCAATCCGACTACCGCCTGGGCAGCACGGCCGCGGGCGTGAGCAACAACGTCGGCTTCCGTTTGGCGGCCACCAATGCCCACCCCTCCACGATCAACTACCAACTGAGGCGCATCGGCAATCCCCGCAACAAGGCAGACAACAGGACGGGCTTTGGACGCGTGCAACAGACCTTCTGGATCGGAACCTACGAGGTCACGATCCGGCAATACTGCGACTTCCTGAATGCCGTTGCGTCGCAGGAAGACAGGTACGGCCTCTACGACCCCGCGATGTTCTTCGTGAAGAACTGCGCAGGCATCGTGCAGTCGGGCTCTCCCGGCGCCTACACCTACACCCCGCTCAACAATGCCGGAGATAGTTCGCAGCGCCCGATCACGTATGTCAGCTGGTTCGATGTGGCGCGCTTCGCCAACTGGATGTCGAACGGCCAGCCCGTTGGCCCCCAGGGACCGACGACGACCGAGGACGGCGCCTACCGACTCGACGGTGCCGTGGGCGGTACGGCGGTTCGGCGCAACCTGGTGAACCCGAACGTCGGTGGAGCGCCGACCTTCTATCTGCCAACCGAGAACCAGTGGTACAAGGCGGCCTACTACAGTCCGACACTCGACAACGGCAAGGGCGGCTACTACCGCTACGCGACCGCAAGCGACACCGCGCCCAGCAATCGGGTCGGCGGCGAGGCCAACATGGCCAACTTCATCGACGATTACAGCGGAACCTATTTCTATTCGGTTCCGCAGACACGCTACATCCGACTCGATCAGAACTACCTGTTCGACGTTGGCGCCTACACGGCAAGCCCCAGCTACTACGGCACCTTCGATCAGAGCGGCAACTCGTACAACTGGAACGACCTCGATGGCCGGTCCTCGCCGCTGCGTGGCCTCCGTGGCGGTTTCTTCTTTGCCGGCGCCCCGTCGGTCCAAAGCACCACATTCTCCCAGGCCACGCCCGGACGTGAAGAAGCCGATACGGGATTCCGGTTGGCGAGCCCGGATTGAGCTGGCTGAGGCCGCGCGGCGGATCGCCGTGCGACGCTGCGCCTAGCGATCCCGCCGGGGCGCGACTTCGCGCACGGCGCCGTGCAGTTGGTGCACCTCGGCCACGATCGCGTGCGCGCGCGCGGCCTCGAGTTCGCTGCGGTCGCCGGCGCCCCACAGGACGCCGATCGTCGCGGTGCCGCACGCGTGACCGGCGAGGACATCGTGCTCGCGGTCACCGATCATCACGGTCGCGTGCGGTCGCGCGCCAGTCGCGGCGAGCGCGCGACGCAGCGTGACCTCCTTCGGCTCGATGACATGCTCGTCGTGCGGCGCGTAGATGACGGAGATGTGCGCGCGCAGTCCGATCTCGTCGACCAACCGCTCGGCGACGATGCCGAACTTCGAGGTCACGATCGCGATCGGCGCGTCGTTCCGCAGCTGCGCGAGCGCTTGGGGGATTCCTTCGATGATCTCGGTTTCGATCGCCGACATCGCGCGGTATCGCTCGCGGTAGCGCATGACGAGCTCGACCGCGAGCGCCGGGTCACGCCCCTCCTCCGCCACGATGCGGTCGAACGTCGCGCGCAGCGG
>NZ_JBIKNZ010000032.1:0-35666 GCF_044358365.1 Phenylobacterium sp. | reverse complement strand
CATCGCGCGCGAAGGCGCGCAGGCCGCCGTACCGGAATAGGCCTGGGTCATGGCTGCGCCCCGGGCGGCAAGGGCATCAATGTTGGGGGTAGGTACAGCGCCGCCCGCCACACCGCCGCCGAAAGTACTGATATCGTTGAACCCCAGATCGTCGACGAGGATCACGACCACGTTGGGCGGCCGATCGCCCGCGGATGGCGTAGCCGGACCCTGCGCCCAGACCACCTCGCGGTTCGGCGCTATATCCTCACGGCCGACCTGGGTGACTGCGAACAGGATGACGGACTTGTAGTTCACGGCCGCCAGCGCGACCGCTCCAGCCGCGACAGCGGCGACTCCGAACCAGAGCTTCCGTGACATCACCACTCCCCGCGCCATGATCGAAGCTATAGTGGCATAACGAGTGTCATTATATGAAGTGGAAATTCACTGGCCGTCGGTCAGGTCGTCACCGCCGAATGCCAGGGCGCGAAGGGCCCTTGACCCAGTGCCTGAGCCTGGAAGCCGGCCATGGCCTTGTTGACCGCGGTGCTCAGCGTGGTGTTCGGATGTACTGGCCGCCGCAGAGGGCGCTGGCCCGCAGGCAGGGCCATCAGTTCGGAAACGGCGCGCGGGATGTCCATGGGGTCGGCGCCTCGGGGTGCACGCATGGAAGCCCGGGTCATGGCCACGTGCTGGGCATAGGCCTGGAGACGCTCGGACTCATTGCGGGCGAGCATCGCCTCAACTGTCCGGGCGCCGGACTCCCAGATCCGCGTAGGATAGCCGCCCGGCTGAACAATGGTCACCTCGACCCCCAGCGGCGCCAGCTCATAGGCCATGGCCTCGAACGCTGCCTCCAGACCCCACTTGCTGCTGCAGTAGGCGCCGATGTTGGGCATGATGATCCGACCCAGCTGTGACGAGACGGGAACGATCAGACCTGCGCGCCGGGCACGCATGCCGGGCAGCACAGCACGCGCCATGCGAAGGCTGCCCAAGAGGTTGGTCTGCATCTGCAGTTCGAGCGCCGCGTCGTCCTGCAACTCCATCGGACCCGAGATGCCGATACCGGCGTTGTTGAGTAGAACATCGAGGCCGCCACCGGCGATGCGCTCGGCCTGGGCGACGCCGGACCTGATCTGCTCCGGCTTTGTGACGTCGATCTCGACCAGATGGACCTTGCCCGGCAACCCCTTGGCCTCCTGCAACAGCGACACGGCCTCGGCGCGACGCCCGCCGTCGAGGTTGCGCATGGAGGCGATAACTGTGGCGCCGAGGCCCGCCAGATGCAGGGCGGTCAACCGGCCAAATCCGGCGCTGGACCCGGTGATCAGCACCGACTTTCCGACGAGGGAAGTGGGAGCCTGGGCCTTCGCCGCACCGGCCGCCATGGCCGTGGCCGTGGCCGCGACCGACGCCGCGCCCAGAAGAGCCCTTCGGTTCAAACTACGATCATCACGCACCGGCATGTCTCCTGCTGTCGTCCAGAGAAAATCAGCCGCAGAGAGTATCTCCGCGGCCGGGATTGGGCCATATTCACAGGCCGATGATCGAGGCAGCCAGCATCCAGGCGACCGTCAGGCTCCATACGTTTGTCCTGGTCTGGTTCAGTTTCGTCACGGTTGGACCCTCCCCACCGGAGCGGCGCCCTGCGCCGGGGTGTCGAGACCGGCCTGCGGCCTGATCTCTGGATTGTCTTTGTATTGACCGGCTAACCCCTTGGGCTGCGAGGACCACGCGACGTGGCCCTCCATCCAGGTGTTGGGCCATCCCAAAAGCTGGGTTTCGAAATACATATCTGAGCTCCTCCTTCATGGAGGCGCGCCTTATTGAGAGCAAAGGCCTTGCATCCGGCTGGCGCGCCCGATGCGGTCCGACATCACGATCGCCGGATCGTCAGAGGGGCCCGTCCCGCACCTTCGATATGGTTGCCGGGGTGACGGATTGAAGAGACTCAATCATGCGGAATCGTAATGGCACTGATGAACAATGTGCATTCGCCACTGGACGGCCTCAAACCGCAGCCAGGGTACGCTCGATGAGCCAGTAGGCTGATAGTCCGCCGATGGTGTACGCTGGCGCCCGTACGCTCCAGGTCGGAAGTGTCCAGGCGCGACCTTTCCATATTGTCCGCCCTAAGGCCATGGCAGCCAGCACCGCGGCGATGAACAGCAACTGGCCGACCTCGACGCCGACGTTGAACAGCAGCAGCGCCTCCGCCGCCGCACCTTGCGGCAGGCCGATGTCGGCCAGGACGCCGGCAAACGCCATCCCGTGCAACAACCCGAACAGGAAGGCGATCAGCCAGGGGCGTCGTTGGGCCAGTGTCGGGTCCACGCGGCCCTTTGTCGTCAGTTCCACCGCCACAAACAGGATGCTGAGCGCCACCAGCGCCTCGATCGCGGCCGACGGGAACCGCAAGTAGCCCAGCGCCGCCAGCGCCAGTGTGATGCTGTGGGCCGCCGTGAACGCCGTCACGGCCTTCACCAGTCGCCAGTTCGGGCCGATCAACAACAGCAGACCGAGCACGAACAACAGATGGTCGAAACCGGTCAGGATGTGCTCGACACCCAGCTTTAGATAGCCGGGCACGGCGATGCCCCTGGCGGGCGCCAGGTTCAAACGGACGGCAGGATCTGAGGGCCGCAGCACCATGTCCAGCGACCGGCCCGCTGGCGCGGACACCCGGACGAGGACATCGGTGACGCTGTGTTCGAGGCCTTCAATCCGCAGGGTCTGGCCATCCAGCGGCGCGCCGCCGCGAACCCGCCAGACGCGGGTCATATAGCCCGGCGCGACCTGTTCCGCCGCGGGCGGCTTCTCGAGCGCGCCGCCTGAGAGGTGAGGAATCAGCCTCAGCGCCATGTCACCCACCACCGGGCGTTTCCAGGTGACCTCATAATCGCCGGGCGCCGTCGCCACGATCTGGACAAGCGCCGGGCGCACCTCGTGAGCCGCCGCCGCCGCCGTCCAGCCAATCCAGAGGACAAGTACGGCCAGCCAGACAGACAAGCCGGTCGGCCTCATTTCGGCAGTCCCGCGATCTCGACCTTGTATTTCTTGCGCAAGCCCTGTCGGAAGGCGCGGTTCTTGATCTGCCGCTGCTCGGCCATCCAGGCGTCCATCACCTCGGCGCGTACCTGCGCCAGGGGGAGGGCCTCGGACGCCAGCCGGTTCTGGACCTGGATCAGGTGAACGCCATAGGGGGAGGCGACCGGACCGACCCAGGTTCCCAACGGCGCCGTGCGCGCGGCCTGGGTGAACGCCGGCCCGTAGTCACGCGCCAGATCCGCCACGGCGATGTCGGCATAGGCCAGCGGCAGCAGGGCGGGATCGCCCCCCGCCGATTGGCCCGCCTTGAGCTTTGCCAGAGCTTCGGCGGCTGCAACGGCCGGTGTTGTCCCCGACCGATCCTGATTGAAATAGACGTGGCGCAACGCCAGCCGGGCCGGTGTTGCGTAGCGGGCGCGGTTGGCCTCGTAGAACGCCTGGAGCCTGGCCTCGCTCGGCGCCGGAATCGTGCTGACGTCCTCGCTGGCGAAGGCCATCTTCTGGGCCAGACGCCGGCGAATGATCATGTCGTCCTTGTCGAGGCCAAGCCGGATGGCCTCGCGGGCCATCAGTTCCTCGTCGACCCGCTCCTGGATGATGGAGGCCAACTCGTCGCGGGTGGGCGGTCGCTGGGTCTGCATCTCCCAGTAGGCGGCCAGTTGCTCCAGGTCGCGCGCCTCCAGCCGGACCGTCGGACGGGTCTGTTCGCTCACCATGGCGATCACGGCGAACAACACCGCACCAATCACCATGAAGTGCAACAACGGCTCCCGAAGGAGCCGTTGCAGTCTCGAGGAATGCGCAACGCGCTGATCAGACGACATCTGCTGCCCGGATCAGGCTGTCGGCTCGAACCAGATCGGTGATGACCAGGCCCGCTCCATGACGGTGGGCTGGAGTTTGGGATTGCGGGCGACGCCAGCCCGCAACGCGTCCCAGGTAGACCAGCGGCAGGACGGGTTTTCAAGCACCCGGACGTAGTAGAAGGCCCGCTGCTTCGGATTGAACGTCGGGTCGGCCCAGACGGTGCGCAGTTCGACATCGCCCTTGAAGCGGTCAGGCTGGCAGGTCTTCAGATCCACCGACGCGCCATTCGACGGGCAGCGGCCACCCACCACCTTCAAGCCGTCCGCGCAGGCCACGTCGAAGACCTGTTCCCTGGCCACGCCGTTCTCGACCCAGCCCTTGACCACCTGGGCCCGCTGAAGGAACCCGGAGCTGGGATCGCGCACCGCCCAGACGAGGAACTTCGGCGCCTTGTTCGCCGCCGGCAACAGATCGCCGCCCATGGGCACGCCGTGGGCATAGGCCTGGCGCACCGTGTCCGGGCGGGTCAGGAGGTCAGCGGGGAAATCGTAGCCCGCGAAGAATCGCACCTTGATGCGCGGGCCCGAGGTCGCAAACGTCTCCTTGCGGCGCATGGCGGCATAGATCGCCTCGCGGCTGTTCTCTTCAGCCCAGACCCCCGCAAGCCCCGAAGCCCCCCAACTCTGGAACCGGCCGCCAGCCTTGGCGGGATCGGCGCCTTCCCAGTCCGCAGCCGCCTTTGGCGGTACCGAACCGCGCAACTCCGGCGTGCCGTCATTGCGACCGGTCTTGCTGAAGTAGTTGGGCTCCTCGACCGTGCCCGGTGCGGCATTGTGCGTGTCAGAAGCCCCGATGAGGCCGAACTTGAAGGGGTTGAAGCCCTGGGTCTGGCGCATGACGATGCCGTCCTGCAGCGCGCGGCGCACATAGCCACCCTGGAATTTGGTGATCTGTTTGTCCTGACCAATGTAGCTTTCCATGATCTCGAAGTTCGCCCATTCGTCGTTGGGCGACAGCGAGGGATGGGTCTCGGATGTCCCCTTGATCTGGGTCATTTCCACCAGCGGCTCGTTGCGCATCCGCAGATCGGAATAGGCCTTGTCCATCGGCTTGCCGTTGAGCCGCACACTGTCGAACATCAGGCCGTCGGAGCCATTGGAGTTGTGCGGAATCGCCAGGGCCTCGATGCCATTGGCGCGCCAGCCGTCCATGGTGCGCCACAGGTCCTCGGGATCCTTGGACATGTTTGAATGGTAGGGAAACTCCACCACCTTGGAGCCTTTGAAGATCACATTCCGGTGGAGATTCCGGCCATCCGGAGCGGACGTGTATTCATAGCCGATGAAGGTGGTGAAGCGACCGGGCGCATTGTGACGGGCGGCCGCGTCGCGGATCTCGCCCCAGGCCTTCGAGACAATAGCCGGAGAATCGAATTCCGCCGGCAGGGAGTTGTTACGGAATCCTGTGACCACGCGGGTAAACGCCTCGCGGATCGCGGCGGGGTCCGGACTGAACAGGCCCTGAGTGACCGGCAGCTTCGACAGCGGGCTGTTCGGATCGCCAGCCTCGCGGATCGCGCCGATGTACTCCGCGTGGTCGGTGACGGCGACGAAGTCCAGCGGCCCGCCCGCCAGACGAATCTCGTAGCCCTGGGCATGGCCGATGGCCTCGCCCTTGGCGAACCGGTAGGCGTCGTCCGGCGTGCGACGGACGTTGAAGATGTAGGCGTCGAACGAAAGCTGGGTGTGGACGTGCAGGTCGCCATAGTAGGCGTTGCGGTCTTCATTGTAGCCGGGCAGGCGAGCCTTTGGCGACGCAGGTCGAGGCTTGGCCAGCGTGGCGGCGGAGGTGGTCTTCGGTTTCGAAACCGTCTGCGCCCCGATCGCGGCGCCTGCGATCAAGGCCCCCACCACGACAGCCGGTGCGACATATCGCAGGGCTGTTGCCCTTGCTTTTGTCATCTCAACGTCTCCCCCGTTGTTCGCTCGACTATATCCCCACTTTTCGAAAACGGGCCAGACCCTACCGCAATCCCATTTCGCCGTTCGCGGCTGTATCTTGCGCCTTGGCGACCAGTTCCGGAATATTGACCGGGCCGCGTTTTCAAACCTACAGTTCGAAAACAGGATTTACAGAATCCGGCGTCATTGAGCGCCGGGTCATCAGGGGAAACATGATCATGCGTCGTATACTGCTGGCGACAGCCGCAGCATCTTCACCCAGCCCAGCAACGCCGCTTTCGGACTCAACAATACGGTGACCGGCGGTACGGCGCTGCGTTGCACGCTGAATGAACCGCAGCAGGTCTCGCTGGAGCTCAACGCCAAGTTCTAGGACGTGTCCACATAGTACTGACGGTCCGGATCGTTCGCTAGCGCGCTCCGACCGTCGGCTTCATGCACCACCGCCCCGTCCGGCGCGTACTGCAGAATGTAGGACTTCCGGGTTTCACCGGTGAGGTTGGGGCCGGTGCGGTGCGGGGTCAGTGAGGAAAACACCACCACGTCGCCCGCCCTGGCGGGGACCGGAACTGTGTCTGCCGGAGACTTCAGGCATTCCAGACCCAGCGGCGTCAGTTCATGGTGCAGCGTGCCCATCTGGTGCAGGCCCGGCGCCACCCAGGGGCAGCCGTTCTCCAGCGTCGCGTCATTCAGCGGGACCCAGCAGGTGAGATACTGCTGCGGCTCGGTGAAGGTGTAGCCATTATCCTGATGCCAGGGGAATTCCTCGGGATTGCCGGGCTTTTTGTACACCGCCTGATCCCAGTAGAGCCGCGCGCCGGCGCCCAGGGTGTCATGCACAATATCGCTGAACACGCGGTGGCGACTGAAGGCCTTCAGCGCCTCCGAGCGCTTCACCAGATGGATGGTGAAGGTGATGGCGTCGGCCTTGGCGATAAAGGTCTTGCCGCCTTGACGCTGGCGAAGGATGTCCTCGCCCTCGCGCTCCATCGGATCGATGGCGTCGCGAACGGCAGCCAGTTCGTCAGCGCTGAACACGCCCTCGAGCAGAAAATATCCGTCTTCGTCATACTGTCGCGCCTGGGCTTCCGACAGGCGGCGACGCGGCCCGCTCGAGGCGCGCCACCTGAAATCCGTGTTGCGATCGTGCCGCCGCATGGCTGCTCCAAGGTTGCTGGGACTCTCGCGCAAACGGCTAGTCGATCCGCACGAGCGCTGCAACGCGAGCCCGGACTCTAGGTCGAAGCCAGCACACCCTTCCAACGCTGGACCTGAAGCCGCACCTGGGCCGGGGCCGTGCCGCCATAGGATGAGCGACTGGCGCTGGAGGCCTGTGCCGTCAGGACGCCAAAGACGTCAGGGGTGATGCCCGGGTGGACGCCCTGAAGCTGTTTCAGGGTCAGTTGCGGCAGGTCGACCCCGCGAGTTTCGGCCAGCCGGACCGCGACCCCTGTCAGGTGGTGCGCCTCGCGGAAGGGGATGTTCAGACGCTGCACCATCCAGTCGGCAAGATCCGTCGCGGTGGCAAAGCCCGAGCCCGCCACGGCGGCCATGCGGGCCTTGTTCGCCTTGAAGTCCAGCACCATTCCGGCGGTGGCGCGCAGTGTAGCTCGGCGTTGCGCGACGCTTCGTGGCGCAATGGCTCAATCGGAGTTCAATTGCCCCGGCGCCCAAATTACGGGCGCAGCCTGTGGCGGCGGTCGACGTCGGGCCTCGCGTGCTTCGGTCTTCCGTCCGTCTTCGGAACGGTGGTAGGTTTGGCGCAACAAGATCTGACAAAAGACGTCATAGGGAGATTGCTGTCATGCGACGCGCCGTGGTCGTGGTCCTTGGTTTGGCGCTTGGCCTTAGCGGTCATGCGGGCGCTGCGTTTGCCGAGGCAGCCGCCGTCAAGGCGGCGAAGGCTCCGGCCTGGAAGCCAACCCGCAACGCCATGGGCCAGCCCGACCTCTCGGGATACTGGAGCAACGCCACGCTCACGCCGCTCACCCGTAACGCGCGTATATCCAACAAGGCGGCCCTTACGGCCGAAGAGGCCAAGGGATTTGAGAAGGTCTGGGCAAAGGCCCTGGCGGAGTTTGACGGGCCCACGGACGTTGATGCCTCGCCGGAGAAAGTCCAGGCCGAAAGCCTGACGTCCAAACTTGTGGAGATCCGACCCGATTTCATTGCCGCCGGCGGGGACACTGGTGGCTACAATACTTTCTGGATCGATCCGGGCACCCATCTGGTCGAGATCAACGGCCAGTACCGGACCTCGATCCTGACCACACCCAATGGTCTGCCGGCGCCGCGCAAGGCTGGCGCCCCCAGACCCAAGGGGTTTGGCGACTTCCGGGATATCTACGACAGCTATGAAACCCGTCCGCTGGGCGAGCGATGCATAACGGGGTTTGGCCGAAACAATGGCCCGCCCATGCTGCCCAACGGCTACTACAACAACAACTACCAGATCCTGCAGACCCCGGACGCCGTGGTGATCGAGGTGGAGATGATCCACGATGCGCGGATCATCCGGCTGACTGACAAGCACGGCCCTGATGGTCCTCGCCGCTGGATGGGCGATTCCATTGGCCGCTATGAGGGTGACACCCTTGTGGTCGAGACGATCAATATCCCCGAGGCCCAGAATTTCATGGGCTCCTGGAAGAATCTGAAGGTGACCGAGTGGTTCACCCGGCTGAACAAGGACAAGATCCTCTACCGCTTCCTGGTGGAAGATCCGGACACCTGGGAACAGCCCTGGGGCGGTGAGTACACGTTCCTGACTCTGAACGGGCGCACCTATGAGTATGCGTGCCACGAGGGGAACTACGCCATGCCGGGTATACTGGGCGGCGCACGCCAGAAGGAGAAGGAAGCGGCCGAAGCCGCGGCTGCAGCCGCCAAGGCAGCGGCGGCTGCAGCGCCTGCTCAGGCGCGCGCGAAAACCGGCGGAGACTGATCGCCCGTAGCGGCTTCTGAGCCGAACCCTCAGGTTCGCTTTTTCGGCTTTGGCGGGCCCCACCCGGAGGTTGCGCCGAAGGTCAGGTTTCTCTGGACCAGCTCGATGTCCTGAATCTGTCCCCGATCAATCCTGAGGCGCGCGGCGAGCAGGACACTGCGCGCCATCGACCGGCCAGGTCTCCCGGCGCTGGCGATAGCCTCGGGATGGTCGACAATGGCCCAGGCCCAGACGACCCCTTGTTCTTCGTCAAACAACGCCAACCGGCGCTCCCGGATCGGCCCTCGAAGCGCGGCCAAGTCCCTGCAAGCCGAGGGCGAAGGCGACCGCGCGCCATTGTCGAACAGAACGCAGTCGGATGCGGCCGGATCAGGCCCGGCGGGAGCACCTGAAAATCCGTCCAACCAGGCGTTTGCAACAGTAATCAGATCGAGCCGGGCACTGTGAAACGCCGTGGCCTTCGGCGCCGCGTCGACCGACAGGTTGCGGAACGTCCCGGGCGAGAACGCCTGCGCCTCTGTTCGCCGCACAACCAGAGTTTCGATCTCGCTGACGCGGTCGCCCTTCAGCTTGACGCGCAGGGCGAAAATCGCCGGGCCGCCGTAGGCCTCGGCCGCACCGATGATGCCGACCGCGCCTGCCTGGGGCTCCGAATAGGTCTGGCGCGCGGTGACCTGGCGAATGGCGAAAAGCTGGCTATCGGCCAGCCGGATGTCGCGGCCATTCTCGGTGATCCGGACTCCGCGCGGCAACACCTTGCCGGCCTGGCCGGTCTGCAGCGCCGCCAGCGCGGCCTCAGCAGCCTGCCCGGCGCAGGCTCTGTCGCATTCACGGGCCGCGGCCGGCAGGGCCCAGAGAAGAACAAACATCAGAACGCTTGGGGCGATCCGCCGCATCTGACCGGGACTCCGTCTCGTATGTGTCCTTATCGCTCCCGGTGTCGGGAATGTCATCCGGGCGCGCTGACGTCTCCGGGAGGTTGCACGATCTTTGCAGTTACTGGTCTGAAATGCAGCCAAAGGTCCCAGAATGGGAGCGTTCAGCATGATGACCGATTCCAGGCTCAGAAATCCGGCGCGACCCTATAGCGCTCAACATCGACCAAATTTCCGCGTCGATATGGTTTCCACGATCTTTAGTAAATGCTCGCACGATCTAGAAGAAGAGCTGTCAACGTCTGCCAATTTAATGGATTCAGGACGATTTTCAGGGAAGACCATCTCACGCAACTCCCATGAATATGTGATCTCGGGGTATTTCTTCGGACCAGATGATACGGCGATGTTCAAGATGAGTGACGGCGTGAGTCTCTGTGGCTCCGAGGCGAGCCGCCCATGACCGCGACCCATTTTGATGTCCCGCCCGCGCTGAGACCGGCCCTGCTGGTAAGCCTGCTCACCTGGCTATGGCCTGAACCGCTGAGATCTAAGCGCAGACGCGTTGGCGCGCTTTGGTGGTTTGCGTTGGTCGCAGCGATCTGGCCCAGACCCTTGCAGCGCGATTTCACCCGCGCGGAGCCCACGGGGCGTGGCGGTCGGCTTTTCAGCTACACGCTGGATCGTTTCCTATCGCGCTGGTGGCGCGTGAGCTGGTTGTGGGCCTGGATGTGGCCGGGTCGCCTGATGGGCCCCGACGGCGAGATTTGTCCGCTGGTTCCCTGGCATCCGGCGCTGCAGGCGCAAGTCTGCGACGCCGTGCCCTGCCGTCGCCGCACTTCCCGGCGCGGCATGGTTGCGGGCATGATGATGTTGGCTGCCACCCTGGCCGTGCCGACCCTGATGGGAGGCAATAGCGCACTGGATGGCGGACGTCTGAGTGCGTTTCTCGGCGGCGGCAGCGCAGGTTCCGGCGGCGCTGGCGACCAAGGTAGTGGCGGTGGTGGCGCAGGCGACCCCGGCGCGGGCTCTGGACAGACTGGCCCCATGACGACCTTCAACCCGGGCAACCTGACCCCGCCAGAGACACAGAATTACGGGTTCGACCCGGGCCAATCCCCGCTAGCTGGCGGCGGGACGGGTGCGGGCTCCGGTGGGGCTGTGGGCCCGACTGGTGGCGAGGGCGGTCTTACCTTCCTTGATCCCCCGGCAGGCGGTGACGGTCTCGGCTTTGGTTTTGGCGGAGGTTCCGGCGGCGGAGCTGGTGGTGGCTCCGGTGGTATCGGCGGCGGCGGCGGCGGCGGCGGTCCCGGTCCAGGTGGCGGTGATCTGCCGACCGGACCAGGCGAAGAAACCCCGAAGCCCGGCGATGACCCTTTCGGTCCGCCAGACACGCCAGATGATCCGTTTGAGATGCCCAATGATGGTCCTGCGCCGACTGCCGGTTCGCCCGGTGGTCCGGCTGGTCCGGGCAGTCCGTTTGGCGGCGGCGGTAGCGGCAGCATCCCCTTGTTTGCCGGGCCTCCAGTGGGCGGGGCTGGGCCACTGGACGCCCCCCTGGCGCCGGTGCCCGAGCCGCAGACATGGGCGATGATGATCCTGGGATTTGGCGCGGTCGGCTATCTGATCCGCAGGCGCCGCGCCAGTAGCCTCGTTCAGGCCTGAGAGCATCGCCTGAAATTGGCGATGGCCAAGGGCGGTCGTGGTGCTAGGCTCTCCAGACAGAAACGTCAGAGAGATCCGCGCATGAGCCGTAGATGGATGACAGCTGCCGTTGCTGTGGTGACGCTGGGCGCCGGATCCGTCCAGGGGGCTGTACCGGCCAATGTCGCCGCTGCGCTTGCTGACAAAGCCCGGCCCGCCGAGGACAGCGCCCGCGATGGGCCCCGCAAGCCCGGCGAACTGCTGGCGATGGGCGAGATCAAGACCGGTGGCAAAGTCGTGGATCTGGTGATGGGCGGCGGCTACTTCACCCGAATCCTTTCGGGCGTAGTCGGCCCCAAGGGGCAGGTCATCGGCTACCAGCCGGCCGAGTTCATCCAGTTCCAGGCCAGCTATGGCGAGAACCAGAAGAAGGTGGCCGCCGCCTACGCCAATGTGGTTCCGCTGACCTCGACCTTCGGCGCGCTCGACCTCCCGGACGGTGTGGATCTGGTGCTGACCGTGCAGAACTATCATGATCTGCATCTGAAGCCGTTCCCGGCCGACACGGCGACGAAGGTGAACGCCGAGGTGTTCAAGTCGCTGAAGCCCGGTGGCATCTATCTGATCGTTGACCACACCGCGTTGGCAGGCTCGGGTCTTGAGGCGGCGGACAAGATCCACCGGATCGATCCTGCGATTGTTCGCAAGGAGGTCGAGGCCGCCGGTTTCAGGCTGGAGGCCGAGAGCGCCATGCTGGCCGCGCCGGAAGATCCGAAGACCGCCAACGTGTTCTCGCCAGCCATTCGCGGCAAGACCGATCAGTTCGTGATGAAGTTCCGCAAGCCGAAGTAGGCCTGTTCACTTCAGTTTGCGGTCGAAGAAGTCCAGCGTCTGCATTGCCCGGTGCTTGCGGTTGGTGGGCGTCCATCCGCCGCGGTGCCGCAGACCTGGATAGACCATGGTCTCAAACGGGGTCCCCGCCGCCTGAAGGGCGAAGAGCACGCGGGTGGTGTGGTCGAAGGTGACGTTGTCATCGGCCATGCCGTGAATGATCAGCAGTGATCCGGGATTCAGCCGTGGCAATCGCGACACCACCTCCGAGGCTGTATACCCGGCGGCGTTATCGGCGGGCGTACCCATATAACGTTCGGTGTAGTGAGTGTCATAGAGTTTCCAGTCGGTGACCGGCGCGCCCGCAACTCCTGCCTTGAAAGGCGTATCCGGCGCGGTCAGCAACAGGAGAGTCATGTAGCCGCCGTAGGACCATCCGGTGACCCCGATCCGGTCCTTGTCTACATAAGGCAGGCTCTGGAGATACCGGGCGCCGGCGATCTGGTCGTCGACCTCCAGTTGGCCCATCTTGCGGTCGAGTACGGTTTTGAAGGCCGCGCTGCGGTTTGCCGAGCCGCGATTGTCCAGTTCGAACAGGATGTAGCCGGCATCCAGCAGGTTCTGGTCTTCCGGCGACGCCCAGGCCTTTTGCACCATCTGAGCGCTCGGCCCGCCATAGACCGAGACGATCACAGGGTAGGTCCTGGCCGGATCGAATCCCGGCGGTGTCCGCATTGACCAGTAAAGATCCTGGCCGTCAGCCGCCTTGATGGTTCCGAACCCCGGTTCACGCAGGTTTGCGACGTAGGGCCAGTAGGGATGTCCTGGCTTAAGCGCGTTTTCCTCGATCCAGCGCACCCGCGTCCCGTCCGATTGATAGAGCGCGGTCTGGGGCGGGGTCTTCGGGTCGGTGTAGGTTCCGACGAACGCGCCCCCCTTGTGGGCGACCGTCACACCCCACAGGCCGCCCGCCGCCGTCAGCGCCAGGGGTTCACCCGGCTTTGCATAGGAGACGGCGTACACACGGTTTTCGATAGGTGTGTCCCGCGAGGCCGAGAAGATGACCGTCGATCTGGCCTCGTCCACGCCCTCGATTTCAGCCACTGGCCAGTCACCCCGTGTGACCTGCCGGATCAGCGTCCCGTCCGCAGCATAGAGGTAGATATGGACATAGCCGGACCGTTCGGAGGTCCAGAGGAACGATCCTCCGGTCAGCGGGCGGAAATCATCGGTAAGGTCGACCCAGTGCGGGCTGGTCTCGGTCAGGATCACCCGACCTTTGCCGTTGGCCGGATCAATGGCCAGCAGGTCGAGCCGTCGCTGGTCTCGCGTCTGACGCTGCACGTAGAGGGTCTTGCCATCCTTCGACCAGTTGACGCGCGCCAGATAGATGTCCGGATTTTCGCCCAGATCCACCTTGATGCGCGGGCCGGTCAGCGGCTGCACATAGAGTTCCACACGGACGTTGGGCCGACCGGGGCGGGGGAAGCGTTGCGGGACGACATTGGCGCCAGTGGCGTTGACTTCAGGTCGGTCCACGATGTCCACGCCGGTCTGGTCCACAAAGGCCAGCGCAACAGCCTGATCATCCGGGCTCCACCAATAGCCGGTGTAGCGCTGCATCTCTTCCTGGGCGATGAAATCCGCAGTGGCCCAGCTCTTCAACTCGGTTCCACCCTCGCTGAGGGCGCGCTCGGCCCCGCCGGTGACCGGCGTGATGTAGAGATTGTCGTCCCGGACATAGGACACATAACCGCCTCTGGGTGAGATCTTGGCGTCGATTTCGTCGCCGGGGGTCGTGGTGACCTGTCGGGCCGTTCCTGAGTTCACATCATAGAGCCAGATGTCGCCTTCGACAGGGGCCAGGATCACCCGGCCCAGACTGTCCCAGGCGTAGTCGATGACACCGCGCGTGGCGACGCCGAGGCGTTCACGTCGCGCCTTCTCCGCCTCCGAAAGATCGCGTTCGGTCGGCGCCAGCTTCTTGCCGTCCAGCAGCATCCGCGGCTTGCCTCCGGCCACGTCAGCGACCCACAGGTCGGTAACCCTCAGGTCGTCGGCGCGGGTCTTGATGTAGGTGACAGACTTGCCGTCTGGCGACAGCTTCACGCCCCGCGCGCGGGCCGGAGATATCGGGACTCTCGAAGATGCGCTGGGGAGGCAGGTTTTCGGCCATGGCGGGGGCTGCAATGATCAGGGCCGCAAGAGCGGCGGTGGCGAGTTTCATATCCGACCTTGAACAGGCTCAGTCGCGGCTTGGCAATCGCGGCGGGGGTTCCGGTGTAAAATCGCTGGAGCCTTGAACCCGGGCGCAAGGCATGCGACCTCCCGGACATGAGCGAAGAGACCATTCCCGCCCTTCCCGACCGCCTGAGCGTCAATCCGGACAGCCCGTTCTATGACGAGGCTATCCTGCAACGGAACGTCGGCGTGCGTTTCAAGGGTCAGGACAAAACCAATGTCGAGGAATACTGCGTCAGCGAGGGCTGGGTGCGGCTGTCTGTCGGCGCGTCAAAGGACCGGCACGGTAATCCGTTGACCATGAAGCTTCAGGGACCGGTAGAGCCCTATTTCCGCGAAGGCTGATTTCTTCAGTCCTCGTCGCGCGGTGGCAGCGGTTCGATCCTCAGGCGGGTAAGCCGTGCGCCCTTGCGCGCCTCCACGGTGAAGCGGTGGTTGTGGAAGGTGAAGGTCTGACCGACGTCGGGAATCGACTGGGCTTCGTGGATCAGCAGCCCTGCAATTGTCACGGCCTCCTCGTCCGGCAGCTCCCAGTTCATGGCCCGGTTCAGATCGCGGATGGTCACCGAGCCTTCGACCAGGAATGAGCCGTCGTCGTCAGGTTTCACGCCGGCGGCCACCGTATCGTGTTCGTCCTCGATCTCGCCGACGATCTCCTCGAGGATGTCTTCAAGGGTGATCAGACCCTGGATGGCGCCGTATTCGTCGACGACGAGTGCAAAGTGGTTCTGGGCCTTCAGGAACGCAGCCAGCTGATCCTTGAGCGATGTTGTCTCGGGCACAAACCAGGGCGCGCGAAGGATGGCCGGGATATCCAGCGCGTCGATCCGGCCGTCATTCTGAGCCAAGGCGCCCAGCAGATCCTTGACGTGCAGGATGCCTATGATGTTTTCGGGTTCATTGCGGTAGATCGGCAGCCGGGTGTGTCGGCTCTCCAACGCCTCTGCCAGGATGCGCCGGGGCGGCAGTCCGCCATCGACCGTCATCATCGAGCGGCGGTGGACCATCACCTCGGTCACATCCATCTCGGCCAGATCAAGAACGCCGCCCAGCATGTCGCGGTCCCTGGTCTCCACCAGGCCCTCGGAGTAGTGATATTCTACCGAGCCGCGGATCTCCTCGTGAGCAGCCAGGACATCCGTCTCCATGTCGAGCTTTATGCCGAAGGGGCGCAGCGTCTGGCGCACGATCCATTGGGCGGTCCGCGCCAGTGGCCCGAAGATCCGCACGGTCCAGTAGGTCGGGATCGAAAGCGTCCGCGCCACATCATCCGGCCGGGCGATGGCCAGCGTCTTGGGCAGGATTTCGGCGAACACCACGACCAGTACGGTCATGACTCCGGTGGCGATCAGGGGGCCAGCGACAGACCCTGTTGGAAAGAGGGACGTCAGCACGGCCGTCGTCAGGGCCGAGGCGAAGATATTCAGGACGTTGTTCGACAGCAGGATCGCGCCGATCATGTTCTCCTGGTCGCCGATCAGCCGGTTGACGCGCCGCGCTGCGCGGTCGCCGTCCCGCTCCAGTTGGTGCATACGGCCCCGCGAAGCCGCAGTCATCGAGGTTTCCGCCGCCGAGATCAGACCGGAGAGCGTGAGCAGAACGACCAGCGTTGGCGCCAGGGCGAGCAGGGTGGCCAGAACCGTATTCAAGGGATAGCTCCCTCCAGGAACAGGAAATCGCGAACCGCGTTTGCATCCACGTTTCGGGCGACAAAGGCATCGCCAAGAGCGTGGGCGAGAATGAAGGTCAGCCGACCGGCCTCGGCTTTCTTGTCCTGAGACATGTGGGCGATCATCCGCTCCGCCCGGAACGGGTGACCGGCAACCTCGGACATCCGGGTGGGAAGCCCGGCGGCGCCAATGGCGCGGGTGGCCCGCTGGGCGTCCTGGCCCGGGATCAGCCCTAGCGAGGCCGAGAAGCGGAACGCCAGCGCCATGCCCGCGCCGACCGCCTCGCCATGCCGCAGCCCGTCGCCATAGCCGTTCTCCGCCTCCAGAGCGTGGGCGAAGGTGTGGCCGAGGTTCAGCAGCGCGCGTCGACCTTGCTCGCGCTCATCCTCGGCGACGATCTCAGCCTTCATTTCCACCGAACGCCCGACGGCGTGGAGCAGCACCGAAGGATCCCGGGCGATCACGGCGGCGCCATTTGTTTCCAACCACTCGAAGAACGCCATATCACCGAGCAAGCCGTACTTGATCACCTCGGCGTAGCCGGCCCGCATCTCACGGACGGGCAGGGTGCCCAGAACGTCCAGGTCCGCCAGGACCAGGCGCGGCTGGTGGAAGGCGCCGACCAGGTTCTTGCCGCGCGCGGTGTCGATGGCGGTCTTGCCGCCCACGGAACTGTCGACCTGAGCCAGCAGGGTGGTGGGGATCTGCACGAAGTCTATCCCGCGCTTGTAGATGGCGGCCGCAAAGCCCGCGAGGTCGCCAACCACGCCGCCCCCGAAAGCGGTAATCAGATCCCCCCGGTCCAGTTCCAGTGCAAGAAGCCGGTCCGATACGTCGGCCAACCCCTCGAAACTCTTGGTCTGTTCGCCGGGCGCCACGATCACCGGCAGGGCTTCGACGCCCGCCTTGGCCAACGAGGCCATCAATCGCGCGCCGTGCAGGGCCCAGACGGTCTCGTCGCTGACCACGGCCGTGCGGCCACGCGACTGGAACGGCGCAATCAGACGGCCGGCGGCGTCCAGCAGGCCCTGGCCGACCTGGACATCGTAGGCGCGATCCCCCAGTCCGACGGCGATGGTGCGGTTCATTCGACAGACTCACCCAGATGATCGGCCAACGCCTTGACCACCGCCATCACGGTGACCTGATGGGCAGTGTCGCCCGTTTCAACGACGATATCGGCCTCGGCATAGGCCGGATAGCGCGCCGCCGCCTGCTCCCTGAGAACCTCCAGCGGGTCCTTGCCGATCAGCAGGGGGCGCGTCTCCTTGCGCCCGACGCGGCGCGCGAGGAGCTCAAGATCAGCTTTCAGCCAGACGGACACAGCGCGGTCCTTGATGATCTCACGGGTTTCCGGACTCATGAACGCGCCGCCGCCGGTGGCCAGGATGACGGGCGGCCCTTCCAGCAATCGAGCGATCACCCTGCGTTCACCGTCACGGAAAGCCCCTTCGCCGAGATCAGCGAAGATCTCGGGTATTGACCGTCCGGCCGCGGTTTCCACCTCGGTGTCGGCGTCGCGGAATGGCAGGTCCAGGAGGGCGGCCAGACGCCGACCGACGCTCGACTTGCCGACCCCCATGAGGCCGACGAGTGCGATGGTGCGGCGGCGAAGCGGTTCGTAGCGGTCCATAAACGATGGAGGCTTTACACGAGGTTGCGCCCTCGCGCCAACGCCGGGCGTTGGAGTATGTTGAGAGCATGATGCGTATCGCACTCTTTCTCGGATTTCTGGTGGCGATAGCCGGTCCGGCGAGCGGGCAGGTGCAGGTGACCCAACTGGCCGCGCCGGACGCCTTTTCCACGCCGGGCCGCGACACCGGGCTGCCCGCCGACCTCTGGCGAGGAACACCGGCGGAGATGGCGCTTGCGGTGCTGCCGTTGCTGGCCACCCGACCGATGTCGCCGGCGGCGTCACATCTGGCGAGGCAGGTTCTGGCGACAGGCGCGCCGGGCCCCGAGGGCTCGACAGGCGATGACGGGCTGGCGGCCGGGCGGGCCAACGCCATGATCGCCCTTGGAGATCTTGAAGCCGCCGCACGGATACTGGAACGGGCGCCGAGCCTCGACCGCAACGCCGGCCTGTCGAAGGCCGCCGCCGAGGTGGCGCTGCTTTCGGGAGATGCGACGCGAGCGTGCGCCATCGCCGCCGCCCTGGCCGCCGGGCGTGGCGACATCTACTGGCTGCGACTGAGGTCTTTCTGCCAGGCCGAGGCAGGCCAGTCCGATCAGGCCCATCTGACGTTTGAACTGGCGCAAACCCAGGCGCGGGACGCTGTCTACGGACGCTTGATGAGTGCCAGACTGAATGCGACGCCGCCCGGCCCTGCATCGCTGCGTAACGGTCTCGATCTGTCGCTGTCGCGGTCACTGAAGCTGGATGTGGCCGCGGCGAAGCCTGCGCCTGCCGTGGCCGCCGCCCTGTCAGGACAGGCCCCGCCGGCGCCGAGTTATGACCTGACCGGGATTGACGAGGCGACGGCCGCGCTGGCCGCAGCCCTCACCCAGGGTCTGCCATCCGAAGCCGGGGTGTCTGCCCTGATCGGCGCGGCAATGGACGCAGACCTCAAGATCCGTCCGAAGAGGCAGGGTTCGGCGCTGCTGATGGCCGCATTTCTGGGTGAGCTCAGCCCTATTGACCGCACTCGCCTGGCGTCTTTCGCTGTGCCCGAGGGCCGATCCCCGACGGGCCGCAACGTCGCGCTCGAGGCCGCCGCGCAGGGGCGGCGGATGGGCGAGACCGCGCTGCTGGCGCTGTGGATCTGTGCGGAGGCTGGGCCGAGCGGGCTGACGGTGGCGGACCGCGCGCGCATCATCCGGTCGTTAAGACAGGTGAAGCTGGACGAGCCCGCGCGCCTGTTCGCTCTGGAAGGCCTTGCAGGCCTGAAATGAGCGGGCGCGGCGGCGACTGGGCCGAAGCCTTTCTGGAGATGATGGCGGTGGAGCGCGCGGCGGCGCGCAACACGCTGACAGCCTATGCCCGCGATCTGGTGGACGCCGAGGGCTATCTGGCCGGTCGTTGCGGCGGTTTGGCGGGCGCGCACGCCGAGGACGTCGAGGCCTACTTCGCGGACATGGGTGCGCGTGGTCTGTCGCCGGCCACGGCCTCGCGCCGCCGCGCCGCCGTGCGCCAGTTCTATCGGTTCGTGCTCGGCGAGGGGTGGCGGCCCGACGACCCCTCGCGCCGGGTGGAGGCGCCCAAACGCGGGCGCCCCTTGCCCAAGGTGTTGAGCCGCGAGGAGATGAACCATCTGATCGCCGCAGCCACGGCGCGCGACGGCGCCCAGGGCCTCCGGTTCGGCTGCATGGTGGAACTGGCCTATGCCTCGGGTCTCAGAATCTCGGAATTGACGGCCTTGCCGCTGGCGGCGCTGTCGCGCGATCCGGCCTATCTGATCGTCAAGGGCAAGGGCGGCAAGGAACGTCTCGCGCCCCTCAACGACACCGCACGGACGGCGGTGAAGGCCTATCTTGAGGTCCGCCCGACGTTTCTGCCCAAGGGCGACTATGCCAACCCCTGGCTGTTCCCTTCGCGCGGAAAGGCCGGGCGCCTGACGCCGCGCCGTTTTGCCCAGGTGCTGGACGAGGCCGCCGCCGGGGCCGGGATAGATCCCGCCCGGGTCAGCCCCCATGTGCTGCGCCACGCCTTCGCGACCCACCTTCTGGAGGGAGGCGCGGATCTGCGGGTCGTGCAGAAGCTCCTGGGTCACGCCGACATCGCTACCACCCAGATCTATACCCATGTGGCGTCGGACCGGCTGATCGAGGTTGTGCAGGGTCGCCACCCGCTGGCCCGGAAGCCTTAAGGGCTACCGGCGCCAGTCAAGCTACGTCGTCAGATGCGTTTCCGATGCTATCCGGTGATGCGGTAGCGCCCGGTTTCGTCCGGGCAGACCCGGACATAGCGAACATCGCGGCCATAACGGTCGACCGGCGCGGCCGCCAGACGGCAGCGGTTTCGGGTGTAGTAGCTGCGGTCAAAGCTGGAGGCGTACTGGTTCGATCCTTCGCGATAGGGGCGGGTCTCGTTGTAGGCAAAGTATGGCCCGCGCTGGTCGCACTTGTACTTGTCGTTGGCATTGCCGACGCCAGCGCCAAGAGCCGCCCCCAGTACGCCGCCCAACACGGCGCCCTCCGTGCGGGCGTTGCGGGCCGCAACGTTCGACCCCAGCACAGCGCCGGCGATGGCGCCGATCACGCCGCCAGCGACCGGGGAGTTGTTGTTGCAAAGCGAGGCCGTGCCTGGAGAGGCAGAAGTGTACCGATCGCCGCTGGACCAGTAGGCTTCGTTCCATACTGGTCGCGCGTAGTTGCGTTCGTAGGCGCCGGCTCCATAGCGTCGATCATAGTTCGCCCGCGCGCGTTCCCAGTCGACCATACGCCGGTCATGGTCGCGACGCGCCTCCGCGAAGTCCGCGCGCACCTGGTCGCCGGGCTCGCGGCCGCCCGCATTGTTGCTGGCCCAGTAGCCTTCGTTCCAGTCCGGTCGGGCGTAATACCGTGCATAGGCGCCTGTTCCGAAACGTGCGTCATAGGCGGCTCGACTTCTATCCCAGTCGCTCAGTCGGCGGTCGTAGTCCCGGCGGGCTTCCTGATATTCCTCGCGGGCGTCGTTGTAGGTCTCGCGGCGGGCGTCATACTGGTCTCGTGAGGCTTCGTAGGACTGGCGCTGGCTTTCGTAGGCTTGCTGGGCGCGTTGAGATTCAGGCGTCTGGCGCGCCTGCTGGGCGGCTGCCGGCACGGCCAGGGTCAGCAGCAGGGCTGAAGCCAGACCGAATCTTGCATGCGATGAGGGCATCTTGTTTTCCTTGTCTCCTCGATCGGAGCAGAACCCCGGTCACGCCAAGATGTTCCCTCTGGCGGGGTGCAGGTCCTGTTCCCCGCTTGTGACAAAGGCCGTTCAAGCCTAGTTTCCGGCGCTTCCGGGCCCGCCGCCCCAAATCACGGATCCCTGATGGCCGCGCACTACCTCGAGTTCGAGCGCCCGATCGCCGACCTCGAAACCAAGATCGAGGAACTGTCGAAGCTCTCCGAGACCGCAAACCCCGGAGCGTTTGACGACGACATCCAGGCTTTGCGAATCCGCGTGCAGGACCTGCGACGCGACGCCTATTCCAACCTCGACGCCTGGCAGAAGACCCTGGTAGCGCGGCATCCGGACCGGCCGCACTTCATCGACTATGTGGCTGCCCTGATCGACGAGTTCCAGGAACTGCGCGGCGACCGCAAGTTTGCCGATGATCCGGCGATCATGGGTGGGCTGGGTCGCTTCCGTGGCCGCGCGGTGGTGGTGATGGGCAACGAGAAGGGCCACGACACCGTCAGCCGGGTGAAGCACAATTTCGGCTATGCGCGACCCGAGGCCTACCGCAAGACCGTGCGGCTGATGGAACTGGCCGAGCGATTCAGTCTGTCTGTGATCAGCTTTGTGGACACCACGGCAGCCTATCCGGGCATCTCGTCCGAGGAACGCGGCGTGGCCGAGGCGATCGCGCGGTCCACCGAAAAGGCGCTGCTGCTCAAGGTGCCGATGGTGGCGGTGATTACCGGCGAGGGCGGCTCCGGCGGCGCCATCGCCACGGCCTGCGGCAGCCGGGTATTGATCCTGGAACACGCGGTCTATTCGGTGATCCCGCCCGAGGGTGCGAATTCGATCCTCTGGCGCGGCGCACGCACGCCGGCCGAGGCGGCCAAGGCGCTGAAGATCACGGCGCAGGACCTGCTGCGTATGAAGATCATCGACCGCATCATCCCGGAACCCCCCGGCGGCGCCCACGCCGATCCCGAGGCCGCCATGCGCGCGGTGGGCGATGCGGTGGAAGAGGAACTGAAGGCGCTGGAGGGCCTGTCGTCTGAGGTGCTGATGGCCCGGCGGTCGGAGCGATTCTACGCGATCGGGCGGAGCGGGCTGACATAGTCGGGCTGTCGCCTATCCTGTTGAAATGAAGAGAGCCGCCGGGTCACCCCGGCGGCTCTTGTCGTATGGCAGTAAGTGGGCGGCGGCTTAGAAGCGGGCCGTCAGGCCAACCTGATAGTAGCGTCCGATCGGATCGTAGACGCCGAGGCCCGTCGTGCCGTAGGGCGCTTCCTTGTCGAACAGGTTACGCACGACGAGGCGGGCGACAACCTTGTCGAAGCCCAGACCCGTCTTCTTGCCCAATCCCGAGAGGTCATAGCTGAGGGCCGCATCGTGGATGAAGTAATCGTTCACGCGCAGCGGGAACCGGGTTTCCAGGTTGAAGTCATTATTGAAAACGGCTTCGCTTTGATAGTTCACAGTCCACACCAACTGCAGGTCATCGCGCTTGTAAGTGGTTTCCATTTTCCACTGCCAGGTTGCGTTCCCGATTTCGCTTTCGTCACGGTTCACGTCGAATCCGAGCCCTGTGACCGAGGTCTCCTGGCTATCCACCCAATACATGTCGAAGTCGAAGTCCAAGCGACCGGGGCTGCCGTTGAGCCAGTTTGCGAAAGCGCCGTTGAAGACGCTATCCAGCTCGACCCTGTAGTTTACGCCAGCCGTGTAGCCTTCGAAATTGATGTAGCCTGCATTGATGAAGCCTGTCTGCGGACCAATCGAGGTCTGACCATTGCCGGCGGCCTCGCCGAACCCGAGGATCTGTCCAGGACGCGCCGCCGTTGACGTGCCGCGCATGAAGCGGTTGCAGGCGTCCTGTGCAGTCGGAGAGTCATAGCAGACCTGCAGGATCGAGGTCAGACCGAAGTTGAAGATACCCTTGCTGAGTTCGATGTTCACCCAGTCAAAACTGACCGTCAGGCCATCGAGCCAGCGAGGTTGGTAAACAAAGCCCGCTGACCACTGGTCGGCAACCTCGTTGCGCAGATCGGGGTTCCCGGAGGTCGCACCTTGCACCGTGGCCGCCTGGACCTGTGAGGTCAAAGAGAAGTTCGCCGGAAGGCCCAATGCTGTGAACGCGGCCCGACAATTGGCTGCGCGCGCCGTCGGATTTGGGCCACTGGCGATATTGCGGGCATCACACGGATCGGTCGCCGTGAGGAAGCTGGTCGCGTTGGGCAGGAAGACTTCCGTGATGGCCGGCGCACGGAACGACTGGCTTTTCTGGGCGCGGATCATGAGGTCGCTGATGGGCTTCCAGCGGAAGCCGTAGGTCCAGGCTTCATCCTTGCCGGCCAGCGAGTTCTCGACGTGGCGATACTGGCCATCGAGTTCCAAACTGTGCATCAGCGGCAGTGTGAAGTCGCCGCCGAAGATGGGAACAACGCCTTCAGCATAGTATTCGTTCGTATTGTACTTCCCGGCGAGAGAACTGATGGCCGCAGAACGTCCGACTCCGCGTTCCTGGGGGTCGTTCGGATTGAAATCTGATTTTTCGAGGCGGTACTCGTATCCCACGTTGAATCTCACATCGCCCGCCGGCAGTGTGAAGAGACTGCCGGAAAGGTTGCCGTTGTAGACAGTCTGCAGGATCTTGAAATCGCTCTGGAACTGTACGGCGACGTAGTCGATTGCGGCCTTGGACGGTCCACCCAGTCCGAAAAGGTTCAGCGGAACGCACCCTTGTGTGCGCGCTGTCACGTTCCGGCACGCCGCCGCGCCAGTCGCGGGGTCGCGGACCGCATCAATGGCCAGCAGGAACTTCGATTGATCAATGTTCGGGCTGCGGAAGTCGCCTTTCGCCTCACCAAAGTTGGCCGAGACATTCCAGTCAAACTTGCGATCGAGAACTTCGAAGTCGCCTTCGACAGCGAAGACGGCGCGCTTTGTATCGCCCTTGCCCCTGGTCTTGTTGTTGCCGATATCGGCCGAAGACCGCGACAGGAAGAACAGACGCTCACCAGCATTGGCCGGGTCCGCAGGCAGCAAGGTAGGTTGCGCCAGGATAGCGGCTCGGGTCGCGGCGGGCAGGAACGGGTTCGCTGTCGACATCGAAAGCGAAGCTGAGTTGCCGCCGAAGAGGGGCGCATTGAAGATGGGTTGGTTAAAGGGCTCGAAAGCGTCGAACCTCGCAAAGAAGAATTCGCTGGAGAGACGCAGGTTGTCGTTGATCTTGTAGTTTACAAACCCGGTCGCCACATGGCGCTTCACCGGTGATTGAAGTGAAGCCAGTTCCGCCAGGTTCAGGCCGTCACCGCCAGAAGCAATGCTCGACTGGAAGAACGTTCCGGGATTGTAGGGTAACAGGACGCCACCGGGCCCAAACTGTGCGGCGACCCGCGCGGCCGGGTTTGCGGGGTCGGGGATTGTCAGCAAGCCGGAAACGGCCGCGCCGCCTGTGCGGAAGGGAAGGCCGCCCAGAGTGGTTTCCGGAATCCGGCGATTAGTGATGAGGATGGAGCCCGGGATCCCGTCGGTGGATGACGTGTTCGCTGGATTTACAGCGAAGGCGATCTGACGCGCCGTCACGGCGCGCGAGGTGAAGGGCAGGCCTGTGGTTTCGTTGTACTCGTAGGAGCCCGCGATGCTGAGTTTGTCATCGAAAAGGCTGGTTCCGGCGATGATCCGGCCGCGATAGCTTTCGCCGTCATTGTGATCGGAAATTCCGAAGCGGCCATCCACCTCGACCCCGTCGTAGCGGGTCTTGGTGATGATGTTGATGACACCGGCAATGGCATCCGAGCCATAGACAGCCGATCCGCCGGCCTGAATGGTTTCGATACGATCTACCAGGCCGGTCGGGATGACGTTCAGGTCGACTTGTCCACCAGCGCCAGCGCCGGAGAAGATCGAAGCCGCATTGCCGCCGACAAAGCGGCGGCCGTTGACGAGTGTCAAAGTACGGTTGGTGCCGAGGTTGAAGATGTTCACAAAGTTCCGGCCGGTGCCGAAGCCCGCCTGGTCACCGATCGGGTTGACCGGGATACCGGATGACGGAAGTTCGTTCAGCGCATCGGCGACGTTGGTGAAGCCGCGCTCTTCAATGCGCTGGTTGGTGATGACCTGAATTGGTTGAACGGAGGTGAGTTCTGTCCGACGGATCCGCGATCCGGTGACCACCACTTCATCAAGTTCAGGCGCGGCGCCATTGGGCGCAGAAGCCGCCTCCTGTGCCAGGGCCGGCATCGCAGTGATACTGGTCGATGCTACAGTGGCGAGAAGGACATTGCGGAGCGCTAGGCGCGAAAGGATCGTCATTTTAGCGGCCTACATGAAAGGTTGTGGGACTTGGAATCCGGATGTTCGGTTACCGGAAACTTGACATCTCAGTGTCACGCAAAGGCCGTCTAAGCAACGAAAAGCCGCCACAATCTGGTAACGCAATCGGATCCTGATACACTTTTGAGGCAACGTGCGCCCTTGGCGCCACACGAGGCCAATCCAGCGGCAAAAGTGACCCCTGAGGGTAGTGAACCGTTGTAGAATGATGCCGTCAGGCGATCCGTCGCAACGCTTCGCCAAGCTCATCAACGGCGCCCTCTGTCGTCGCCCAGGAGCACATGAAGCGCACCGAGCCGTCGAGAAACCGATAGACGAACCAGCCTCTCGCTTGCAGGGCAGTCAGCCGGTCTTCGTCCATCTCTACAAACACCGCATTGGCCTCGACGGCGTGGGTGATCCGGAACGGCATCGAAGCCGCCAGTCGACGCGCCATCGCGTTGGCGTGGGCGGCGTGGCGCGCGATAGCGCCGTCTTCCAGCATGCCGATGAAGGGGGCGGCATAGAACCGGCCCTTGGAGGGAAGCTGACCGCCCTGTTTCAGGCGCGCGTCGAACCTGCGGGCCAGGGTGCGGTCGAAGATCACCACGGCCTCGGTGGGCGGCATGCCGGCCTTGGTTCCGCCCAGCACCAGGATGTCGACGCCAAGGCCGGCGATGGCCCGGACGTCGAAGCCGGCCGCCGCCGCATTGGCGAGCCGCGCACCGTCGAGGTGCACGCCGTAGTCCATGGCCTTAACCGGCTGGATCAACGCCCGTAGATCAGCGACCGGGTAGACGGTTCCGTACTCTGTCGCGTTGGTCAGCGAGAGGGCGGCCGGTGACTGGCGATGGGCGACATCGGGCGCGGCGAGCGGGCCGGTGAGGCTCGCAGGGTCGATGCGGCCGGACGCGCCCGGCAGGCCAATCAGTCCCAGACCCTGCCCGAAAAACCCGGGCGCGCCGGTCTCATCGGTGCAGACGTGGGCGTGCTCATGGGCCAGCACTGCCTCGAACGGCCGGCAAAGCGCTGAAAGGGCGATGGCGTTGGCCGCTGTGCCGGACGCCACGAACCGAACCTCTGCGTCGGCGTCTAGCCAGGCGCGGATCAGGTCGGCGGCGCGGGCGCTGGTGGCGTCAGACCCGTATCCGGAGGCGAAACCGGTGTTGGCTGCGGCGAGCGCCGCCATCGCCTCAGGCGTTGCGGGCGCGGTGTTGTCGGACGCGAAGTCATAGCGAGGCATGGGACGGGTTACCCTGCCTCCCGCGCCCAGGCCCTCACCTCGTCAACGAACAGGTCCGGTTCTTCCATGGCCGCAAAGTGCCCGCCGCGGGGCATATCGGTCCAACGGACGATGTTGTGCGCCCGCTCGGCGAAGCTGCGGGGCGGCGCCGCATAGAGCGGCTCGCCGGGGAAATTCGCGAAGGCCGTGGGGGTTTCCAGACGTTCGCCCGGGGCGAAGGCCAGGCCGCCTTCCTCCACCAGGCCGCGATAGTACCAGGCGCCGGTGGTGAAGCTTTCGGTCATCACATAGATCATGATGTTGGTGAGCAGGCGGTCCTTCGGATAGGCCTCGTCCATCGACTTGACCGACAGGTCGGACCAGTCGTGAAAGCGCTCCAGGATCCAGGCGGCCTGACCCACGGGATTGCCTGCACCCATCCAGGCGATCGACTGCGGTTTGGAGACCTGCAGGCGGAAGTAGGCGCCCATGATCTCCTGCGCGCCGGCCTGCCGCTGGGCCCAGGCGACTTCCGCCTCGCCTTGAGGTCCGCCGGGTGGGCGGAAGCCCATCATGTTGAGGTGAATGGCCCTGGCGTGCGCGCCATGATCGCGGCCCAGCCACGACGTCACCATGGCCCCCCAGTCTCCGCCCTGGGCGAGATAGGTCTGATAGCCAAGCACCTCTGTCATCAGGGTGTTGAACAGCCGGGCCGTGCTGCGCTGGCCGATCGGGCGTTTGGGTTTCGACGAGAAGCCGAAGCCGGGCAGGGACGGGACCACCACATCAAAGGCGTCTGCGGCGTCGCCGCCAAACTTCGAGGGCCAGACCAGCTTCTCGATCGCCTGCCAGAACTCATAGTGAGAGCCCGGCCATCCATGGGTGATGATCAGCGGTCGTTTGCCGCCAGCCTCGCCGACCACGTGCAGGAAGTGGAGGTCAAAATCTTCGACCCGGGCCGTGAACTGCGGGAACCGGTTCAGGTCGTCGACGGCGGCGCGCCAGTCGTAGTCTTCCGTCCAATAATCGCAGAATTCCTTGAGATAGGCGCCGTCGCACCCGTAGGCCCAGCCGTCCGGAACCTCCGGCATGGGCGGCCAGGGGTAGTTGCGAACCTGGTCCAGCACGGCGCGCACCCTGGATTTCTTCCAGTGGACCTTGAAGGGCTTGATCTTGCTCACGCGTTTGCTCCCCAGGTCCGCTGTCCCGGACCTTCGACGGATGACTTAGGGCGACATTCCGCAGCAGGCGTCAAGCGCCGGGGCGTAGTCCCTTCACCAGAGTCACGGTCAGCAGGTTTCGCAAGTCCTGAGCGGCGCCCTTCGGCAGCTTTCCGGCCATCTCAAGAACGATGATCCCGTGCGTGGCGGCCCAGAACATGGCGCCGATCTTCTCGGGATCTCCGGTCATCTTGCCCGCGGCGATTCTGTCCTTGACCCAGGCGCTCATATTGTCGTGCGCGCGCTGGCCGGCCGCCACCAGCTCAGGATAGCTGTCGTCGTTCGGCTGGTTGAGGTCGAACATCAGTTTGTAGGTGTCTGGATGCTCTAACGCGAAAGCCACATAGGCCTCGCCGACATTGGCCCCCTTGCCGCTGCCGCGAGCTGTCTCCAGGGCCTCGGCGAACCGGGTAAAACCGTTGGTTCGCACGGCAGCCAGAATATCGTCCTTGTCCTTGAAGTAGCGGTAGGGGGTCATGGGCGAGACACCCAGCTCGGCGGCGAGCTGGCGCATTGTCACCGCATCGGGCCCCTTTTCCGCAAACAGACGCTCGGCGGCCTCGCAAAGGCGGTCGCGAAAGTCGGCGACGTCCGTAGCGGATAGCACCCGGGGCATTCGACTCAGCACCTGAAAGAAAACGCTTGCCAACAGCTAGGCGTTCCACAATGAATTTACAACGTAAGTTACGCAAGCAAATCCGAGGGAATGGTCATGGACGGCGATGTGCGCATCAATCCCTACCTGGCGGGCAATTTCGCGCCGGTGCGGTCAGAAGATGATTTCGACCTCAAGGTGACAGGCGAGATTCCGGCCGGCCTGCGCGGCGCCTTGTTCCGCATTGGTCCGAACCCGCAGTTCGATCCGAAGGGCGACTATCACTGGTTCGGCGGTGACGGGATGGTCCACGGATTCTACGTCGAGGACGGCAAGGTCCGCTACCGCAACCGTTATGTCCGTACACCCAAGTGGGAGCTGGAACACGAGCACGGTCGCCACCTGTTCGGCGCCATGGGCAATCCGATGACCACTGACCCGCTGGCGATGGGTAACGAAGGCGGCGTCGCCAACACCAATGTCCTGATGCACGCCGGCAAGCTGCTGGCGCTGGAGGAGGCGCATCATCCCTTCGCCATGGATGCGCGGACACTGGAGTCCAAGGGCTACGACCGCGCCTTCAAGGGCAAGGTCACGGCCCACCCCAAGATCGACCCCAAGACCGGTGAGATGCTTTGGTTTGCCTATGGCGTCGGTGAGATGCCGCTTTCGGCGGGGATGAGCTATGGCCGCACGGCCCCGGACGGCACGCTGATCAGCCGTCAGGATTTCCAGGCGCCCTTCGCCTGCATGGCGCATGACTTCATGGTCACAGAGCACCATGCCCTGTTCCCGATCCTGCCTCTGACCGCCAGCCTGGAACGGGCCATGAAAGGTTTGCCACCGTTTGCCTGGGAGCCGGACAAGGGCGCCTACGTCGGCGTGATGCGCCGTGACGCCGATGTCTCGACCATTCGCTGGTTCAATGCGCCGGCCTGCTACGTCTTCCACCCGCTGAATTCGTGGGAAGACGGCGACAAGATCTACTGCGACGTGATGCGTTACAACGTGGCTCCCCTGTTCCCGAAGGCCGACGGATCGCCCGGTGACAAGGCCGCGGCGCGACTGATGCGCTGGACCTTCGATCTGGCTGGCAATTCCGACGCCATAATCGAGACTCCGCTGGACGATCTGGACGGCGAGTTCCCCCGCGTCGACCCCCGGGTCGAGACGCTGAAGCACCGGCATGCCTGGTACGCCGCCGATCCCACCGGCGCGAAGACCGTCCGCCAGGGCGCCATTGCCCAACTGGACCTGACCACAGGCAAGCGTCAGGTCTATGAGCTGAACGGCGGCGACCAGACCTCGGAGCCTGTGTTCGTCAAGCGCTCGGCGGACGCAGCCGAGGGTGACGGCTGGCTGACCGCGGTGATCTGGCGGGCAGCGGAGAACCGCTCGGACCTCGCCGTCTTCGAAGCCCGGGATATCGCCAAGGGGCCGATCGGCATTGCAGAGATGCCGCGCCGGGTGCCGTTTGGTTTCCACGGAAACTGGGCGGATCTCTGATGGCTGGCTGGGACCTTCTCGTCGACCGGAGCGATCTGACACGCACCACGCTGGTGGCCGCAGACCCGGACATCGCCCTGGCCGAGGGGGAGGCCCTGCTGGCGGTCGAGAGCTTTGCGCTGACGGCCAACAACGTCACCTACGGCGCGGCCGGCGACATGATCGGCTACTGGAAGTTCTTTCCGGCGCCGGACGGCATGGGCAGAATCCCCGTTTGGGGCTTTGCGTCGGTCGTGTGTTCCAGGGCTGCCGATGTGCCCACGGGGTTGAGGCTGTTCGGCTACTGGCCGATGTCGAGCCACACGGTGGCCCGGCTTCAGAACGGTCGGAACGGTTTCGTCGAGACTTCGGCACACCGCGCCGAGCTTCCGCCGACCTACAACGCCTATCAGGTGGCCGAACCCGATCCGGCTGATGACTTGCGCTCGCTGTTGCGGCCGTTGTTGATGACCTCGTTCATCCTCGACGATCAGCTTTCGGAGTCGACGGCGAAGACGATGGTGCTCTCCAGCGCCTCCAGCAAGACAGCGATGGGCCTTGCCTGGCTGGCCCGCAAACGTGGCGTGCGCGTGATCGGCCTGACCTCACCGGGCAACGTCGAAAAGCTGCGCGGCTTTGATCTATACGATCAGATCGTGGCCTACGACGAGATCGGCAGTCTGAAAGCCGACGGCTCGGTCGACTACGTGGACTTTGCCGGTCGCAGCGCCGTCACCCAGGCCGTGCACGAGACCTTTGAGGATCAGCTGCGGCAGAGCATCGGCGTGGGTATCACCCACTGGGACGCCATGGGTGGACCACGCCCGACAACCGGGCCCAAGTCGGTGATGTTCTTCGCGCCGGACCGCATCCGGCAGCGGATGAAGGACTGGGGTCCTGAAGAGCTGGGCTCTCGCTTTGCCGCCGTGCTGGACGGCTTCATCGCGGCCAATCCCTGGATGAAGCTGAAGCACCACACCGGGCCGGACGCCTTGCAGGCGCTTTACGCCGACGTGGTGGCGGGCCGGATGCAACCCGATGAGGGCCACATCGTTAGGCCCGGATAGAGGGTCGGCGCCATACGAACGCCTTGGATCAGGCGTCCTTCCGGCCGACCGTTTCCACGACCTCGAGAGGCAAATCGAATGCACGTTTCGCTGATCAGCCTGATGGGCGCTGCCGCCTTGGCCATGGCTGCACCCGCCTTCGCCGCCACACCCAAGCCGGCGGATCCCCCGACGGCCGGACCGCTGGACGCGGCCACCTTCTACAAGGGCATGTGGTACGAGCAGGCGCGCACGCCCACCGGCCTGACGCGTGGCTGTGAATACGCCACCACCGAGCATGGCCGCGACGGCAAAGGCCGGATCACTGTCCGCGATGCCTGCCTGAAAGGCGGCCCTCAGGGCAAGGAAACCGCGATCGCCGGGATCGGCACGCTGAAGGATCCGGGCCAGAACGCGGCGCTGGAGGTGAAGTATCGCTTCGGACCCTTCCGCCCGGTTCGCACCTACCGGATCATCGCCGCCGGCCCGGCCGGCGAATGGCACATCTCGGCCGAACCCGGCTTCGAGAAGGTCTACATCTTTACCCGTGCAGTCGCGCCGCCGCTGGCAGAGGTCGAGGCGTTGATCAGCCGGGTGCGGGCCATCGGCTATGCCGGTGAGATCGAGGTGCTGAAGACCCCAGGTCGCGACTAGGTCGGCGCCCGCCGCGCAGGCGGGCGATTGCCAAGGCCCCCGCCCTGCGGCAAGTCCGTCGCAGGGAGAACAATCATGAAAACACTGATCGCAGGCCTGTGGGCGGCGCTGGCGCTGGCCGGGGCGGCTTCGGCGGCAGCCGCGCCGGACTACAACGATCGCCGGGACTACGCCTTCGCCGACTTCGGCTTCCTGGGCACGCGGGCGGACCCGAAGATCCTGGGCGCCGGCGGCAATCTGGTCTGGGACCTGAACGCCTATGACTTCCTGAAAGGCCCGGCGCCGGCCAGCGTGAACCCCAGCCTGTGGCGCCAGTCACAGCTTCTGGCCCGGCACGGCCTGTTCGAGGTGACCAAGGGCGTCTGGCAGGTGCGTGGCTTCGACATCTCCAACGCCACCTTCATCGCCGGCAAGACCGGCTGGATCGTCATTGACCCGCTCACCTCCTCGGAGGTGGCCAAGGCGGCGCTGGACCTGGCCAACGAGAAGCTGGGCGCGCGGCCGGTGGCAGCGCTGATCTACACCCACAGCCACGGCGACCACTTCGGCGGCGCGCGCGGCATGGTCACCCAGGCCGACGTGGACGCCGGCAAGGTCAAGGTGATCGCCCCGTCCGGCTTCCTGGAGCATGCCGTCAGCGAGAACGTGATCGCGGGCCCGGCCATGACCCGGCGCGCCACCTATCAGTTCGGCACCTTCCTGCCCAAGGGCGTGACCGGGCAGGTCAGCGCCGGCATTGGCCTGGCGGTGAGCCCGGGGACCATGACCTTGATCCCGCCTACGGTGGAGATCACCCGGACGGGCCAGGAGCTGGTGGTCGACGGGGTGCGGATGCAGTTCCAGATGACGCCCGGCACCGAGGCGCCGTCGGAGATGAACATCTATCTGCCGGACCTGAAGGTGCTGGACCTGGCCGAGAACGCCAATCCGACGATGCATAATGTGCTGACGCCGCGCGGCGCCCTGGTGCGCGACGCCAAGGAGTGGGCGGCCTACCTCAGCGAGTCGATCCGCCTCTATGGGGACAAGAGCGACATCCTGATGACCAGCCACGGCTGGCCCCGGTTCGGCCAGGCGGTGATCGGCGACTATCTGGCCAAGCACCGCGACGCCTACAAATACCTGCACGACCAGACGGTGCGGCTGATGAACGAGGGGCTGACCGGGTCCGAGATCGCCAACCGCATCAAGCTGCCCGAGGCGCTGGACCGGGAGTGGTACAACCGCGGCTATTACGGCTCGATGAGCTTCAATTCGCGGGCGGTCTATCAGCGCTACATGGGCTGGTACGACGCCAATCCGGTGAACCTGGCGCCGCTGGAGCCGGCGGATGAGGCCGCCCGCTATGTGGCGATGATGGGCGGGCCAGCGAGCGTGCTGGCGGCGGCGCAGTCGGCGTTCGACAAGGGCGATGACCGCTGGGCCGGCGCGCTGGCCAACCGGCTGGTGTTTGCGGATGCGGCCAACCAGCCCGCCCGCGACCTGCTGGCGCGGACCTATGAGCGGCAGGCGGCGGGGGCGGAGAGCTCGCTGTGGCGCAACATCTATCTGGCCGGGGCGCAGGAACTGCGCGTGGGCGTGCGGCCCGCGGCGGGGCCGGGCGCCGCGGCCCTTGACCTGGTGCGCAACACCTCGACGACCATGCTGCTGGACCTGCTGGCCGTGCGGCTGGACCCGGACAAGGTGAAGGACGGCGCGGTCAGCGTCGACCTGGTGTTCCCGGATCGCAAGGAGCGGTTCCGGGTGAGCGTACGGAACTCGGTGCTGACCTATGAGGCCGACCCTAAGACGGGCAAGGCCGCCGGCGTCTTCACCATGCCGCGCGCGCAGTTTCTGGCGGTGGCCCTGGTGGGACAGCCCACGTCGGGCGTTGCGTCCGAAGGGGATGCCGGGGCGCTGGCGCGGATGCTGGGCTGGCTGACGGCGCCGACGCCGAACTTTGCGATCGTGACGCCGTAGGAGGGTGGGTCTTGCCGGGCGTGGGGCGCGTCGGCAAGATCGTCCGGGCTCTCGATGGAGGCAGTATGTCACGCAGATTGTTGATGGTCCTGGCGGCGGTGGGGCTGATGGGCGCCGGCAAGGCGCCGTCGCTGGCACCGGGCGACGTGCGGCCGATGGGCAATGTCGCGGTGTCGGCGGAGACCTATTCCGGTCGCGCGGCGTTGCGGGTCGAGGACCTGGGTGCGCCGAACGGTCAGTTCGAAAAGCTGGTGCGCCTGCCGGGACTTGAGTTCGGCGACGGCGAGATCGAGCTCTGGGTGGCGGGGTCGCCGGCCGGCGGGGCCGTCGCCGGTGCGCGCGGGTTCGTGGGCGTGGCGTTCCGGCTGTCGGAGGATGGCACCACGGGCGAGGCCTTCTACATCCGGCCCACGAACGGGCGGGCGGAGGATCAGGAACGCCGCAATCACGCCGTCCAGTACATCTCGGCGCCCGACTGGCCCTGGGAGCGCACACGGCGGGAGACGCCCTCGCGCTACGAGGCCTATGCCGACATGGAGCCGGGCCGCTGGACGCGGATGCGTGTGGTGGTGTCGGGCGACAAGGCGCGCCTGTTTCTCGACGAGGCGACCCAGCCGGTGCTCATCGTGAATGACCTGAAGGGCGGCGCTGCACGCAAGGGCGGTGTGGCGCTCTGGATCGGCCCGGGAACCACGGCCCGGTTTGCGGACGTGAGGGTCCACCCGTAAGCGCCGGGGGCGTTTGCGGTTGAGGCAGGCGCCAGTGCTCCCCTTCGCCCCTTGCGGGACCGTTGCGTAATTCAGGCTGGCGCCAGAATTGGCCTACGCGCCCCTTCGCCCCTTGTGGGAGAAGGTGGCAGGCGAAGCCTGACGGATGAGGGGTCGCGCCGCCCTATCGGAATGATTTCAATGCCTTATCGGAGAGGGCTATCGACCCCTCATCCGACCTCGCTTCGCGAGGCCACCTTCTCCCACAAGGGGCGAAGGGGTTTGGCGGCCGATCAGCCGAACCGGTAGGGCGGGGGGCGGGGTTTGCCGTGGAAGGCCGGCGGGGGGCCGGAGAGGGTGGAGGCGCCGCCCAGCAGGGCCGCTTTCGGCGGGGCCTTGGGCCGGGTCATCAGGGCGACAGTGGCAGTGGCCGGGGCCGGCGATGCCGCAGGGCCTTTCGCGCCGTTCAGCAGGGTGTCGAGTTTGGGGAGGATGTCGGCGCGGACGTGGGCTGGGAGGGCCTCGATGCGCGCCGCATCCCGGGCGACCACGCCCAGGGTGGAGAGGAACTTCGGCAGGCTGACCGGCTCATAGTCGCGGTCGCGCTCGCGTTCCGTCGTGAAGCGTGGCTCGTCAGTTTCCGGCGGATCCTGCAACCGTTCGGTTTCCAGCCGTTCGGTCTCGAGGCGTTCGACCTCGGGCCGGGCGACGGACTTCGGCGCAGCGCGCAGCATCAGCGACAGCCGGATCCCCATCCGCACGGCCAGAAAGCCGCGCTGGAACGCCTCGAACATCTGAATCCGCAGTTTGCTGTCGGCCTCCGCCTTCGCCGCCTCGGCCACCGCCACGCTCAACGCATGCGCACAGTCGACCAGCGCCTCCACCATCCGGAGCTCATGTTCGGTGCGGGCGACAGCGGTGTCGTGCATGAGAACAAATGTAGAACATTGTGGAGGGGTTGTAAAGTGTTTGAGGCTCCGTTTTTGCGCAGGGCCATCTACGACGCTTACGCGGGGGCGAGGGGGCAGAACGCTGGCGCGGTGGATAGAGGTGCGTCGGCGCAGGCTCGGCCATGGATCTCATGGCAGCCAGTTTGCCTGACGCCCAGGCCAACTCAAGGACGCGCGCCCGCGCGCGCCGCCCTGCGGCGGCCCTGCGGGCCGTCCTTGACTTGGCCTGGACGTCAGGCTCGCATCATCCGTGAGATTTAAGGCGGGTAGGCATCTGACGATGCGCACTCGACTTGGGAGGGGGAGCTACGGGGTGCGATAGCCTGTCGCCGTGTTTCCGCGTATTTCCGCGCCCTAATGTTCGGACGGCTACAGCCACGGCATCGTCGACAACGCTGGCTTGCATGGGTAGCCTCTAGTCGTTGGACTTGTGGGGCCGGGTTGTGCGTGGACCAGCTCGAACAGTCGTGCGTTTCCCGCGGTTCTTGGAGGTATCAACTTGTCGGTCAGCGCCTCGCATTTGGCATCCGCTACATCGGCAATGAGCTTCAGGAAAGTTGTCGGTTTCGAAGCAGCAAATCCTGTTGTCTAATTGGTTTCACGGTTGCCTCAGGTTCGTTGTTGGACTGACCTTGGTCTATGGTTGTCTACGGGGTCATGGCCTGGCTGGGGAGCCTTGATGGCCGTGCCGCAAGATCGCGGTCAGG
>NZ_JBIKNZ010000136.1:0-3539 GCF_044358365.1 Phenylobacterium sp. | reverse complement strand
ACATCCATCCCGACATAGACTTCCATCTGGCCCATCCTCCTGTTTGAAGCAGCGCGATCCACTCGCTCCGACTTCGTATCCTCAGGTCTGGATGGGCCTACCTCAATTACGCGATGTCACCGGAACCACGGCTCAACCCGCAACGCGCCTCTGTATGGGGGTTAAGTAAAGTGTCACCGGAACTCTCGGCTCAGGGTCCGCGTCGAGGTAGCCCAGAAGCCGATCTATCCGCTGTTCTGTCGATGACACACCGTCACTCCGCGGTCGGCTTCCGGTTCCAGATGGTACCCGGTCAAGGTTGCAGCCTATCGGCGAGCCTTGACTGCCGCAAGGCGGGGCGTGAATTGTCAGCGGGTGGCGAGCGGGATGATTTCGCGATGAAATTCAGCTCGCTGCCCGGGCAGCTATCCCGTGTTTCGCATTCTCGCTCCAGGGGTTCACTCCAACGGTGGGAGTCTACCAGAATGCGTGCGTGTCCCGTTTTTCGTCAGTCTGGTTCAGCCAAGCCGATCCGTCTCAACTCCTGCAACCCCTTCAACAGTGGATCGCGCTTCGCCTTCGCGGCTCCAAGAGGCGCAACGAAGACCGTGTCCGGATCGCCATCGCCCAGGAAGAGGCTGACCATGAACGGCCACAGCTTGTTCGAAGGATCGAGCTGCTGTTCCCAACCCGGCGTCGCCACTTGAAGGGCACGCTCTCGAGTAATCAGTACTTGCGATTCGGTGTCGCGACGGATCAACCGCCCCGGAACGCCACGTATATCAAACTCCTTGAAGCGAGCTTTACTTATGTCGAGCGCCCACTCTACAGATGAATAGAACTGCTTTCGATACTCATCGAACGGCTTTTGCTTGGCGTTTCCATGAGTCGATGGATCGGCGGTCGCAGTAATTTTCATTTTTCCTATCTCACCGGACAGCACAACGCGATCCAGATAAGGACTCCACATAATCAACAAGTCATTTGTTTTGAGATTCGATATTCTGATATCGGACGCGATCAATGGCCCCGTGCTGCAGCCATTTGTCGCGCAATCGATCAACTCAACCCTTCGAACTTCGGACATTCTAGAGATGTCCTGAGTTAGGGAGAGAGCGCAGTTTTCGAACAGGCACTGGTCAAGGATCATATCTTCTAATCGAAGACGATCTCCCCGGTCAAAAACCCGAGAAAACGTCTCGCTTCTAAACTCTCTCATCGTGGGAATACCAAGCTTGGTGGAAGGCCGGGGTGCGTCACATAGTCTGTATACGGCCCATATGGCCTTGCCAAATGGCTTGCCTTCCCTGCCTCGGTGGTGATGTCCAAAGTACGAAGATTGTAGCCTTCGTACCCCAAAAAGTCCGGCGTCGAAACGAAGGGACGCGACTGGTACGAAAGGGTTTGGCTCAGCTCGGGATCGGCCTGAACATACCTCGCCGATAGCCGTTCCACGGCCTTTCCATAGCTGGCCGGCGCTAGATTGGTCCCCTCAACCAGGTGCCGATAGCTACCCGGACTCATCAAATCGCGAGCTAGGCTAGGATTAGCAGCCAGCTCGGCCACGGCCCGATTTGTGACGCCTTGGAGAGCGATCTTGGTGTTCAGCGGCACTGTTTCTGCGGCTACTCCCCGAAGAGCCAGCGCACCCCTCGCGCCCAGAACGACAGAGCCAGTGAAGGTGACCCCTTTGCCGCCTGCTGCTGCGTCCGCACTGCTCCAGCCTGCGGAACTATAGCCCTTAGAGATACCGCCTTCTATGAAGCTGCTCGCTTTCTCCCACGCAAGTCCACTCACATAGCGCACCGGCCCGCCTGCCACGGTTAGGCCCACGCTTGCGACGTTCACCGCAAGGTTCGCGGCGGGGTTCTGGCGGAGGAAGTCACCCAGCCCGCCTTGGAGGGCCGTGACCTTGTTGCCCACCCAGATGCCCGCGTTGTCGATCGTCTTACCGGCGAAGTAGTTGAGCGCATCTGGGCCGGCAGTGACCGTCAACATCGCGTCGAAATCACTGGCCGCGGAGCGCGGGTAAATTTGTCCATAGAAGTCGCTGACGGTCTGCTGCTCGGTCGGCGTCGTAGCGATGTTAGAGAATAGGGTGCGCAGGCCCTGTTCGCGCATACGCGCAGCTTCCCGCGGGCTTGATGCCGCATTGGCCGCGACCAGGGTGTCCGAATAGTTGGCACGAGCCAGAATGTCGTCGATGGTGAGATCGCGGTCCGTGATTAACGCACCCGTTATTCCGCCGGCGACCTTGTTGGACACCTCTCGCGGCGTGAGCTTCGGTTGGGCATTCACCCTCCCCGCGATGGCATTCCCGATAGTGCTGCCGATCACATCCGGCAGCACCGACGTCAGGTTGTCGCCGAAGCTGGTGCCGGTGACGACCGAGCGCGTCGCGGCTCCCGCTACGCCGCCCGCCAGCCCCACCACGCCGTTGCGCGCGGCCTGGCCAGCCCAGTTGTCTCCCAATTTCAAGCTGTCGGCGAAGCGGTTGACGGTTCCGGAAGCGCTCACGCCGCCAACGACGCCCCCGATTGCGACCCCGGCCCAGTCGAACTTCTTCTGCAGGCCGGTGGCGACAGAGATACCCTGGGTGACCAGATTGCTTGAAACGCCGCGTATCGCGCCCTGCACGAATCCACTCGGCGAGGGGAGTGTGCCGAAGCCTCCACCAACTGCGCCCGAAATCGCGCCAAGCGCGACGCCCTTCCAACTGAACTTGTCCTGTACGCCAAGCGCGATACCGGCGCCTTGGCTCACCGCGCTGGCTGCGGCTCCGGCCACTGCACCGCCCGCAACCGTCGCCAACGTGCCAGCGCTGGCTGCCGTCGCAGCCGTAAGGGACGTACCAAACGCGAGGTTGGAAATTCCGGCGACAGCATAGGGCGCCACGATCGCCACGACCGCCACCGCGACCACGGCGACGATCAGCTTCCCGACCGCCCCGCACCCCTTCTTCGCCTTGGCCTGGGGCGCCGCCTGCTGCGCCCGCTGGATTTCGTCCAGTTGCTGGGGCTGGAGGGAGCCGAGAGAGGCGCCGGTGTCGTAGGGCTCGAAGGTGGTGGACTTGTGTCTGGCGTTGACGACCTTGTTGGGCACCGCCAGCGACATGCCGGGCGGCAGGTAGCTGGTGTCGGAGAGGCCGTTGGCCTCGGCCAACAGGTACCAAAGGCTCTCATCACCCCACAGGGTCGACGCGATGGAGCGCAGGGTGTCGCCGGTGCGCACCAGGAAGGCGCCGCCGGCCGGGGCCTCGGAGGCGCGCGTGATCGGATCATACCCGTGGTCGAAGTCGCCGGTGCTGGCCGCCCGCGTCATGTTGTAGTTGAACTGGCCGGTGTTGGCGCCGATCTCGCCCACCTTGGCGCCGTTGAAATAGAAGGAATAGTCGTCCGAGAGCACGGCGCCGCCGACGCGGTTTTTCTCGGTGCGGCGCATGATCTGGTTGCGGTGACATCGCGTAATTGAGGTAGGCCCATCCAGACCTGAAGATACGAAGTCGGAGCGAGTGGATCGCGCTGCTTCAAACAGGAGGATGGACCCAATGGAAGTTTATG
>NZ_JBIKNZ010000089.1:0-12102 GCF_044358365.1 Phenylobacterium sp. | reverse complement strand
CGATGCCGGTGACAGCGAGGCAGGCGGCCATGATGACGGGGTCTACGAGGGTGACACCGCCCAGATCGTCGCGGAGATCAAGGAACTGCTGGACACCCGGATCCGTCCCGCCGTCGCGCAGGACGGCGGTGACATCCTCTTCAACCGCTTTGACGTGGCCACAGGCGTGGTCTGGCTCAACATGCGCGGCGCCTGCTCCGGCTGCCCTTCTTCGTCGGCGACGCTGAAGTCCGGGGTGGAGAACATGCTGAAGCACTATGTGCCGGAAGTGACGCGGGTCGAGCAGGCCCTTTAAGCGGCGTCGCGAACCGGCTAACGGGGCTCCATGATTGTCCTGGGGCTGGATACCTGCCTGAATGCCTGCTCAGTCGCTGTGCTTGATGGCCCGACCGTGCTGGCCCACCACACCGCCCTGATGGCTCGGGGTCATCAGGAGCGACTGGCGCCCATGGTACAGGCCGCGATGGCCGACTCCGGGATTCCGTTTGATCGCCTGCAGCGGATCGGCGCCACCGTGGGGCCGGGCTCCTTCACGGGGTTGCGGGTCGGCGTGGCCCTTGCCAAAGGCCTGGCCTCGGCGCTGGCGATACCCGCAGTCGGAGTCGGGACGCTCGAAGCCCTCGTCGCGGACCAACCTGGCCTGGCGGTAGCGATCTTGGATGCCCGTCGCGACCAGGTCTATCTCCAGGTCTTTGAATCCGGGGTGGCCCTGATGGCGCCCGACGTCTTGCCGTTGGGAACCGCGGCGGCCCGGCTGGCCGAGTTGAGCAATGGTCGGCCGGTCACCCTGATCGGCTCGGGCGCGTCCTTGCTGGCGCCGGCTTTTCCTGACGCGGTGATCCGCGCGCCCGACGGCTGTGATCCGCGGCTGGTCGCCCGCCTTGCGGCTACACGTGCGAGCACCCCGATACGGCCCCTGTATCTGCGGGCGCCCGACGCCCGGTTGCCCGCATGAACGTGAGTTTCGCCGTTCCGGTCGATGCGCCCGACATGGCCGCCGTTCACGCCCAGGCGTTCGACAAGCCCTGGGACGAGACCGATTTCGAGGATCTTCTGGACGGCGAGGGCATCTTCGGCGTGGTCGCCCGCGACCCCGGGCCAGCCGGCGCGCTGATCTGCCGGGCGGTTGCTGGCGAAGCAGAGGTCCTGACGGTGGGCGTTGCAACGGCTTCCCGCCGCCGGGGCGTCGGTCGTGCGCTGATGGAAATGGCGATCACCCGGGCGCGGTCGATGCAGGCCCAGGAAATGTTCCTGGAGGTCGACGTCGCCAACTTCGGCGCCGTGGCGCTCTACACGAGCCTTGGATTTGTGCAGACCGGCCTGCGCAGGGGCTACTATGACCGGGGCGAAGCTGGACAGGCTGACGCGCTCGTTATGCGTCTCGACCTGACGTCGCCGCCGAACTAGACCTGTCGAAACGGGAAGGGAGAACACCTCGTGTCGGACCGAATCGAGAAGCTCTGTCTGGCCAAGAACATGCGCATGACCGATCAGCGCCGGGTGATCGCGCGCGTGCTTTCGGTGTCGTCAGACCATCCTGATGTCGAGGAGCTTCACCGCCGGTCGCATGCGGTGGACCCGCACATTTCCATCGCCACCGTCTATCGCACGGTGCGGCTGTTCGAGGAGGCCGGGATTATCGACCGGCTGGACTTCCGCGATGGGCGCTCGCGGTATGAGGAACACAGCGATGACCATCACGACCATCTGATCGACATGAAGACCGGCAAGGTTGTGGAATTCGTCGACGCCGAGATCGAGGCGCTACAGGAAGCGATCGCCCGCAAGCTGGGCTACCGGCTGGTGGACCACCGGCTGGAACTGTACGGGATGCCTCTGGAGGATTGATGGTCTACGCCTTCGCCCGCATCCGCATCAGGCCTTCCTGGGCGACCGAGGCCACCAGCGTTCCATCCTCGGTATAGATCGAGCCCCGGATAAATCCGCGCCCGCCTGAGGCGGACGGGCTGTCGTGCGCGTAGAGGTGCCACTGGTTGAAGTCCGTGGTCTTGTGGAACCACATGGCGTGGTCGAGGCTGGCCGACTGAGAGCCCGGCGTCTGCCAGTGCACGCCATGGGGCCGCATGCCGGTGGACAGCAGGTTCATGTCGGAGGCGTAGGCGAGAATAACCTGATGCATGTGGGCGTCATCGCCGATGGGCGTGCGGCAGCGGAACCAGTTCTGGGCCACGGCTGGCTTGGGGCCGTTGCGCCAGTAATTCCGGGCGTCCTCGGCCCGCATTTCGATCGGCCGTTCGCGGCCGGCCCACTTCTTCATCTCCTCTGGCGCCGTCTTCATGAACTCCCGCATCATTTCCGCTTCGTCGGGCAGTTCGCTCCAGTGTGGCCCGGGCGGCATATCGGACTGATGTTCGAAGCCCGCCTGCGGGGCCATGAAAGAGGCGGCGAGGTTGAAGATCTGCTCTCCATGCTGCACCGCCACCACGCGGCGCGTCGTGAAGCTGCCACCATCACGGGACCGGTCCACTTCGAAGACAATGGGTATGCGCGGATCACCCGGCCGAATGAAATAGCAGTGCAGTGAGTGGCACACACGCTCTTCCACCGTCTCATAGGCCGCCAGCAGGGACTGGGCGATCACCTGGCCGCCAAAGATGCGCGGGCCCATGCCGTCGGGGGTGATGCCTCGGAACAGGTTCAGCTCCAGGCGTTCAAGCTGGAGGGATTCCACGAGGGTCTGGACGGCGTCGGTCACGATCTGGCGGCCATGCTGCAATTGCGAAGGCGCGTGGATTACGCCCCGCCCGCTCTTGCGGCAAGCGGCCCTTGCCGAGAGGGCAGTCCTGGCCCCATGTTGCCGCCATGGGGGACGTAGCGGAAGCCATAAGACCGATCTGGCGCACGCCGCTCGCCGCCGTGCTGGCCGGGTGGATGGCGATTGTCATTGGCGCGACCCTTTCGTCAGGGCGACTGATGGAGTTCGTGCCCGGCGAGGCGCTGCCGGTGCTGGCGGTGGCGGTCTATGCCGCGCCGCTTCCGATCCTGCTGGGCTGGAGCATCTGGGCCATGTTACGTGAGCCCGCGACCGCCTGGCTGGCGCCGACCATGTTCCTGGCCTTCTGTGGCGCCTTCGTACCCGCCTTCGGGCCGCTGCTGGAGATCGGAACCCGGCTTAATTTCGAATCCCGCCGGGCGGTGTACGACGCCATCGTCGCCGAGGCCGCCCGCACACGTGCGCTCGGTGGGTCTGATGGCGCAGTGACCGGTCAGCGCGACGGCGTGCGCTACCGATATCGCGCCGATCGCCCCGGCGAGATCGACTTTATCTGGGCGCGGACCGGCGCCTTCGCCGAGGGAATTCTCTATGACAGCAGCCCCTGTGTGGGGCGTCCGGGGATGCTCTGCGCCGATCGGGGTGAACTGTTGGACGGCTTCTACAGCCACTACAGGTACATCTTCTGAAGCTTGACGGCCCGCCGCCCAGAGGCCTTTTGACCTGCCATGTCCTTCGACTGTTCCGTCCTGACCATGTTTCCCGAGGCTTTTCCGGGGCCGCTTGGCGTGTCGCTGATCGGCACGGCCTGGCGCGAGCAGGGCCTCTGGTCGCTGGAAACAGTGGACATTCGCGGCTTTTCCAAAGATAAGCGCGGCTTCCTGGACGACACCCCTGCGGGAGGAGGTCCGGGTCAGGTGATGCGAGCGGACGTCATCGCTTCTGCACTCGACAGTGTGGAGCGGCGGGGGCGGCCGCTTTTGTACATGAGCGCCCGGGGAAAACCCCTGACCCAGGCGCGGGTTCATGAGTGGTCCAGAGGGCCGGGACTGATCGTCCTCTGCGGTCGGTTCGAGGGGGTGGACCAGCGGGTGCTCGACGCCCGCGGGTTCGAGGAGGTCGCTGTGGGCGACGCGGTGCTCGCCGGCGGCGAGGCGGCGGCGCTGGTGGCGATCGAGGCGTGCGTACGGCTGGTTCCGGGGGTTCTGGGGCAGGCTGAGAGTTTGAGTGAAGAAAGCTTCGAGGACGGTCTCCTCGAACATCCGCAGTACACACGGCCGCGAACGTTCGAAGGACTGGATATCCCCGAGGTGCTGCTCTCGGGTCACCATGCGGATATCCGCAAATGGCGGCAGGGGATGCGGCAGGAGACCACGCGGAAACAGCGGCCCGATCTGTGGGACCGGCTGCCCGCCAATCAACAGGCAAAGGGCGATAAAGCCCGGAAGGATTGAGTAAAATGGCTGCGAACATCATTCAGGAATTGCGCAAGGAAGAAGCCGACCGCCTGCTGGCCGTCCGGCAGATCCCCGAGTTCCGCCCCGGCGACACGGTGCGCGTGAACGTGAAGATCAAGGAAGGCGAGCGCGAGCGCGTCCAGGCCTATGAGGGCGTCGTGATCGCCCGTGGCGGCCAGGGCATCGACGAGAGCTTCACCGTCCGCAAGATTTCCTTCGGCGAAGGCGTGGAGCGGGTTTTCCCGATGCTCTCGCCCAACATCGAATCCATCGAAGTGAAGCGCCGCGGCGTCGTCCGGCGCGCCAAGCTCTATTACCTGCGCGACCGCCGCGGGAAGTCGGCGCGGATCGCCGAACGTCAGATGAATACCAACAAGGCCGTCGCGGAGACCGCCTCGGAAGGCTAGGACTGACCGTCACGTCAGACCAATTCGGCGGTTGGAGCAATCCAGCCGCCGTTTTTGTATCTATGGTTCAACATAGCCAGCCGCGCACTGCGGCAGGCCGTCGTCCAGCTTCAGCCAGTCCAGCTTGCCCGACACCCAGATGTGGACGGTGGGCGCAATGGCGTCCGGATCATCGAGCGTCGCCAGCGAGACGCCCAGCCGCGCGGGGGCATCCTTGGGCCGGGCGAACATCGGGGTTCCGCAGCGGGCGCAGGACAACCGGTCAATGCGCGGCGATGAGGGCCAGGACGTTGTCGCGCCGCTCCAGGTGATATCTTCCGCACGGAAGATCGCCCTTGCGAAAAACGGCGCACCGGTCGCCTTCTGGCAAAGTCGGCAGTGACAGACCCGGACATTGGCGGGCGCGGCCGCCGATGCCCACCGTACCTGTCCGCAAAGGCAACCACCGGCGCAGGCGGTCACGGGACCTCGGCCACGTAGTCGCCCAGGGTCCTTGCAAGGTAGTCGAACATCAGCCGGATGCGCGGCGTGCCGCGCAGGGTCTCGTGCATGCAGATCCAGACCTCGAGCTTGAAGCTGAACGCGCCGGGCAGAACCGGAACCAGATTGTTCCGCCGACCCACCTGATGCTGGCAGACCCCGATTCCGAACCCGGCTTTCAGCGCCGCGAGCTGGGCCGCGTCGTTGTCTGTGCGCAGCGCAAACAGGTCGCGGGTGATCGGCACGCCAATGTTCAACTGGTTGACCAGCTCCGGGAAATTCCGGTCGAAGCCGATCAGGGTGTGAGCCTTCAGGTCGTCGAAGCCCTGCGGTTGACCCTTCCGCGCGATATAGTCAGCGGTGGCGTAGAAGCCGAGGCTCAGGTCGCCGACTTTCTTGGCGACCAGGCTGTTCTGGGTGGGCCGCGACATCCGAACCGCCACATCGGCGTCACGACGAGTCAGGTCCTCCAGCTTGTTGGACAGGGTCAGCTCCACGTCGATACCGGGATGAGCGTCGTGGAAGCCGGCCAGAATCTCCGGAAGAACCTCGATGCCTACGATCTCGCTGGCAGCCAGGCGAACCACCCCGCCCTCGCCGGAAGCGACGCCAGTTGCATCACGCCCCGCAGCGCTGGCGGCGGCGTACATGTCGGCCAGGTGCGGCAGGAATGCCAACGCCAGGTCCGTAGGCTGCAGACCTCTGGGGCTACGCAGGAACAGGGGCGCGCCGAGCTGGCGTTCGAGTTGGTCGATGTGACGACCCAGGGTCGGCTGGGTCAGGCGCCGGATCTTGGCGGCGGCGGAGAAACTGCCGGCCTCCAGAACGGCGTGAAGGCTCTGCAGAAGGTCCCAGTCGGGTGTGTGAGGCATGCGTCAGTGAATAGCTGCTCTACTTCAAAAGGCAATTCCGTTCGCTGCCGCCCAGGTTCAGGTTTCGGCCCGACGGAGATCCGACATGACCCAGACTTCTCAACCCCTTGCCCTCGTGATCGGCGCCACCGGCGGCCTCGGCGGCGCACTTGCCGACCGGCTTGTCACGGCCGGCTGGCGGGTTCGAGCCCTCAACCGCAACCCGGATCTGGCCCGACCCGGTTCCCCCGATCTGGAGTGGGTCAAGGGCGACGCCATGGTCGAAGCCGACATCGTGTCGGCGGCCCAGGGCGCGCAGATCATTGTCCATGCCGTCAACCCGGCCGGATACAAGAACTGGGCCGGTCTGCTGATGCCGATGCTCAACAACACGATCGCCGCCGCGAGGGCCTCGGGCGCGCTGATTCTGTTGCCCGGCAACGTCTACAACTATGGCGAAGACGCCCTGCCGCTCATCTCCGAAACATCGCCGCAGACGCCGATCAGCCGCAAGGGCGCGATCCGGGTGCAGATGGAACTGGCGCTGCGCGCCGCAGCCGAAGACGGCGTCCGGAGCCTGATCGTCCGGGCCGGTGACTTCTTCGGCCCCAAGCTGATCAGTGGCAGTTGGCTGACACAGGGCCTGCTGAAGCCGGGTCGGCCGGCGACTGCGGTCACCTATCCGGGCCCGTTGGAAATCCCCCATGCGTGGGCCTATCTACCGGACCTGGCGGAAACGTTTGTGCGGCTTCTCGACAAGGACCTTGCTCCGTTCGAGGTATTCCATTTCCAGGGCCAGCAGGTCACAGGGCGCGAACTCGTTGAAGCCCTGGAGATCGCGGCGGAACGCAAACTCCCCGTCCGCCGTTTGCCGTGGTTCGTCCTGATCGCGATTTCGCCATTCAACGAGATGCTGCGCGAGATGTTGGAGATGAAGTATCTCTGGGACCGGCCCGTGCTGCTGGACAACAGCCGGCTGGTGGTGAAGCTCGGCGCCGAGCCGCGCACGGCTTTGCCCGTCGCCATGCAGGCCGCGCTGGCCGGGATGGGGTCGTTGCCCGCTGAGGGACTCCGCGCCGCCGCCTGAGGCCGGATTTTCCCGCTGTATGGCTCTGGACGCAGGCGGCGCCAAAGACCTACATGCGGCCCATGGCCGGCAAGACACTCTATGACAAGATCTGGGACGCACACGTCGTCGACGAAACCGACGGCGAAGCGATCCTCTACATCGACCTGCACCTGATCCATGAGGTGACAACGCCGCAGGCGTTCGCCGGCCTTCGGGCGAACCGCCGAGCCGTGCGCAGGCCCGACCGCACCCTGGCCGTGGCGGATCACAATGTGCCGACCGAGGGTCAGGCGCTGGGCGTCGATGCGGTGGCGGACCTGGAGGCGCGGCTGCAGCTGCAGACCTTGACGAATAACGTCGCCGACTTCGGGATCGAGTATTTCCCTATGGGCGATATCCGCAACGGCATCGTCCATGTGGTGGGGCCGGAGCAGGGCCGGACCCAGCCGGGCATGACCATAGTCTGCGGCGACAGCCATACCTCGACGCACGGCGCATTCGGCGCCCTGGCCCAGGGCATCGGCACTTCGGAGGTCGAGCACGTGCTGGCCACCCAGACGCTGCGCCAGAAGAAGTCGAAGAACTTCCGCGTCAACATCGAGGGTGAGCCCGCCCCGGGCGTCGGCGCCAAGGATTTCGCGCTGGCGGTGATCGGCGCGATCGGGACGGCGGGTGGTACGGGGTCTGTCATCGAATACGCCGGATCGGCCATCCGGGCGCTGTCGATGGAAGGCCGCATGACACTCTGCAACCTGACCATCGAGGCCGGCGCGCGGGCGGGCCTGGTGGCGCCCGACGAGACCACATTCGCCTATCTGATGGGTCGTCCGGCGTCGCCCAAAGGCGGCGGCTGGGAGATGGCGCTCAGCTACTGGAAGACGCTCTACTCCGACGACGACGCGGTGTTTGATCGCGAGATTCATCTGGACGCAGCCACCATTGCGCCGCTGGTCACCTGGGGCACCAGCCCGGAGGACGTGGTGGCGGTCACCGGCCATGCGCCGGACCCCGCCGACTTCGACGCGCCGGACAAGCAGGCCGCCATCGCCCGCGCTCTGGACTACATGGGCCTGACCGCCGGCCAGCCCATGACCGACGCGAAGGTCGACGTGGTGTTCATCGGCTCGTGCACCAACAGCCGGATCGAGGACCTGCGCGCGGCCGCCGCCATCGTGCAGACCGCCTTCCTGAACGGCCGTCTCGTGGCGCCGCACGTACGGGCCATGGTGGTGCCGGGCTCAGGCCTCGTCAGCCATCAGGCCGAGGAAGAGGGACTGGACGCGATCTTCAAGGCCGCCGGTTTTGAATGGCGCGAGCCGGGCTGTTCGATGTGCTTAGGGATGAACCCCGACCGGCTGACCCCCGGCCAGCGCTGCGCGTCCACCTCCAACCGCAACTTCGAGGGCCGCCAGGGCCGCGGCGGACGCACCCACCTGATGAGCCCCGCCATGGCCGCCGCCGCCGCCATCGCCGGCCATATCGCCGATGTGAGGGATTTCCTGTAAGGTTGACCAACTTGGTCAAGGGGCGCATTTTCAGGCCATGAAGCAGGTCAACCTCTACGAGGCGAAGACCCACCTGTCGTCGCTGGTCGAGGAAGCGGCGGCCGGCGAAGAGGTCATTATCGCCAAGAACGGCAAGCCATGCGCGCGGCTGGTGGCGTTGGACGTCGCGTCCGAGGTAAAGCCCCGCCGAAGAGAATTCGGGCAATGGGGCCGCAAGTATGGATATGTCGCGCCCGACGTTTTTCCTGAAACCACAGCGGAAGAAATCGCGCTCTGGGAAGACGGCCCGGTCTTCCCTCCGGATGACCCAGCTTGAGCGGCTTCCTGCTCGACAGCCACGTGTTTCTCTGGCTGGTCTCGGGGTCGAGACCGATCCGTCAATCGGCCCGCAGCGCGATCGGGTTGGATAACCAGGCCTTGTTCATGAGTACGGCGAGCGTCGCTGAACTCTGCATCAAGAACAGCCTTGGAAAACTTCCGCTGCCGCCTGAGATCCTGCGCGATCCGGCCCAGGGTTTTGCCGAAATCCTCGAGGAAAACTCTATTTCTCCACTGCCGATAACGGTCGCTCACGCAGCGGGCCTGCGAAACCTTCCGCTGCATCATGGTGACCCGTTTGACCGGCTCATGATCGCCCAGGCGCTAGCCGAAGGACTCACCATGGTCACCCACGATCGCACCTTCGCGCGCTATAACGGCCTCTCCGTGCTATGGGCTTGAAACCATGATCACCGCCCTCGACCACATCGCCATCGCCGTTCGCGACTTTGAAGCGACCGTTGACGCCTACCGCCGGCTGTTTGGCCGCGAGCCTGATCTGGAGCCGGGCGACGGCGCGCATCGGGCCTGGTTCCGTTTCCCCAACATGGCTTTCGAGATCATTGCGCCCGGCGATGATCACCCGGGTCATCAGGTCCGCAAGCGCCTCGAGGACGCCGGCGAGGGCCAGTGGCTGGCCGCTTTCCAGGTGGACGACGTGGCCGGTTCGACACGCCTGCTGGAGCGGCGCGGCCTGGCGGTGGAGCCGATGGGCGCGCTGAGCCGGGTTCAGGCCGCCGGATTACACTTCCTGCTCTGGCCCAGCCGCGCACCCACGACATCGCCGGCCACGGGCGATGAGGCCGCCGCAGTCGCCGAGCTCGATCACGTCGTCGTCCAGACCCCGAACGCCGACCGCGCCGTCGGTATCTATGGGGCCAAGTTCGGCATGGACCTGCGGCTGGACCGTTCCAACGAACAGTGGGGCGTGCGCCAGCTGTTTTTCCGCTGCGGCAGCGCCGTGTTCGAAGTGGCCGCCAGCCTGAAAACCGCCCCCACCGACGGCCCTGACAGCTTCGGCGGTCTAGCCTGGCGGGTGAGCGATCCCGAGGCGGCGCGCGCCCGGATGATCGCCGAGGGGTTCAATGTCTCTGAGGTCCGCACGGGCCGCAAACCCGGCACCAGGGTCTTTACGGTGCGCGATGCGCCAGGGGGCGTGCCGACATTGATGCTACAACAGAACGCGGATCCCGCCTGATGGAACCCTTCACCCGCCTGGACGCCAAGTCGGCCCCCCTGCCGCTGGCCAATATCGACACCGACCAGATCATCCCGAAACAGTTCCTCAAGACAGTGGAGCGGGCGGGCTTGGCCAAGGGACTGTTCTACGACCTGCGCTTTGACGAACAGGGCGTGGAGAAGCCGGACTTCGTGCTGAACCGGCCTGAGTACAAGGGCGCGGGCGTGCTGGTGACCGGCGACAACTTCGGCTGCGGGTCCAGTCGCGAGCATGCGCCCTGGGCGCTGATGGATTTCGGGGTCAAGGCGGTGATTTCCACCAGCTTCGCCGACATCTTCTACAACAACTGCTTCCAGAATGGCCTGTTGCCGGTGGTGCTGAAGGCCGAAGAGGTCGCCCAGCTGATGGACGAGGCGCGCGGCGGCAACCACGTGGTGAGCATCGACCTGGAGACCCAACGCGTCACCTCGCCGTCGGGCAAGGTGTTCGCCTTCGAGATCGATCCGCAGCGCAAGCAGAAGATGCTTCTGGGCCTGGACGCCATTGGCGAGACTCTGACCGCCGCCAGGTCCATCGACACCTACGAGATGAAGCGTGCGCTCGCCCAGCCCTGGCTGGAGGAGGCATGAAGGTCATCATCGCCGGCACCGTGCGGGTGCCGTCGGAAAACATCGAGAAGCTGCGCCCGCACATGCTCACGATGCTGGCGGCCAGCCGGGCCGAGGACGGGTGTGAGACCTATTCCTATGGTTTCGACGCCAGGGACGAAGGTCTGGTCCGGGTTTTCGAGATATGGCGCGATCAGGCGGCGATCGAGGCCCACTTCAAGGCGCCGCACATGGCGCCCTGGCGGGAAGCCAGCGTAGAGCTTGGGGTTTTCGAGCGCAAGCTCAACCTCTATGAGGTCGCCTCCGAACGCGCTCTAGGCTGAAGGCCCGACACCATGACCGATCTGCTGCTCCTGCCCGGTGACGGGATCGGGCCGGAAGTGACCGCCCAGGCGCGTCGCGTCGCAGAGGCCCTGACGCCAGATCTGAAAATCGCGGAAGGCCCGTTCGGCGGCAGTAGTTTTGACGCCCATGGCAGCCCGCTGACGGACGATACCCTGGCCGCCGCCAAGGCCGCCAAGGCCGTCCTGATGGGCGCCGTCGGCGGTCCCCAGTGGGCCAGTGCCCCGCGTGACAAGCGCCCCGAGGCCGGCCTGCTCGCCTTGCGCGCCGGTATGGGCGTATTCGCCAACCTGCGCCCGGCGCTGTGCTTCCAACCCCTGGCCGACGCCTCCAGCCTAAAGCGCGAGGTGATCGAGGGGCTGGACCTGATGATCGTGCGCGAACTGACCGGCGGCATCTATTTTGGCAGCCCACGCTTTATCGAGGACCTGCCGGGTGGCGGTCAGCGGGCCGTCGACACCCAGGTCTATACGACCGCCGAGATCGAACGCGTCGCCCGCGTAGCCTTCGAACTGGCCCGGGGCCGGCGCAACAAGGTGACCAGCGCCGAGAAGTCAAACGTGATGGACAGTGGCCTGCTGTGGCGTCGCGTGGTCACCGCCCTGCATGCCCGCGACTATGCCGATGTCGAGCTGGAACATATCCTGGCCGACAACGCCGCCATGCAGATCGTCAAGAATCCCAGGCAGTTTGACGTGCTGGTCACCGACAATCTTTTCGGCGACATCCTGTCGGACATCTCGGCCCAGCTGACCGGTTCGCTGGGCATGCTTCCGTCGGCGGCGCTGGGCGTGGCGGGCATGCCCGGCCTCTATGAGCCGATCCACGGCTCGGCGCCGGATATCGCCGGGCAGGGCGTGGCCAATCCGCTGGCCTCGATCCTGTCGTTCGAGATGGCGTTGCGCTGGTCGCTGGGTCGTCCGGCAGAGGCTGACCGGCTATACGCCGCCGTGGGCCGCACCCTGGCCGACGGTGCACGCACGCGCGACCTCGGCGGATCGCTGACCACGGTGCAGATGGGCGATGCAGTGCTGGCCAACCTCTAGGTGTCTGGTCCCGGAGTGTGGGGGAATCAGCCAAGCTGATCCTTCATTCCGGGAGGACCTATGGGCCAGATACTCCATGGCAGCGCCACGACCACGTACGCCGTC
>NZ_JBIKNZ010000031.1:0-35805 GCF_044358365.1 Phenylobacterium sp. | reverse complement strand
GCTCGCGCAGGTCCATCGAATAGCTCTTGCCCATGATCCACCTCCATCCACGGTGAATCACGCTTCGCCAGATTTGGGAATCCTTCGATTCCCGATTCAGGCACGACGCTCTAGACGACTTGTTTGCACGGCCAATCGGACTGAAAGTGATGCGTCCTACCCAGCCGAACCGCGCATTCGACCTGATCCAACCGAAACTGGGGCATGAGGGGATGAAAGTGTTCCCGTAGAAAGCAGAAGGGCCCCTGAGAAACCCAGGAGCCCGACGCCGACCGAAAAACTCCAGTCCATTTGTATGGATTGTTGATCACCCCAACCCGACTGTCAATTTTTTCAGGTAGCTATCGGAGTCTTGATCCGATCCACAGTTCCCCCCGCCCTCAAGAAAACCGCGCTTGATACGGGTGCGTCGACAGCCGCACAGCCTCGCCCAGCGGCGGGGTGAGTTCGAACATCCGGGGGTCGCGGGCAAAGGCGTAGAGGCGCATCAGTTTGAAGGCGTCGGTGCGTTCTTCGGACAGAGCGTGTTCGTTGCGGGTGAGGAAGAACGGGGTGGTCTGGTTTCCGCGGGTGGTTTTCACCTCCACCAGACGCTCGCCGCCCTCGCGGTCGAAAGACAGGATGTCATAGCCGGCGCCGTCGCCGTCTTCCTCCGCCACCCAGCGCACCTTGCGGGCCAGATCGGGGCGGTCTTCGTCCAGCAGGCGCTGGCGCTCGAAGTGAAAGACCATCTCTTCGCCGGCCTTGCCCAGCTGGCGGTTGCGGAAGTCGCGGGCGCCGGCATCAAACTTGGCGACGAAGCGTTCGAGGATGGCGGGGCGTTCGCGAGGCGGCTGCAGCGGGGGCGCGGGCTCGAAGAAAGGCATGGCGGGTTCGGCCACCTGGTCGAGCGCCGCGGGAACCCAAAGCGACGGTTGGGTCGCGAGGCGGCGGCTGATGGCATCTAGGATCGCGGCCTGAAAATTCGCCAAAGGCAGATAGCCGCGAATGATCGGCTCGCCGATCTCTTGCAGCGCAGCCGAAATATTCTGGTGTTTGCGCTCGATCGAGCCACCCGTGCGTGGGGCTGGCGAGATCAAGTTTAACTGTTCGAGCAGACGCACACGATGGTGGGTTTTCACGTAGAGCTGACCGGCCTGTTCGAGGGCCAGCATGGCGAAGTAGTCGGCCACGATGAGGTCGAGCTCTGCGTCGGTCCAGTGCGGCTGTCTGGGATAGATGTCGGCCAAGGGCGCCTCCAAAGGGGAGGATGGCGGGTCGGGCGGTGGCGTCAAGGGGTTGGGGTCGTGGCCTGCCGCCGCCCGCGCCGCTCCCCCGGATAGGGGTTGAGCTGGCCGAGGCGTTTGGCGATGGCGTGGGCGCGGGTGGTGAGGCCGGCGGTGCGGGTGAGGTCGACGAGCTGGTCCTGATACTGTTCGTCGCGGTAGCGGCAGGCGCTGGCGACGGCGGCGGCGAAGTCGGGGCGTTCGCGTACCCACCGGTAGAGGCTGTTGGAACTGGGCATGTCGGGCTCCCTTGAAAGGCTGTGGAGCGAGGCGCCCATGATGATGCGATGTTCGATGCGGCGGGTGAGTTCGGGTGTGCATCGCAGGGCTGCGCGGGCCGGGCCGCGGGCCCGGGGACCAAGTTGCACCGCCTTTCGCATGATCAGGTCCAGTTCGGGCTGCTCGCGGCGCCAGCGGGCGAAGGCGGCGGGAGCCAGCTTGAGATCCGCCAGGACGGCGGGGATGGTCTCGCCGCGCAGCACGCGCAGATAGATGGCGTCGGCGGTCGTCTGGTCCCAGGCGCGATGGCGGAGCGCGCGGTGCGCATCCCAGCGGATCTGGCTGCGCACGCCCCGGTAGACCCGCGTGACGCGCCAGACTTCCTCGCCGAAGGCCGCCTGGGTGGCGCACCAGTAGTTATAGACCCGCCGGCCGGGCATGGCGGGGTCGCGCAGGATGCTGCCGACAGGTTCGCCGGCCTGAAGTCGGGCCAGGAAGGCGGCGGCGAGCGCCTCGTCGTAGTGGCTGGCGCGCAGGTTGCGGCCGCGCAGGCGGGCGGCGGCCAGCTGTTCGGCGAAGGCGGGGTCGGCGCGGGCCCAGTTGCTGACGGACTTTACGTCCGGCATGTCGGGCGCGCGACAGACGTCGGCCAGGCAGGGGCCTGTGGCGAGGCGGGCGAGGAGCTCGGCCTTCTGGCGCGAACGGCGGGCGGCGACGGTGCTGTGCATTCGAACAAAATAGGAACACTTGCGCGGTGTTGAAGTCCCGCCGCGTGATCGCGCCGCTTGACGACGCCGGGCGGGCGTGGCCGTACGGGGGCCGGGGCGGGCCCTGCTGATGAAAGGCAAACCATGGCGACCTTGATCCTGAGCGTGATCGGCAGCGACCGGCCGGGCCTGACCCAGGCGCTGGCGGATGCGGTGCTGTCGGCGGGCGGCAACTGGCTGGAGAGCCATCTGAGCCGGCTGGGCGGCCTCTATGTGGGCTCGGTACGGGTCGAACTGGCGCCGGATCGCGTCGAGGCCCTGCGGGCGGCGGTGACGTCGGTGGACGTCCAGGGACTGGACGTGCGGATCGCGCCGGCGCTTGAGGACACGGGCGAGACGGGCGAGGTGGTGTCGTTCAGCCTGGTCGGTCAGGACCGGCCGGGGATCGTGCGCCAGGTGACCGGCGCCCTGACCGTGCTGGACGTCAACATCGACGCCTTCGAGACCCGCATCAGCGCCGAGCCCTATTCCGGGGCGCCGCTGTTCCACCTGGAGGCGCGGTTGCGGCTGCCCGCCGGCGTGACGGCGCAGGACGTCCAGATGGCGCTGGAGGCCATCTCGGGCGAGATCATGGTGGATATCTCGCTGACGAGAGAAGAGGCGGGCTGAAGGCGGGGCTCGCGCTGGCCCGTTGCCGCCGCCGCCGAACCCTCCCATCCTGCCCGTCATGCTGAAGGCGCTCAGGCTGCTCCTGCCGGCGCTGGTTCCGTCGTGGACGTTCTTCGACGTGATCGCGCCCTCGCCCCGGATCGAGTTTGCGCTCGGCCCGGCGCCCGAGGCGGCGCCTGGCGTGTGGCAGGAATTCCGGCCCCGGCCGGCGCGCCTCCCGCCGCTGGCGATGCTGGGGCGGCTTTTCTGGAACCCGCGCTGGAACGAGACCCTGTTCCTGGTGAGCTGCGCCGAGCGGCTGGTCGACCAGCCCACCGCCCACAGTGAGGACGAGATCTTCCGCCGCATCGCCGCCGAGCTGGCCCGCGCGCCGGATGCGGCCGGATTGGCGCCATGGCTGTGGTTTCGCCTGGTCTTCATCCGGCGCGAGGGCGGGGAGCTGGTGCGCGAGACCCTGTTCACCGCCCCGCCCCGCCGCCGCGCGGACCTTATCGCCCCATGACCCTGGAAGCCGCTGTCCGCCTGACCGAGGTGCTGCTGGCGCTGGCGCTAATCCAGCAGGGTCTGGAGCATCTGGCCGGCGACCGGCGCGAGCGGTGGCTGTTTGCGGCGCGGACGCTGCTGTGCGGGCTGGTGATCGCAGGCGTGGCGGGCCCCTGGCCGCTGGTGGGCATGGGTGGCCTGTCGCTGCTGATCCTGATGCGGTTTCAGGGGCCCTATAACGGCGGCAGCGACCGCATGGGGCTGCTGGCGCTCTGGTGCCTGATCGCCGCCCAGCTGTTGCCCACCCAGCCCGCGCGGGAGGTGGCCTTCGGCTATCTGGGCCTGCAGCTGACCCTGTCCTACGCCGTCGCCGGCGGGGTGAAGCTGATCAACCCCGACTGGCGCTCGGGCCGGGCGCTGGCCGACGTGTTCCGGTTCTCCGCCTATCCGGTCAGCGAGGCCCTGCGCGGGTGGGCCGATCGGCCGCGCGTGATGCGGGCCATGTCGTGGGCGGTGATCGGGCTGGAACTGGCCTTCCCGCTCAGCCTGGCTGCCCAGCCGACGCTGATCGCGGCCCTGGCGCTGGCCGGCCTCTTCCACCTGGCCAACGCCTGCCTGTTCGGCCTCAACCGCTTCTTCTGGACCTGGCTGGCGGTCTATCCGGCGATCGTGTGGCTGCAGGATCGGGTGGTGTGAGGGGGCCGGCGCCGAACCCGTTTCATGTCTTCTGCAAACACCCCTAATGCATTCGTGATCACGGGGAGCCGATATGGAATCGCTCGAAGTCATTGCCCGACCCCATTTCAACAAGGCCGATCTGGCCTGGCTAACCGACATCCGCTCGCGCCGCGCCGGCAGCCGGGGCTCGCCCTATTTCACCCTGGTCTTCGCGAACCTGAGCATTGCGCCCGCCGCCTTCGTGAAGACGATCCAGGCCTACACCAAGGGCTTTCATCCCATCCGCTTCCGCCTGAGGTCAGCCCTGGTGGTGCCGGAGCCCGCCATCGGCCGCTTCCATGTCTTCCTGATCCCGGATGAAGGCTTCGGCGCGATCCTGAAGCTGCACGACGCCCTGCATATGGGGAAACTGAGACCGGCCCTGCGCCAGGACAGCCCCTATCTGCCCCATATAACCGTGGCCACCACCCCGGACTATACCACCGCCCGCGAACTGGCCTTCGCCCTCAACCAGGGCGACCTCGACATCCACGGCCACTTTGAAGCGCTGGAGGTTGAATCCCGCGTCGGCCAGGACATCCGGCTGGTGGCCGAGATACCGCTGTCAAAGGCCGGCTGGTTCGGGTGAGGACGAGCAGGGGCGAGGAGGCGCTTGACCCGACAGAACTTAACATGAACATTGATTTCATGGGCCAGATCAAAAGCCTCGGCCGGAACCTCATCCTCCACCGCGCCCGCACGATGCGCCGCCAGGACACCCCCGCCGAAACGCACCTCTGGAGTGCACTCCGCGCCGGCCGCCTCGGAGGTATGACCTGGAAACGCCAGGTCCCTCTCGGCCACTACATCCTCGACTTTCTCTGTCGCGACGCCCGCCTGGTGGTCGAGGTCGACGGCGACCAGCACGCCGACCGGATCGCCTACGACACCCACCGCACGGCTTACATCGAACGGTGCGGCCTGCGCGTCCTGCGCTTCTGGAACTCTGACGTCCTCACCAACCGCGGCGGCGTGTGCCTGGCCATCCTCGACGCGCGCGACACCCGCCGCCTCTCCCCCGGCGCACAGCGCCGATAGGGAGAGGATTGAGGAGAGGGCCGGCTGGGCTGACACCGGGGGGACGTCGAGGGCCCGAAAGCGTCGCCGCCGCTGATCCTCGGACTCCCACCGGCGGATCACGCTCTTGCGAGCCGGCCCTCTCCTTAGTCCTCTCCCTCTCTTCCCCCGCATTCGCGGGGTCGGGGGCGAGGAGGTGGGGTCGCGTGCGCCGTCAGTAGACGCGCGTCGGCGCAGGCCCAGCCATGGATCTCATGGCAGCCAGTTTGCCTGACGCCCAGGCCAACTCAAGGTTCGCCCATTCCACCCCCTCTGGGGGTGGATCGCGAAGCGAGGGGGGCCGATGCGCGACGCGCATCGGGGGCAACCGCCCCGCGGCGGCGCTGCGCGCCGACCTTGACTTGGCTTGAGCGTCAGGCTCGCATCATCCGTGAGATTTGGTGCGGCGAGGCATCTGACGATGCCCATGGAGTCGGATGTCAATGAACATCGCACAAGCCCGGCAGATAAGTATCGTCAGGGAGATGTTCATTGATACGGCGGATGACAACTATGTCAGCGCGCGTGCCGCATACTTTGAGCACCGAGACCGCGACTTCTGGTGGCTCATACTTCATGCGATGGAAAAATATCTGAAGGCCATTCTCCTGCTTAACGGGAGAAGCACGAAGCGTCTTGGCCACACGATGAGGCCGCTGCTCGACGCCGTGCGAGACATTGATGAGCGACTGGCGCCCCCGCCGTTCGAACGCCCGGCATGGCTGGGGCCGGTTCGAATATTTGACAACGTAGACAGCGACTTCATATGGGCTGTAGACACCTACGGACATCCAAACAGTAGATACGGAACCTATAGTTATGTTCTGGCAAGGGATGATATCCTCAAGGCCGACCACTACATCTATTGGTGTAGGCGCTTCGCCAGACCACGTTTCCAGCGCTTGGCTGATGGGCGTGAAATCGACTGGGTGAGCGAACTTGCGCTCAACCCAACGCTCTGGCGTCACCACACATCTTCTCCAATTGAGAAGCTCGTAGATCTGCCCAGAGATGACCGTCGCCGCAAACCGCTCGCGGAGGCCAACCTGTTGTTCTGTCCCGGCGAGCAAGAGGACATCGTGCTTCGAGGTGGCATTGCCCACAATGCACCGATCTATAATCGAATTGAGGTATTGAAGGAGGCAGCCGTGGGCTCGGCGGAACGTCAAACCGAGCGGGAAATTCTGAGCTGGCTGCTCGCCAATATCAAGTTCAGCAAAGAGGATGCCGATTTCATCGATGAAGCCCTAAGGGCCAATCCCTAGAAGGCGCGCCGCAACACGGGGCACCGGACTGGATATCCTGTCTCCGCGTTTCGGGTCAGGTGGCGGCACCGACAAGCTTCAGTGAGCATCGTATCGCTACATTCCACACAAGCGCCAACCCGGCAGTCGGGCCGGGAGGCTTCCCGGGGCCGTCGACTGACGAAGGGTAGGGAGGAAAATCACCGGCGCTGTGCCTCAAGTATCCGCGCGGCTCCAGGACTACGTCCCTTTATTTACTGATTCCGAATTCCAAATGGGATGTGTACACATGGAGTGCTCGCTGACGCGGGCGTAAGATGACCAAGTTGATCATCAAAGAATATCTGTGGCTTTAATACATCGAGTATATTCTTCTTCTCGATACCGCCCGTCAAAAACAACTCATCAGCCTCTATTCCCAAATTCTTCATCGTGTTCAACAGCCTCTCATGAGCTGGCGCACTTCTTGCTGTGACAATTGAAATCCTTACCGCCTTCTCTTGGCTGTTCGTCCGCTGTGAGCCTCTACGTTCAATTTCTTGAATAGCCGCAATCTGTTTCATCAAAGGCATTAGGGGGCCATTTTTCAATGGTCGGTCCTTATTTTCTACTTCGTAGTGATGAAACAACGGAAGGCCGCCATGTTCATACTGCGATTCAGCCTCGTCATCCACAAGAACGCCGTCGAAATCAAACGCAATTCGAAGTTGATTGTCATAGTCTCCGTCTTGCATTGCGCACGGTAATACATGACCTGCGGGGTGACCTTTCGCAATTGCGTCCTTAACTTCTTCCTTGTCAGTGCTCAAGTATAGGCAGGCATTGACGGCGCTCATGTAGGGATACGGAGTTGCGCCGGAAAGGAAGAAAGCACGAGAAATGTCTAGCTCATAGTGCGGCATCGCTGACATCATTCTGCGACCTGCCTCTGGGTCATTCCGTGACAACATTACAACTTCGACCGGAGATTCCTCAGGAAACAGCTTATTCAAGTGAAGTAGTCGTTTAATAAATGGAAAGGCAGCCCCTGGCGTTGGTATGTCCGACCCATGGGCGGCTTGATACGCTCGGAATGCATCAAGACCTTCATCGAGGAAAATCTGATGCTCTGTTGAAAAATCAAATAGAGCGGTGGAAGTAATGCCCACAACGAGCTTTTGTTCGATTGGATATGCCATTGGAACTCCTTAGCCTGAGCACTGCTCGACTTCGCTCAGCCCACTATCGCTCTCAAGCTAAAGAATCTCTCAAGCCTTCTATCTCGCGCGCATCATAGTTTGGTCCGCCGTTGTCATCTGACCTACCACCCCCCTACTCCCCCGCCACAACCTCACCGCCAACCCGCCGCGCCCGGGCCGCATCAAACGCCGCCCACACGCCGGCCTCGCCGTGCCACTGCCCCCGCGTCGCGGCCTTGGAATACTCCGTGCTCCGCGCCTCGAAGAAGTTCGCGTGCTCCACGCCGCTCAGCATGCTCTGCAGCCAGGGCAGCGGGTTTTCCTTCGCGCCGTAGACCTCCGGCAGGTCCAGTTGCCGCAGGCGCCAGTCGGCGATGAAGCGGATGTATTTCTTGATGTCGTCGGGGGTCATGCCCTGGATCTCGCCGGCCTCGAAGGCCAGGTCGATGAACTTGTCCTCCAGGTTCACCACCGTCTTGCAGCAGTCGACGATGTCGTCGGCGACGCTCTTCGTCACCGCGCCGGTCTCGGCGTTGAAGGCGTGGTAGAGCTTGACGATCCCCTCGCAGTGCAGGCTCTCGTCGCGGACCGACCAGGAGACGATCTGGCCCATGCCCTTCATCTTGTTGTGGCGCGGGAAGTTCATCAGCATCGCAAAACTGGCGAACAGCTGCAGCCCTTCGGTGAAGCCGCCGAACATGGCCAGCGTGCGGGCGATGTCGCCGTGCGTCTCGACGCCGAACTGCTGCATGTAGTCGTGCTTGTCGCGCATGGCCTGGAAGTCGAGGAAGGCCGTGAACTCGGCGTCGGGCATGCCGATGGTCTCGAGCAGCAGCGCATAGGCCGCGATGTGGATCGTCTCCATGTTGGAGAACGAGGCCAGCATCATCTTCACCTCGGTAGGTTTGAAGACGCGGGCGTAGCGCTCCATGTAGTTGTCATTCACCTCGACATCGCTTTGCGTGAAGAAGCGGAAGATCTGGGTGAGCAGATTGCGCTCACGGTCGTTGAGCTTGGTGGCCCAGTCCTTGAGGTCCTCGCCCAGCGGAACCTCCTCCGGCATCCAGTGGACCTGCTGCTGCTTCTTCCAGAACTCATAGGCCCACGGATAGCGGAACGGCTTGTAGGCATAGGAGGGCGTCATCAAGCCCGGGAGCGTGCGGATATTGGAGGCGGTGGACACGGCGGCGAATCCAGACAGCGAGGGTTTATTTTGGCCGCCACGATAGGCGCCAAGTACGATCTACATCTAGCGGTATGTTGAAGCTATACCCCAACATCTTGTGAACAGCCTGGGGACGGATTGCGCCGCGCCATTACTGGCAGGCGAGGCACTCGTCGTAGTCGGTCTTGCCCTCGGCGTAGACGTGGGCCGCCAGGGCCTCGCCGCCGGCGTGGCTGGCGCGTTGCACCGACTTGGAGCGCAGGTAGTAGAGGCTCTTGCAGCCCCGCTCCCACGCCTGCCAGTGCAGCATGTGCAGGTCCCACTTGTCGACGTCGCCGGCCAGGAACAGGTTGACCGACTGGGACTGGCAGATGTCCGGGGTGCGGTCGGCCGACAGCTCGACGACCCAGCGCTGGTCGATCTCGAAGGCGGTCTTGTAGACGTCCTTGTCGTCCTGGCTGAGGAAGTCCAGGTGCTGGACCGAGCCTTCGTTCTGCAGGATGGAATCCCAGACAGCTGCGGTGTTCTGGTCGGCGGCGTCCAGCAGCCTTTCCAGGAAGGGGTTCTTCACCGCGAAGGTGCCCGACAGGGTCTTGTGGGTGTAGATGTTGGCCGGGATCGGCTCGATGCCGGCGCTGGTGCCGCCGCAGATGATCGAGATCGAGGCGGTGGGGGCGATGGCCAGCTTGTGGCTGAACCGCTCCATCACGCCGCGCTCGGCGGCGTCGGGGCACGGACCGCGCTCGGCGGCCAGGGTGCGCGAGGCCGCGTCGCACTGGCGGCGCAGGGTCTTGAAGAGGCGCATGTTCCACGACTTGGCCATGGCGCTTTCGAAGGGCACGCCCTGGCTCTGCAGGAACGAGTGGAAGCCCATCAGGCCCAGGCCCACCGAGCGTTCGCGCTTTGCGGCGTAGATGGCGTTCTTCATCTCGGGCGGCGCGCGGGTGATGAAGTCTTCCAGCACATTGTCGAGGAAGCGCATGACGTCCTCGATGAAGGTGGGGTGGTCGCGCCACTCCAGGAACGTCTCGGCGTTGACGCTGGACAGGCAGCAGACGGCGGTGCGTTCGACACCCAGGTGATCCTTGCCCGTGTGCAGCATGATTTCGGAGCACAGGTTGGACTGGCGGACCGACAGGCCCAGGTCCTGCTGATGCTTCGGCATCGAGCGGTTCACGGTGTCGGAGAAGATCAGGTAGGGCTCGCCGGTCTGCAGGCGGATCTCGAGGATCTTCTGCCAGAGCGAGCGGGCGTCGACCTCGCGGACGACCTCGTTGTTCTTCGGGCTGCGCAGGCCAAACATCTCGCCGTCGCGGACGGCTTCCATGAACTCGTCGCTGATCGAGATGCCGTGGTGCAGGTTGAGGGACTTGCGGTTGAAGTCGCCCGAGGGTTTGCGGATCTCGAGGAACTCCTCGATCTCCGGGTGGTGGATGTCGAGATAGACCGCCGCCGAGCCGCGCCGCAGCGAGCCCTGGCTGATGGCCAGCGTGAGTGAGTCCATCACCCGAATGAAGGGGATGATGCCGCTGGTCTGACCGGCGCCCTTGACCTTCTCGCCGATGGAACGGACGCCGCCCCAGTAGGTGCCGATGCCGCCGCCGTTGGAGGCCAGCGCCACGTTTTCATTCCAGACGCCCTGGATGCCTTCGAGGCTGTCCGGCACGGCGTTGAGGAAGCAGGAGATCGGCAGGCCGCGGTTCGCGCCGCCGTTCGACAGCACCGGCGTCGAAGGCATGAACCAGAGACGGGATATGTAGTCATAGATCCGCTGGGCGTGATCGGCGTCGTCGGCATAGGCCGTGGCGACTCGCGCAAACATGTCCTGATAGGACTCGCCCGGCAGCAGATAGCGGTCTTCCAGCGTGGTCTTGCCAAAGTCGGTCAGCAGCGCATCGCGGGCGCGGTCTACCTCGACCTTGCGGACCAATTGCAGCTGCGGCCGCTCCACGCGCGGCGCAACCCTTTCAGAAGTCTCGGCAATCCCAACTTGCGCGGCTTCACTCATACCTGTGTCCTGTGCCCTCTCGGGAAGCGTGACCGCTTCCTGCCCTACATCTTGTGGTTCAACCCCAGAACCAGTCCACATATGGGGCCATGTGTCCTAATGACTCGTCAATGAGGCGGCCGATCCGTCCCCAGTCTTTTTCGTTAACGAGAGATTAACACGTAGGGCTCGCCCCTCGGAGAGGCATGTCCTCCGGGGGCGGTCATCACAACAGTGTGATCGCGATCAGGCGTCCAGATTCAGCAATGCCGGATCACCCCCCTGGGCGGCGATATTGACGCTGAGCGCGCGCTCAACCGCATAGCGCAGGAGCGCATGCGGGCCGCCCGCCTTGGGGCCTGTGCCGGACAGACCCTCCCCGCCGAACGGCTGGACGCCGACCACCGCCCCGGTCATGGCGCGGTTCACATAGGCGTTGCCCGCCGGGACGGTGCGCTGTACCTCCCGGGCAAAGGCCTCAATGCGGCTGTGGATGCCCAGCGTCAGGCCATAGCCGGCGTCAACGAGGGGTCGCGCGGCCTCGGCCAGACGGGACGGATCGTAGCGCACGACGTGCAGGACCGGACCGAACACCTCCCTCTGCAGGAAGGCTGCATCCGGGATTTCGGCCAGGACCGGGGCAAAGAAACATCCCGCCGCAGGGGCGTCCAGCCGGCCCAGGACCTGAGCCTGTGCGGCCAGGCGCACGAGGTGCGCCTCCAGCGCGCCCCTGGCGTCGGCGTCGATCACCGGGCCGATATCTATGCGCGGATCGGCCGGATCCCCCACCACCAGGGTCTGCATCGCACCCTTGAGCCCCTCGATGATCAGGTTGGCGGTCTCGTGCGGCAGGAAAAGGATGCGCAGCGCCGAGCACCGTTGGCCGGCCGAGCCGAAGGCGGAGACCAGCACGTCGTCGATCACCTGTTCGCGCAATGCCGTGGTGTCCACGAACATGGCGTTGAGACCCCCGGTCTCGGCAATGAAGGGCACGATCGGGCCGGGCCGGGCGGCCAGCGCGCGATTGATCGCCCAGGCGGTCTCTGTGCCGCCGGTAAAGGCCACGCCATCGCAGCCGGAGTGGCTGACCAGCGCCTGACCTACCGACGCGCCGTCGCCGGGAGTCAGGTGCAACAGGCCCTCAGGCACGCCTGCCGCATGAAACAGCTTCACAGCCTCCGACGCGATGATCGGCGTCTGTTCAGCGGGCTTGGCCAGCACGCCGTTGCCGGCGGCCAGCGCTGCGGCGACCTGACCGGTGAAGATGGCCAGGGGAAAGTTCCAGGGACTGATGCAGGCGAACACGCCACGACCATGCAGGCTGAGCTGGTTGGTCTCGCCGACCGGCCCGCGCAGGACTTCCGGCTGGGCGAACTGGCGCTCGGCCAGCAGGGCGTAGTAGCGGCAGAAATCGACAGCTTCGCGCACCTCTGCGATGGCGTCGGAGAGCGTCTTGCCGGCCTCACGGACGCAGATGGCGATCAGACGGTCGCGCTCGGTTTCCAGGGCGTCGCCCATGGCCCGCAACACCCTTGCGCGCCCCTCACCGCCCCGGGCGTCCCAGGCGGGCTGTGCGGCGTGCGCGGCGGCGAACGCCTCATCGATCTGCGGCAGGGTCGCCGTCCAGACGCGGCCCAGCTCACGGGACAGATCGGCAGGCGATACGGCGCTCTGGCCCGGGCCGTCCTTCCCGAACCGCCCGGAGATGATCGGGCCGGCTTCAAGGGTCTCCTCGTCCAGGCGGCTAATAGCGGCGGCCATGGCGTCACGGGTCGCGGCGATCGAGAGATCCAGACCTTCCGCATTGCGCCGGCCGGGACCGTAGAGGTCCTTCGGCAGGGGAATACGCGGATGTGGGCCCGCGCCGGCCGCCTCCACCGCACCGATGGGGTCGACCACTACCTTTTCGACCGGGGTCTTTTCGTCGAGCAACGCGTGGACGAACGAGGTGTTGGCGCCATTCTCCAGCAGGCGCCGCACCAGATAGGGCAGCAGGTCCTCATGGCTGCCCACCGGCGCATAGACGCGGAGCGGAAAGTCGCCGTAACGCCCGCGGGCCGCGGCATACAGCGCCTCGCCCATGCCATGCAGGCGCTGGAACTCAGGGCTGAGCCCCCGCTGACTGGCCATCAGGCGCACGGCCGCCAGGGTATGGGCGTTGTGGGTTGCAAACTGGCCGTAGAGATGGGGCGCAGCGTCCAGCAATGCGCGGGCGCAGGCGAGGTAGGAGACATCTGTCGCCGCCTTGGTGGTGAAGACCGGATAGCCCGGCAGACCGGCCACCTGGGCCCGCTTGATCTCCGAATCCCAATAGGCGCCCTTGACCAGCCGGACCATCAACCTGCGACCGCTGGCCCGGGCGATGTCGGCGACAGCGGCCACCACTTCAGGCCCGCGCTTCTGGTAGGCCTGCACCGCCAGACCGAGCCCCCGCCAGGCGCCAAGCGCGGGCTCCCGCGCCAGGCGGTCCAGAAGATCGAGCGAGATCACCAGCCGGTCGGCCTCCTCGGCGTCGAGCGTCAGGTTGATGTCGCCGTCCGCGGCCATCACGGCCAGCCGGAGGATGCGCGGGTAGAGATCCGTCATCACCCGCCCGGCCTGTCGCGCCTCATAGCGCGGCGACAGGGCCGAGAGCTTGACGGAGACGCCGTGGCCGCGCTCGGGGCCCCGACCATTCGCCTGCCCCGCAACGGCCTCGATGGCCCCCGCATAGGCCGCCTCGTATCGATCCGCATCAGCGTCGGTCCTGGCGCCCTCCCCCAGCATGTCGAAGGAACAGACGAAGTCATCCGACGCCGCCCGGCGTCTGGCCTTCTCGATCGTTGAACCCAGGACGAATTGCTCGCCCATGATCCGTACCGCCGCGCCTACCGCCCGGCGAATCACCGGCTCGCCCATGCGACCGGCCAGTCGCCTGATGAACCCGGAAAGGTCATTGCGGGCCTGATCGTCGGGGTCGATCAGCCGGCCTGTCAGCATCAGACTCCAGGTGGACGCATTGACCAGCAGGGAGTCCGACTGGCCCGCATGGCTGGCCCAGTCGGCCGAGGCGATCTTTTCGGCGATCAGGCGGTCGCGGGTCTCTTCATCCGGCGTGCGCAACAGCGCCTCGGCCAGGCACATCAGCGCCAGACCCTCCCGGGTGGAGAGGCTGAACTCCTGCAGAAAGCTTTCGACCACGCCCTGACGGTTCGTCGCGCCGCGCGCCGCGCGAACCAGCGCCTCGGCCTCCAGTTGCACGGCCGCGCGGTCCTGCCGGCTGAGCGGTGCTGCGGCCAGCAGCGCCGCGACCGAGGTCCGCTCATCGGCGAACTTGCCATTGTCCAGGTGATTGAAGGTCATCGGCCATCTCCACAACACGCCGTATCCGGAGTAATGGAGATTTTCGGGAATGTGCTGCGGCATATTCCTCATAGTTTCGATGAATATGCGGCAGGAGTTGATTTTGGCGAATATTCTACGGCTGGACGATACGGATCGGCGCCTCCTCAGGGTGTTGCAGGCCGACGGGCGCATCAGCAATGCCGATCTGGCGGAGCGTTGTAGCCTGTCGCCGTCGGCCTGTTCGGAGCGCACGCGGCGACTGCGCGACAGCGGCTGCATCACCGGCTACGCGGCCCTGGTCGATCCGGCCATGGTGGAACGCGGCGTTCTGATCTTTGTGGAGGTCATGCTGGATCGCACGACGCCGGAAGTGTTCGAGACCTTCGCCCAGGCGGCCCGCAGAGCGCCGGACGTCCTGGAGTGCCACATGGTAGCCGGCGGGTTCGACTATCTCATCAAGGCACGTGTCCGCGACCTGGCCGCCTGGCGAACCTTCCTGGAGGACGTGCTGGTGCGAATCCCCGGCGTCCGCGAGACCCGAACCTATGCGGTGCTGGAAGAGGTCAAGTCGACCACCCAGTTACCCCTCTAGGGACAAAGCAAAGGGCCCGGCGTTTCCACCGGGCCCTGAACTTCATTTCGACGAACCCGTCGTCGATCGAGATCAGAAGTTGATGTCGATCGTCGAGCGGCGGTTCAGCGGTTCCTTCACGCCGTCGCCGGTGGCGACTGCGGGCATGGTCTCACCCTTCCAGTCCACCGAGAGGGCGGTCTGGTTCACACCGGCGCCGACCAGCGAGTCGGCAACGGCCTTGGCGCGGCGTTCCGACAGGCGGACGTTGTAGGCCAGGCCGCCGGAGGTGTCGGCGTGACCGACGACCACGACGCGGGTGGCGTTTCCGGCCTTGGAGTAGTTGGCCGCATCGTTGATCACCGCCTGGGCTTCGGGCGTGATCACGAACTGATCAAACGGGAAGTAGACGATGAACTGCCGGGCTTCGTACGCCGGCGCCGGAGGCGGCGGGGGCGGGGGAGGCGGGGGCGGGGGCGGGGGAGGAGGCGGCGGCGGGGGCGGGGGCGGCGGGGGCGGAGGCGGGGGGGGCGCCGCCGCGAACAGGTAGCGCAGACCCAGCGTCACCGACTGGTCGCGATACTCGCCGCTGAACCCGCCGGGCTGCAGGCCAGACGCACCGCTGCCGACGCTGGTGAAGTCCATGTCCGAGCCAGCGAGGTAGCGATAGGTCAGGTCCACGCGGAGTTGATCCGTCGCGTTCCAGGCGATGCCCGCGATGCCCTGATAGGCAAACGAGGTGTCCTTATCGTCGATTACCAGATTCTGGATCGCCGGGTTCGCCGCACTGATCGCGCCGGTGAGGTTCGAGAACTGGCCGGTGACATCAACCTTGGTGTGGTTGACGCCGATGCCGCCGCCGATGAAGGGGCTGAGGGCCGAGCCAGGGAGAATGTCGTAGATGACATTGCCCATCAGGGTCCACGAGGTCACATCACCATCAGGCGAGCCGCAAGCCGGCGCGCCGGTGGTGCGGACCACACCCGGGGCGCAGAGGCCGACGACAGCCTGGTTCGAGCCGCCACGGATCGAGTCAATGTCGCCGCCGCGGTAGCCGACTTCCAGTTCAATGCGCCAGTTGTCATCGAGCTGGTAACCCAGCCGGGCGAAGCCGGCCCAGTCGTCCTTCTGATTGATGTCCCAAGCGTACGGTGAACCGTTCGCGGCGTTGTTCGAAGACGTCACCTTGAATTCGGTGGGCCAGTGGTAGCCGAGATCAACGGCGCCATACCAGCCGTCTTGGGCCGCGGCGCCTGAGGCGACGCACGCCGCAGCCATTGCGGCTCCGGCCAGGAGTTTCAGTTTCATATTCAGAGCCCTCTTATTGCCCTTGTGTGCTGCGGCCTATTGACCCAGCTACGCTTATACCAAGATCGGTGAGTTTCTAAAGTGTCGTCGAAGCCACACTCGCTCCGCAATGTCGAGAGGCCAGAAGCCAGACCCTGCGAAACGACCGGACGCGTCGGTTTTCTCCGTGGATAGCGCTCTCCGCGTTGTGTCCCAACGAACCAATCACGGAGTTGGTTCCATTTGGCTGAACCGACGATGACATTTCCCGTGGCCGGGCAGATTCCAGGAGCGATTGATCGCCCGGACCCTCAAATCTGGCGGTCCTGCCGAAAACGTCGCGCCCTGCCTGCCGGCGATTCGGGTCGGTTCAGCGCCTTGCGGAATTCGTCGCGCCGTTCGTGGATCGAGGCGATGACAGGGCCCATGGGCACGCCGATCCCGACCAGAACCGCCTCTGACAGTTGCAGACTGGCTTCAACTGTCTCGGGAACCGCGTCGGTGGCGCCAAGCTCATAGAGGCGCTGGGCGTGACGGGCGTCCCGCGCACGCACAACGACGGTCAGGTCCGGGCGAAGTTCGCGCGCCACCGCCACAATCGCCTCCGCGCCCTCTGGGTCATCCATGGTGATCACCAGAGCGAGCGCATCCGCCAGGCCGCAACGCAACAGGAAGTCGGGACGGGCAGCGTCCCCGAAGTAGATCGCCTTGCCGGCGCGACGGCCCTGCTCCGCCGACTTCGGGTTCTGGTCGGCGGCGACCCAGGGCAGATCGTGGCGCTCCAGCATCTCGCCGACCAGCCGGCCAACGCGACCGTAGCCTACGACCAGGACCGAAGGCTTTGAGTCGGCAGTGACCGTGTCGGGATCCCGGGGCAGTTCCGCCGGCGCCACACGTCGCCCGCCGAGCTTCAGGCCCAGCTGGGCGAGGAAGGGGATGGCGAACATCGACAGCGTCGCCGCAACGAGAACCGTCTGGCCGGCGGTCTGCTCGACCAGCCCCTGGGCCATGGCCTGCCCGAGAATCACGAAGGCGAACTCCCCCGCTCCGGCCAGAAGCAGCGCTGCCTCGATGGCGCTGCGCGACTTGAGGCCGAAGGCGCGCGCCAGCAGGAAGACGACGGCCACGTTCAGGCATACGAGCGCGGCCGCTGACCCGAGAATGACAGCGGGTCGGTCCAGCAAGAGCGGGACGTTCAGGCTGATCCCGACCGATATGAAGAACAGTCCCAGCAGCAGGCCCTTGAACGGCTCAACCCGGGTTTGAACCTCGTGTCGAAACTCCGTTTCCGCTAGCAGCAGACCCGCGACAAATGCGCCAAGCGCCATGGACACCCCGGCGGCTGCGCTGATCAGGCCGGCCCCGATCACGACGAGCAGGCAGGCGGCGATGAACAGTTCCTCACTGCGCGCCTTGGCCACTGAACGCAGCATCGGCCGAAGCAGCACCCGTCCGAAAATGAACAGCACCGCCAGCCCAGCGATGGCCGGAAGCAGCGGCAGCAGCAGGGCCGGCGAGAACGGCTGATCGGACCGCTGCCCCATCAGGGTCAGGGTGATCAGGATCGGCGCGACGGCGAGGTCCTGGAACAGCAGGATTGAGAATGTGGCCCGACCCGCCATGGCATGGAGTCGTTTCTGCTCGGCCAGGATGGGCATAACAATGGCCGTCGAGGACAGCGCCAGCGCCGCACCGATGGCGATGGCGGCCATAGGCGGTTGACCGACGGCCAGCGCCAGCAGGGCGCTGGCGGAAAGGCAGAGCGCGACCTGCAGGGCGCCCAGCCCGAATACATAACGACGCAAGCTCCGCAGCCGCTCCCACGACAGTTCAAGACCGATAGAGAACAGCAGAAAGACCACGCCGAGTTCTGCGAGCTGGGAGAGCTCCTGGGGCTTCTCGATGGTCAGCAGGCCAAGCCACTGGATCTCGCCCGCAAGACTGCCCAGGCCATAGGGGCCCAGAACCACGCCCGCGCCCAGGAACCCCAGTATGGGGCTGATCTTCCAGCGCTGGAACAGGGGTACGACTACGCCCGCCGTCGCCAGGAACAGCACAACGTCCTTGTAGGCGCCTGTCTCGATCTCTCCGGCCATGGCGTCTCCAACCCACCCAAGGGCCCACCATCGCACAGGCCCGCGCCTTGCGGAATTCAGCGATGTCGATAGAAGTTGGCTTTGTGAACCTGCCAACCGCTCAACCGTTGCAAGCGCGCGCCGAACGCAGGGCCGTGGTCGCCCTGCTCACGGCATTCGCCCTGCTGGTCCAGGCTCTGATCCCCACCCTGGCTTCGGCCGCGCCAATGTCGCCGAGCGAGATGACGCTCTGCACCCTGGACGGCGTGCAATCCGCTCCGGGCGGTCCGATCCCCGATCCGTCCTCGACAGATCATAGTTGCCAACACGGCCTTTGCCCCGCGATCACCACGACGCCGCCGCCGGTCATCAGCCTGCGCCGCGTTGTCTATGCGCTGGTTGAAGCACCGGTTGCGGACACGCCGCGCGGTTTCCGACCCCAGGCCCGCGCGCCGCCCCGTCCACCCGGACAAGGCCCACCACTCTCTCACGCCTGATCGACATCGCCGGCGCGCACTCCTGCGCGCCTGTCCTTCCGTGTGTTGAGAGACCTTTTCATGAATACGCCTCTTCGCGCGCTGCTGTTCGCAGCCGCCGCCCTGCCCGCGCTTGCGCCGGCGACCCTGTCTGCCGCCGAAACACCGACAACCGTCGATACGGTGATCGTCACCGGCGCCCGCAATCCCGAAGACCCCCCGGTTGTTGGCGACGCGCGCAAACGCCTTTCCGAAACCCCTGGCGCCGTGTCGGTGATCTCAGCGGAATCCTACGAGAAGCGCTTCGCCATCGCACTCGACGACATGCTGCGCGACGCGCCCGGGGTCTACGCCCAGCGCAAGTGGGGCGGCGATATCCGTATCTCGATCCGCGGTTCGGGCATCGGCAACGCCAACCACAATCGGGGCCTGCTGATCGCCCAGGACGGCCTGCCCCTCAACGAGGCCGACGGCTTCGGCGACAGCCAGTCCATCGACCCGCTGATCGCCCGCTTCACCGAGGTCTATCGTGGCGGCAATGCGCTCCGTTTCGGCGGCGCCCTGTTGGGGGGCGCCATCAACGTTGTCACCCCCACCGGCCGAAACGCAGGTTTCGAGAACCGGGTGCGTATTGATGGCGGCAGCTATGGCCTTCTGCGCGAACATGTCGCTTTGGCCCGCCAGTCCGGCGACTGGGACGTCTTCGCCGCCGCCACCAACCAGACTGGCCAGGGTTACCGCCCCCAGAGCCAGCAGAACCTGCAGTTCGGCGCTCTGAACGTCGGCCGGAGCTTCGGGGATGACCGGGCGGTCCGGCTCATCATCAACGGCTGGAACATCAACCAGGAGATTCCGGGATCGCTGACCCTGGCGCAATTCAACGCCAATCCGCGACAGCCAGCGCCGGGAAACTACGCCAATGACAATGGCCGCCATCAGCGGGGTGTCAGGACCTCGCTGCGCACCACCTGGCGGCTGAACGACAACACCGTCCTTGAGGCCGGCGGCTATGCCGTATGGAAGGACCTGGACCATCCGATCTTCCAGGTGATCGACCAGCAGAGCCGCAACTACGCCGCCTTCGCAAGGCTGGACTGGGAAGGCGAGATCGGGGGACTGCGCGCCGACGCCTATGCCGGGCTCTGGGTCCGCACGGGCGACCTGGACTCCAACTTCTATGTCAATGCGAAGGGCGCGCGCGGCGCACCGACCTCGCGCACCCTGCAGAACGCCGATGCGACCGACGTCTTCGCCGAGGGCCGACTGTTTGTGACGCCGCATCTCGCGCTTGTGGCCGGTGGCTCCTGGGGCCAGGCGAAACGCGACTACCAGAGTTTCGCCATTCCCGGGGTCGCGGCGACCTTCAACCTGAAGGCCGGGAAAGACTACGACTGGGTCGCGCCGCGTCTGGGCCTGCTCTGGGAAGCGGAAGACGGCGCACAGGCTTTCGCCAATGTGACCCGGTCGGTGGAACCACCAAATCTGGGCTCTCTATCGCCCACCAATGCCGGTTTCGCGCCCGTGCAGGCGCAGGAGGCCTGGACAGCCGAAACCGGCTTCCGGGGTCGTCGCGGTCCCTTTCTGCTCGACGTCACAGTCTACCGGGCCTGGCTGAGCAAGGAGCTTCTGCAGTTCACCGTGGGGCCGAACATTCCGGCTTCGACCTTCAACGCCGACAAGACCGTGCACCAGGGCATCGAGGCGGCGCTGGACTGGACGATTGGAAAGGGTCTGCGTCTGCGGCAGACCTATACGCTCTCGGATTTCAGGTTCGATGGCGACGCGCAGTATGGTGACAACCGCCTGCCGATCGTGCCCAGACACTTCTACCGGGCCGAGCTGCGCTATGACCATCCGGCGGGCTGGTTCGTGGCGCCCTCGCTGGAATGGTCGGCCTCAAAGATCCAGGTGGACTACAGCAACCTCACCCAGGCGCCCGCCTATGCCGTCCTCAATCTGAACGCCGGCTATTCGGTCAATGACCGGATCTCGCTGTTCATCGACATCCGGAACCTGGCGGACAAGGACTACATCTCCAACATCCAGGCCCAGATCCGGGCGACAGCCGCCAGCGCCGCCTATTGGCCGGGTGATGGGCGTTCGGTGTTTGGCGGCCTGGCCGTGGCGTTTTGAGCAGGGAGGCCATGGTGACCACGCGAGAGACACATGTTCCCGCCGATGCCGACGTCGCCGGACAAGTCTATCGAGCCTTCTGGCGCTGGCACTTCTATGCGGGGCTGTTGATCCTGCCGATCCTGATGCTGATGGCTCTGACCGGGGCACTCTATCTGTTCAGGGGGGAGATCGAAGGGGTCGTCTACAGATCGCTTCAGGTGGTCGACATCCGACCGACGGCGACATCACCCTCCCAATGGGTATCGGCAGCGGAACGCGGGCTGGGCGGCAAGGTCATCCAGTTCACGCCGCCCTCCGAACCGGGACGCTCGGTCCGCCTGGTGGTGGATGCCGGAAGAATGAAGCAGACGGCCTATGTGGATCCCCACGACGCCCGATTCCTTGGGGCGACCCCGGATGGCGGCGTAATGAGCACTGTCAAGCGGCTGCACAGCCTTGAGATCGCTGGGCCGCAAGCCAATCTGCTGGTCGAGGTGGTCGCGGGCTGGGCGATTGTCATGGTCTTCACGGGTGTATTCCTTTGGTGGCCGCGCGGCCAGGCAGGCGGCGTTGTGACGGTGCGCGCAGGCCCCGCGCGGCGGGTGTTCTGGCGCGACCTGCATGCAGTGACCGGCCTCTTCGCGTCGGCCGTGATTGTCTTCCTGGCGGCGACCGGCATGCCCTGGTCGGCGGTCTGGGGAAAACAGGTGCGCGCCATCACGACCGAGGCCGGGCTGGGACGGCCCGCCGCGCCAGGTGGCGAGGTTGGGGGTCAGCACACCACTCACAGCCCGGTCGCGGCGAGGTCTGACGCCATGCCCTGGGCGCTGCAACACACCGGGATGCACACAGGCCAGATGGCGGGCGTCACCTCCGTCGGCTCCGTGGTTGCCAGTGTTGAGGCTGCTGGTCTAGGTCGCCCCTATGTGGTGTCAATTCCCCAATCAGCAGGCAAGGCCTGGACTGCGTCGTATGCGCCTGACCAGGTAGAGGACAGTCGTACGCTCTATATCGATGGCGCTACCGGCAAGGTGATCGGAGACCTCGGCTGGCGCGAGTATGGCCCTGCTGCCAAGGCTATCGAGTGGGGGATTTCCGTTCACCAGGGCCAGCAGTACGGCTGGGTCAATCGATACCTGATGCTGGCAGGCTGCGTTTCAATCTGGCTGCTGGGGGTCTCGGCGATCACGATGTGGTGGAAGCGACGGCCAGAAGGACGCCTGGGGGCCCCTTCGCGTCCCGCAGATCGCCGCGCCTACCTTGGCCTCGCCATCGTCGTTCTCCCGCTGGGCCTGATCTTTCCGCTGGTCGGCGCATCTCTGGTCGCCGTGCTGCTTTTCGATCTTGTTTTCCAACGCTTCACCCGGGCCCTGCGCCCGACCGCAACCTGAATCCCAAGGAGATCACTCATGACCTATGATCGTAGAAGCCTGATGCAGGGCCTGGCCGGACTGTCGGCGCTGGCGCCTTTCCTGTCGCTTGAGCGCGCCATGGCGGCTGTGGCGCCGCCGAGCGTCGAGGAGGCGATGATGCGCGCCGCCGAGGCGCACGGCGCCCTGATGGCCGTGCCGGGCATGCGGATGCATGCCGGTGAAACCGTCAGCATGCTGCTCTATCCAGGCTTCACCGCCATGGATCTGGTCGGTCCGCACTACTTCTTCGCCAGTATGATGGGCGCGAAGGTGGAACTGGTCACCAACCAGTCGACCCTGGATCCGGTGAAGAGCGACCTGGGGCTTGCGATCGCGCCGACTGCCCGTCTGAATGACGCCTTCGAGACCCCCACCATACTGTTTGCGCCGGGCGGCGGGGCCGGAACGGTCGCCGCCATGGATGATCCGGCGACCATCGACTACCTGCGCGACCGGGGGAGCCGGGCCACATACGTCACCAGCGTCTGTACAGGCTCGTTGCTGCTAGGCATGGCCGGACTGTTGAAGGGGCGCAAGGCCACCTCGCACTGGGCCGGTCGCAGTGTCCTGCCCGAGTTTGGCGCGACACCGGTTGACGCCCGGGTGGTCACGGACGGTAACGTCATTACCGGCGCCGGCGTGTCTGCAGGCCTCGACTTCGGTCTGGCGATGGTCGAGAAACTGAGGGGACGCCCCTATGCCCAGGCCCTGATGCTGCAGGCCGAGTACTCGCCGGAGCCGCCGTTCAGGGGCGGTACGCCAGCGACGACCGACCCGGCGATTGCAAAGGCTATGGCCGGCATGATGGGTCCGGTCGAGGCACGAGCACGCGCCGTGGCGCGAAAGGTGAAGACATGAAGGCTTTTCTTCCGGTGATGGCGGCGGCGCTTTCCGTAGCAACTGCGGCCTATGCGACGCCCGGTGTCGAGGCGGCCTGGAGCCGCCCCGCGGCCCAGGGCGCGACAGGCGTGGGGTTCATGACACTGGTCAATACCGGCGTGAAAGCGGACGCCCTTGTGGCGGTCGATTCACCGGCCGCCCGGCAAGTGCAGATCCACCAGTCCAGTGTGAGCGGGGGCGTGGCCAGTATGCGGATGGTGGCATCTGTGCCCGTTTCGCCGCGCGGCCGTGTGGCGTTCGCGCCGGGAGGGTATCACCTGATGTTCCTGGGGCTTACCCGGGCTCAGAAGGTGGGAGATCGCCTACCGGCGACCCTGGTCTTTGCCAGCGGCGCCAGGATCCAGACCACATTTCTCGTGGGCGTTTCCGCGCCGACCACCCCGCATGCTGGCCACTGAGCCGACGCGGGCGATCCAAAAGATTTTTTGACCGAAACGTCAGAAATGTTTGAGCGGGATATGGCTTTGGTCTGAAAAAGAATCGGCCCGCAGCGGGGGATAGACGCTGCGGGCCGCCTTGAGCAGTCGCTCTTTAACGAGCGGGCGTTTCCTCCCCGAAACGCCGGAAACTTCGGAACTTGCGTCCTCATGTTTCTCGCTTGATTACAAAACGGCAATTTTCTACCCGAGTCAACGCCATCAGGGCCTCGCCCGGGCAAGGATCGATCATATTTTCGCGATCTGCGGTGAAATCTACGCCGTTTTTTGACTTAGGAGTCAAAAAGACGCGACTTCAGATCGTCGTATGACGAGCACGCAACATCAAAAACGAAGTCTGGTTTGGCGGCTGTCACGGGCCCAAGCCCGGCCGCTGTCAGCGCCAGCGACGAATCCGGAATCCGGGAGACCTCGACAAGCAGCCCGTTCGGACGGTGCGTTGCACCGGCGGCGACCAGCGTCTCCACGACCTCACGTTCGGCCTCGTCACCGCGCGCGGGCCAGGTCAGGGTGGCGCTGCGCAGGGCCGTGGCCCGGGCCTCGACGATGCGGAGCAGCCGCTCGCAGGCCGAAAGCGCTGTGTCATCCCATGTCGCGCTCAGCGAGGCGACCAGCTGGGCCTGACTCCTGAGGATCACGCCATCCGCCAGAACCTTCAGGCCATTGGCGACCAGAGTTGCGCCTGTCGTGGTGATGTCCACGACGAGCTCTGCCGATCCTGCGGCCGGAGCGCCCTCCGTGGCGCCGTTGGACTCGGTGATCCGGTAGTCCGCGATTCCGTGCCGTGCGAAGAACGCCCGCGTCTGGATGAGGTACTTGGTGGCCACCCGCATGCGGCGCCCGTTGCGCGCCAGATAGTCGTGCGCAACCTCGTCCAGATCACCCATGGTATCGACGTCGAGCCAGCTCTTTGGCGCCGCGACCACCAGGTCTGCCCGGCCAATACCGAGCGCCCTCAGCAACAGAACCCGCGCGTCGATGTCATCCCCCCGTTCGCGCAGCAGGTCCTCGCCGGTGATCCCGAGATGGACCTCGCCAGCGTCCAGCGCCTCGGCGATATCGGCGGCCGACAACAGGCGCACCTGGACGTCCGGCACACCCCTGAGGCTGGCCAGATAGCCACGAGCGCCGCCCGACAAGTCCAGCTTCAGGCCGCTATCCGCCAGCCAGGCTTCCACCTGTTCCTTCAGGCGGCCCTTGGAGGGGATCGCCAGCACCAGACCACTCATGCCTCGCCTCCTGCCCAGGCGCGCCAGGGCCGGACCATGCACCCCACAGCGTGAAGGTCGCCTCGCCCGCCCAACCTTGCCAACAGACTGTCGTAGCGGCCGCCGACCGCGACCGGCAGGTCGGGGCCAAGGGCCGCGCTTCGGACCTCAATGGTGATGCCGTCATAGTAGTCGAACGCATGCCCAAGGGATGGGGTGAAGCGCATGCACCCGGGCGGAATGACTGTCTCGAGCAACGCCAGTCGTTTGCCCCAGAGCGCCAGCGCGGCGTCCAGCGCCGGAGCTCTTGAGCCGGCCAGTGTCCTGACCTGTGCAAAGGCGGCCGTCGACGTATCGTTAATGGCCATGAACGCGCGGATGGATTCGGCCTGGACCTCGGTCAACGCCAGTGCGCTCGCCGCCTCGGACTTGCGAACCAGGCGACTGGCGATCTCGGCGGGGCCGCGGCCGCCGACCGGCTCTACGCCAGCGAGCGCCCACACTTCCTCAAGCAGGGCGGCGGCCTCGGGTTCCGACAGTCCTGACAGGAGGCCGGCCAGACGCCCCCCCGCATCGACCGCAGTCTGGCCTGCCCGCGCAAGCTCCGCCGCCAGCAGGCGCGGGCGTCCCGCAACCCGCTTCAGACGACGCGCGAGGGCCTCCGAAAGTTCCAGCGAGTCTATGAAAGCCGCGAATAGGGCCACGTCTCCGAGCCAGAGAGACAGGTCCTGACGCCCCCCGGCGCTCGCCGCGGCCCAGGCCAGACCGGCGACCTCGGCATCCGCTTCGGCGGTGGGCTGATCCGCCGAGAAGACTTCCAGGCCAGTCTGTACGAATTCTTCCGGCCGAGACGAACCGCTCGAGGCGCGATAGGCCGGCCCCTGATAGACATAGCGCCCGTCGGCCAGTCCCCGCTCCAGGTGTTGACGGGCGATGGCCACCGTGAAGTCGGGCCGCAGACAGGATTCTGCGCCGCCCTCGGACTGAACCACGAACAGGCGGGCGTGCATCGCCTCCCCGGCGAGATCGAGCAAAAGGTTCAGCGGCTGCAGCAACGGGGCATCAATGCGCTGGCCGCCGGCGGCCTCGAACGGCGCAAGAACCCGGCTGAGCACGTCGCCGGGCACGGATGGTTCGACGCGCATCAACGAGGCTCCAGGATTCGCCGCAGAACCGCGACAAGCTCTGCACGGGGCACGGTCTGCTGGCCGGGACGCTGTTCACGCCAGGCGGCATTGTCGGTCACGCCGGAGGCCAGCGCCCGGCCGAGGTCGAGATCCTTGACCGTCACGGTCCCGGCGGCGAGTTCGTCGTCGCCGACGATGATCGCCGCGGGCGAGAGCCGGCGATCCGCATACTTCATCTGGGGGCGCATTCCGGAGGTTCCGAGATAGACCTCGGCGGCGATGCCGGCCGCGCGGACCTCCTGGGCCACTGCGAAGTAGTCCGCCATCCGGCTCTGGTCGAAGGCGATCACCACCACCGGGCCACGTTGAGCGACGGCGAGATCCTGGCCCGCTGCCTTCAAGGCCGAGGCCAGCCGGGACACGCCGAAGGAGAAGCCGGTGGCCGGCGTTCGCTCGCCGGTGAACCGCGCCACCAGGTCATCGTAGCGCCCGCCGCCGCCGATGGAGCCGAACCGCATCGGCTGGCCCTTGTCATCCATCGTCGAGAGCAGGAGTTCGGCCTCGAACACCGCGCCGGTGTAGTATTCCAGCCCCCGCACAACCGACGGGTCAAACAGGGCGCGATCGGGGCCCACACCCAGGCTGCCCAACGCCGCATCGATGGCAGCCAGTTCGGCCAGGCCCTCGTCGCCCTCTGCGGAGCCGCCGACCACGTCAGCCAGCTTCGCCAGCGTCTCGGACCGTCCGCCGACGCCCGCCGCTGTGAAGGCCAGCACCCGCTCGGCCGCGGCCGCATTCAGGCCAGCGCCTTGGGTGAAATCACCGGACTCATCCTTCCGGCCCTCGCCCAGCAGGAGCCGGACACCATCGGGACCAAGCCGGTCCAGCTTGTCGACGGCGCGGAGCACGGCCAGCTTCTGGCCATCGGTCTCGACGCCCGCTGCCGTCATCAAGCCGTTCAGCAGCTTGCGATTATTGATCTTGATAACCGCGGCCCCGGTCGGTAGCCCGGCTGCCTCCAGGCCAGCCACGGCCATGGCGATGATTTCAGCGTCGGCTTCCGGGCGGGCCGAACCGACGGTGTCGGCGTCGCACTGCCAGAATTCCCGGAACCGGCCCGGCCCCGGCTTCTCGTTGCGCCAGACCGGCCCGAAGGCGTAGCGGCGGAACGGCTTGGGCAGCGTCTCCCAGGTCTGGGCGGCGAAGCGGGCCAGCGGCGCGGTCAGGTCGTAGCGCAGCGCCATCCACTGCTCGTCGTCATCCTGCAGCGCGAAGACCCCCTCATTGGGTCTGTCGGCGTCGGGCAGGAATTTTCCCAGGGCATCGGCATACTCAAAGGCGCCGGTCTCCAGAACTTCAAAGCCCCACAGTTCATAGACCCCGCTTACAGCCGCCAAGATGGCGCGTTCGGCGGCAACATCGCGTCCGCGACGATCGTTGAACCCGCGAGGGCTGCGAGCTTCAGGGCGTGGCGCATCTTCGGTCATGGCCGCGCGCTTAGCGGCTTGGGGGGAAAGGCTCAAGGCGGGAAGGTCGTCCATAGGTCGTCTCTCTAGGAAAAGGAGGGCGACGGACGGGGCGTTTCAGTCGGCAAGCCCCGTCCGCAACGGCGGGGCTCGGATCGGAGTTTCGCTTAGACCACGGCGCTCCGGCCCGATCCCGCGAGGGTCGGATGATGGGAGGGTCGATGATGGAGCGCGGACCGCGTCATGATGGCGAGGTGCTTACACGCCTTGTGTTACGAAGTCACTCACCACCGCGAGCCGGACAGTCGCGTTGATCGACGTGATCATTTTCATTGCAAATCATCCATAGCGGAATTCGCAATTTCCCGGATCATGGTCGGCTTCGTAGAGACGCCACCCATCTTTCCGGGGGGGAGTCGACATGGACATTCTGACGCTGGCCACCGGCAACCTGCTGCAGCCCGCCGTGCTGTTCTTCGTGCTGGGCATTCTGGCCGGATTTGCGAAGTCAGATCTGGCCATTCCCGAGGGCGTGGTGAAAACCATGGCGCTCTATCTGATGCTCTGCATCGGATTCCGGGGCGGAGTAGAGGCGGCTCATGCCGGGTTCTCCTCGGGGTTCCTGGCCAGCGCCATCGTGGCCGTCATGCTCAGCATGGGCATTCCCGTCATCGCGTTCGGGCTGCTTAATGGATTTCGCCGGCTGGATCGGGGAACCCGGGCAGCGACAGCGGCGCACTATGGATCGGTGTCAGCTGTCACCTTCGTCGCCGCCAGCGAGTATCTGAAGGTCGAGGGCATAGCCTTCGCCGGCTACATGGCCGCCATTGTCGCACTGATGGAAACCCCCGCGATCGTGACCGGCTTGATCCTGGCAGGCCGCAGTGGCGGCGAAACAAAGAAGGGGCCGAATTGGGAAGTGATCCGCGAGGTGCTGCTGAATGGCACTGTCGTGCTGCTGCTGGGTGCATTCGTGATCGGGGCGATGACCGGCGACAAGGGACTTGAGCGCATCGACGTGTTCGTCAACCCGCTGTTCCAGGGGGTCCTGTGCCTGTTCCTGCTGGAGATGGGGCTGGTGGCGGCGCGTCGTCTCTTGGACACCAACAGCCTGTCGCCGGCGCTGGTCGGGTTCGGAATCGTCATGCCGCTGATCTCGATGCTCATCGCGCTGGGCCTGTGCGCGCTGTTCGGTGTTCCGCCGGAGAACCGGGGCCTGATGGCGATCCTGGCCGCCAGCGCCTCCTATATCGCGGTCCCCGCCGCCATGAGCATTGCGCTGCCCAAGGCCGACGCCGGGGTCTATCTGCCCCTGTCGTTGGGGGTTACCTTCCCGTTCAACATCATCGTGGGTATTCCACTCTATCTCTGGGTGTCGCAACAACTGGGCGGATGAGCCCGACGCAACGTCACCCTAGGCTCGCCACCCTCACCGCCTTAAGACTTCGCCATGCGCGAGATCACTCACTTCATCGACGGCGCCGCCGTTACCGGAACTTCAGGCCGCTTCGGCGACGTGTTCAACCCCAATACCGGCGAGGTGCAGGCCCGGGTTCAACTGGCGACGGCGGCAGAGGTCGACAGGGCGGTGCGGTCCGCACTCACCGCCCAGCGCGATTGGGCCCAGGTCAACCCGCAGCGCCGCGCCCGTGTGATGTTCGAGTTCAAGCGGCTGATCGAGCGCGATATGGACGCGCTGGCCGAGCTGCTATCATCCGAGCACGGCAAGGTGATCGCCGACAGCAAGGGTGACATCCAGCGCGGTCTTGAAGTCATCGAGTTCGCCTGCGGCATCCCTCACCTGCTGAAGGGCGAATACACCGAGGGCGCGGGTCCCGGCATCGACATCTATTCCATGCGCCAGCCCCTCGGCGTGGCGGCCGGGATCACCCCGTTCAACTTCCCGGGCATGATCCCGATGTGGATGTTCGGCATCGCGATCGCCACCGGGAACAGCTTCATCCTGAAGCCGTCGGAGAAGGATCCCAGTGTTCCGGTGAAACTGGCCGAGCTGATGATGGAAGCCGGCGCGCCCGCCGGGGTTCTGAATGTGGTCCACGGCGACAAGGTGGCGGTCGACGCCATTCTCGATCATCCGGATATCCGGGCCGTCAGCTTTGTCGGCTCATCCGATATAGCTCACTACGTCTACAGCCGCGGCACGGCGGCAGGGAAGCGCGTCCAGGCCATGGGCGGCGCCAAGAACCACGGCGTGATCCTGCCTGACGCCGATCTTGACCAGGCCGTGAAGGACATCATCGGCGCGGCCTATGGTTCAGCCGGCGAGCGTTGCATGGCTTTGCCGGTCGTCGTGCCCGTCGGCAAGGTGACGGCCGATGCCGTGCGCGAGCGGGTTCTGGGCGAACTTGAAACCCTCAAGGTGGGGATATCCACCGACCCCGCCGCCCAGTACGGACCGGTGGTCAGTCAGGCGCACAAGCAGAAGATCAGCGACTACATCCAGATGGGCGTCGACGAGGGCGCCGAGCTGGTGGTCGATGGGCGTGGCTTCTCACTGCAGGGCTATGAGCAGGGCTTCTTCATCGGGCCCAGCCTGTTCGACCAGGTGAAGCCGACCATGCGGAGCTATCAGGAAGAGATCTTCGGGCCGGTTCTCCAGATCGCCCGGGTGGAGAGCTTCGAGGAGGCGCTGCATCTGCCGTCATCCCACCAGTATGGAAACGGCGTCGCCATCTTCACCCGCAACGGCCGGGCGGCGCGCGAGTTCGCCCAGCAGGTGAACGTCGGCATGGTCGGCATCAATGTGCCGATCCCGGTGCCGGTGGCCTACCATACCTTCGGGGGCTGGAAGCGTTCGGCGTTCGGCGATGTGAACCAACATGGGCTGGAGGGCGTTCGCTTCTACACCAAGGTCAAGACCGTCACCGCCCGCTGGCCGGAAGGCGCGGTCGAGGACTCCGCCTTCGTCATTCCGACCATGAAGTAGAGGCGTCAGGCCAGGAACTGGTCCGACACCCAGGCCACCACCTCGCCGCCGCCCTCGATCACCCCTCGAACCTGCGCCCAGGGTCCGGGTGAGTCGTAGACGACCTCGACCAGCGATCCGCCTGTGAACACCCCCAGCTTGTCGAACTCGAGGCCCGGGCCGCCGCGCGCATTGAGCCGCGAGGCGATCACCTTTCGGGTCAGCAGCGGGGCATCGCCGCGCCCGCCCACCAGCGAGGTGAACCGGCCCATCGGGAAGGCCGGGCCGGGGTCTGACTTGCGCAAGGGTGCGATATCGTCGTGGCCGACGATCTCGGTGATGGTGGGATAGGCCGCCAGGATCAACCGGGTCACCTCGACCAGCGCCTTCATCTGGGTCTCGCCATAGACCTCCCAGAGGGCTGGCTTGCTTTCGTTCCTGTGAGTCAGTTCCACCGCCTGGCCCGGATCGACGATCTTTCCGGTGGCGCTGCGCACCTGGCCGTCGGCCGTCCGCATCAGCCGGCCCCAGTTGTCGATCTCGATGCCGATGGAATAGTCGTTGCAGTTGGACCGCCCGCGCCAGACCGACTTGCCGGCGTGCCAGGCCTTGAGGTTGAACGGCACGACCTGGCGGATATCGCCGTCGCGCCCGACCACGATGTGGGCCGAGGCGTTGGCGGCCGGCGAGGCGAAGTAGTCGGCCACCCCCTTCGCGCCCGCGCCGCTGACCGTGTAATGCATGACCAGCAGGGTGGGGCCTTCGAGCGGCCCGCCGTGGTTCGGCGAGGGCTTGCGCCAGCCCGGCTGAAGCTTGTGATCGGTGATCTTCACAGGGTTTCTCCCGAAAACATTTGTGACAAATGCGGGGTATATCGGCGTGTAGTTCGCTATGTAGCTCGACCCGTCGATACGCTCCAGGGTTGCAAAATATGCCGGGATCGCGTGAGCGCCAAAATTTTTCGTCCTGGTATTGATTGCGGGCTGGCCGAAGGGTCGCTAGGCCGGGCGACGATGGCCTCCGCCCTGCAGACTGCTTACGATCAGCGCCTCCGTGACGGAGCGATCCGGGCCGATCCGGGCCAGGCCGCCGCGCTGGCGCCCCTGGTGCGGCTTGAGGGTGAACTGGCGGACGCGGACGCCGGACCCGGCCTGAAGCGCCTGTTCGTCAAACCCCGGAGCCACCGCGGCGTCTACCTGGTCGGGCCTGTCGGGCGGGGCAAGTCCATGCTGATGGACCTGTTTTATGAGACCGTGCCCATCGCCCGGAAACGCCGCACCCACTTTCACGTCTTCATGGGCGAGATCCACCGGCTGATCGACGCCTGGCGCAAGGGCGATGCCGGCGCCCGCAAGGCCCGGTTCGGACAACACAAGGGCGACGATCCCATCGTCCCCGTCGCCGAGGTGGTGGCGGCTGAGGCGCGGCTGCTGTGCTTTGACGAGTTCCAGGTCACCGACATCGCCGACGCCATGATCCTGGGGCGGCTGTTCACGGCCCTGTTCGAGCGCGGCGTGACCCTGGTGGCCACATCAAACCGCCTGCCGGACCAGCTCTATCTGAACGGCATCAACCGCCAGCTGTTCCTGCCCTTCATCGACCTGCTGAAGAGCAAGGCCGAGGTGGTGGTCATCGCCGGGCCGCACGACTATCGGCTGGATCGGCTGCGCGCTGCGGGGACCTGGTTCTCTCCCGCTGACGCCGGTCACACAGAGGCCTTCGACGGGCTGTGGCGCGACATGCTGGGCCACGAGGACGAGGACGGCGAGACCCTGGAGGTGCTGGGCCGCAAGCTCCACTTCCCGCACGCCGCCGGCGGATTGCTCCGGGCCAGTTTCGCCAGCCTCTGTTCGGTGGCGCTGGGGCCCAACGACTATGTGGCGCTCGCCGAACGGTTTCACACGGTGTTTCTGGAGGGTTTGCCGACCCTGACGCCGCAGCGGCGGGAGGAGGCGCGCCGCCTGGTGGTGCTGATCGACGCCCTCTACGAAGCCCGGACCCACCTGATCGTGCTGGCCGACGCCGAACCCGTGGCGCTCTATCCGGCCGGCGATGGATCGTTCGAGTTTGAACGTACGGCATCCCGGCTGCAGGAGATGCGGTCGGCAGGTTGGCTGGAGGCGCGGCAGGGATAGTCCTGCGCTGTTGCCATCGATTGTCACAATGGCACTGCAATAACCCGCCGGATCAACCAAACCGGTGATTTGACGGGTGGGATAACTCAAGGTAGTTTTTGAGGGCCGTGTGCGACCTCAGGAAGCCTGCGGGCGGGAAGGGTATCTGGTGCCATGGCCACGTTTGCGGGATCCCCAGGCAACGACATCTTTAACGGTAGCGCCGAAAACGACACCGCCACCGGCGGCGGCGGAAATGACAGTCTCAGCGGGGGTGATGGCGGCGATCGTCTGATCGGTGGCGCTGGCGCGGATCGGCTGGACGGCGGGGCCGGGGATGACTTTGTCTACAGCGGCGATCTGCCGCCTGAATTCAACCTGCCATATTACAACAATCGCTATGTTCTGCCGCAGCTTGATACCGGCGTTGACGTCGACACCCTGCGGGGCGGAGACGGTTCGGATCGCCTTTTTGTGGGCTACGGAGACCATGTCGATGGCGGCGCGGACGGCGCCTTTGGAGACTATCTCTACATCAGCTTCCTGGGTGCGCCGACGGGTGTGACCGCCGACTTCGGGCTCATGACCCAGACGATCGGCGGCGGCGTCATCACCGACGTCGAGAACATCAGCTTTGTCCAGGGCAGTCGGTTCGGGGACAACATCAACGCACAGGCGCGGGGCGGCGGCTATTCCGAATTCACGGCCGTGTCGGGCATGGACGGCAACGATACGCTGACCGCCGGATATTACACCGGCTCCCTGTTTGGCGACGCGGGCGACGACGTTCTCGATGGGCGGCTGAGCCAGTTTCTCTCCGTGATCGAGGGCGGCGCGGGTGACGACACGCTGTACACGAACAGCAACACCTTCGCTGCGGCCACCGGTGGCGATGGCAACGATACGATCTATGCCCACGGGCTTACTCGGGGCGGCGCCGGCAATGACGTCATCGTCATGCAGTCGACCTATAATGGCTCAACGGTCTTCGGTGACGACGGCAACGACCAGATCACCGCAGCGGACAGCGGGAACCTCATCGTCGGCGGCGCGGGCGCCGACACCCTGACTGGCGGAGCCGGTCTGGATGCCCTTTATTCAGGCGACTATGCCGGAGGGCCGGCCGATGATCTCGGGCTTGAGCGGGACCGGCTAGTCGGCGGGGCCGGCAATGACACGCTGGGGATCGGCTATGGCGATGACGCCGACGGCGGAGGCGGCACGGACATGTTGCGGCTGTCGCTGGGGGGACTTGCAGGCGGCATTGACTTCGATACTGCGGGTCTAGTCTCGGGCGCGCCCTTCAATCTCGGCGGCGGCGTGATCCAGAATGTGGAGACCCTGCTCTACCTGCGCGGAACCGAATTCGCGGACACCCTTCGACTACGAACCCAGGCGACCCTGCTCTCCGTCGACGCCGGTGCGGGCAACGATACGATTATCTCTGAGGCAAGCTCGGTCTCGGTTCTCGGCGGGGCCGGTGACGACCGCTTCAAAGGCGGCGCCGCGGGCGATACGTTCGACGGGGGTAACGGTAACGACACGGTGGATTACACCAACGAGACGGCGGGAATCACTGTCGACCTCTTACGGGGCTCCGGACCCGTTGGCGATGTTTTGAGAAGCGTCGAGGTCGTCATCGGATCGGCTTTCAACGACACGCTCAGCGGAAACACTATCGGGTCGACGCTATTTGGCGGCGCCGGCGACGACCGGATCGAAGTGGGCGCAAAGGATCTGGCCTCCCTGGGACCGGGAGCGGATCGGCTTTACGTGACGCCTGGAACGTACGCCTCCCTCACCGCGTCCAATGTGGTCACGGTGAGTGACTGGAACGTCGCCGACCGGCTTCAGTTCGGCACATCGACCGGCGCATACATCGAGATTTCGGCGAACGACTACATCGGAGCCGTGCTGGCCTCGAACCTTCAAGCCGCAGCCGGCTACAACTTTGTGGCCGTGCAGGTGGGGGCTGACGTTTACGTCTTCGGTCAGCCGGGCGTGCAACGGCTGCAGTTCGAAGACACGGTGCGTCTGGTGGGGGTTAACCTCGACAGTGTGTCCGCAGGCAATGTCGGCTTGCCCGGTCCGCTTCAACCGCCAGCCCCCGCGCCGCCGCCGCCGACACCAATGCCTCCAACGCCGTCACCGCCTGCGCCATCCCCTCCGGCAGCGGGCGTCCCTGTTCAGCCGACGCTCCCCGCCGCGCCCGTGGAGTTCTACACCGGCTCCGGCGGCGCCATAGTCGGAAACATGGACCAGGCGCGACTTTCCTGGGTTCTGGACGCGGTGGTTAACGACGGCTCAAGCAGTTTTGTCGTCGCCAGTCTTGGCGACATCAGTTTGCGGCTGGATGGGTTCAACTTCGCCACCGACGCAGCCGGAAATCTGATCGGTGGCATCGCCAATAAAATTGCCTACGCCTATGGCGCACCCCATGGCGGCCCGTTCACGCTCAGCCTTACGATCCCCCAGCTTCCGTTGACGACCTTGGCGGTCTGGGCCGCCGGGGATAACATTTCGTCGTTTTTCAATGCAGTCCTCGCCGGCAATGACGCCATTGGCGGCGGCCCCGGGGTCGACCTGCTCCGCGGCCTTGGCGGCAATGACCTGCTCTATGGCGCAGGCGGATCCGACACCCTCTGGGGCGGGACCGGCAACGATATCCTGTACGCTGCGGCGCCGCCCGGCGTTCCGTTCGGCTCCGCGGGATCAACCTATCTGCGCGGCGAAGAGGGCGATGACTATCTCATCGGCGCGGCAGGCTTTGACGATATCAACGGCAACCAGGGGAACGACACGGTCTCCGGCGGGGCGGGCGACGACTATGCGGTGGGCGGCAAGGACAATGATCTGCTGTTCGGCGACGCAGGCGCCGACGTCGTCTGGGGCAACCTGGGCAATGACACCTGCGTTGGCGGCGACGGCGCCGATCAGGTCCGGGGCGGCCAGGGCAACGACGTCATTTTCGGAGGCGCGGGCAATGATTTCATGTCAGGCGACCGTGGCGACGACACCGTCGTCGGCGGGTCTGGCGCTGACATCTTCCACGGTTCGCAGGATGCCGGCATCGACCGGGTGATCGATTTCAGCCTGGCCGAGGGGGATCGTGTGCAGCTCGATCCCGGTACGACCTACAACTTAGCCCAGATCGGCGCTGACACCGTAATCAACATGGGTGGCGGCCACCAGATGATCCTCGTTGGTATCCAGCTAAGCACTCTGCCTGGCGGCTGGATCTACGGCGCATAGGGCAAGGGCGCGAAACTGGGGAGATGTACGACTTTTGCCTCACCGGTCGACCAGGCTGCACCACCACAAGGTGGCGCTCAAAATCGGCGATGAATTGGCGTACGTGTCCTCACTTTACCGCTCGGCGGGGTGGCTGGAGGCGCGGTAGTCGGGGGCGCGGGGATGAGTCTGGCGTTGTTGTTCGGTTTTCAAGGGCGAATGAAACGTTCCGAGTGGTGGCTGACCCGGTTGATCATGGTCGTGATCGTCTTTGTGGGGATCTTTTTCATCAATTCCGGTCTGGTCTGGAGAAGCCTGGCGGCTAGAGCATCGTGCGTTTAATGTGACGTATATCCGGCGGCCTTGAAGAAATTCCAGCATTCATCGGGATCGTAGAGGTCGCAGATGCTGCCGACGGCTTGCCAGAGGGCATCGAAGGTTCGGGC
>NZ_JBIKNZ010000135.1:0-3567 GCF_044358365.1 Phenylobacterium sp. | reverse complement strand
CTATGCAAACTCACCGGCGGCACGCCCAAGCCGCAAGCGGACGATGTCGTCACCCGCATGTTGCGTACCACCTTCCCGGATACCGTCGATTTCGGCCTGCTGCGCGTCGGTATCAATGCGGGCGGCCTGTTGTGAACGGCTACATAAATCCGCCCATATCTGGCGGACAGCGCGTCGTGGTCATGAGCTTGCTGACGGCGAGCGTTGGTAATAGTTTCGCGGCGGGGAGGCGGGACTACTGAGTGGACTGGGGGTGTTGGAAGGAGCCCGGAGGGCGACTAGAAACACCCCCAGTCCACTTGTGGCGGCCAATATATGAGGGGGTTGGGCGGGTGATGCGCTGAAGTAGCGAGCGCGGCGCGGATGCACTAGAAAGGCTGTCAGCCTATGGAAGCAGGCGCGACACCGGCCACAAACCTGCAAGTTCAATTCCGATGTCGCGCCCCGTGCCCGGGCGGGCGACGTTGCGTGGAAAGTATTTCACCCCTCCCCCGATCCTGTCGAGCACCCATCGGCCTTGTCAGCCGATGGAACCTCCGGGACGACGCTACCTCTGTGCCCGCTGCCGCAGCGCGGTACTCATCTGCAGTCGCTGCGACCGCGGTCATCGCTATTGTGCGGGCGGCTGTGCCGAAGCCGCCCGCACCGACTCCCTGCGCGCCGCCGGTCAGCGCTATCAAGCCAGTCCGCGCGGACGCATAGCCCATGCCGAGCGCCAGCGCCGCTACCGTGCCAGTCAAGCAATAGTGACGCATCACGGTTCCCCACCCCCAGCCCCTCCGGCTCTACTGCGGCCTGATCCAGCAGCGCCCAAGGCCAGCGTCTCCCCCGTACCCCGGCACTGCCATTTCTGTGGTTGTGCCCTGGTGGAACAGGTCAGACTGGGCTTTCTGCGCCATCGGATCCGTCGTCCTTCCCCCCCATCCGACCGGAGAGATCACATCCATGGCCCTGCCCCCTGAACTCGAAGCCCAGATCCTGCGTTACTACCACGTTGAGAAATGGCGCATCGGCACCATCGCCCGACAGTTGCACGTCCATCACGGCAGCGTCGAACGTGTCCTGCGCCAGGCCGGTGTGCCGCGCATCGTTGCCGCGCGCCCGTCCCGCATCGACCCCTGGCTGCCCTTCATCCACGAGACCCTGGAGAAATTCCCCAGCCTCACCGCCAGCCGCCTCTACGCCATGGTCCGGGAGCGCGGCTACTGCGGCGGTCCCGACCACTTCCGCCACCTTATCGCCTTGCACCGCCCCCGGCCCGCGGCGGAAGCCTATCTGCGTCTGGTGAGCCTGTCGGGCGATCAGGGGCAAGTCGATTGGGGTCACTTCGGCCATCTCCAGATTGGCCGGGCCCGGCGCCCCTTGATGGCCTTCGTCATGGTGTTGTCCTGGTCTCGGCGCATTTACCTGCGCTTCTTCCTTGACGCCCGCATGGAGAACTTCCTGCGCGGCCACGCCGGCGCGTTCGAGACCTGGGGCGGCTTGCCCCGGGTCCTGCTGTACGACAACCTGAAGAGCGCTGTACTCGAGCGGGTGGGTGATGCCATCCGTTTCCATCCCACCCTGCTCGCCTTCGCCGGCCACTATCGCTATGAGCCGCGACCGGTGGCGGTGGCGCGGGGCAACGAGAAGGGACGGGTCGAACGGGCGATCCGCTATGTACGCGACAGCTTCTTCGCCGCGCGCACCTACACCGACCTGGCTGACCTCAATCGGCAGGCCGAGGCGTGGTGTCTGGGTCAGGCGGACGATCGCCTCTGCCCGCAAGATCGAACCCTGACCGTGCGGGAAGCCTTTGCCCAGGAACAATCCCATCTGCTCACCCTGCCAGACAACCCCTGGCCCCAGGAGGAACGGGTTGAAGCATCGGTGGGCAAAACGCCTTATGTTCGTTTCGACCTCAACGACTACTCGGTGCCCCACACCCTGGTGCGCAAGACCCTGACGGTGCTGGCCGATGCCGAACGGGTCCGGGTGCTCGATGGACCGACCATCGTGGCTACGCACCTGCGCAGCTATGACCGGGGCCAGCAGATCGAGGACCCGGCGCACATCGCAGAGCTGGTTGAACGGAAGGCCCAGGCCCATGCGCAGCGCGGGATGAACTGGCTGGTCCAGGCGGTGCCCGCCAGTCGAACCTTGCTCACCCAGGCGGCCGAGCGGGGCGAGAACCTGGGATCCATCACCGTCACCCTGGGGCGTCTGGTGGAGCGCTACGGCGCCGCGGAGGTGGAGGCCGCGGTGCTGATGGCCCTGGCGCGCGGAGTGCCTCATCCCAACGCGGTGCGTCAGGCCTTGGAGGTCCGGCGGGAAGCCCGCGACCAGGCGCCGCCGGTGGCGCCCTGTCTGCCGGCCCACGTCGTCGCTCGCGATGCCCAGGTCCTACCGCATCGGCTGGAAACCTACGACCAACTGTCCCGGACATCGGGAGGTCAGAATGAATCTTGAGACCCTGCGGGATCGCGCTACCGCCTTGCGCCTGCATGGCCTGTTGGCGCATTGGCCCGAAGTGGCCACCGCCGAGTGGCTGCCGTCGCTACTCCAGTGGGAAGAGGCAGAGCGCGGCCGGCGCAGCCTGGAGCGACGTCTGGCCTCGGCCCACATTGGGCGCTTCAAGCCCCTGGCGGATTTCGACTGGACCTGGCCCAGCCGCTGCGACCGGGCCTCGGTGGAAACGCTGATGGCCCTCGAATTCATCGCAGAAGCCGCCAATATCGTGCTGGTCGGCCCCAACGGCGTGGGGAAATCGACGCTGGCGCGCAATATTGCGCATCAAGCCCTGATCCAGGGCCACACTGTGCGCTTCACCACCGCCGGCGAGCTGTTGGGCGAACTGGCGGCCCTGGACAGTGATACGGCCCTGCGCCGCCGACTGCGCCACTACGCCAGCCCGGATTTACTGGTCATCGACGAAATCGGCTACCTGTCCTACTCGAACCGCCATGCGGACCTGCTGTTCGAACTGGTGAGCCGGCGCTACGAGGCGAAGAGCACCCTGGTGACGACGAACAAGCCGTTCGCGGAGTGGGCGACGGTGTTCCCCAACGCCGCCTGCGTGGTATCGCTGGTGGACCGACTGGTGCACCACGCCGAGGTGGTCGTCATCGAAGGCGATTCATACCGCCTGAAGGAGGCCAAGGAGCGGGCCGAACAGCGCGGGCGCCCACGCCGCAAGGGGGCGCCATGAAACCCTGGCATCTCCCCTCCGGCCGCCAGCGCGGCATCCCCTTCCTGCTGCCCGACGACTGGTCGCCGGAGCAGGCCCTGGTCGTACTCGAACTGCTCGACGACCTGCGCGAGGTGCTTTGGGCGCGCTATCAGATCCGGGTGCAAGAGCTTCTCAACGAGGAGTTCTGCAACGGGCCTGGATCAGCCTCATGCAGCACCGAGGAGGAAGACCCACCGTTCTGATTTACAACCGCGCGTAGCTGAAATTGCGAAGGGGCCCAACTGGGCCCCTTCGCCGTTCCCTGTCCTACATTCCTGCCGCTCCGCCAGATAGTGGCGGGTTTAGACAGCCGGTAACACCTGGGTCTGGCCTGTCTACACGTGAGCGCATAGGCGCTA
>NZ_JBIKNZ010000088.1:0-12227 GCF_044358365.1 Phenylobacterium sp. | reverse complement strand
GATCCCGAAGATCACATGACAGAGGATGACCCATGCATGCCGGCCTCCTTCACCAGCATGCAGCTTGAATCACTCCATCACTGATTTGGGAATCCCTCCCGATTCACAGCGTAGGGAAACCGCTCTAACGTCAAGGTGTTTCCAATTCTCTGCCGGTGTGACCCGGGCCACGCGGGCGGATTCAGCCCAGGAGCGAGTCGGCCGCCAATCTGGCGATGAGGGGTTCGGCCTCGCGGGGGTGGCGAAGGCGATGCTTCGAGACGGCGGCAAGCCGGGGCTCGGCGAACAGGGCTTCATATTGCAGGCGGCGACGGTTGTAGGTGTCCCAGGCCCAGCGGATGGGATGCTCCTTGCTCAGCCAGCGCCGGAAGTCCTCGCGGTTACCAGTTCCCGGCCACAGCTCCTGCTGGCCGACGGCGCGCACAAAACTGCGCTGGATCACCCGGCGCATCACCACGGCCCGCGAGTAGTCCAGCCAGATCAGGTGGGTGGCGCGAGGCAGGATGCGCGTCATGGCTTCGCGATAGTTGCCGTCGGTCACCCAGCGCTCGCCCGCGATGGCGGCTTCGACCCGGCGCACGAAGTCCTCGAAATCCGTCTTCGAGCGATCCACCCAGCCGGGCGCCCAGTTGAGCGCATCCAGTTCGACACGCGCCAGGTCGCAGGCCCCGCTCAGCCGATGACCAAACGTGGACTTGCCCGAACCGGAACTGCCGATGATGACGACGCGCACAGGATCACTCAGCCCTCTTCCCCGCCGATCTCGGCAAGGATCTCGTCGGTGTGTTCGCCCAGCATCGGGGGGTGGCGACGGATGTTGCTGGGGGACTTGGAGAACTTCACCGGCGGCTTGATCTGGCGGTAGGCGCCGACCTGCGGGTGGTCATAGGTCTCGAAGAAGCCGACGGCGTTCAGGTGCGGGTCGTGGTCCAGGTCGTCCAGGGTATTGGTCTTCACCACCGGGATCGACAGGGGCTTGAGGATATCCAGCCACTCCTGGGTGGTCTTGGTGGCCGCCGCCGTCTCGATCATGCCGTAGAGCTCGACGGTGTGTTTGGCGCGGGTGGCGTAGTCGGCGAAGCGCGGGTCGGTCTTGACGGCCTCGCCAACACCGGCGGCGTCGAAGAACTGGTCCCACTGCTTGTCGGTATAGGGCAGCAGGCCGATGTAGCCGTCCTTGGTGGCGAAGGGCTTGCGATTGGGGTTGATCACCCGCTGATAGCCCCACTGACCGGTCGGCGGCTGGAAGGTGTGATCGTAGAGATGTTCGACCAGCAGGAAGCTGGTGACGCACTCCAGCATCGGCACCTCGACGAACTGGCCCTCGCCGGTGCGCGCCTTGTGCAGCAGGGCGGCGGTGACGGCCTGGGAGAAGAACAGGCCCGAGACCTTGTCGGCCACCAGCGTCGGCAGGATACGCGGGATCGGATTGCCATCGGTGCGCGGCAGGATGTCGGCCATACCCGAGGCGGACTGGATCAGGTCGTCATAGGCCGGCTCGCCCGCATAGGGGCCGTCCGAGCCATAACCGGCGGCGTGGACATAGATGATGTCGGGCTTGATGGCGGCCACGTCCTCGTAGCTGAGGCCCAGCCGGGTCATGCCGTCGTAGCGGACCGAGGTGGTCAGCACGTCGCAACTGCGGATCAACCTGGCCAGCGCCTTCTTGCCCGGCTCGGACTTCATGTTGATGAGGATCGATCGCTTGTTGCGGTTTATGGTCAGGAAGATGGGGCCCATGCCGCGCGGCGCGCCCTCGGGCAGGTGGCCGGCCCAACGCATGATATCGCCGCCATCACCGCGACCGGATCCGGGATCCTCGACCTTGATGACGTCGGCGCCCTGGTCGGCGAGGATCTGGGTGCCGTATGCGCCGTTGACCACGCTGGTCAGGTCCAGGATGCGGATGCCCGACAGCGGTCCCGTTGGTTTGTCGGCCAGTGTCCGGGTTGTCGCCACGTCATGCCTCCCCTGTTGTCGTCGCGTCGCTATAAGGGTTCTCTACAACAACAATTGACGCGTTAGGGGAAGCCAGTGGACTTCGAACTCGCCGAAGAGCATCGCATGCTCAAGGACCTGGTGCAGAAGTTCGTCCGCGACGAGCTGATGCCGCTGGAAGCCGCCGTGATGGCCAGCGAGGCCGAGGGCCGGGGGCTGACCATCGGCGCCGCCGAACACGCCCGCCTCGACGCCCGCGCCCACGAACTCGGCCTGTTCGGGCTGGATGCACCAGAGGATGTGGGCGGTTCGGACCTGCCGATGCTGGCCATGGTCGGCGTCGAGGAGGAGATGGGGCGCTGCATGACGCCCTACACGCTCCCGCCAGACAGCCCGAACCTGCGGATGCTGATGGCCACAGTGAACGATCGTCAGCGCGACGCCTATCTGGCGCCCTATGTGGCAGGCAAGATCAGTTCCGCGATCGGGATTTCCGAGCCGGGTGCAGGCTCTGACCCCGCCGGGATGACCACATACGCTGTCCGCGACGGCGACGACTGGGTGATCAACGGCCGGAAAATCTGGATCACACGCGCCGCAGAGTCCGACTTCACCATCCTGATGGCGGTCACCGACAAGGTGAAGGGCGCGCGGGGCGGGATGTCGGCGTTTCTGGTGGATCGCGACACGCCGGGCTTCAACATCCTGCGCCGCATCCCGATGCTGGGCGGACAGTACAGCTACGAGATCGCCCTGGAGGACTGCCGGGTCGAGGGCTGGAAGCTGCTGGGTCAGGAAGGGTCCGGGTTTGCACCGATGCAGGTGCGGCTTGGCACCCGGCGGATCCAGATGGCGGCATGGTCGGTCGGCATGGCCCAGCGCGCGCTGGACATGGTGATCGAATATGCGCCGCAGCGGAAAACCTTCGGCCTGCCGCTGTCGGAACGTCAGGCGATCCAGTTCTGGGTGGCGGAAGCGGCGACCAAGATCCATGCCGCCCGCCTGATGACCTACGACTGCGCCTGGAAGCAGGACAATGGCCGCGATGTGCGTTCCGAGATCAGCATGATCAAATGGTTCGCCACCGAGATGGCCTATGAAACCGTGGACCGCGCCATGCAGGCGTTCGGCGCCATGGGCATGACCAAGGAGCTGCCCCTGCAACTGATGCAGGCCAAGCTCCGGACCATGAGAATCTATGACGGCCCCACCGAAGTGCATAAGTGGGTGGTGGCGAGAAACCTGTTGGGGACGAGACGATGAAGAGCACCTGGGGCGAGAACGTAACGGTCGCGATCGTGGGCCATGTGGCGGTGGTGACCTTCAGCCGCCCGCCGAACAACCACGTCTCCGTCGAGATGATGAGCGACCTTGCCGACTGCATGGAGGCGGTCGACGCCGGCCGCCAGGCGCGGGCCATCGTGCTGCAGGCCGACGGTAAGAACTTCTGCGCCGGGGCCGATTTCACCACGCCGGGCGATAGCGTGGCCGGCGGCATGGACGGGATTTCGGCGCTCTATGAACAGGCCGTGCGGCTGTTCTCCATCGAGACCACCATCGTGGCGGCCGTTCAGGGCGCGGCGGTGGGCGCGGGGCTGGGACTGGCCATGGTGGCGGATTTCCGGGTGGCGTCTCCGGACGCCAAGTTCGCCGCCAACTTCGTGAAGCTGGGCTTCCACCCCGGCTTCGGCCTCACTCACACCCTGCCGCGGGTGATCGGGGCGCACCGCGCCTCGCTGATGTTCCTCAGCGGGCGGCGGGTGAAGGCTGATGAGGGCAAGCCCTGGGGTCTGGTGGACGAGGTGGTGCCGCTGGAAGATCTGCGCGAAGGGGCCCTTCAACTGGCGGCGGAAATTGCGGATAATGCGCCCCTGGCCTTGCTGGCCACACGCCGGACCATGCGCGGCGAGCTGGCGGCGGCGGTTCGCGCCCAGACCGGCCACGAGCATATCCAGCAGACAGCTCTGCGGGCGACGGATGATTTTGCCGAGGGCGTGAAGTCGGTGGCAGAGCGTCGCAGCGGGGACTTCGCCTGGCGATAGGTCTCCAGAGCATAGAATCTGACGTCTTGCTCCGGCTGAACGCCCGCGCGATCAACGCATCGAACGGTCGCTTTCCGCCCCGGAATTTGGGACCGCTGTCGACTCTAGTCGGTCGTTCAGGGTCCCGGTTTCCGGGGGCCGCCGCGCCTGCGTCCGCTCGCCGCCCTGGCGTCGACCCGGCCTCTACTGTGGGTCCGAGCACATCTGGCGTATCTCGGGCTGCGCCCGGCGCTACAAGCGACCATGCGATGGGTTTTGGCTCAGCGGGCGAAGAAGTGATGACCGGACAAATGCACCTGACATCGTCTACGTCGCCGATCACCTGGGGATGGACATATTAGCCATATGGCCAAGATGCGATCAAAGTCCGACCTTCCGGCCAAGCCCTGCGTCGCCTGCGGTCGACCGTTCAACTGGCGCAAGAAGTGGGCGAGGGACTGGGCAAACGTGAAGTACTGTTCACAACGCTGTCGGAGCGTCGGCGCACCGCTCTCAAAGCCGCTCCAGGGATCGCAATGAGCAGTCTGAGGGTCATTCTTGGGGATCAGCTGTCCCTCGGCATCTCGGCGCTCGTCGGTCTCGATCCCGAACGTGACATCGTGCTGATGATGGAGGTGATGGAGGAAAACACCTACGTCCAGCATCATAAGCAGAAGATCGTGCTGGTGTTATCCGCCATGCGCCATTTTGCGGATGAACTGCGTCAGACGGGGGTCACGGTTGACTACGTGACGCTGGAGGACCCCGACAACACCGGCGACCTCACAACCGAGATGCGACGCGCCGTAGCCCGGCACACGCCGGACCGCGTGATGGTGACCGAGCCCGGGGAGTGGCGGGTGCTCAAGATGGTCGAGGGCTGGGCCGCATTAACCGGCCTGCCGGTCGAAGTTCGCTCCGATGACCGCTTCTTTGCAAGCCGCACCCGTTTCGCGGCCTGGGCGCAAGGGCGTCGTGGATGGCGTATGGAGCATTTTTATCGCGAAATGCGGCGCGAGCACGCCATCTTGATGGAGGGGGACAAACCGGCGGGCGGCGCATGGAACTTTGATGCGGAAAACCGCAAGCCTTTGCCCGCATCGACCCCCCTCCCCCCCCGGCTACGGTTCCCGCCCGATGAGACCACGCAGGCTGTGATCGAACTGGTAGAGCAACGCTTCAGCGATCACTTCGGAGGGATCGAAGACTTCGGCTGGCCTGTCAGCCGGCAGGATGCACTGCGGGCCTTGAACGACTTCATCGACGTGGGCCTGCCGCGCTTCGGCGACTACCAGGATGCCATGAGGGCAGGCGCGCCTTTCCTTTTCCACTCGCTTCTCGCCCCGGCCCTGAACCTTGGCCTGCTTTCGCCCCGGGAGGTCTGCGCGGCCGCTGAAGGCGCCTGGCGGTCTGGTTCTGCCGCATTGAACGCGGTTGAGGGGTTTGTCCGGCAGATCCTGGGCTGGCGGGAATATGTGCGAGGCGTCTACTGGAGCTTGATGCCCGAGTACGGTGAGCGAAACGCCCTCCAGGCGACGCGCCGGCTTCCGGCCTTCTATTGGACCGGTGACACGTCCATGCGCTGCCTGCGCGAGGCCGTCAGCGATACTGCGCGCCATGCCTACTCGCACCACATTCAACGTCTCATGGTGACAGGCAATTTCGCCCTGCTGGCGGGCGTCTCTCCTCGTGAAATCGAGCGCTGGTATCTAGCGGTCTACGCTGACGCCTTCGAATGGGTTGAGATGCCGAACACGCTGGGAATGGCGGTGTTTGCGGATGGCGGCCAGATGGCTTCCAAGCCCTACGCCGCATCGGGGGCCTACATCGATCGAATGTCGGACTTCTGTTCGGGCTGCGCCTACGACGTCAAACAGAAGACAGGCCCGAACGCATGCCCCTTCAACTATCTCTACTGGGCGTTTCTCATTCGGCAGAAAGACCGTCTTTCAAACAATCCGAGGCTCGCTATGCCGTATCGTACGCTTGCGGGGTGGACGGCGGAACGCCAGGCGGCGATCCTCGTCGAGGCTGCGGAGTTTCTCGATGGGCTTGAATAGCGGGAGATCCGCGGACATCACGCCGCGCCGTTCATTCGGTCGTAAATCCTATCGTGGGACAGAGCGCGCCTCGGCGCGGTTCAGCGGCAGGTAAACATGCATATTGCGATTGTGGGCGCCGGAATGGCTGGCCTGGCGTGCGCCGAGGGACTGGCGGGACAGGGGCAAGTGGTCACCTTGCTGGACAAGGGCCGCGGCCCTGGCGGCCGAATGTCCACCCGCCGGATTGCGACCAGCGCAGGCGAGGCGACATTCGATCACGGGGCCCAGTATTTCACCGCTCGCGATCCTGGTTTTAAAGCCAGGGTGGACGGCCTGATCGCGGCAGGATGTGTCGCGCCATGGATTGTCGCGGGCGAGGATGCTTTCGTCGGCGTGCCCGGGATGAATGCTCCCATCCGTCAGATGGCGAAGCCTTTTGCCGTAGAATGGGGAGCCCAGGTCATCGGGCTGGCGCCGATTGCCGAGGGCTGGCGCCTTGTCACGCAAACCGGGTCGTCGCTCGAGGTGGATGCAGTGGTCCTGGCGCTGCCGGCAGAGCAGGCGGCAGAGCTCGTTGGGCCGGTGAGACCGGACCTCGCGGCGCGGGCCCGGGCCACGCCTGCGGCGCCGTGCTGGACGGTGATGCTGGCGTTTGGCGACGCCTTGCCGACCCTGCGGAACTGCTGGCGTGGAGCGGAAACCGACGTGCTTGGGTGGGCGGCCCGGAACAATTCCAAGCCCGGTCGGACCGGACCCGAGGCATGGGTCCTTCAGGCGACACCGGACTGGTCAAGGCAGCATCTCGAGGATGACCCGGACTGGGTTGCCATCGAACTGTCCGCAGCGCTTTCGGCGCAGCTGGAATTGACGCTGCCGCCACCCATCGCCTGCAGTACCCATCGATGGCGGTATGCGCGCTCTGGCGTGGAAGGCTCCGGCGCCGTTTGGGACGCCGACCGTCGGCTTGGCCTATGCGGCGACTGGTTTATCGGCGCCCGGGTTGAGGCGGCCTGGAAGTCTGGAACGATGTTGGCTGAGCAGATCGCCACGTCGGCCATCGGTTCCGTTGCCTGATCCGCGCAAGGTCGGCCTTCCATCATTGCAGAAGCGCCAGAGTTCGGTTTACGGGTCTTCATCGGAACCGGCGATCAGGATCCACCGCCTACAGCCGCTCCATCTGTTCCAGCTTCCGCGCGGCGCCGATGATGGCGGGGTAGGGGTGTACGACAAGGTAGGTCGGAATGGCCTTCACATAGTCTGACAGCCGGCCCTTGTCCTCGAAGCGGGCGCGGAAGGCGCCCTTGGCCATGCGGTCGGCGATGCGCGGGGCGATGCCGCCCGAGACGTAGACGCCGCCACGCGCGCCGAAGGTCAGGGCCAGGTTGCCAGCGACGCCACCCAGGATGCCGCAGAACCGGTCCAGGGTTTCGGCGGCCAGGACATCGCCCACCAGACCCTCGGTGGTTACCGCCATCTCGTCTGCAAGCGCGGCGGGTTTGCCCTGCATGTCCGCCAGGGCGCAGTAGAGGTCATAGAGCCCCTGGCCGGAGAGGACGCGCTCGATGGAGACCCGGCCGTGCTGGGCCTGCAGGCGGCGCCAGACTTCGACCTCGACCTCGTCGCAGGGCGCGAAACCGGAGTGGCCGCCCTCGGTGGGGATGGTGATGTCGCCGCGTTCGCTCCGGGCCAGGGCTGCGACGCCAAAGCCCGTCCCGGCGCCGAGCGCCAGCACAGGGCAAAGGTGGCTTCTGGGAACCGCCGGGCCCAGCTGTCTGAGGTCTAGCCCCTCAAGTTGCGGACACCCCAGAGCCTGGGCGGCGAAGTCGTTGATCAGTGAGATGGCTTCAAACTCGAACTGGGCCACCAGATCACCCTCGGACACCACCCAGTCGAGGTTGGTGAACTCGATCTCGCCGTCCAGCACAGGTCCAGCCACCGCGATGACAGCGCGCGGCGGGCATTTCCGGCCGGCGGTCGTATTGATGTATTCGATGATCACATCGGCCAGGCTTGCGTACTGACGGCACGTATAGATTCGCGGATGGCGAACATGGCCCTGCGCGTCGACCAGCGCGAAGCGCGCATTGGTACCGCCCACGTCGCCGACCAGGCCGACCCATTGGGATTTCATAAGGCGTCCTCGAACAGCGCACATGCGCCGGTGTTCGCCGGACCCGCCGCGCGGCGCATCCAGCCAAAGAGCTCGCGGCCATAGCCGGAAGCCGGGCGCGGCGCTACCGCGCGTTCGCGGCTCATCAGTTCTCGCAGGTCGATCTGGATGTCGAGCGTTCCGCCCTCGGCGTCGAGACGCAGGATGTCGCCATTGCGGATATAGGCCAACGGCCCGCCGACCGAGGCCTCCGGGGTCATATGGATCGCAGCCGGCACCTTGCCGCTGGCGCCTGACATGCGGCCGTCCGTGACCAGGGCCACCTTGAACCCCTTGTCGAGTTGAACGCCAAGCGGGGGCGAAAGAGAATGAAGTTCCGGCATTCCGTTGGCGCGGGGGCCCTGGAACCGGACTACGGCGATGAAGTCGCGGTTGAGCTCGCCACGCCCATGGGCCGCCAGCAGGTCGTCCTGATCGTCGAACACAAGGGCGGGCGCCTCAATGATCCGGTGCTCGGGTTTCACGGCGGAGGTCTTGATCACGCCCCGACCCAGCGGGCCGGTCATCAGCCGCATGCCCCCTTCGGGCTGGAAGGGATCGTCGACGGGTCTGAGAATGTCGCGGTTGAGGCTGGCCACGGGCCCGTCGCGCCAGACCAGTTTGCCGCCGTCGAGGAAGGGTTCCTGGGTGTAGCGGCGCAGGCCCGCACCGGCGACCGTGCGCACATCGTCGTGGACAAGGCCTGCATCCAGCAGGGTGCGGGTCACAAAGCTCATCCCGCCGGCCGCATGAAAGGCGTTCACGTCTTCCGCGCCGTTGGGATAGACCTTGGCGATCAGGGGCGTCACCCGGCTCAGATCGTCGAAGTCTTCCCACGTGACCAGGATCCCGGCCGCCCGCGCCATCGCCAGGATGTGAAGGGTGTGGTTGGTCGACCCGCCGGTCGCCATGAGGCCTGCGATGGCGTTGACGATACTCTTTGCATCCACCACCGCCGAAAACGGCGTGTAATCATTGCTACCGTCCCGGATCGCGACGGCCCGCTTCGGCGCAGCGGCGGTAAGGGCGTCACGCAGCGGGGTGTTGGGCGATACGAAGGCGGCGCCGGGCAGGTGCAGCCCCGTCAGCTCCATCATCATCTGGTTGGTGTTGGCAGTACCGTAGAAGGTACAGGTGCCGGGGCCGTGGTAGGACTTCATTTCGGAGTCGAGCAACTCGTCGCGCGTGGCCTTGCCCTCGGCGTAGAGACCCCGCACCCGGGCCTTCTCGGCGTTGGAGATGCCTGAGGTCATCGGCCCGGACGGCACAAAGATCGCCGGCAGATGTCCGAAGGCGGCGGCGCCGATAAACAGGCCGGGCACGATCTTGTCACAAATACCCAACAATACAGAAGCGTCGAAGGCGTCATGGGTCAGCGCCACCGCCGTCGCCATGGCGATCACGTCACGGGAGAACAGCGACAGCTCCATGCCGGGCCGGCCCTGGGTCACCCCGTCGCACATGGCGGGTACGCCGCCGGCGTACTGGGCGGTAGCGCCGACTTCTCGGGCCGCCTGACGCAGTATCTCGGGGAACCGCTCATAGGGCTGATGGGCCGAGAGCATGTCGTTGTAGGCAGAGACGATGGCGATGTTGGGCGCGGTTGGATTGCGCATCTGCTGCTTGTCGCCGTCGGGCGAGGCGGCGAAGGCATGGGCCCAGTTGGCGCAGGACAGCTTGCCTCGGCCCGGCCCGGCCTGACGCGCGGCGTCCATGCGTTCCAGATAGTCGGCGCGGGTCTCGCGGCTGCGTTCAACGATGCGGGCGGTAACCTCGGCGGTGACGGAATGCATGGTCTCAGGCTCCGGGCGTCCAGAAGATGCGCAGGCGATCGCCAGCCTGCTTGATCAGGCGAGCGACGGGCAGGTCCTCACCGGCCATCGCACGCGCAATCACCTCGCGCTTAGGCTCACCGGCGATCAAGAGGAAGATGGCGCGTGAATTCAGGATTGCCGTGAGCGTAAGGGTTATCCGCGCCAGCGGGGGGTTACCCAGGCCAGCGGGCACGTCGCGAAGGAATTCGTCGGTGTTCAGACCGTCCTCAAGGCCAGGGTCGCCAGGGATCAGCGAGGCGATGTGGCCGTCCTCGCCCATGCCCAGCATGACAACGTCGAAGGGCATGAGTGACCGCAGAGCCGCGGCGTCGGAGTCTGGCCACAGCGGCAGGAACCGCGCCGCCGCGGCGCGACCCTTCAGTAGCCGAGAGCGCACCAGGCGGGCGTTGGAGTCGGGGTGATCCTCGCTCACAGAGCGGTCGTCGGATAGCGTTACGGCGATCCGGGGCCAGTCCACGTCGGCGAGGTTGAGACGGTCATAGATTGCCCCGGGGGATCGTCCGCCGGTGGCGACCAGTGATGCAATTCCCCGGCTGGCGACAGCATCGGACAAGGCTGTCCCGATGACCTCAGCGGTCACTACCGACATCTCATCGGACGCGAGAAAGCGCTCGAGCATTTCAGTTCAATCCGACCACGCCCGGCCAAACCGCGCGATGAGGGCAAACGCATCCTGCGGCCCCCAACTGCCGGCCGCATAGGGCTTGGGTGTCATATGTGCGTCGGCCCAGGCGTCGGCGACGCCGTCGACCCAGCGCCATGCCTCATCCACCTCGTCGCGGCGGACGAACAGGGTGGCGTCGCCGTGGATCACGTCCAGCAACAAACGCTCATAGGCGATCCGTCGCCGTCCGCCCGCACCCTCGTAGGTGCGCAGCAGGCTGAGCGACAGCGGCAGGGACTGCATGCGCATGCCGCCCTGGCTGAGGCCGGGCGCCTTGTTCATCAGGCTGAGACGGATGTCCTCATCGGGTTGCAGGTCGATGATCAGGCGGTTTGCGACCAGGTCATGAATTGACGCCTGTCCGAAGATCGAGTGCGGCACCGGCTTGAACTGGATGGCGATCTGGGTACGCTTTTCCGGCATGCGTTTGCCCGTGCGCAGGAAGAACGGCACGCCGGCCCAACGCCAGTTGTCGATGTCGGCGCGCAAGGCCACGAAGGTCTCGGTGTCGCTGGCCTGGCCACGTTCGGCCTCATAGCCGGCGGCGGTTTTGCCGACGACGACGCCCGGGGTGTACTGGCCCCGAACCGACTTTTCCTGCGCCTCCACGCGGGTGAAGCGCCGCAGAGACTTAAGCACCTTGACCTTCTCGTTGCGCACGCTGTCAGGCTCCATGTCGGCGGGAGGCTCCATGGCCACCAGACAAAGAAGTTGCAGCATGTGGTTCTGCAGCATGTCGCGCAGCGCGCCGTACTCATCGTAGTAGGGCCAACGCTCGCCGACGCCCTCGGTCTCGGCCACGGTGATCTGTACGTGGTCGATGGTCAGATTGTTCCACAGCGGCTCGAACAGGGTGTTGGCGAAGCGTAGTGCGATCAGGTTCTGGACAGTCTCCTTGCCCAGGTAGTGATCGATCCGGAAGATCTGGTCTTCGTCGAAGATCTCGCTCAGCGCCGTGTTCATGTGGCGCGAGGTAGCCAGATCGCGCCCGATGGGTTTCTCCAGCACAATGCGTGAGGCAGGCGTCGCCAGGCCGGCCCCCGATAGCGCCGCGCACACGCGCTCGAACAGGCTGGGCGAGATCGCCAGATAGAAGAAGGGCCGTGTCGCCTCGCCCAACGCGGCCTTGATCCGGGTGGCGCCCTCAATAGTGGTGGCGTCGGCGCCCACATAGTCGAGGCGTGCGGAGAAACGGCTCCAAACCTCGTCGGTTATGCCCTCGGGACGGTCGGAGAGCGTCTTGTGCGCCAGCGCCACAAACGCCTCACGGGTCATGGCCGCACGGGCCGTCGCCACGATTCTGAACCCGTCCGGCAGGAAGCCGTCGGCATCCAGGAAGTACAGCGACGCCAGAAGCATGCGGCGCGCCAGGTCGCCCGTACCGCCGAACAGCACGATCGCATCAGCCTGCGGCGTCTTGGGCATGGATTGGGTTCCTCAAGCGAGTACGGGGCTAGAGCATCGTGCGTTTAATGTGACGTATATCCGGCGGCCTTGAAGAAATTCCAGCATTCATCGGGATCGTAGAGGTCGCAGATGCTGCCGACGGCTTGCCAGAGGGCATCGAAGGTTCGGGCG
>NZ_JBIKNZ010000134.1:0-3598 GCF_044358365.1 Phenylobacterium sp. | reverse complement strand
TTCTACGAAGACAAGGGCCTGCTCAACCCGGCGCGGGATGGCATGAACCGGGTCTATTCCTATCGTGATCGGGGGCGTCTGGTGCTGATCCTGCGCGGCAAGCGCGTGGGCCTGTCATTGCTGGAAATCGGCGAGATCCTCGATCTCTATGACGCCGATGACACCGGGGCCCAGCAGGCGGCGAAGTCGCTTCGCAAGTTCAATGAGCGGATCGTCGCCCTGGAGCGGCAGAAGACCGACATCGACGACGCCATCGCCCAGCTCCAGGCGGGAGTGGCCGACATGGAGAAGCGGCTGTCCGAAACCCGGCCGGATCTGCTGCCCCGCGCCGCCGATTACGATCAGGTGCTGCGCCGTCAGCTGGACGGGGCCGGCCACAGCGAGGCCTGACATCTCGCGCCGGGCCGCGACAAACCGGCGCGAGCCGGTCTAGAGTAGACCGGTTCATTCCTGGCGATCCGGAGCCCCCATGACCTATCAAGCCCCCGTGAGGGATTACGTGTTCCTGCTGCGCGATGTGCTGCAGCTTGAGCGGTACGCCAACCTCCCGGCCTTCGCCGACGCCTCCATGGACACCGTCGAGGCGATCCTCGAGGAGGCGGGCAAGTTCACCTCCGAGGTGCTGGCCCCGCTCAATGTCGTGGGCGACAAGGAGGGTTGCACCTGGAGCCCGGACTTCTCGGTCAGGACGCCAACCGGCTTCAAGGATGCCTACGCAAAGCTGGTCGAGGGCGGCTGGCCGGCGCTGGGCTCGGATCCGGCCTATGGCGGCCAGGGCCTGCCCCATGTGGTGAACCTGGCGTTCTCCGAGATGTCCTCGTCGGCCAACATGGCGTTTTCCATGTACCCCGGCCTGACGCACGGCTGCTACTCGGCGATCCATGTCGGCGGCTCCGACGAGCAGAAGGCGCTCTACCTGCCGAAGCTGGCCTCATTCCAGTGGGCCGGCACCATGAACCTGACCGAGCCCCACTGCGGCACCGACCTGGGCCTGCTGCGCACCAGGGCGGTCCCGCAGGCGGACGGAACCTACAGGATCTCGGGCCAGAAAATCTGGATCTCGGGCGGCGAGCAGGACCTCACCGAGAACATCATCCACCTGGTGCTGGCCCGGATCGAGGGCGCGCCGGCCGGCACCCGGGGCATCAGCCTGTTCATCGTGCCGAAGTTCATCCCCGATGCGGATGGAAATCCGGGCGCCCGCAATTCGGTGAACTGCCTGGGCCTGGAAGAAAAGATGGGTATCCACGGCAACGCCACCTGCGTCATCGCCCATGAGGAGGCTGTCGGCTGGCTGATCGGCGAGGAGAACCGGGGCCTGGCCGTGATGTTCGTGATGATGAACGAGGCGCGGCTGGGGGTGGGCCTGCAGGGGATCGCCCAGGCCGAGGCCGCCTATCAGGCCGCCGCCGCCTTCGCGAAGGATCGCCTGCAGGGCCGCTCGCTGACCGGCCCGAAGAACCCCGACGGCCCGGCCGACCCGATCATCGTCCACCCCGATGTGCGCCGGATGCTGATGGAGGCCCGCGCCTTCATCGAGGGTGGCCGCGCCTTCATGGCCTGGACCTCGCTCCATGGCGACCTCAGCCACGCCAGTCCCGATGAAGCCGTCCGACAGAAGGGCCGCGACTACATGGGCCTGATGACGCCGGTGGTGAAAGCCTTCCTGACCGACCGCGGCTTCAACGTCTGTTCCGACGCCATGCAGGTGCACGGCGGCTCCGGCTTCACCGAGCATTTCCCGGTCAGCCAGTACCTGCGAGACGTCCGCATCGCCCTGATATATGAGGGCACAAACGGAGTGCAAGCCCTTGATTTGGTTGGAAGAAAACTGGCTGCCGACGGTGGCCGGGGCGTCATGGCCTTCTTCGCCGAACTTGACGATTTCATGTCCGGAAACGAGGCCCAGCCCGACATGGCGACCTTCATCACCGGCCTGGCCGCGGCCAAGGCCGAACTGCAGGAGGCCACCATGTGGCTGATGCAGAACGGTCTGGCCAACCCGGACAACGCCGGCGCCGCCTCCACCGACTATCTGCACCTCTTCGGCCTCACAGCGCTGGCCTACATGTGGTCGCTGCAGGCCAGGGCCGCCCTCGCCCGGATCGCCGCCGGCGACACCGACCCCTTCTACGAGACCAAGCTGACCATCGGTCGCTACTACATCCAGCGCATCCTGCCGGAGACCAGCAGCCGCCTGGCCAAGCTGAAGACCGGCTCTGAACTCCTCATGGCGCTGCCGGCCGAAGCCTTCTGATGGCCAGCTACCGCGCCACCATCGACTGGTCGCTGGAAGACGGCGCGGACTTTGCGAAGGGCCGCTACAGCCGCGCCCACACGGTCACCTTCCAGCAGCACGTGATGCCCGCCACAGCGTCCGCCCACGTGGTCGGCAAGTGGGCGGCGCCCGGCGCGGTCGACCCGGAAGAAATGTTCGTGGCGGCGCTCAGCAACTGCCACATGCTCACCTTCCTGCATGTGGCCCGGCTGAAGGGCTTCGTCATCACCCGCTACCGGGACGAAGCCGTGGGCGTGATGGAAAGAACGCCCGAGGGCCGTATGGCGGTGACCCGCGTCACCCTGCATCCCCAGATCACCTATGCCGGCCTGCGCCCCACCGATGCCGAACGCGATGCGATGCACCACGAGGCCCACGAGGAATGCTTCATCGCCAATTCGGTGAAGACCGAGGTGGTGGTGCAGGAAGTCCAGGCTGTCGTCGACGGGTTGTCCCGGGCGGCCGCCGGCGAAGGCTTCTAACGGAGCGCATCGTGATCCGAAAACAGCTTACTGTAGCGGCCGGCGCCTTGCCCGGCGCCCTTGTGGCGGGCCTGGTGCTCTACCAGTCCAACGGGCTGTTCGACTGGGCGGACCTCCCGGCAGATGATCCGGGCAGCCGCCTGGCTTTTGCCATGCGATGGCTGCTGGTCCCTGGACTGGCGCTCCTTGTCGGGGTTGCGGTCGCGACCCGGCGCGCCTTCATCCCGACGGCCATCGAAGGGACGCGGACTCCCGAGCACTACGGCCTGGAGATCAACCTTCGCTACAATCAGAACACGGTCGAACAGGTAATCCTCGCCGCGATCGCCTGGACCGGACTGGCGCTGACCTTGCCCGTCGACCGCCTTGGGCTCATTCCGGCCATGGCGGTGCTGTTCGCGGCCGGCCGCCTCAGCTTCTGGGTCGGCTACCGGTTTCATCCGCTGGGTCGCGCGTTCGGGTTTGTCCTGACCGCGCTGCCCACGCTGGGCGCCTACGCCTGGCTGGTCTGGTGGGCGGTCAGCTAGGCTCTTCTGTGGCCCCCGAGCCGGGCGTCGCTTGAACAAGGCGGCGAACACGGAGGAGGTGGTGGTGCAAGAGGTCGCGCTCCGCGAGCTGGTCGCCCCTCGGCGGGTCCGGCAACCCTAATCCGTGCCATGCGTTATGTCGCCATGAGGCTCATGCCGGAAATGGAACAACATGCGTAGACTGGTTGTCTAATTGGTTTCACGGTTGCCTCAGGTTCGTTGTTGGACTGACCTTGGTCTATGGTTGTCTACGGGGTCATGGCCTGGCTGGGGAGCCTTGATGGCCGTGCCGCAAGATCGCGGTCAGGCGA
>NZ_JBIKNZ010000087.1:0-12377 GCF_044358365.1 Phenylobacterium sp. | reverse complement strand
GACCCTTCCACCGATTGCCTGCCTGGTGTTGTCGCACCGGGCAGGCGTCCCGGAAGACATCCCCAATCTGGCATACTTCCGACAGACAAGGGGGCAGGCCGCACGCAAGGCATGCTAAATGGGTGCGTGTCCCGTTCAAGCGGCTGAAGGGACAGACCTCAGTCGATGAGCGGGTCGATCCGCTTCAAGTGCTCAATGGCGATCGTCACTTGCTCTGCCGTGAACGCCCGCGCCTTGCGCGCGGCTGATCCCGAGGGTCCGGGCCATGCCTCAATAGCATCCCGCATGGGCGCCAACGCCATCTCGACCCCGGATCTGCGCCGCAACCAGTCCACTGTCGCCAGCAGTTCCAATCCATGTGGCGACTGGAACCCGTCAATGACGGCCTCTGCGTGGTCAAGCGCAGGCCGATACGGCCCGGCGTCCGCCGTCGTCAGATAAGCCGCGACCCGGTCCCGACGCTCATGTCGAAAACGGATGGGATCAAAGGGCCGCGCGTCAGCCACCCGCCGCTCGCAGGTAAGATAGCTGCCGTCGAGGCTGTCGAGCAGGTGGCGAACCTGATCGGAATAGGGGCCATACCGCTGGGCCACAAAGTCATCGGCGATGGGGTTGCCCACGCCCGTCCGGTCGAACGAGCCGGTCAGGAACCACGCCAGCTTCTGTGCTTCCAGGATCGAACACTCGAAACCCAGTACACCGTAGCGGCGGATCATCTCGGCCATCAGCGCCCGGGCCGGTGTCAGGGCTTCCACGCCATGACGCTTCACCACATTTTGATAGGCTGCTGTCGGCTCGTAGACGATGATCTCGCCATCAACGCCTTCAAGCGCCTTTGCGATCAGTGGCTTGACGTCCGACCACGCCAGACCTCCGTTGCCGGCGCCCAGCGGTGGAATGGCGATGGAGCGGATGCCCCGCGCCTCGATCTCACGCCTCAAGGCGTCCAGACCTCGCGCGACCCACTCCAGCTTGGCGGGGTGCCGCCAATGGTCCTTGGTCGCGAAGTTGATGATCCAACGCGGCCCCAGCATGCTTTGACGCTCGGTGATGAAAAGCCCACCCGGCGCAATCTCGCCCGCCTTGCTGGCTGCGGCATAGGCGCGAAAGTTGTCCGGGAAGGCATCCTTGAACATCAGCGCGATGCCCTTGCCGCTTACGCCCACCGTGTTGACCGTGTTCACCAGCGCATCGACGTCAGCCGTCAGCAGATTTCCGTGCGTGTAGCTGATCATCAGAAGTACCACCCCTGGCGAACAAACACCGGCAGCGTCTGCCCGGCGGCCTGAACGGCAGCCTCGATCGCAGCCTTCACATTATCCGACGCACAACCGATTCCCAACAGCGCGTCCGCAGGCACATGGCGATGTGCCAGCGCCTCGGCCTGATAGCGCTCCATCTTGTCCGGATAACCGTCGCTGCGTGCGAAATCTTGCCGGATCAGGATATCCCAGTCGATCATTCCGGCCAGGTCCGCCTCATCCTTTGTCCATCGCGCCGTGGCCACATAGGCGTGACGATCCGTAAAAACCATGTCGATCCCGCGCTCGATCATCCTCTTGCAGGACGAGATCAGGATCACGATCTCGTCGTCCGAACGGCGCGCGACCTCATTGTAGCCGGTCTTGATGTTCAACAGCATCGGCGACTTCGGCGTAAAGTAGAACGGGACATAGTCGGCCAGCACACCGCCGGGCGGAACCGGGACCGCGCGGGCGGTCCGCTTGGCGATCAGATTGGCCAGGCCGATGGGAACAAAGCCCGGATCAGCCAATCCGCTGCCCGCGCTGTGCAACCCGTTGTTCAACAACCAGGGCAGATTGTCCGTATGCGTGATGCGAAACAGCAGTCCGCGTTCTGGCGTCAGATCAAGCGGCATCGCGCCCCTCCGACGCCATTCGCACAAGCACCCTCTTCACGCCGCCCGCCGCGCCGCGAAGCGACCGTCGCCCAGCGGGGTGACCCAGCCATAGCGGACCAGGGTGGTCAGCGCCTGCACCACGCCCTGCTGCACTCGCTTGCCACCGCCCTTGAAGCCGCGCGCCAGTTCGGCGGCGTCCATCGGTCGCGCCGCCATCATCAGCAGCGCCGCCACCGCCACCGGGCGCTCCGCCGGGTCCTTGGGGAAGGGCGGCAAGGCCTTGTCGATGGCTGCCACCGCATCGCCCAGGTCCAGTTCGCCGGTCTTCGCCGTCGCCCCCCTGGCGAAGCGCGGGATCTGATAGTCGGGCCGCAGCCAGCGCACATGGCCCGCCGCCTCCTCCTTCGCCCGCTCGGCGTTCAGCGCCACCAGTCGCGCCAGAATCTCCTCGTCGCTCAGGTCGGCGGGCCAGCCATAGGCCTGCGCCGTCAGGGCGTCGATCTGCTCGTGCAGCTCCTTCAGGATCAGAACCCGCCCGCGCTGCTTGGCGTCTTCCTCGGCGGGGGTCAGTTCGGCGCCGGCCTTCACCTTCTCGATCAGGTTGTAGAGGCCGGTCAGGGTGAGGTCGGGATGCTCGGCGAGGACGAGTTTGCGGGTGGAGTCGAGCTCTTCGCCGAGGGCGCTCAGGCTTTTTGCTAGATCGCCTCCCAGATTTGGAAAGGGGAATGGATCAAAGCCCTGTGATTTGGTGTAGATTGGTCGGTCTTCCAGAGTACCACCTGTAGTGAGCGCCCAAACCTTATGAATTCTGGCGCTTAGCACTGCCAATTCATCTCCGCCGCTCAAAGCGAAGCAAACAAGTCTATTGTCAGGCAATATGGAAACATCAAGAAACTGAAACAACCTATGCTTTGCCGTCTCCACCGTCGCGATGTAACGACGAAGTGGCGATATTGCTTGGCGTAGGTCTGATCGCGGTTTTCCGAATATCCACCACGCATCACGGTAACTTATCGCATCTTTCGTGGGTGATTTTGCGACTTGTGCCTCCCTATCCATCTTCACCGTCTGGGATAGGTGCTGGTACACCTCCGGATATTCACGGCGCACGTTTTCTGCCGTAAGCCCGAACAGGTCGATAACCATAGCGTCGCGTGGAGTCGCCGTGAGATCCCGGCCATTGCGGTACGGGCGAACGTGCCGCTCAAGCCCTGCCCTAGTTCCGAGTCCGAGGTGTCGGGCTTGCGCCTGCGTCAAGATAAACCCAGCCCCATGCAACTTCACGCCGGGCGAACAAACGCCTTGGTTCGCGAGCAGCGGTACGACCTTTGTTACGTCCGTCCCAACCGTGAGATCGGAATTGATCCGACCAGTTTTCTGGGAAAACACGAGCTTGGGCTCATCGGTATCGAGGCTCGCTTCCGCCATCAGCTCCAAAAGCAGGCCGTCCGCAGATCCGATGCCAGCGACGGTCATGCCGATACGAACCGATGCACTGTCTCGCGTGGCCTTGGTCCACGGGTGATCGGAGATCGCGAAAAGCAAAGAAATCGGATTCTTTGCGTTCAAGTGCCGCTCTATCACCCGACGCTGGAAAACCTGACTGATTGAGTTAGTCGTCACCAGCCCAAAGCGCCGGGTCAGCGACTTCTTCCGCGCCACGATCTCAGCCGCCCGATCCCACCAGTACATGACGAAATCTGCGCTCTCGTTCATCTGCGGGTGCGCGGCCCACAGCGCCTCGGCATAGCCCGGCACCATCCGTGACCGCAGGTCCTTACCTCCGATAAACGGCGGATTCCCCACAATAAACTCCGCTTCCGGCCACGCAGGCCGCCGCGCGTTCGGATAGGTCTCGCGCCGCACGCCATCTTCGCCCACCGCCACCCCCGGAACCGGATACCCGTCCCAGGTCAGCACGGCGTCATAGCCCTCGCGCCTGCCGAAATTGATGTTGCTGAACGCCCGCAGGATCGGCTCGGCGGGGTGGTTCTCGTAGTTGCGATAGTGCCATTGCAGATAACCGATCCAGATCACCAGCTCGGCGATGGCGGCGGCGCGCGGGTTCAGCTCCAGTCCCAGGAACTGGTGCGGGTCGACGCTCTCCTCGCCCGTCATCGCCAGGCTGGCCTGCCGCTCCCCCATGTCGGTCAGGGCCTGCAGCACCTCGCCTTCCAGCTGCTTCATCATCTCCAGGGCAACGTAGAGGAAGTTGCCCGTGCCGCACGCCGGGTCCAGCACGCGCGTGGTGCACAGCTTGTGGTGAAACGCCTTCACCTCGGTCACCGCCTGCCCGGCATCGCCCAGGTCGCGCCAGCCCGCCGCCCGCTTCAGCGCCGTCTGCCAGTCCTCGCGCAGCGGCTCCATCACCGTCACGTCCACCAGCCGCTGCACATAGGCGCGCGGCGTATAGTGCGCGCCAAGGCGTCGCCGCTCATCCTTGTCCAACGCCTGTTCCAGCAGGGTGCCGAAGATCGCCGGGTCCACCAGCTTCCAGTTCGCCCTGGCCGCCCCCAGCAGTTCGCCGATCTCCTCACGGCCCAGCTCGAACACCGTGGTGTCCTTGAACAGCCCGCCGTTGAAGTGGCGCACCTTGGCGTCAATCACCGGGCTGAACTCTGCGCCGGTTTCCATCTCGCGCCACAGCGCCTTCAGCCGGTGCTGAAAGTGCGAGGGGTCGGCCACGCTCTTTTCCAGCAGCGTGCAGAAGGAACCCTTCGGCAACAGGTCGGTGTCCTCGGCGAACATCGTGAACAGGCAGCGCATCAGGAAGTGCGCCACGTCCTCGGCGTTGCACCCCTTGGCCTCCAGCGCCTTGCTCACCTCGGCCAGGCGCTTCGCGATCTCGTTGGTCACCCGTGCCGAGGTCCTGGTCGGGTCCAGCGCGTGAGGGTCGGTCCATACCTGCGCCAGCCGCGCCCGCACCTCGGCGTCGCGCAGGTCGTCCATATAGATGCGGAAGCCGTTGCGGTCCGGGAACTGGTTGTAGGCTCGCCCTGTGCCGGTGAAATCGGCGAACAGTTCCAGGCAATGGCCGACGTCGCAAGTGATGATGAACGGCGGCGCGGGCTGGTCAGCGTCCAGCAGGAAGACATAGCCTTCCGCCTGCTTGCGCGCGTTCTGCATCATCACGTCCCACGCCGGCCCGCGCGTCCGGCGCCCCAGCGTTTCAAGGTCCTCGGCTGGCAGCAGGCTCTGCTGCGTTGGGATCGCGTTCTTGCCACCCGGCATCCGCGACTGCTTGGCCTCCAGGATGAAGGCGTTCTTCTTGTAGAGGTCGATCCGCTTGGGCGCCGTGCCGCCGTCGCTCTCGCGCGGCCTTACCGCACGCTCGAACACATAGTCGTTCTGGCGAACGTCGGCCCCCGACACCTCGGGCTCCTGCACACCCAGCACGCGGCACAATTCCGCGAGAAACATCTGATAGTTGGCGCGCTCGGCCCCGCCCTCGCGCGCCGTCCACCGCGTGATGAAGGCCTCGACGTCCACCCGACACTCCCGACTGGCCGCTACCTAAGCCGATGCTGGGTCCCGGCGCAACGCGACGTTGCAGGGCGATCCGGGAGTCAACGACCCCCATCCCCCCTACCCCTCCGCCCCAACCCCGGCTAACCTCCCCCCAACACCAAAAACCCCCCACCCCCTGTCCGGGGCGGGGGATGCGTAATGCTCGGGGGAGCGTCCATGTCGTCCAGCACCACCACGCCCGTGGGGGCCGCCGCGCCACCGCGTCCGTTCTACAGCGAGAACTACAAGCGCCTGGTGCTGTTCCTGCTGGTGGTGGCCTACACGCTGAACTTCATCGACCGGACGATCATTTCCACCATCGGCCAGGCCATCAAGGTGGACCTGAAGATCTCCGACACCCAGCTGGGCCTCTTGGGCGGGCTCTATTTCGCGCTGCTCTATACGATGCTGGGCATTCCGATCGCGCGGCTGGCCGAGCGGTTTTCGCGGGTCAACATCATCGCGGTGTCGATCGTGATCTGGTCGGGGTTTACGGCGCTGTGCGGCACGGCGTCGAACTTCGTGCATCTGGCGGCCTACCGGTTTGGCGTGGGCGTGGGGGAGGCCGGGCTGTCGCCGCCGGCGCACTCGCTGATTTCGGACTATTTCGAGCCCAAGAAACGCGCCTCGGCGCTGGCGGTCTATTCGTTCGGCATTCCGCTGGGCTCGATGTTCGGCGCGGTGATCGGCGGCTTCATGCTGGATCACTTCACCTGGCGCACGGCCTTCATGCTGGTGGGCATCCCCGGCATCCTGGTCGCGATTGCGCTGAAGCTGGTGATCAAGGAGCCGCCGCGGGGCCATTCCGAGCCGGGGGCGGAGAGCGCGGAGGCGCGCGCGCGGCCGCCCTATTCGCTGGGCGCCGAGTTCAGGGAGATGGGGGCGGTGATCGCCACCCTGTTTGGCAAGTGGCCGGTGCTCAACATGGTGCTGGGGGTGACGCTGGTGTCCTTCGCCGGCTATGGCGGGGGCCAGTTTTCGCCGCCCTATTTCATCCGCACCTTTAACCTGAGCTATGGCGAGGTGGGCCTGATCACCGGCCTGGCCGGGGGCATTTCCAGCGGGATCGGCACCCTCTTGGGCGGGTGGCTGACCGACAAGCTGGCCCGGTTCGGGCCGCGCTGGTACGCCCTGGTGCCGGCCATCGGCATCACCCTGGCCTTCCCGTTCATCGTGGCGGTCTATGTGGCGCCCACCTGGCAGATGGCGGCGCTGTTCCTGCTGCTGCCGGGCCTGTTCTCCTACGTCTACCTGGGCCCCACGTTTGGCGTGATCCAGAACATGGTGCCCACCTATCGCCGCGCGACGGCGACGGCGATCCTGTTCTTCTTCCTGAACCTGATCGCGCTGGGGGGCGGGCCGCCCTTCGCCGGCTGGGTGATCGATCACTTCGCCGCCTTCCACCTGGCCCATCCGGGTCAGCCGGGGTTCTGGGCGGCGGTGCAGAGCATGTTCGCCGGCGAGGCGACCAGCTTCCAGACCGCCTGCCCCGGCGGTGTCGCGCCCGCCGGCGCACCGGCCTCTGCGGTGGCGGCCTGCGACGGCTCGCTGGTGCTGGCCACGCGCCACGGCATCATCCTGGCCTACGCCGTCAGCCTCTGGGGCGCCCTGCACTATTTCCTGGGCTCCTTCGGCCTGGCCAAGGCCCTGGCGAAAGCGCGGGCGGACCGCGGCGAGGCCTGAATCTGACGATAAAATTTGACTTGGGCGGGGGTCCGGCTGGATACCCCGCCCCATGATCCCTCGCTACGCCCGCCCCGAAGCCGCCGCCATCTGGAGCGCGGATTCCCGCTTCAAGATCATGTTCGAAATCCTGGCCCACGCCGCCGACGCGCAGGCCGAATTGGGCGTGATCCCGAAGGAGGCCGCCCGGGTGATCTGGGAAAAGGGCCGCGACACCCTCTGGGACGCCGCGCGCATCGACGAGATCGAACGCGAGGTGAAGCACGACGTCATCGCCTTCCTCACCCACATCTCCGAAGTCGTGGGCCCGGAAGCCCGCTTCCTGCATCAGGGCACGACGTCATCCGACATCAACGACACCGCATTGGCGGTCCAGCTCTGCCGGGCGACGGACCTCTTGATGGACGACGTCGACCTGTTGCTGGCCGCGCTGAAGCGCCGGGCCTTCGAGCATCGCCTCACGCCCACCGTCGGACGCAGCCACGCGATCCACGCCGAGCCCACAACCTTCGGCCTCAAGCTCGCCGGCCACTACGCCGAGTTCCAGCGGGCGAAGGAGCGGCTGGCCATGGCGAGGTTCGAGATCGCCACCTGCGCCATCTCCGGCGCGGTCGGCACCTTCGCCAACGTGGCGCCGGAAGTTGAAGCCTATGTCGCCGAGAAGATGGGCCTCGTGGTCGAGCCCATCTCAACCCAGGTGATCCCCCGCGACCGCCACGCCGCCTATTTCGCCACCCTGGGCGTGGTCGCCAGCTCGATCGAGCGCCTGGCCATCGAGATCCGCCACCTGCAGCGCACCGAAGTGCTGGAAGCCGAGGAAGCCTTCGATCCCGGCCAGAAGGGCTCCAGCGCCATGCCGCACAAGCGCAACCCGATCCTGACGGAAAACCTCACGGGCCTCGCCCGACTGGTCCGCTCGGCCGTCATGCCGGCCATGGAAAACGTGGCCCTCTGGCATGAGCGCGACATCAGCCACTCCTCGGTCGAGCGCGGCATCGCGCCCGACGCCACGGTGCACCTGGACTTCGCCCTGCGCCGGCTGGCCGGGGTGATGGAACGGCTGGTGATCTATCCGGAGAACATGGCGAAGAACCTGGATCGCCTGGGCGGCCTGGTCCACTCGCAGCGCGTGCTGCTGGGCCTGACCCAGAAGGGCCTCAGCCGCGAGGCCTCCTACGCGGCGGTCCAGCGCAACGCCATGAAGGTGTGGCGCGGCGAGGGCAATTTCCTGGATTTCCTGATCGCCGACCCGGAGATCACCCTGTCACCCGCCGAACTCGGCGAGCTCTTTGACCTGGGCTACCACTTCAAGAACGTCGACCGCATCTTCGCCCGCGTGTTCGGGGAGCAGGAGGAGGAGGCCAGGGCATAGCCACCGTTGAAGACGGCCGGCGCGCCTTAGCCCTCGGAGCGAACGCTTTCCCGGGCCTGAGCCAGCAGCTCCGCCATCTTCATGCGGACTTCGCTGTCGGAGACGGCGACGCCTGAACCCTTCAGGTCTTCGAAGACCTTGCGGAACACGTCATCATCGCCCGGCAGCTCAAAATCGGACTTCACCACGGCCTTGGCATATTCGTCGACGTGCTCGCCTTCCAGGCCCATCAGACCGGCGGCCCACTGGCCCAGCGCGCGATTGCGACGGGCGTGGGCCTTGAAGTCCTGCTCCTGGTCCAGCGCGAACTTCTTTTCGAAGCCCTTTTCGCGTTCGTCAAAAGTGGTCATCGGGTCCTTGGGGGTCAGCGTCTCGAAGCGGCGTTCCCATATCGTGCGCCGAAAGGCGCCGCAATCAAAAGCGGGAACGCGTTGGCAGTTTGCGCCAGCCGATGCCTTTCGCTAAAATTAGATTGCCTGAATAGGGTGAGAGGCCGAGTCGGACCCGCGCGCGAGCACAGAGTCGCGCGCGTTTTTGTTCCACCGACAGTTGGTTAGTCCTCGCCATGGAGAAGGCCGCACGATGACCCGCCGTAAGAAGATCTACGAGGGCAAGGCCAAGATCCTCTATGAGGGCCCTGAGCCAGGCACCCTGATCCAGTACTTCAAGGACGACACCACCGCCTTCGACGCCACGAAGAAAGCGGTGCTGGAGGGCAAGGGCGTCATCAACAATCGCATCAGCGAGTACATCATGACCCGGCTGACCGGGATCGGCGTCCAGAACCATTTCATCAAGCGGATGAACCTGCGCGAGCAGTTGATCAAGGAAGTCGAGATCATCCCGCTGGAGGTGATCTGCCGGAACATCGCCGCCGGATCGCTCGCCACGCGCCTGGGCATTCCGGAGGGCCAGCCCCTGCCGCGTTCGATCATCGAATTCTGTCTGAAGGACGACAAACTCCACGATCCGCTGGTCACCGAAGAGCACATCACCGCGTTCAACTGGGCCTCGACCCAGGAGATCGACGACATGATGGCCATAACGCTGCGCATCAACGACTACCTTACCGGCCTTTTCGCCGGCGTCGGCATCACCCTGGTCGATTTCAAGGTGGAGTTCGGGCGCATCTACGAGAACGACTTCCCGCGCACCATCCTGGCCGATGAGATCAGCCCTGACAGTTGCCGTCTCTGGGACAGCGTGACCAACGAAAAGCTCGATAAGGACCGGTTCCGCCGCGACCTGGGCAATGTGATCGAGAGCTATACCGAAGTGGCGCGGCGCCTTGGCATCATGAAGGAAATGCCCACCGTGATTCAGGGAGGCCTCCACTAGGATGCGCGCGAAAGTCCACGTTTTCCTGAAGCCGGGCGTCCTCGACGTTCAGGGCAAGGCCGTTGAACAGGCCCTGCACGGCCTGGGCTGGGCTGGTGTCGAACATGTGCGCGTCGGTCGCACCATCGAGTTTGACCTCGCCGCAACAGACGCGGCGTCCGCCGAGGCGGAGGTCAAGGCCATGTGCGAGAAGCTCCTGGCCAACACCGTGATCGAAAGCTACCGCGTGGAGCTGGCGTGAGAAGTCGGGCGGCCGCCTTAGCCGCCCTCGCCCTGACCGCGTGCGCCCCCGCAGCCGAACCCGAACCCACCTACCTGGGTCTCGACTGCGCCTCTCCCTTCGAAGCCCAGGCCGCCGCCCTCGCCGCCCAGCCGCACCTGACGCCCGCGCCCAAGGATCCCGCAGAACCCTACCGGTTCTATTCCAGCACCGATGGCCGGACGTCGTATCTCATCACCGTGAAGGGCGCGCCGGGTCACCCGGCGATCATGATGCAGAAGGCCAAGGGCGGCGATATCATTACCACCGGCTGCCCTTACGGTGACGCCAGGGGCTACGACCAACTCCACGCCTACCTCGACAGCCTCAAAACCTGGACTCGCAACCAATGAAAGCTGCCGTCATCGTCTTCCCCGGTTCCAATTGCGACCGTGACTGCAAGGTCGCAATTGAGCGGTCCACAGGCGCCCACGTCGACATGGTCTGGCACGGCGACACGGCCTTGCCGGATGCTGTGGACCTGATCGTCCTGCCGGGCGGGTTCTCCTACGGCGACTACCTTCGCTGCGGGGCCATGGCCTCGCTGTCGCCGATAATGGCCGAGGTGAAGGCCGCCGCCGGGCGGGGCGTGGCCACCGTCGGCATCTGCAATGGCTTCCAGGTGCTGTGCGAAGCGGGAATGCTGCCGGGCGCGCTGCTGCGCAATGAGAAGCTGAAGTATGTCTGCAAGGCCGTCGATCTGGAGGTCACCAACGCCCAGACCCGCTACACCGCTGGCTATGCAGGCCGCCGTCAGGTGACCATGACCGTCGGCAACGGCGAGGGCAACTTCTTCGCTGACGTGGATACCCTCGACCGGCTGGAGGGCGAGGGCCAGGTGGTCTTCCGCTACCTGGACAATCCCAATGGATCGGCCCGCGACATCGCCGGCATCGTCAACGCCCGTGGCAACGTGCTGGGCCTGATGCCTCACCCCGACCGCGCGTTCGAGGCCGAACTGGGTTCAGCGGACGGGGCGCTGTTGTTCCAGAGCGCGCTGGCCAGCGCCTGATTCAAACCGGCCCGTCGCCATCGCTGGCGCCGACGGGCGCCCTGCACGGCGCGAAGCAGCAATTCGGCCCATCCATATCATGCAATTATTTGGTGCAATTATTCCCCTCAGGGGGGAATTTACAAGCAGGCATTGACTTGGTTAACAATTGGGATTTGCTATTCCCCACAGCATGTTTGGGGGAGTAGTCATGTTGAAATTTGGCGCGCGGAGCGCTTTGCTGGTCGGATCGGTGTTGACAGCAACACTTTTGGCCACGAGCGCGAGCGCTCAACTCACTGAACAGAAATACAGGTTAACAAAGGGCGACCCGAAAGTACCCGGCGAGTTCAACCCCGCCCCGGTTCCAGCGGCGGGCCCCACGTTTTCCAACGGCGTGGTCACGTTGAGTTTCCAGGGCATCAGCCAGTACGACGTGGCCTCTGTCGGCCGAAACTTCGTCCCCCCGGATACCATCGCCGCTGCGGGCAAGACCCAGCTTGTACAGTTCACGAATGGCGGCTTTGCTGTTTTCGATAAGTCGACGGGTAACCGAACAGCGTTCACCTCGGACACGAGCTTCTGGCAAGACAAGGCCGGGTTGGCAGGTGTTCCCAATGGCGATCAGCGGGTCATCTACAATGCCGACGCGGATCGTTGGCTCGCGATCGGCTTCGGCGCCAACACCAAGGACATCAATGTAGCCGTTTCGGATACATCAAACGCCCTCGGCGGCTGGAAGGCGACCAAGTTCGAAGGCTTCGCCGAGTTAGTGCCTGGTGGACGCACGCTGGCAGACTTTCCGACCCTCGCGATGGACAAGAACGCGGTCTACATCGGGACGAACGACTTCGCGCAGAGCACCCTGGCCGGAGCCACCAGTTTCCGCGGCACCACGCTAAACGTCATTCCCCTCGGAGACCTGTTCAACGCGGACCTGAGCGGCCCGTCCACGGCGGGTAACGTGCAGTTTCGGACCGCATTTACCGGCGGACCTGGGGACGACTTCACCCGCGGCTTCGCCATTCAGGGGGTCAACAGCAACGAAGCGTCAACGACCGGCAACATCATCGCCGCCTCGATCAATGACTTCGGCCTGACCCGCTACGATGTCCTCAACGCTGGCACGGCCGGAGCGACGCGGACGGCGACCTTTTCAACGACGATAGGGACCGACTACACCTTCAATGACCCCGCCCGTCAGCCCGCGGTCGACATCCCCGCGAACCGGCGGATCATCGATTCTTTCGCTGACATCGCGTAATTGAGGTAGGCCCATCCAGACCTGAAGATACGAAGTCGGAGCGAGTGGATCGCGCTGCTTCAAACAGGAGGATGGACCCAATGGAAGTTTATGTCGGGTTGG
>NZ_JBIKNZ010000154.1:0-3642 GCF_044358365.1 Phenylobacterium sp. | reverse complement strand
GCCGCCTCATCGAGGCGGCCGCGACCGGCGACCAGGACGCGCTCGAGGAGGCCGCATCGGAGGTGGCCGACCGCATCGGCGGCGTGCGCACCTTCGAGGACGAGGGCGTCCTCTCGATGAACCGCGGGCTCGTGATCGACGCGGTCGAGGGCGGGCGCGAGTTCCAGATGCAGATCGTGAGGAGCCGGTAGGCCATGGCCTTCCGCATCACCGCCAACGTGGCGCCCGGGCTCGTGCGCGACCCATTCAAGCTCGCGCGCATCGACCGCGCTGTCGGCCGAGAGCGCATGGAGTCCTGGCATCCACGCGGCCAGCCGCACGGCTGCATCGCATGGCAGACGGAGACGCGCGACGAGGCGCTTCGCCTGCGGACGATGCTTGCGCACGCGATGCTTGCGACCCTTGACCACACGGGGACGAACCCCGAGCCGGACGCCATGCTCCGGTCGGTGACGATCGACATCGTCCGTGACGAGGACTGACCTCACTCGCCGCCCTCCGCCTGTACGCGCTCTGCCTTCTTGCCGGTGAACTCCTCCCAGCGCCGCACGATGACATCGCAGTAGCCGGGGTCGAGCTCCATCGCGATGCATGCGCGCCCCGTGCGCTCGCAGGCGATGACGGTCGTGCCGCTCCCCGCGAAGGGCTCGTAGACCGTGTCGGCCAGGTGGTTGCGCACCGGGCGCTCCATGCACTCGACCGGCTTCTGCGTCCCGTGGCCGTGGCCCGCGTCGTCGCGCGCTGGGATCGACCAGAGCGTCGTCTGCGTGCGGTCATCGGTGCGGTGGCCCTTGCCGCCTTCGCGCACGGCGTACCAGCATGGCTCGTGCTGCCAGTGGTAGTCGCCGCGGCTCAGGGCGAGGCGGTCCTTCGCCCAGATGATCTGCGCGCGGATCGCGAAGCCCGCCCGCTCGAGCGACTGCTGCACGGTCGAGGCGAAGACGCCTGCGTGGTAGACGTAGGCCACGTCGCCGGGGAAGAGCTTCCATGCCTCGGTCCAGTCGGCGCGGTCGTCGTTCATGACCTTGCCCATGCGCGCGGTGTTCCCGGTGAGCCCGGCGTCCATGCGCCACTCGGGGTCGTACTCCACGCCGTAGGGCGGGTCGGTGACCATGAGCGTGGGCACGGCGCCGTCGAGGAGCCGAGTCACGTCGGCCGCGCTTGTCGAGTCGCCGCAGAGGAGGCGGTGCTTGCCGAGCAGCCACAGGTCGCCGGGCTTCGTGACCGGGTCGGTCGGCTTCTCGGGGACGGCATCGGGATCGGTGAGCCCCTCGGTCCCGGCGGGCGCGAGGAGCTTCGCGAGCTCCTCCTCGTCGAAGCCCAGGAGGGTCCAGTCGATCCCTGCGCCGCGGAGGGCGTCGAGCTCGATCGAGAGCATCGAGGTATCCCAGGTGGCGAGCTCGGCGGTCTTGTTGTCGGCCAGCCGGTAGGCGCGGATCTCGTCGGCGGTCAGGTCGGTGGCGACGTGGACCGGCACGGTCGCGAGCCCGAGGCGCTGGGCGGCTCGGAAGCGGGTGTGCCCGGCGACGATGACGCCGTCAGCATCGACGACGATCGGCTGGCGGAATCCGAACCGGCGGATGCTCTCGGCGACGGCCTCGACCGCGTCGAGGTTCTGCCGCGGGTTGTTGGCATAGGGGCGGACGGCATCGAGCGGGCGGAGCTCGACCGACATGGGCGCGGCTGCTTCAGGCGACATGACCTTCTCCTCGGTTGACAGAGTGAACAGGCGACGCGCACGAAGGCGCTACGTTGGCTTCAGTGGCGTTGGTTGCCTCGGTGGCGCCGTGACCGCCGCGGGCGCGACGGGCGCGTCCTGGGGCCTCGTGGCGCGAGCGGTGGGCCAGAGCCGAGAGGCGTGACCCACGCGAAACAAACTCTGTCGCGATTGCCTGCCCCTCCGGAAGGCCAAGCGAGCCGCGCGGGCGCCGGGGAGGACCCAATCCTTCAAATCCCTCAAGGATCTTGCAGGGGGTCGCTTGAAGAATCTCGGGCGTGCGAAGGGCCTGCTTTGTAGGGATATATGAGAAGAGAGAGAGATTCTTCAATACTTCTCTCCCCCCATCCGTGCGCACACGCGCACGCGTACGCGCGCGAGAGCCTTAGGAAGAATTGAAGTATTCGGTTCAGGGCAGCTCATACGACCTCCTGGGGCGCGTGGCCGTCGACTCCGTGCGCAGCAGGATCTGCCCTGTTTCAAGCAGGTTTTCGATGACTTCCGCCCGCTCCCGCCTGCTCAGCCACTGCGTCCGGCGGCAGAGCTCCGCGGCGGAGATCTTTCCTTCAAGCGCACGGATGACGCGCAGCACGCGCTTCTGCCTGGAGTCGAACTCGCCGTCCGACACCCACGCGTGGGCAAGGTGCAGCATGCGCCTGGTGAGGTGCTCCGACACGGCGCACGCCCAGTCGGCCGCCTCCTGGCCCACCACCGGCCTCTCCCGGTCCGCGCTGCAGGCATGGACGAGTGCCAGCCTGCACGCCTTCTCTTCGGCACGCGCCCAGAGCGACCGCCCGGGGGCGTCCTTGGCGAGCTCCGCGTCGACCATCATGGCGAAGCGGTCGTAGACCGCCACGGCCTCCGGCGTCGCCGGGATGACCACGGGCTCGGGATTCGTCCGGCGCAGGTCGCCCCCGGGCGCGAAGTCGCCCCACCAGCGGGCGGCCTCGAGGATCGGCTCCGGGATCGCCGCCGCATGCGCCCGCTGGCGCACCGCGGTCGAGTCGGCCTCGAAGACGAGGAGGCGTGCCATGAAGCCGTCGGCGAGGGCGTCGGCCGTCAGCGACCCGAAGAAGTGCTCGGGCACGGTCGTGCCGTGGACCACCGCGCAGGGGCGGTCGATCACCTTGTTCCGCTTCGCGTCGGCATAGGCCTTGCCCTTGAAGACGCTGTCGGCGCTCGAGTAGAGCTTCATGAGCACCGTAAGCACGTTGTAGAGGTGCGGCGCCTTCTTCGCGTCGCCGATCGTGCGCAGGAAGCGGCCGAACTCGTCGAACTGGAAGAGCGAGGCCTGGTTGATCTCGAGGGCGCTCACGAGCCCGGCGTCGCTTGCGAGGTCCTCGTTCGCCTCGAGGGCGTCGAGCCCGGCGTGGAAGAGCACGTTCTTCGACACCTTGCGGGCGTGGTCCTTGCCAGCGCCCGAGGGCGCGACCCCGACGGCATAGAGGTTCGTGCGGTTCCCGCGCTCGTCGCACACCTTGCGCCCGGCAAGCACGGCCTGCAGCGTGATCGCGCCAGCGAGCGCCAGGACGGGCTGCGGCCGGTGCGCGGTCGCCAGGTTGTGCGCCATGACATCGGCGATGAAGCCGGGGACGCGCAGCAGGTGCTCCGGGAACGGACCGGGGTCCGGCGGACCGTCTCCGGGCTGCGCGTCGAGCGGATCCCGTGCGCCGCCGAGCTTGAATCCCGACAGGTCGACACCGAGGTCGGCCGCCTTGCGCTCGTCGCGGAGCCAGCCGTACGGACGCGAGTGCGGCTTGCGCTCGGCGTCGTTGACCTTGTGCGCAAGCTCCGACTCCGACCACGGCGGCTCGCAGCGGGGGTTGTAGTGCTCCTCGAGGAGCTCGAGCGCCCGCCGCGGCGCGATGCCGAAGCCATGGACGAGGGCGGTCGCCGCGGCGTAGGTCGCTGCATGGCCGCCCGAT
>NZ_JBIKNZ010000086.1:0-12603 GCF_044358365.1 Phenylobacterium sp. | reverse complement strand
CAGCTGAACTGAAGCTCAGACGCCGCCGAGCTGGGCTTTCCGCTGGCGTCGCCGCCGCGTCAGGATGTGCTCGGTATAGCCGTTGGGCTGTTCGCGGCCCTCGAACACCAGTTCAAGCGCGGCCTGGAACGCCACGCTATCCGGATTGCCAGCCATGGCCTGATAGAGCGGATCGGCGGCGTTCTGGCCGTCGACCACGGCCGCCATCCGGCTCATGGTCTCGCGCACCTGGCCCTCGGAGCAGACGCCGTGGTGGAGCCAGTTGGCGATATGCTGGCTGGAGATCCGAAGGGTGGCGCGGTCTTCCATGAGGCCCACGTCGTGGATGTCCGGCACCTTGGAACAGCCAACTCCCTGGTCGATCCAGCGGACCACATAGCCCAGGATGCCCTGGGCGTTGTTGTCCAGTTCCTGCTGGACGTCCGTCGGGCTCCAGTTGGACTTCGCCAGCGGCGGGGTCAGCAGTTCGGTCAGGCCCGTCGGTTCGCCTGCCGCCGCCATGGTGGTCTGCAGGGCCGGGACATCGACCTCGTGATAGTGCAGTGCATGCAGCACAGCCGCTGTCGGCGACGGCACCCAGGCAGTGTTCGCGCCCGCCTTCGGGTGACCGACCTTGGTCGCCAGCATGTCCTTCATCATGTCGGGCATGGCCCACATGCCCTTGCCGATCTGGGCATGGCCGGGGAACCCGGTTGCCAGGCCGATCTCGACATTGCGTTTCTCGTACGCCGGCAGCCAGGCCTCGGCCTTGATGGCGTCCTTGCGGACTACCGGGCCGGCCTCCATCGCGGTGTGGATCTCATCGCCTGTGCGATCGAGGAAGCCGGTGTTGATAAAGACGATGCGGTTTCGGGCCGCGTAGATACAGGCCTTAAGGTTGGCGCTGGTGCGGCGCTCCTCGTCCATGATGCCGATCTTGACGGTGTTGCGTGCCAGGCCAAGTGCGTCCTCGACCTGATCGAACAGACCCGTGGCCAGGGCCACCTCGTCGGGCCCATGCATCTTGGGCTTCACGACATAGATGGAACCCGCCGGGCTGTTGAGGCGCGCGCCCTTCAGATCGTGGAGGGCGGCGGTGACGGTGATCAGGGCGTCGATTGCGGTCTCATAGACTGCCCTGCCGTTCAGGGTGATCATGTCGGTCAGCATGTGGTGGCCCACATTACGCACCAGCATCAGGCTGCGACCCTTCAGCGTCAGGTCAGCGCCGCTGGCCGTCTGATAGACGCGATCGGGGTCAAGGCGACGGGTTTCCGTTTGCCCGCCCTTGACGAAGCTGGCCGACAGGTCGCCACGCATCAGGCCCAGCCAGTTGCGGTAGACGCCCACCTTGTCTTCGGCGTCGACGGCGGCGACCGAGTCCTCGCAGTCCTGGATGGCGGTCAACGCGGCTTCCACCAGCACGTCCGAAACGCCCGCAGCGTCATCCTTACCGATGTTGTGGGTGCGGTCGATCTGGATCTCGAGGTGCAGGCTGTTGTGCGCCAACAGAACGCCCTCCGGCGCGTCCGCCGCACCCCGCCAGCCGACAAACTGCGCGGGCGAGGCCAGGGTGGCTTCGCGATCGCCGGTGAGACGCACCGAAAGGGCGCTGTTGTTCACCTGGTACTGGATTGCATCCGCATGCGACCCGCTCGACAGCGGTGCGACCCGGTCCAGCAGCCCCCGCGCAAAAGCGATCACCTTGGCCCCGCGGACCGGATCATAGCCCTTGCCGCCCGCGGGAGGCTCAAGGGCGTCGGTGCCATAGAGCGCATCATAGAGACTGCCCCAGCGGGCGTTGGCGGCGTTGAGCGCAAAGCGGCCGTTGGAAACCGGCACCACCAGCTGCGGGCCGGCCGTGCGGGCGATCTCAGGGTCGACGTTCGCCGTGCCGATCTGAAACGGCGACGGTTCGGGCAGGAGATAGCCGATCCCGGTCAGGAACGCGGTCTGTTCGGCGATGGACACCGTCTGGCCGCGCCGCTCACGCCACCAGGTGTCGATCTGCGCCTGCAGATCATCGCGCCGCGCCAGCAAGGCGGCGTTCTTCGGCGTGAAGTCAGTCAGGATCGCGTCTAGCGCGGCCCAGAAGGCTTCGGGCGCCACGCCGGTTCCCGGAAGTAGATCCTGCTCCACGAAGGCGTGTAGAAGGTCGTCGGCGGAGAGGGTGTTGCTGATGTCCATGGGTGCACCGGATAGCAGAATGGCCTGAGGCGGAAACCCCAGGCCATTCGAGTTTCAGACGAATTCGCGAAGTCTTACGCGAACTGGCCCATCGTGTTGTGGACGCCGCCCGCCTTGAGGGCGGCTTCGCCAGCGAAGTATTCCTTGTGATCGTCGCCGATGTCCGAGCCGGACATGTTCTGGTGCTTCACGCAGGCGATGCCCTGGCGGATTTCCTGGCGCTGAACGCCCAGGACGTAGCCCAGCATGCCCTGGCTGCCGAAGTATTCCTTGGCCAGGTTGTCGGTCGATAGTGCTGCGGTGTGATAGGTCGGCAGCGTGATCAGGTGGTGGAAGATCCCCGCCCGCTTGGCGCTGTCGGCCTGGAAGGTGCGGATCCGCTCGTCGGCTTCGATCGCCAGCGCCGTGGTGTCGTAGTCGACGCTCATCAGCCTTTCGCGATCATAGGCCGAAACGTCCTTGCCGGCCGTCTTGTAGGCGTCGAACACCTGCTGACGGAAGTTCAGCGTCCAGTTGAAGGACGGGCTGTTGTTGTAGGCCAGCTTGGCGTTGGGGATGACTTCACGGATGCGGTCGACCATGCCCGCGATCTGGGCGATGTGGGGCTTTTCGGTTTCGATCCAGAGAAGGTCCGCGCCGTTCTGCAGCGAGGTGATGCTGTCGAGGACGCAGCGGTCCTCGCCGGTGCCTTCGCGGAACTGGAACAGGTTCGACGGCAGGCGCTTGGGCCGCAGCAGTTTGCCGCCACGATTGATCACCACGTCGCCGTTCTTCATGTCGGCGGGGGCGATCTCCTCACAGTCGAGGAAGCTGTTGTACTGGTCGCCGATGTCGCCCGGCTCATGGCTGACGGCGATCTGCTTGGTCAGGCCGGCGCCCAAGCTGTCGGTGCGAGTGACGATGACGCCGTTGTCGACGCCCATTTCGAGGAAGGCGTAGCGGCAGGCGCGGACCTTGGCGAGGAAGTCCTCATGCGGCACGGTGACCTTGCCGTCCTGGTGACCGCACTGCTTTTCGTCCGAGACCTGGTTCTCGATCTGCAGGGCGCAGGCGCCCGCCTCGATCATCTTCTTGGCCAGCAGGTAGGTGGCTTCCGCGTTACCGAAGCCGGCGTCGATGTCGGCGATGATCGGAACGACGTGGCTCTCGTAGTTGTCGATCGCGTCGACTAGCTTCTGTTCCTTCGCCTTGTCGCCGGCCTCACGAGCGGCGTCCAGGTCGCGGAACATCATGCCGAGCTCACGGGCGTCGGCCTGTTTGAGGAAGGTGTAGATCTCTTCGATCAGCGCCGGCACCGAGGTCTTCTCGTGCATGGACTGGTCGGGCAGCGGGCCGAAGTCGGAGCGGAGCGCGGCGACCATCCAGCCGGACAGGTAGATGTAGCGCTGCTTGGTCGTGCCGAAATGCTTCTTGATCGAGATCATCTTCTGCTGGGCGACAAAGCCGTGCCAGCAGCCGAGGCTCTGGGTGTAGTTGGCCGGGTCGGCGTCATAGGCGGCCATGTCGGCGCGCATGATGCCGGCGGTGTACTTGGCGATCTCGAGGCCGGTCTTGAACCGGTTCTGCAGCCGCATCCGGGCCACGGACTCGGCGTTGATGCCGTCCCAGGTGCCGTTCTTGCTCTTGATGAGCCCGCTCATCTCGATGATGTGGTCTTGATACGCCATGTGCCTCTTCCGCATTGAGCCGGGGATTTGGATGCCCCGGAGCATGAAGCGTGCCGTACAGCGCGACCCGGCCATAAAGGAAGGTGGCATCAGGTCTAGCCGTCAAACTTTACAGATTTTCGCTGTAATGTTGTAATGATCCTACAACCTGCGATCCGGATCATGACCATGCCGACCGAGCGCCGCCTGTATGTAGGGCCCAACCTGCGTCGCCTGCGTCGGGACCTGGGGTTGACCCAGGCCGATATGGCCGCGGACCTGGAGGTCTCGGCCTCCTATGTGGCGCTACTGGAGCGCAACCACCGGCCGTTGAGCGCCGAGATGCTGCTACGGCTGGCGCAGACCTACAAGCTGGACATGTCGACCCTGGCCGGCGCCGGCGCCGCCAACGAGACGGCGCGGCTTCAGGCGGTGCTGAAGGATCCGATGTTCGCCGACATCGACCTGCCTACCCTGGAAATATCTGACATGGCGAGCAATTTCCCGGGTGTGACCGAAGCTCTCCTCCGGCTCTACACGACCTATCAGGAGGAACAGCTGGCGCTGGCCGATCGGGGCGCGGAGCGGTTTGAGGCCGGCGATCAGGCAGACCCCACCGATCCCGTTGCCGAGTCCCGGCGGTTCCTGGCGGCGCGACGCAACAGCTTTCCCGGTCTCGACGACGCTGCAGAGCGGCTGGCCCAGGCTGTCAGCGGTCACGACAGCCTGACCGGGTACCTGAAGGCCCGCCATGGTCTGCGCGCGCGCCGCCTGCCCTCGAGCGTGATGGTGGGGTCGGTGCGCAGGCTGGATCGCCACCGCAAGGAGATCCTGCTAGACGACGGCCTCGACGCCGCCAGCCAGTCGTTCCAACTGGCCCTGCAACTGGCCTATCTCGAGCTGCGGGCCGAGATCGACGCGGAACTGGAAGGCGGCAGTTTCGCCTCGGAGAGCGGTGAGCGGCTGACCCGACGCGCGCTTGCCAGCTATGCGGCCGCCGCGATCCTGATGCCCTATTCCACCTTCGCCCGCGCGGTTGAGGCGCGACACTACGACGTTGAAGCCCTGGCCCGACAGTTCGGCGCCAGCTTTGAACAGACCGCGCACCGCCTCACCACCCTGCAGAAGCCGGGTCAGGAGCGTGTGCCGTTCTTCTTCATCCGGGTGGATCCGGCGGGTAATGTGTCGAAGCGGCTGGACGGGGCGGGGTTTCCGTTCGCGCGGCACGGCGGGGGTTGTCCGCTCTGGTCGGTGCACCAGGCCTTCACGACGCCGCGCCAGATCGTCACCCAGTGGCTGGAGTTGCCCGACGGCCAACGGTTCTTCTCCATCGCGCGCACCGTGACCGCCGGCGGGGGCGGGTTTGGCGCGCCCCGGGTCGAACGCGCCATCGCGCTGGGATGTGCTGCCGAGCACGCAGGGCGACTGATCTATACCCGCGACCGGCCGGGCCTTGGCGCAGAGGCGGCGACGCCCATCGGTGTGACCTGTCGCCTGTGCCACCGCACGGAATGTACGGCCCGCTCGGCGCCGCCGATCGGTCGTCAGATCCTCTCTGACGATGTCCGCGGGACCGGCGCTCCATTTGGATTTTCTGACACTTAACGTTGCGTCATTGAAATGTTAACGCTTGGCCACCCCTTCGTTCCAAGGCAAAGGGAGATTGCGCAAGGGAAACAAGCGTCAGATGGCTCAGGGTGGCGCCGTGGCGAAGGCCACGGATCGGTTCGAACGCAAGCGCGAGGCCATCCTTGACGCGGCCACGCGGATCCTGAACCGCAAAGGCATTAAAGGCCTGACGCTGGGCGACACCGCCGCCGCGGTCGATCTTTCCACCACCAGCGTCACGTACTATTTCCGCCGGAAGGATGATCTGGCCGCGGCCTGCATCTTCCGCGGTATCGAGACCCTGCTGGGCATTGCCGAGGCTGCGGTCACCGCGCCAACGCCGGCCGAGCGGCTCCACAGCTTTTTCACTCGCTATCTGGATGTGCTGAAGGCCACTCAGGCCGGGGACGCCCCGCCGTTGCCGATCATCTCGGAACTGCGGGCCTTGAGTTCGCCCCGCCGGGAGGAAGTGGCCCAGGCCTATGGGCGCCTGTTTCGCAAGGCCCGCCAGATCTTTGACCATCCGGACCTCTGCTGGATGTCCAGAGGCCGGCGGACAGCCCGGGCCCGGATGTTGCTGGAACAGGTGTTCTGGGGTGGCGCATGGCTCAGCCGGTTTGACGTCGAGGACTATCCGCGAATTCGCGACCGCATTGTCGATATCTTCCTGAACGGCCTGGCGCCGGAGGGCGCAGCCTGGTCGCCGGCCGCCATCGCGCTGGAGGCCCGCGCCGCGCGCATCAGCCCGGAACCGGGCCGCGAGACCTTTCTGCTGGCGGCCACGCGCCTGATCAACCTGCGCGGCTACCGCGGCGCCTCGGTGGACAAGATTTCCGCCGAGCTGAACGTCACCAAGGGCAGTTTTTATCACCACAACGACGCCAAGGATGACCTGGTGGTGGCTTGTTTCGAGCGCACCTTCGAGGTTATGCGCAGCGCCCAGCGGCTGGCCATGGAACAGCCGGGCTCGCAATGGGACAAATTGTCGGCCTGCGCGGCGGCCCTCGCCGAGTTCCAGCTCTCCGCTCACGGGCCCTTGCTGCGCACCCACGCGCTGACCGCCCTGCCGGAACAGATGCGCGGCGCCATGGTCGAGCAGTCCGACAGGGTCTCTGACCGCTTCGCCTCGATGATCTCGGACGGGATCGCCGAGGGCTCAATCCGACCGGTGGATCCGTTCATCGCCGCCCAGATGCTGAACGCTACCCTGAACGCCTGCGCGGAGCTGGGCTACCTGGTTCCCGACGTGAGGCCGAAAGCGGCGGCGGCGGTGTTCGTGCGCCCCCTGATGATGGGGATTTTCAAACACTGAGCCGCTTCTCGTCCTCCACGCCCTTCAGATGCGCCAGATTGGCCTCGTGGCGTTTGCGGTCGATATCGTAGAAGAACAGCAGGCCGATGGAGATGCCGTAGAGGCCGACGATCAGCGGGATGTAGGCCATGCCGAGGCCGGTCAGGACCCCCTCGGGCACCCCACCCCGCTTGGCGTCTTCCGGGAACTGGACGAAGGCCAGGACGGCGGTGGCGACGAATATGCCTGTGCCCGAGATCATCTTGCGGAACAGGGCGTTGGCGGACATCAGCAGCCCCTCTGACCGGCGGCCGGTCTTGACCTCGGCATCCTCGACCACGTCGGCGACAATGGCGGCCAGAAGCACGGCTGTGGCCGAGGCCAGGGTCGCGTTGATGATCTCCTCCCCGTAGATCAGCCAGAGAAGTTCCGGCGTGCCGTTTTCCGGCGCCAGACCCAGCAGACGCAGGGACACCGGCGTGATGTGGACGGCCACGGCGGCGGCGAACACCACGATGGCGCCGTGCTTCTTGCCCAGCGCCTTGCCGACGATGGGCGCCAGACCCACGCCCAGGAAACCACCCACGATGCTGATGGTGGCCAGGGTAGCCAGTTGGGACTGTTTCAGCTCCCAGAAGTAGAGCCCGAAATAGATCTCGAGCCCGTTGCGCGCGCCGATCACGATGGAAATGAAGATCGCCGAGACAGCCGCGGCGATGAAGGCGCGGTTGTTCAGCGTCTGGAGCACCTCGCGAAGCATGGCTCCCAGCGTGATCTTCCGCTGTGGCGCCACGTAGAGGTAGGGGATGCGGCTGGCCGTGCCGATCGTCGAGGCCAACACCGTGGCAAGGATGATCAGGGCTCCCGCGATCGAGTAGGCAAGATAGCCGTCGCGGGCCAGCACGCCGCCGGAGCCGTCCGGATGCTCCTTCAGGAACACCTGATAGGCCAGAATCGTCATCCCCAGCCCGCCGGCCACCGCAAAGAACTGGCGCAGTGACAGGAGATTGGTGCGCTCGTCGTAGTTACGGGCCAGCTCGGGGGCCAGCGCCTGATGCGGCGTCTCGAAGAAGGTGTCGAAGAAGCGCACCGAGAACAGGCAGACCGCCAGATAGATCGCGATGGCGTTGTCGCTCCAGCCCAGCGGCGGGTTCCAGAGCAGGAAGAAGGCCAGGGCGTAGGGCAGGGCGGCTGCCATCATGAAGGGGTGTCGTCGACCCCAGCGCGACCTCAGATTATCGGAAACCTGGCCGACAAATGGATCGATCACGGCATCGAAGACCAGGGCGACCATCAGGATCAGGCCCACCAGCTTGGGCGGCAGGCCGATCACCTGATTGTAGAAAATCACCAGGAAGGTGGTCAGCGCCCGCGCCTTCAGATTGGTGGCGGCCGATCCCACTGCGTAAAGCAGCTTGGTTCCCATGCGCAAAGGCGGCGGCTCGCGGGTCGCTGCAGTCAATCCGATCCTCCCCCCGCCCTGATGGCGGTGTTGCTGGACCGGGCGCATTTCCCCCTTTGGCACGGACCTTGATCAAAGGTTGGTGCGTGTCAGAGCGGGCGTCAACGCCGATGATCTTTCGGCGCTGACACATTGGCGCTGAACGTCAGCCGGCCAGCAGGATCACCTTGCCCACGTGGCCGCCCGCTTCCAGGTGGGCGTGGGCGGCGGCGGCCTCCTCCAGGGGGAAGGTCTTGTCGATGGTGGGCTTGATCTTGCCGGCCGAGATCCAGGGCCAGACCACGCGTTCGACCTCAGCCGCCAACCGCGCTTTTTCGTCCGCGTCGCGCGGGCGCAGGGTGGAGCCGGTGATCACGGCCCGCTTCATCATGATCCGGAAGATGGGCAGGTTGACCTCGCCGCCGGCCTGGCTGGCGATGTAGACGATCCGCCCGCCGGTGCGGATGGCGTCGAGGTTCTTGGGGAAATAGGCGCCGCCGACCATGTCCAGCACCACATCGACCCCACCGTCGGCCTTGGCGACTTCGGCGAAATCTTCCGAGGTGGCGTCGACGGCCACATCGGCGCCCAGGGCCAGGGCGGCCCGGGCCTTGCCGGCGCTGCGGGCCGTCGCGATCACGCGCGCGCCTGCGGCCTTGGCCATCTGGATCGCGGTGGCCCCGATGCCCGATGTGGCGCCGTGCAGCAACAGGGTCTCGCCAGCCTTCAGTGATCCGTGCTCGAACACATTCGCATAGACCGTGAAAACTGTCTCGGGCAGCCCCGCAGCCTCTGCAAAGCTGAACCCTTCCGGGATCGGCAGGGCGTGGCGGGCGTCGCAGACCGCATACTCCGCATAGCCCCCGCCGCCCAGCAGGGCGCAGACCCGGTCTCCGGACTTCCAGCGACCTGCGCCGATGGCGACTTCACCGGCGACTTCCAGGCCCATGGTCGCCGGCGCTCCGGGCGGTGGCGGGTACATGCCCATGCGCTGGATGATGTCGGGACGGTTGACGCCCGCTGCGCGCACGCGGATCAGGACCTCGCCCGGCTTCGGCTGCGGGATCGGCAACCGTTCCGGCCTCAGGGCAGAGGCGGGTCCCTTGCCGCCTTCAATGGCGATGGCGGTCATGGTCTCGGCTTCGAGCGGGCTCATGGGCGTTTCCTGAAACTTGCGCTTGCGGGTCTGTCGCGCTCAGATAGCCCCCTATACCGGGACCGCAAAGGAGGGTTCACCCATGGAAGAGCCTGCAGAGGTGCGGATTGGCCGGGGCCAGCGCTTGGTGGAAGCCGTGCGCGAGGATCTGGAGCTCTATGGCGTAGCCGAGCTGGAAGAGCGGCTGGAGGTGCTGGAGGCCGAGATGGCCCGGGTCCGGGCCCAGATTGACAAGAAGAAATCCGGCCGCGCCGCCGCCGACGCACTGTTTTCCCTGCCCAAAGGCTGATGACCCCGTGGCATGGCCGTTGCAGGGGCGGGCCTTCGCGCCATTCGTTCAGCGTGTGGCAACGATAATCGTGTAGAGTTCAGAGCATGCAGGATACCGAGAGCCCCGATTGGCGCGATGACGTCATCCAGGATTTCGCCCGTTCGGAGCTTTTCGAGCGGACATTCCAGGAAGGTATGGCGCTGGTCGAGGAGACCGCCGCCTATCTGGACGGTGGCGGGCGTCAGGAATCCAAGCTGTTGTCGCGCAATGCGGCGCTGGCCTATGCCGCCGAAAGCATGCGTCTCACCACCCGGTTGATGCAGGTGGCCTCCTGGCTGCTGGTGCAGCGCGCCGTGCGTGAGGGCGACATGGCCCCGGCGGCGGCCTGCGAGGACCATTATCGCCTGAACGCTGACCCAGCGGTCAGCGCCGAGGTACTGGCCCCACGCACCGAACTACCCACCAACCTCACCCGCCTGGCCGACCGGGCGGAGCGCCTGTACGAGCGGGTGCGCCATCTTGACCGCCGCATGTATGTCGAGAACCCGGCCGACGAGGGCACCAACGCCGTGCTGGGCCAGATGAGCCGCCTGAAGACCGCATTCGGGAGTTAGGCGCCGGACGCAGCGCCAATCGACGCCGCCAAAGTCAGAAACGCCGCGAAGGTTGCCCCTCGCGGCGTCTGGATTTCACGGCAGGCCCGGAGGCCCCGCGGCCTATTTGCGCGTGAAGGCGCCGAACTTGGCGTTGAAGCGCGAGACGCGGCCGGCGCGGTCGAGCAGCTGGTGGCCGCCGCCGGTCCAGGCCGGGTGGGTCTTGGGATCGATATCCAGGTTCAGCGTGTCGCCCGGCTTCCCGTAGGTGGAGCGCGTCTGGTAGCTGGTCCCGTCGGTCATCACCACGGTGATGAAGTGGTAATCGGGGTGCGTGTCTTGTTTCATCGAACGGGCGCCTGACGTAAAGGTGCGGCCAAATTTGGAACGGGCGCCGGATAGGGCCGCCCGAAGGAAGCCGCGCGTATAGAGAAACGTGTGGGTGAATGCAAGGTACGACACCGATGAGTGAGGCCGGAGCCGACATTTCCGCCCCGGGGCGACCGAGCGCGGGCCAGGCGCTGGCCCAGAACCTGTCCGAGGCCGCCGCCAAACGGGGCCGCAGCCGTAACATTGGCGCGCTGCGCAGACTGGCGCCGTTCGCCCGGGCGCACTGGGGCGACGCCAGCCTGGCCGGGTTCTTCCTGATCCTCTCCACCTGCGCCACCCTGGGCATATCCGGCGCGATCCGGCTGCTGGTGGATCACCTGACCGACAAGGGCCTGGATCCGTCGACGGTAGACCAGAAGTTTCTGATCCTCGGGGCGGTGGCCGTGGGCCTGGCGATCTCGACCGCGGGTCGGTTCTTCTTTGTCACCAAGGTCGGCGAGCGGATCGTGGCCGATCTGCGCAAGGCGACCTATGCGCATATTCTGACGCTGGATCCGTCCTATTTCCTGAAGACCCGCACCGGTGAGGTGCTGTCGCGCCTGACCACGGACATCGCGATCGTGGAAAGCCTGGTCGCCACCTCGGTATCGGTGGCCGCGCGCAACTTCCTGACGCTGGTGGGCGCCCTGATCCTGCTGGTGTTCGTCAGCGCCAAACTGACCGGCCTGGTCCTGCTGACCTTCCCGTTCGTGATCGCGCCGGTGTTCCTGTTCGGCCGGCAGGTGCGCAAGCTGACGGCCTCGGCCCAGGACCGGTTCGCCGACGCGGTGGGGGCGGCCGGCGAGAGCCTGGATGCGCTGGAAACCGTGCAGGCGTTTGGCCGGGAGGGGGCCGCCGCCACACGGTTCGGCTCGGCGGTCGAGCAGGCCTTCCAGGCCCAGCTGCGGCGGATTTCCACCCGCGCCCTGATGACAGCGGCGGTGATTGTCCTGGTGTTCGGCGGGGTTGTGGGCGTGTTCTGGCTGGGCGTCCACGCGGGCCTGCGCGGCGAGATCACCTGGGGCGCGCTGTTCCAGTTTGCATTCCTGTCGGTGATGGCGGCTGCTTCCGTAGGGGCGTTGGGCGAAACCTGGGGCGAGGTGCAGAAGGCCGCCGGGGCCATGGAGCGGGTGGGCGAGTTGCTGGATGCCCGGCCCGGGATCGCGCCGCCGGCCCATCCCACGCCGCTGCCGGTTCCGGCGCGTGGCGAGGTAGTCTTTGAAGGCGTTACCTTCGCCTATCCCGGCCGACCCGATCTGCCGGCGTTGAAGGACTTCGACCTGATCGTCAGGCCCGGCGAGCGGGTGGCGCTGGTGGGCCCCTCGGGCGCGGGCAAGAGCACGGTCTTCCGGCTGTTGCTGCGGTTCTATGATCCGCAGGCCGGACGGGTGCTGATGGACGGCGTCGATCTGCGTGAGGCCGAGCCTGCCGAGGTGCGCGCGCGGCTGGCGCTGGTGGCCCAGGAGAGCCCGCTGTTCTCCGGCTCGGCGCTGGACAATGTCCGCTACGGGCGCGAGGCGGCGACGGAAGACGAGGTCCGCGCCGTGGTCCGCGCCGCCCAGGCCGAGGCCTTCCTGGCCGCCCTGCCGCAGGGCCTCGACACCCCCATCGGCGAACGCGCCCGCACACTCTCCGGCGGCCAGCGTCAGCGACTGGCGATCGCGCGGGCCCTGGTGCGCGAGGCGCCGATCCTGTTGCTGGATGAGGCGACCAGCGCGCTCGACGCCGAGAACGAGCAGCTGGTGCAGCGCGCGCTGGATTCAGCCATGAAGGGCCACACCACGCTGGTGATCGCCCACCGCCTGGCCACGGTGCTCAAGGCTGACCGGATCGTGGTGATGGACGCGGGCCGTGTGGTGGAGCAGGGAACCCACACCGATCTGGTGGCGAAGGACGGGCTCTACGCGCGGCTGGCGGCGCTGCAGTTCGAGGCGGCCTAGAGCGGATTCCATTCAGTCTGCATCGTATCCGCAGCTCTTGAAGTAGTTGGCGCACTCGGTCGGAGTGAAGAGGTCGATGAAGCGTCCGATGGCGTCCCAGAGGGCACCGACGGTTCGCTCGG
>NZ_JBIKNZ010000133.1:0-3694 GCF_044358365.1 Phenylobacterium sp. | reverse complement strand
GGATCACCGAGCAACAGTTCCGCGCCGCCCTGACCGGACTGGCGGCCTATGCCCGCGCGGAGTCCCTCGACATATCCGTGGCGGATCTGGCCCCGGTGACGCCGGATCAGGTTGACGCCGCCTGGCAAGCGGTCTGCGCGTTGCCGCGTCGACCCGTGGCCGCATGAGCCGGAGCCATACGAATGACCTCTGATAACCGCGTCGCGATTCTTGGCGGACAACCGCTCATTGCAGCGCCTTTCCCCCGTTGGCCGATCTGGGACGACCGAGAGCGCGAGGCCCTGTCCGCTACCCTGGACAGCGGCGGCTGGTGGGATGGCGACGGGGAAAGGGCGGCGCGCTTCGCCAGCGACTTCGCTGCCTACCACGGCGCAAAACATGGCCTGGCCATGACCAACGGCACCCATACCCTGGAGACAGCTCTGGCGGCCTGCGACGTCGGCGAGGGCGACGAGGTCATCGTGCCCGGGATAACCTTCGTGGCGTCCGCTGGCGCGGTGCTGGCGGTCAACGCCACGCCGGTGCTGGTGGATGTTGATCCCGAGACCCTCTGCCTCGACGCCGCTGCCGCAGAGGCCGCCATCACGGAGCGCACCCGGGCCATCATGGTGGTGCATGTGGCCGGCGCGGCGGCCGATCTCGACGCGCTCACTGCGCTCTGCGCGCGCCGTGGCCTTCACCTGATCGAGGACTGCGCCCACGCCCACGGCACCTTCTGGCGGGGGCGCGGGGTCGGCTCCTGGGGCAGTTTCGGCAGCTTCTCCATGCAGTCGTCAAAGCTGATGACCGCCGGCGAGGGCGGGGTGCTGACCTGCAACGATGACCGGTTGCGCGACCTGGCCCGCAGCTACGCCAACTGCGGCCGGGTGGAGGGCGAATGGTTTTACCACCACGTCCGCTACGGAGCGAACCTGCGCATGACCGAGTGGCAGGGCGCGGTGCTGGCCGTCCAGCTTGAACGGTTCCCCGAGCAGAACCGCAGACGTAATCAGAATGCCGTGGCGCTGGGCGAGGCGCTCTCGCGGATCGAGGGCATTCGCCCCCAGTTTCGCGACCCCCGGATGAACAGCCAGGGCAACTATTGCTATGTCTTCCACTATGATCAGGCCGCCTTTGCCGGGATGGACCTGCGCCTGTTCGAAAAGGCGCTGGGGGCGGAGGGTGTGCCCATGGGCGTCTCCTATCCCAGCCTGAATGAGCTGGAGGTGTTCAAGCGCGGCGACTTCGGGCCTCGCCTGCGCGCATCGGCGCCGAAGATCGACTATGCCAGCCTGCGCTTGCCCGTCGCCGAACATGCAGCCCGCTCGACGGTCTGGCTGCAACACCGCCTGCTGCTGGGCGAGCCGGATCAGGTGCTGGACGTGGCGCGGGCAGTGAAGCGCGTCCAGGATCAGGCGGCGGCGATCGTGGCGGCGGGTGGTTAGCCGACCGCGCTTCACACTCGACTCGCAACCACTGTTCATGCCACCCAGATAAGCCTGAGCGCAGGTCCAACGCGCGCCCCCTGGAAACGTCTGGAGCCCCCATGAGCGACGCCACCTACACTCCGCCCGCCGTCTGGACCTGGAACAAGGAAAGCGGGGGCCGGTTCGCCGCCATCAACCGGCCGATCGCCGGTCCGACCAAGGAGCACGTGCTGCCCGTCGGCAAGCATCCGATGCAGCTCTATTCCCTGGGCACGCCCAATGGCGTGAAGGTGACGGTGATGCTGGAGGAGCTGCTGGCGCTGGGGCATTCGGGCGCCGAGTACGACGCCTGGCTGATCAATATCGGCGCGGGAGATCAGTTCGGCTCGGGTTTCGTCGACATCAATCCCAATTCCAAGATCCCGGCCTTGCTGGACCGCAGCAGCGCCACGCCGATCCGGGTGTTTGAATCCGGCGCGATCCTGATCCACCTGGCCGAGAAGTTCGGCGAGTTCCTGCCCACCGAGCCGGCGGCGCGGGCCGAGTGCCTGTCCTGGCTGATGTGGCAGATGGGCTCGGCGCCGTTCCTCGGCGGCGGGTTCGGCCACTTCTACGCCTATGCGCCCATCAAGATCGAATACGCCATCGACCGCTACGCCATGGAGGTGAAGCGCCAGCTGGACGTGCTGGATCGCCGTCTGGCCGAGAGCGAGTATCTGGGTGGCGCCGACTATACCATCGCCGACATGGCCGTCTGGCCTTGGTACGGCGCGCTGGTGAAGGGCGTGGTCTATGAGGCCGGCGAGTTCCTGCAGGTGGCCGAGTACAAGAACGTCATCCGCTGGACCGACCAGATCGCTGAGCGGTCCGCCGTCAAGCGCGGCCGCATGGTCAACCGCGCCCAGGGTGATCCCTCCAGCCAGCTGCGCGAGCGCCACGACGCCTCGGATTTCGACCTGCGCACCCAGGACAAGCTGGACGCCGCCGCCGCCGGCTGAAGGCTTACATCAGCTGGATGGCGGTGAGGGCGAAGGCCAGGATCACCAGCGTCTCCAGCACGATGATCGCCAGCGAGTTCCAGCCCACCTTGAACATGTCGCCCAGCGAGGTCTTGACGCCGACGGCGGCGATGGCGGCCACCAGCAGCCAGCGGGAAACCTCGCCGGCCGCGGCGGGCAGTTCCTTCGGGACCATGCCCGTGGAGTTGATCGCCACCAGAGCGATGAAGCCCAGTAGGAACCCGGGGACCAGCGGCGCGGTGCGCCAGCTTGTTTTGGTTTCGGAACTTGCCCGGAACATCAGGGCCACGATGACGATCACCGGCAGCAGTAGGGCCACGCGGAACAGCTTGACGATGGTGGCGGTATCGCCGACCTCTTTGGAGACGCCGTAGCCGGCGCCCACCACCTGGGCCACGTCGTGAATGGTGGCGCCCAGCAGCAGGCCCGTCTGTTGTTCGGACAACCCAAGAGCCGCCGCCAGCACCGGATAGGTCACCATGGCCACCGTCGACAGGGCGGTGACACCCACCACGGTCAGCAGGGTGTCGCGCTCGCGGGTGGGCGAGGGGGGCAGGACCGACGATATCGCCAGCGCCGCCGAGGCGCCGCAGATCGCCACCGCGCCGGCGGTCAGCACGCCGAACTCGGGCCGGAGTTTGAGTAGGCGGGACAGTAGCCAGCCCGCGGTTATGGTCAGGGCGACGCCCAGCGTCACCACCAGCACCACATTGCCGCCCAGCGACAGCACCTGATCGGCTGTGATCCTCGCGCCCAGCAGGGCCACGCCCAGCCGCAGCAATTGGCGGGTGGCGAAATCCAGGCCGGGCCGATAGCTGGCGTCGGCACGAAGGAAATTCATCGCCATGCCCAGCAACAGGGCGAACAGCAGGATCGGGACCGTGTAGTGATCGGCCAGCCAGGCGGCGGCCATCGAGACCAGCACAACGATCGACAGGCCAGGCGCCAGTTTGCGGGCCGTGGTCAGCAGACTGGCCCGTGTGACGGGCGCCTCGACCGGATCTGGAACGCCCTCGAGCGAATCCAGCGACGAGGCGGTGTAGTGCTCTTCCCTAAGCATAGGGTGAGATCAGCCCATTCCCCGCACAGGGCAAGAGGGGGCCCTCAACTGACCGTCGTTCACCCGGCATTTCCTGTGAACGCCGTCGGAGCCCGGCGTCCTAGGCTCAGGACCCATTGAAATGATTCCCAAGGCGGGGTTGGTCTGATTCACTGGCGGCGCATGGAGGCGTCGTCATGAGTGATTTGATCTGGTTGTCGCAGGCGCAG
>NZ_JBIKNZ010000132.1:0-3704 GCF_044358365.1 Phenylobacterium sp. | reverse complement strand
ATGACTTCAACTTCGCCCTCGGGCGAACCCTTGGGCAACGGCAACACCAGCGGTTGGTCGGCTGTGAAACGAGCCTTCATGCGATGGGCATACATGGCATTCTCCTGTATTACGGTGACATCCAGTGCGCCAGACTGGCGCGATTGAAGCCCTCCGCCCGGCGGCTGGAATCCGCGCCGGTCTCGGTCCACAAGCCGCGCTCCACCAGTTTGCATAGCGCCTCTGGCGTGGCCTCCAGTTCATCCAGCCAGTAGACGCTGCCGGTGGGCGCGGCGCGCTGGGCGGGCTTGGGTTGCCATTGGGCCAGATCCCAGCCGGAGACGACCTCGGCGCGCGGCACGGCGGCGCAGACCAGACGGCCCTTGACGCCATGCAGGTCAAACCGATACCCGCCGTCGCCATGCCGGCTGATGCCGGTGGGCAGCCATCCTCCCCTCACCCCCGGCCCTTCGGCTCCGCTCAGGGCTGACTCTCCCGGCGGGAGCAGTGTGGAAAAAAGGCCCGGCGTGGTCAACACCAGCCGGCAGCGGCGGGCGGCGGCGATGGCGGCGTAGTCCGGTTCTGGCCAGGCCACCTCGGCAGGGGTCAATGCAGCGGCGCGACCGTCGCCGCCCAGGCGTAGCGTGCCGGTTTTGGGCAGGCTCGCCCCCTCCACTCGGGCCAGAAAGCCGACGCCGTGGCGCATCGCCACGGCCTGCACCGTAAACAATTTGCCATCGGCGGCGCAACGGGCCTCGGCATCCAGCCCCAGGCCGACGCGGGGGTCGATGGCCCAGAGTTCGCTGGCGTGTACCCAGTGCCCGACGGCGGGCGCCAGGCCCGCGAGATACTCGCGCCAGCCGGCGGCGGTCAGCCAATAACCCGACTCGGGCTTGCCGCGCTGGCGCTCAGCCAGCACCGGCAGCCAGGGCAGCGGCGCGGACGACAGGATTCGGGCGGACAGTTTCTGTCTCTCGTCCATTGTCAGCGAGGTTGGGGTTGGCGCACGGACCTGAAGCTGGCCACCATCATCACGGCTGATGACCAGATCAGCCGGCGGCGCGTACAGCGGTTCGACCGCGCCATCCGCTCCGCGGCGGGCCAGATGAAAGTCCGTGACGGTAAAGGGGCCGGGCCGTTTCGGCGTGCCCAGTTCGGGATGATCAATCTCGCCGCGGGCGAAGGCGGCCAGGTCCACGCCGGCATCGGCCAGCCGCCGCGCGCGCAGCGCGCCGGCAGCGGCAGAAGGCCAGGGCGGGATCAAGGCTTCGCCGTAACTGCCGGGATCGCCGAACAATTTGTTGCCGCGGAGAAACAATACGTCCAGGGGCTCGATGAAGCGGGTTTCCAGGGCGCTCATGCCTCACCTCCGGTGCGGGTTTCGCGAGCGAGGAACTCGCCCACGGTGAGAAAGTTCTCCAGCCATTTCAGCCGATCCTGGGACTGGGCGGCGGTCAGCACGGCCAGGCGTTGGGCCAGGCCGGGTGCTTGCGCCTGTAGCGATTTCTCGTCGGCCTGCCGCGCCAGTTGGTAGGTCAGCAGCGACTCCAGCAGACCGGAGTCATCGCCTGGATCGGGCAGATCGTGCAGCCACTCCAGGGTGTGATACACCGCCCGGCGGGAGACGCCCTCTGCGCGCAGGAAGGCAATCAGGTCGTTGAGCAGGCGGACCGGCTCGCCCCATTTCTCGGTCAACCGCAAGGCCCCGCCGGAGCGCTTGATGACGGTGATCGAAAAGGCATCGCGGCCGCCCTCCTGTTTGGCGCGCTGCTCCGCCGCCCGCAATTCGCGCAGCACCGCGCCCAGCGGCGCCTGATGATGGGCGATGACGGTGCCACAACTGGCGGTGGCATTTTTCCCCATCATCCGCATGAGTTTGAGCCTATTCCGGCCGCTACGGCGAACCTTGAGCGCTGCAAAGCCGTTCTGGAGTGTCAACCCCTGGTGCATACCGCCGGCATGGTCCGGGTCCTCGCCGGAATAGGCCTGGCGCAGGCGCTGCATGACCGGCAGTAGATCGGCCACCGGCAGCATGGCCAGCACGTCATCGCCGCCTGCGTAGATGACGCGGCCCAGATGTTCTTCCTCGACGATATGCCGCACGACGGTTTGCGAGAAATCGTTGAGCGCGCCGGAGATGGCCAGATGGCGGTTCGGCGAGATCGGCCGCTTTTGCTGGCCATAGGCCTGGATCAGCGGCTGTCCGGCAGCATGTTGATCGAAACCCGCCTGCACCTGGGGATGAAAGCTGTCGCGATAGGCAATCGCGGCCGGGTCATCATCCGCGCCCACACCGGAGAGCATCGCGCCCATGCGGTCGCCATCCAGCATGATGAGGGCATAGTAGGTTTCGAGGCGGCCGCCCTCCCCTGGCTCCCGCTCCCCTCGCACCGCTGGCTGAGCGGAGTCGAAGCCAGCCGTGTGGGTGAGGGTCTTCCGCACCAGCCGCAATGCCCGTTCATAGGCTTCGTCATCCTCTGCCTCCCGCGCCGCTTCGAGCATGGCAGGGATTCGTTTGGCTTGGGTCATCGTCTCTTTACTGACCTTACTGCTGTACTCTCGGATCAGCTTGCGAGGCAAAGCCACCTCCTGGTCTTGCAGTGTTTTTAACTCAGCCTCCAGGTTTTCAGTCGTTGGACCACCTGCAATCAGCCAATTTTCCAATGGCTTTGCCAGCGCCATGGTGTGGGTGGAGACGACGAAGCGACCGATGTCCTTCTTTTCGCCGCGTTCGCCCGCCGCCAACGCCTTGCCCACTTCTTCGGCAAACAGCGTCGGCCACAACCGCTTGATGGCGGGCAGAGCGCCCAGGTGTTCGCCTTTCTTGGCCCAGGCCGGTTTGCGGGCGGCGACTCGCGTCCAGAGGGTACCGGTACGTTGCCCCGGCGGCACGTCCAATTGGGCGCGGTCGGTGGTCAGCCATTCGGTTTCGCCGGTCAGCGAACAGCGCCAGCCATGCTGCTCGCTAGTCGCAAAAGTCCGGGCCGTCTTTGCAGCCGCCATGACGCGCTCGGCCAGGTCATAGACCGCCGGGTACAGGACGCCGGGGTTGGGGGCAAAGAAGGTGGTGCCGTCGCCCCAGTCAATTTCCTTGCGCAGCGCTTGCCAGGCTGGGGTGGCGAGGAAGCCGCCATCGCCCTCTTTCCCGAAGAAGGGCGCCATGGCGGCGGTCAGGCCGCTGGTGTCGAGGTCGGTCTGCCGCTCCTTGTTGCGGGGATGAATGAGCGAAAACGGTACAGCCGCCCAGTGAACTTCGGGAAAGCCTTCCAGTTGCTCCCGCATCTGCTCGAAAGGTGTCCGGGATTCCTTATCCAGGCCCGCCATGTCCAGCAATCGGCTCACGACATCCCGGCCGGTATTCAGCAACCACTCCCGGACTTTGACCGTGACCTGTTCGGCAATCGCCCGCGCCTGGCTGGCGGGCACGACGGCGACGAAACGGTTGGGCAACGCCGCCGAAAACAGTGGATTGGCATCGGTGCCGCCCTGCATCCATTCACAGTCCCTGAACAGATTGTCTGGCAGGTCCATCTGGTCGCGTAGCCACAGATCGACCTGGGGAATGCCGCGCAGCCGGGGAAACAGGATGGCATCCGGCCCCAGCGCCTCGCAGACCGGGCGCATGGCCTCCCAGCTCAGACGGGACAGCAGGTGGGAACCAGCCCACAGATCGGAGGTGCTGCGCGCCGCCGCGATGAAGCCCTGCACCGGGCCGATGGATAGCG
>NZ_JBIKNZ010000131.1:0-3752 GCF_044358365.1 Phenylobacterium sp. | reverse complement strand
ATCCCGAAGATCACATGACAGAGGATGACCCATGCATGCCGGCCTCCTTCACCAGCATGCAGCTTGAATCACTCCATCACTGATTTGGGAATCCCTCCCGATTCACAGCGTAGGGAAACCGCTCTAGGCTGCACGCCTTCGGGGGGTAGACTACATCCCCGTCAGGCACTGAACCTCAGAATACCGGGTCGCTGCGGGTCCTTTCGCGCGGTCTGGACGTCGGCGGCGGGGGCGGGGGCGGTTGGGGCTCATCGAACTCGGAGGACGGCGTCTCGATCAGCGCCCCGGGGTCCTCACCAGCCAGAAGCTGATCGATAGGACTCTCCGCCTCCGGCGGCGGCAGATCGCCGCCCGGAATGGGCTGGACTTTCAGGCGAGGCAAGGCAGCCGTCATGTAGTCGCGCCAGATGCCGGAGGGCGCGCCGCCGCCAGTGACCCGTCTCATGGGTTTGTTGTCGTCCTTGCCTACCCAGACTGCGGTGACAAAACCGCCCGTGTAGCCCACAAACCAGGCGTCCTTGTAGTCACTGGTGGTGCCGGTCTTGCCGGCCAGATCGTAGCCCGGGACGTTGGCCCGCGTGCCGGTGCCGCCCGTAACCACGCCGCGCATCATGGAGACCATGTAGGACAAAGCTGGCTGGCTGATCACGCTCAGGCGAGGGCCGCGATCGACACCGCGATCATAGAGAACCCGGCCCGTCGCCGTGCGGATGCGCTCGATCCCGTAACCCTTGGCGTAGACGCCGCCATTGGCGAAAGGTGCATAGGCCTGGGCCATCTCAAGCGGGCTGACTTCGACGGCGCCCAGCGCCATTGAAGGGTCCTGTTGAATGTCTGAGGTGATGCCGAGCCGGCGGGCGGTAGACGCCACGTTGGAAGCGCCCAGTTCCTCGGTCAGACGCGCCGCCACCGTATTGACCGACTGGGCAAGCGCGATCCGGATGGTGATGGGCCCCAGGAAAGCGCCGGTGTAGTTGCGCGGCTCCCAGTTTCCGATCTTCACCGGCTCGTCGACCACCGGCGTGTCCGGCGTACGACCGGCTTCCATCGCCGTCAGATATACGAAGGGCTTGAAGGCCGAACCTGCCTGACGGCGCGTCATTGTCGCACGGTCAAACTGGGTCTGGACATAGTTGGTCCCGCCCACATAGGCGCGGATGCGGCCTTCGCCATCGAGAGACACCAGCGCGCCCTGCTCCACGCCCTGGCCCACAGCTGCGGACACTCCACGCAGCACCGCCTGCTCCGCGCTGGCCTGCAGCGGAAGGTCAAGGGTGGTCTCCACCACCAGGTCCTCGGTGGGCTCACCCACCAGGGCTCGGACCTGATTGTCGACCCAGTCTGTGAAATATTGCGCCCGTTGATTGGCCAGTACCGGATTGACCCGGACCCGGACCCGGATCGCCTCGGCCCGTTCCGCCGGAGTGATGAAGCCGGACTGAACCATCTCATCCAGCACGATGGTGGCGCGGCGCGCGGCTCGGTCGGTGGAAGCCACCGGCGAGTATCGCGATGGCCCCTTCATCAGCCCGGCCAGCAGGGCGCTCTCGCCAAGGCTCAACCTCGCGGCAGGCTTGCCGAAATAGCGCTGCGACGCCGCCTCGATGCCGTAGGCTCCCGCGCCGAAGTAGACCCGGTTGAGATAGAGCTCGAGGATCTGTTTCTTCGAAAACTTCGCCTCCAGCCAGACGGCCAGAATCAGCTCCTGCGCCTTGCGGCGATAGTTCTGGTTGGGGGTCAGGAACAGGTTGCGCGCCAGTTGCTGGGTGATGGTGGAGCCGCCACGTAACGGCCCCCCTTCTCCCTTCCGGGTCATGTTGTAATACTGGCTGCGCGCGATGCCCCAGGGGTTGAATCCGAAGTGCCAGAAATACCAGCGGTCCTCGATGGCGATAAACGCCTTGGGCACGTAGTCCGGCAGGCTTTCCAGCTTTACCGTCGCCGCGGCCTGACTGCCTCTTACGGCCAGCAATCCGCCGGACCGGTCCAGGTACGAGATCGACGGCTGGCGCTGCGTATCATAGAGGCGGGACGTGTCGGGCAGATCAACCGCGAACACCGCGAAGAAGGCGACCACGAAAATCAGCCCCCACACGCCCAGCACCAGAAGCGCGTAGATCAGCTTTTGAAGCAGCGTTCGCCGCGGGCGCGGCGGCTTTCCAGTGGCCATGGATGCCTGGTTCCATCGATCATCGAGCCGCCCACCCGGCCCTGCCATATCCTGAACGCCACGGAACGCTCAACAGGGTTGACGAGACATGAACGCGCAGGAGCGCCCTTTCGACACCAGCCCTTGCAGATAGTGAGGCGAAAGCGCCGATCACCTCTGCAAAAGTGCATAGCGGAGTTGCGGAAAACGTTGTTGCCGTATCGATCTTAACACTGTTATCTTAGCGTTGTTCAGTTCGACGTGCGCCTAGGGTGGGGATACTCGAAGCGGCCAAAAACGCGGCGAACCGGGCCGGTACTCAAATCCTTGACGCCGATACTCCCCGAAACGCTGGAGGGCTCAATGAAGCTCCAACTGATTGCGGCCTGCGCCGCACTTGCCACCTTCGCCGCCGGAACCGCCTTCGCTGCTGACACTGTCACCGTGAAGCTCTCGGCCCCTGTCGCCGCAAAGACCAAGGTTATCGCAGGCGGCGCCGTGTTTAACTGCGAAGCCGACGCCTGCGTCGCCATTGCGAGGTCCCAAACCTATTCCGTCGCCACCTGCAAGCTGATCGCCGACAAGGTCGGCATGGTGACCTCCTTCACCGGCGTCAAGTCGTTCGACGACGACAAACTTTCCAACTGCAATGCCAAGGTCATGGCCAAGGCCAGCGGCGCGACCACCCTCGCCAAGCAGTAACCCGAGCTCCCAGCAGCTCTACCTTGAGCTTCTGTCGCACTGGCCCGCCGGGAAACCGGCGGGCTTTTTTTGCGTATCGGCAGCGTGGCCGCCGCAAGCGAGCCTTGCTGCAACAGAAAAGTCTGGCTGCAAGAGAAAAAACGCTAGGAACGCGTCACCTTGAGCCGGTGACTGGCCACGATATCACCCAGTTCCCGCAAGCCCCTGCCGGCGACCTTCACCTCGGCGTGCCCTTTGCGGATCGCTTGAAAAACTTCCGTTGCGCGAGGTTCCCCGAAGCCCAGTTCAGTCGGGTATCCAACGACCATCACATAGTCCCAGGCTGCGTTTTCGCCAGTGTCTTCCAGCAGCCAGTACGATGTGAAAATCCCTTCCTCCACGCCCTTGCGGTCCAAAGGAAACCAGTTTGCGCGAATGTATCTGCCAAGGTCAGCGCGTAGCCCCGGTTTCGCCTTGAGAAAGGTATGCTCATAAAGCTTTGTACCGGTGGCGACGCCGACGTCTGCAGGGGCGTCCGCCGCGAGGCTCGGTGCGGAGAGACACATCAATCCGAAAGCTAGGCTATAGCGCCGCGAGACCTGGATCATTGCAATTCTCCCCTCGACCGATCTCAATGAAGGTCGACGCCAGATGGCCATTTTAGGGCGCGTAGAGTGGTTGCAATCGAGAAGCGGGGCCGAAAGGCGGATCACCCCTTATCTGTTCATGACCGGCAAGCTTCCCTCCTAACCTCGCGGGCGCCGCCACCTGGAGTGACCCCCATCTGTGAGACAGTCTAGGCTCAGGACCCATTGAAATGATTCCCAAGGCGGGGTTGGTCTGATTCACTGGCGGCGCATGGAGGCGTCGTCATGAGTGATTTGATCTGGTTGTCGCAGGCGCAGATGCGCCGGATTGAGCC
>NZ_JBIKNZ010000085.1:0-12850 GCF_044358365.1 Phenylobacterium sp. | reverse complement strand
GCGCCCGAACCTTCGATGCCCTCTGGCAAGCCGTCGGCAGCATCTGCGACCTCTACGATCCCGATGAATGCTGGAATTTCTTCAAGGCCGCCGGATATACGTCACATTAAACGCACGATGCTCTAGATTCGCGCATGGCGCATATGCGCAAGGGAGCTGGTCTCGACTACTCGGTGGCCGTCAGCTATCTCAGTTTCATCTTTGGCAACCCCGACGGACGACTGCTTAAGCGCCTGATCGAAGCGCCGCTGTTCGCGGACTCGGGCCTTACTGCGGGCCTTCAGATAGCTGATATCGTGGCGGCGCTGGTCTACACAAACACCTATCGTGAAAAGTTGGCGCCGGCTGGAGCGGATTCGCCGCGCGGCTATCTGGACTATCGCCATACGAAGCGCTTCTACCCGCCACTAAAGAAGCTGGTCTTCGAAAGCCAGCAGTCCTTCGGCGGTGCACCCATGTTCGGACTGCGAACCTTGGATCATCGGGATGGTGTCGCCCACGACAAGGATCTTGAGGTGCTGGGGAAGCAGTTCAGAACTAGGCCGAAGCGATAAGAGACAACTTTCTGCGCATCTGGCCTATCTGTAGGACCTGTACCAGCCGGTGCAGAACCTGTTGACCATCGGATCGTCGTGAGGGGTTTGGCATGACCTATGAGGTTCGGGTGGCCGAGGTGTCGGAGACCGACACGGTGATCAACACGCTGACGCTGGCGTTTGCGACGGATCCGCCGGTGCGCTGGTTGTTGCCGACGCCGGACGCGTTTCTGGCCGGGTTCCCGGGGTTTGCGCGGGCCATGGGCGGGCCGGGGATGGCGGAAGGCTGCGGCTATCTGGCCGAGGGCGGGGCGGCTGCGGCGCTATGGTTGCCGCCGGGCGTAAGTTCGGACAGCGAGGCGATGGCGGCCGCGATCGGGCCGCATCTGACGGAGGCCACAGGCGCCGTGGTGGGCGAGGTGAGCGCGGCGATGTCGGGCTATCATCCGCATGAGCCGCACTGGTACCTGGCCTTCGTCGGCGTGGATCCCGTGCGGCAGGGGCTGGGGCTGGGCTCGGCGCTGCTGAAGGCGGGGCTGAAGCGCTGTGATGAGGATGGCGTGATCGCCTATCTGGAGAGCTCGAGCCCCCGGAACATCCCGCTTTATGAGCGGTTCGGGTTTGAGGTGATCGGGGTGGTGCAGCCGGGGGACTTCCCGCCGGTGTACCCGATGCTGCGGGCCGCACGAGGCTAAACGGCCCGGCCTGGCCCGATCCCCGGTTCGGCGTGGCTGAGGCCCGCTGACCGGGGCTGACAACATTTCATGGAAGGAGAACGACATGGCGGAGACGCCTGAGCGGCGCGTGCGCGCGCCTGAAACCCGGAAGCGCGCGGTACGGCCGAGACGGAAGTCGGTGAGATACTGCGAGGCGCTTGTGGACGAGATCTGCGCGCGGATGGCGGTGGGGGAGACCTGGCTGGCCATCAGCCAGGACGCGCACATGCCGTCCTACACGGCGCTGTACCAGTGGCGGAAGACCAAGCCGGGGGTGGATCAGAAGGTCGAGGCTGCCCGGCTGATGGGCGCCGACGCGCTGGTCGATGAGGTGCTCGAGACGGCGCGGGCGGTGACGCCGGCCACGCTCGGCCCCGCGAAGGTGCATATCCAGGGCCTGCAGTGGGCGGCAGGGCGGGCCTCGCCGGCGCGCTATGGGTCCAGGGCCGGAACGCCCGCGCCGCCCGGCAAGGTGGAACTGCACATCCGGGTGCGGCGGTACGAGAAGCTGTACGACGACGAGGGGCGGGCGTTCCTGCGGGAGATCCTGCTGGAGGGAGAGCAGTGACGGAGGTTCCGGAGCCTGAAATCGAGACCGAAACGACACCCCCCACACCGATGATGCGTGTGCCGGTGAAATGGGAGCCGCGTCCCTATCAGCACGAACTGTGGGAGGCGCTGTGCAAGGGGAAACTGCGGGCCGATGTGGCGGCGCACCGACGGTGGGGCAAGGATGAGGTGGCGCTGCACTGGGCGGCCTGGGCGGTGCAGGATCGGCCGGGCGGCTACTGGCACCTGCTGCCGCAGGCGGCGCAGGGACGCAAGGCCATCTGGGACGCGGTCAATCCGCACACCGGGCTGCGGCGGATCGAGGAGGCGTTCGGCGAACACCTCAGCCCCACCTTCCACGACAGCGAGATGAAGGTGACCTTCGCCAATGGCTCGACCTGGCAGGTGCTGGGGTCGGACAACCACGACAGCCTGATGGGCGCCTCGGTGGTGGGCGTGGTGTTTTCGGAGTGGTCGCTGGCGCATCCGGAGTCCTGGGCCTACATCCGGCCAATTCTGTTGGAAAATCAGGGATGGGCGCTGTTTCTGTGGACGCCGCGCGGGCGAAACCATGCCACGCAGGCGTTCGAGAGCCGGCAAAACGACGAGGAGTGGTTCACCCTGCGCGCCTCCGCCGCAAACACCGAGGTGTTCACGCCGGAGCAACTGGAGCGGGAGCGGCGCGAACTGGTGGCGGAGCTGGGATCCGAGGCGGAGGGCCGCGCGAAGTTTGCGTCGGAGTATCTGGTGGATTTCGACGCCGCAGCGCCCGGCGCCTACTATGCCGAGGCGCTGAGCGAGGCGCGGGAGGCGGGGCGGGTGGCCAATGTGCCGGTGGACCCCGCGCTGACGGTGGACACCGCCTGGGACCTGGGCATCGATGACTATACGGCGATCTGGTACTTCCAGCAGACCGGGCGCGAGATCCGCGTGGTGGACTACTACGAGACCCACGGGGTGGGGCTGGACACGGTGGTGCGCGAGGCGATTGCGGCCAAGCCCTATCTGTGGGGCGTTCATCACCTGCCGCATGACGTGATGGTGCGGGAGTTCACCACCGGGCGCTCGCGCTATGACGCCCTGGGCGGGATGGGGCTGTCGCGGATCGTGGTAGGCAGCCGGGCCGACCCGGAGGAGCGCGTGAACGCCGCGCGCCTGATGATCCCCATGTGCTGGTTCGACAAGGGCCGTTGCGCCGCGGGGCTGGAGCGGCTGAGCGCCTATCGCAAGCGCTGGAACCGGGCGACCCACAGCTATGCCGGCCCGCTGCATGACGGGGCCAGCCATGGGGCCGACGCCTTCGGCGAGTTTGCGCTGAACCGCCGCGGCGTGACGGCGGGGCGGCCGGCTGCAGCCCGGCAGGCCTTTCGCCCGCAGACACAGTCCTGGATGGGCTGAGCCTCGCGTTAATCGACCGGCTGAACAGGGCGTTAGGCGTGTTTTGTTAGAAAGGCGGTCGGGGACGCTGCGGGTGGAGGCCGTGCATGTCTGACCTGTTGAAACAATGTGTCGAGATCATGATGGACAGGCCGCTGGCCACCGCAGGCTGCGCGATCGCCGTGCTCCTCTATGTGCAGCTGATGGCCGGACCGCGGGCGCGGTGAGGCGGGAGTCTTCCGGGTTGACAGAATAAATTACGACTGTAGTCATTGATTGCTACATTCGTAATAATCAACCGGGAGGCTGTGATGGCGGTAAAGGCGTTCAAGAGCTTTGTGGCGGCGGGCGCGATGGCGCTCTGGAGCGGCGCGGCGGCAGCGGAGGTTGTCGCGAGCGGCCCTGCCAAGGATTACACGGTGGTTCCGGTGTCCGAGCGGTTGACGATCGGCGCCGTGTTCGCCGACGCCTCGATTGAGATGCAACTCGCCTTTGTGATCCTTCTGGTCTCGACCATCGCCAGCCTGGCTATATGGGCGCTGAGCCTGCCTAAATTGGGTGCGGCGGACGCCAAGGGGCTGGCCGGCGCGCTGGGGCGTCTGCGGATCGTGCGGTCGGGCGCGACCCCGCTTGGTGTTCTGGCGGCGAGCTATGTGCTGTTCAACGGATTTCTGGGGATCGCCAATGTGCAACCCGCGCCGACGCTGACGGTGCTGGCGCCAGGCTTTGCCGAGGCGGCGATGGCCGTGATGCTGGGGCTGCTGGCGACGTTTGTGGCGGTGGTGTGCGAGCGCCATCTCGAGGGCCGGATCCGGCGCGCTGCGGCCTGAGGCATGGCTGACGCCCGGATATCTGCGGCGGAGAGCCAGGTGATGGGTGTGGCGTGGGCGGCGGACGGCGCCGGGGTCGAGGAGATCCTGGCCGCCGTCGGCCCGGTCAACGGCTGGAGTGAGTCCACCGTCCGCACGCTGATCCATCGCCTGATCCGCAAGGGCGCACTGGCGTCGGAGCGGCGGCGCGGGCGGACGGTCTATGCGCCACGGCTGAGCCGCGAAGCCTGGCTGACGTCGGAAGGGCAGGGCATGCTGGACCGGCTGTTTGACGGGCGACTGACAGGGCTGGTGGCGCACCTGACGCGCGAACGGGCGGTGGCGCCGGAGGACCTGGCGCGGCTGAAGCGGCTGGTGGCGGAACTGGATGCCGAGGACGAGGATTGAGCGGCGCCGCCGGCCGCCGCCGCAGATGTTCACGTTTTGTCTTGACATCGCCGCGCAATTTCGGTAGGATTTTGTCAGCGTCAGGGAGTGCGCCTCCGAGGGTTTCGCGGTTGCGGGGCTGAGGCCGGGGCTGCCTGCGTTTTCAGTCGAACTGACGCATGGCAGGCGATGCCGGGCGCGTCACAAACTCACATTCCAGGAGATCAAGATGGCTGCGATGCCTCGCGGTGAGCCACGTACTGTGCCCGATCCGGCGGGTGAGCTTTACAATCGGGAGATGGCGAAGGTCAGGGCGAAGCGCCTTGCCGCAGAGCAACAGACGGCTGCGTCGCCGCTGGACCAGGTGGCGGGCGCGTTCAAGGAATTTCAGGAAGGATCTGACATTCCGCGTCCCACGACGGCGCAGACGTTCATTCCGGTGGTCGGGCCGGCGTGGGAGGCTGTCGGCAACATTCAGGATGGTGAGTACGGAAAGGCCGCATTCAACGGTGCGATGATGGTGGCCGACGCCTTGCCCTTCTGGGTGGCTGTGAAAGGTGCGCGGTCGCTGTCGAAGGGTATCGGTATCCTGAAAAAAGGTTCTGTGACGGCGAATGCCGCGCAGAAGGCGATCAAGCGGGCTGGCCTCACCGGGCCGGGCCTGGAGGTGCACCACACGATTCCCCTCAAGGGGCTTGGAAGGACCGTTCAGGATCCGCGCAACCACTACGCCCTGCTTAAAGTCATGCCGAAGGAACAGCACCGAAGGCTGACCGGCAGCTGGGCGGGAAAGCCGAAATATGGGCCGCTCGGACAGGTCTGGTACGGTACGACCGACTGGATGAAGGCCATTCCGACCGGCGTCGGCGGGTATCTGCTCGACACCGGGCAGAACGTCATCCAGCCCTCCCGTCCGGGGGCGCCGCCGCCGCGAAAATGACCTTGCGCTAGGGTTGAGTGCTGATTATCGTTCTTCATATGTTCATGTGGAGGCGAAGCATGCGGACGGGCGAGATCGACTGGAAGTACCCTATTCTCGGGTTCACGCCGGATGGGGATATCTGGGGGTTTCCCGACATTGAGGCGTTGACGGTTTGTGGGCCGAAGACGCTGAAGGACAATATGCAGGCCGATATGGAACTGGTGGACGCGAACGGGAACTGCTGGCGCGTACTGTCGGTACGTCGGACCGGGGCTGCGGACACGTTGCTGCAACGCCTGATGTTTCTTGGCAAACGCCTGTGGCGGATTGAGCATGAACTGGTGGCGCTGCCGGCCGTTGGATTGGCCGAGACACTGGTGCGGGTTTGCAAGGGTATGGAGGCGAACCCGGGCTACTGGAGCGATGATGATCAGGTGAGCGACGACCTACGGGCGCTCCAGGCCCAGGTCCGTGCAGTCACGTCTTTTGCGGGCATCCATGAGGTGCTGGGGCTGGACTGGTTCGCGGACTATTGAGGCGGGCTGCAAACGGTTTCGCTGGGCCGGTTGGTGACTAAGGGCGCGTCGGAGGAATTGGTTCCCGTATTTTTGTTCACGTTTTGTCTTGACATCATCGCGCAATTTCGGTAGGATTTTGTCAGCGTCAGGGAGTGCGCCTCCGGAGGCTCTGCGGTTGCGGGGCTGAGGCCGGGGGTGCGGCGCAGTTAGCGTCCGACCGTTCAAGTCTGAGTTCGGAGAGCCTGAGATGTTTGAGGGCCTGAGCGCGCGGACCCGAGCCGCGTTGAAGCATGGCGCGGAGGGCGCGGCGCGCTTGCGTGGTGAGTGGTTGGAGGCGGGGCGGCAGGTTTATCACGATGCGATCCGTGAGGGTCGGCAGGTGGCCGCGAGCAGCGAGCGTGAGCTCGAGGCGTTGGGGCGCGATGCGATGGCCCGGGCGGCCAGACTGAAGGCCCAGCTGCAGGGTGGCGTTCGAGCCGCGAACGCGGCGTTGGAGGGTGCGCGGACGCGTGGGGTAGGCGCGGCCAAGGATCTGAACACGACCGTGCGAAGGGCGGGCGCCGCCACCGCGCGGACCTTGAGCGACATGGGCGCGCAGGTCTCGACCGGGCAGACCATCGAGCGAGACGTCATCGGGCCGCCGAGCGCGGACATCGCCGGCAAGGTCTGGAGTGCGCCGAACACCCTGATCGGGCTCGGCTACGGCGCAGTGGGTCATGTGGTGGGCCTGACGAGAGACGATAAGCCCTATGTGACCATCGGCGATAATGCGATCCAGTTCCGGAACAACCCGTTGGGTGGCGAGGGTGCGATCACGCTCGGCAATACGACCACATACGAAGGCGATCCGGCGGGTCCCGACCCTGGGTGGGCCCGTTTCAGGCAGAAACATGGCGTACCGGTCCAGGAGCGTGAGCGCCAGCACACCTTGCAGGCGCAGCAGCTGGGGCCGCTATACCTGCCATCGAACGTTCTCGGGGGCGGGCTTGCGCTGTTGCGTGATCGGGATGGCAAGGGAAAGCCAGAGTGGCATGGGCCGAGCAACTGGAATGAGTGGGGTCCATACGAAACCCCGCCTCGTCCGTGGCCAAGGAGACTTGGGCGATGATCGGGGCTGGCCGCACGCTGGTCTCGATATGTCTCGTTCTCGTGCTGAGCCTCGCGGCCTGCAGCGTGTCCCCAGCAGTTGTGATCTATAACAGAACGGCCGGTGAGATTGTCGTTCATAGAATGCCTAACAGTGTAGATCGTCAGAACTCCATTGACGTTTTGATAACCGTGAAATCCGGTAGAACGCAGACGATCAAAGACATGTATATCCGTAAGCGTCATCTGACTGTAACAGTGGGGGATTGCACCTATTTTTACTATATGGACGATAGATTCTACCAACTTGCGGACTATTATTCTTTTCCTGTCCCGATTGAATTTATGCCCGACATGACGCTTTACCCGCTGCCGTACCAGAATGGTGAGCCAGACCGGGTGCCCAGGGCGAAGTTGGGATTTCCACGGCCCCCAACGGCGAAGCGGTGCGTTCCGGCGAACAAATAGACCGGCCCGGTTGTTCACGTTTTGTATTAACATCGCCGCGCAATTTCGGTAGGTTTTTGTCAGCGTCAGGGATTGCGCCTTCGGAGGCCTCGCGGTTGCGGGGCTGAGGTTGGGGTGGGGGTGCGGCGCGCGCCTGGAGTTCCAGCTTTTCCACTCGTAACGGCTCGCCTCGCGGGCTGCGGTTTCACTCGCCGGGCTCGCGTCAGCCGAGGCGCCGGTCGCGATGTATGGGCACGTGGGAGCCTGAGATTGAACGGCAGGCCGTTCCCGCTGCCCGTCGGCGCCTCGGGCCTGCTTGAGCCGCCGACCGGGCGGGCCGAGGTCACGGTCTCCGGCGTCAAAGGTCGCGGCATCGGACTGCCAGGCCGCATCCGCATCTACACGACGCCGAGTGGTGAGCTTGATTTTGACCTGCCTGGGCCGGTGAAGGTGGGACCCTTTCCAATACTGGATAGAGGAACGTATGTGATCGGCACACCCGACACACCGAAGGCGCGCCGATGAGTTCTGTGTTTGTTCTTGTTCATGTCGAGGGATTGGGCTAAGCAATCCAGGCGTGGGCAAGAGGTCACGGCTATGCCGATATGGGTGCTGAGGGTTTCCTGGTTGGCCCTACTGTTGATGATCCCGATTTATATCGCGCTGATGATCGCAGACTATCGCTACTACGCCGCTCCGGCGGTTCCGACGGCTTTGCTCTTTCTCATCCTCTTTTATCTGCCCTGGTGGTTGGGTTGGCTGCCCCTGCTTGGGTTCTGGCTGTTGGTCCGCGCCAGGATCCGGGGCGGAGGGCGGTGGGCATGGCGGTGGGCCTGTGGCGGGGTGCTGGTGTTGAGTCACCTCCTGGGTGTTGGATCGCAGATTCATGTGTCCCTGACCGAGGTCGTAGACCCTGAGGCCTTGAACATCTCCACCCCCTATCCGGTTTACAGCTCTATCCTGGTCACCCTGGCCCTTGTGCCGATGGTGCTGCTGGCGTTCGGGCGACGTGTCGACCTGGATCCCGCGCCATAGTCATCGCGGGTCAACACATGTTCACGTTTTGTCTTGACATCGCCGCGCAATTTCGGTAGGATTTTGTCAGCGTCAGGGAGTGCGCCTTCGGAGGCCTCGCGGTTGCGGGGCTGAGGCCGGGGCAAGCGGCGACCTGCATCCAGGCTTTCAGTTTTTTCAGTCGTGGCGGCTCGCATTGCGGGCGGCTGTTTCACTCGCCGGGCTCGCGTCAGGCGGGTCCTTTACCATGGGGTGTGCCCTTGTCCGATGATGATATTCTTGAGGAAGCCCGCGAGGCGTTCGAGCTGGCGGCGGAGGCCGAGGCGGAGAACCGGCGCGAGGCGCTGGATGACCTGCGGTTTGCGCGGCTGGGCGAGCAGTGGCCGGAGGCGGTGCGGCGCGCGCGGGATCTGGAAGGGCGACCCAGCCTGACCATCAACCGGCTGCCGGCGTTCATCCGCCAGGTGGTCAATGACGCGCGCCAGAACAAGCCGGCGATCGCGGTGCATCCCGTCGACGACGGGGCGGATCCGGAGACGGCGGAGGTGTTCAACGGCCTGATCCGCCACATCGAGCAGTCGAGCGATGCGGAGGTGGCCTATGACACCGCGCTGGATTTCGCGGTGACCTGCGGGGTGGGGTATTTCCGGATCAACACCCGCTATGCCGCCGACGATGGCTTTGACCAGGATATCGTGGTCGAGCGCGTGGCCAACCCGTTCGGGGTGTATGGCGATCCGGAGTCGACGGCGGCTGACAGCGGCGACTGGAACACTGCGTTTGTGGTGGACAGCCTGCCGCGCCGGGTCTTCGAGGGTCGGTGGAAGGGCGCTGATCCGGTGGACTGGAGCGGCGATGGGCCGCGGTCGGCCGTGGGCGTCGGGGTGAGCGGCGAGCGGGTGGCGGTCGCCGAATACTGGCGGCGCGACCGGGTGATGCGCACGATCCTGGCGCTGTCGGACGGCCAGGTGGTCGAAGAGGCGATCTATCGCGCACAGAAGGCGATGTTCGATGCGCTGGGCGTGACGGTGGTGGGACGGCCCCGACAGGTGGCGAGCCACAGGGTGACGCAGCGAATTCTGAGCGGGGCGCAGGTGCTGGAGACCGTGGACTGGGCCGGGCGGTTCATCCCGATCGTGCCGGTGTACGGTGAGGAACTGATGGTGGACGGGCGCCGGCGGCTACGCAGCCTGGTGCGGGACGCCAAGGATCCGCAGCGGATGTTCAACTACTGGCGTACCACGTCGACGGAACTGGTGGCGCTGGCGCCCAAGGCGCCGTTCATCGGTCGCACGGGGGCGTTCGAGACGGACTCGGCAAAATGGGCGACGGCCAATGTGCAGAGCCACGCCTACATCGAATATGACGGCCCCGAGCCGCCGATGCGACAGGGGTTTGCCGGCGTGCCGGCCGGAGCGCTGCAGGAGGCGTTGAACGCCTCGGACGACATGAAGTCGATCATGGGGCTGCATGACGCCAGCCTGGGGGCGCGGTCGAACGAGACCTCGGGCCGGGCGATCATGGCTCGGCAGCGAGAGGGGGATGTGTCCACCTTCCACTACATCGACAATCTGAGCCGGGCGATCCGGCATGCGGGGCGGATCCTCATCGACCTGATCCCGAAGGTGTACGCAACCTCTCGGGTGGTGCGTGTGCTGGGGCCGGACGGGTCGGCGAAAGCGGTCGGCGTCGGGCCGGGGGGCGCCGATCCGGCGGGGTCGCTGCGCAAGGTCGAGAAGATCTACGATCTGGCGGCGGGCAAGTATGACCTGACGGTGCGGTCCGGACCCAGCTTCACCAGCCGGCGTGAGGAGGCGGCGACGCAGATGATCGAGCTGATCCGGGCCTATCCGGCGGCGGCGCCGGTGGTGGGCGATCTGCTGGCGCGGAACCTGGATTGGCCCGGAGCTGACGAGATCGCCGGGCGACTGGCGGCGTTGGTTCCGCCACAGGCCAGGGGCGCGGCGCCGGAGGTGGAGGCGGCCAAGGCGCAGTTGGGCCAGTTGGCCCAGGCGCTGGCGGCGGCGAAGGCCGAGATCGCCGGGCTGAAACAGGACCGGGCGCATGAGGCCCGGAAGCTGGAGATCGAGGCTTTCGAGGCCGAAACGAACCGGATGCGGGCCACGGGCGCGCGCTGACTTTTCCGCTTGATGTTCCTGATTGGTTCTGATGGAGTAGACGATGCCCGCCCAAGATCTTCGACGGTTCGGATTTCCCATGCCTAAGCCAAAGCCGGTTCAGCGAGAGCGCCCTTCGGTCTTTGATCGCGTCGGCGCGTTGCCCCTGCCGGCCAGGCCCGATGAGAGCTCGATGTTCTCCAGGTGGCCGGTCGAGGTTCCGGAAGCCCAACGTGGTACGGATATCTTCATAGGCGGGTTTCTGGATGACAAGGAAACGGGCGTCTCCGGCGCTCTGCGACAGTACAAGGATGCCTACGCCAAAGAGACGGGGCGACGTGTCGCGTACTTCCCGAACGCCAGGACGGGCGAGGTTGTCGAGGCCATTCGGGCCGCCAACCGCCTTGGAGGTCCGGTGAACGTCGTCGGCCACAGCTACGGTGGGCCGGATGCGTTCAACGCCACCGTAAGGGCCGGACGTGAAGGCTTGAGGGTCGACAACCTGGTCACCGTTGATCCCGTGACCGCCTTCCGGGCTGCGCCCGAGCGGGGGCGACCCTTGGGGGTTTGGACGAATGTGAAAGCAGCGCCGGCCGCGCCGGACCTGTCTGACTGGATCACCAACCGTGGGATCTTCTCATCGAACCCTTCGCGACTGCCGGTTGACGAGGCCACTGCGCAAAACAGCGTGGCCGGTAGTCACAAGAATGTGGATCTGATGATGCGGGAGGGCGGGGGCCGCGAGGCTCTGGATGCGAGTCGACGGCCGAAGGCCGACATACTGAGCGACACGCAGCCCATGGGGGCGTGGACGAAAACCTGGACCGAGGGTGCACGCCGATGAATGAAGGCCTGTGGTTTTCCATCGTTCTCATCGGTACCTGTATGATCTTGTCGATCCCTGGACTGATTATCGCGTTCAAGAAGCATGCGTGGTATGGTATTTCGGTAAATTCAACCATCTTTGTATTCTTCGGTATTATTGCTGTCTGGGTTCCTCTATTTCAAAATATAGTAGATTATGGACAGATAATTCCGGATGTCACAGATAGACATGATTCCAGGTACAACCTGATTGGCGTCATCTTTCTGGGGCCCTACTGGATGATCTTTCAAGTGATCACTATCCCGTTGGCAGCGCTGATCAGGCGCCGCCGAGTTTGAAGGGCTCAAGGGTCGGCGCCTTAGGGTTTCCCCGAACCCTCCCCGACCGCTGGCGCAAACATATCCACCGTCTCGCCCGAATTTGCGCGTTTGGGCAATTCGATGGCGGCGTAGACCGCTGTAGCCGCGAACGGCTGACCAAGGACCAAGCCCAGTAGCGGGATGATGGAAGCATTCTTTCGGGGGAACCAGTTTACCGAGGCCAGTCCGATGGCGAGTCCGCCATAGATCGCCACCAAGGCGATGTCCAACGTGGGATGGGCGAGATTTCCAACCGGGTGAAGACGTGCGAGGCCCAGATCACCCTGCGCGCATTGAACGAATTCCGGATCTACACGCGACAGCCCCAGGGCCGCGAACGTTTCTGACCGCCCGAACGGGCATTCCCAAACCAAAGGACGACCATGGAACATGACGACGCCTATCTGGCGGGCGAGTATGACCTGACGGTGCGGTCCGGACCCAGCTTCACCAGCCGGCGTGAGGAGGCGGCGACGCAGATGATCGAGCTGATCCGGGCCTATCCGGCGGCGGCGCCGGTGGTGGGCGATCTGCTGGCGCGGAACCTGGATTGGCCCGGAGCCGACGAGATCGCCGGGCGACTGGCGGCGTTGGTTCCGCCACAGGCCAAGGGCGCGGCGCCGGAGGTGGAGGCGGCCAGGGCGCAGTTGGGCCAGATGGCCCAGGCGCTGGCGGCGGCGAAGGCCGAGATCGCCGGGCTGAAACAGGACCGGGCGCATGAGGCCCGGAAGCTGGAGATCGAAGCTTTCGAGGCGGAGACGAACCGGATGCGCGCCACGGGTGCGCGCTGAGTTTTTCGCTTGATGTTCCTTATTTGTTCTGATGAAGTAGGTGATGCCAGCACAAGATTTTCGACGGTTCGGATTTCCAATGCCAAAACCAAAGCCGGTTCAGCGAGAGCGCCCCTCGGTCTTTGATCGCCTTGGCGCGCTGCCGCTACCGTCGAAGCCCGATGAACGTCGGAGTTTCGCCAAGTGGCCTCCCGAGATCCCGGAATCGCAGCGCGGCACGGATATCTTCATCGGCGGATTTGGGGACGATAAGGACACCGACTTCACCGGAGCATTGCGCCAGTACAAGGACGCCTATGCTCTAGGCTCAGGACTCATTGATCATAGCCAGAAGATGACGGTGGCAGCGAGAGCGATGGCGGACATGAAGGTGTGTGCGCATCGGTCGTATCGGGT
>NZ_JBIKNZ010000007.1:0-88591 GCF_044358365.1 Phenylobacterium sp. | reverse complement strand
ATCCATCACATTCTCGCCGGCGCCGACCAGGCCGCCGATGGTGAACTGGGTCAGGTTGAAGATGTGACCGTCGACGGGCGCGCGCACCACGGTGGCCGCCAGCGACTGGCGCGCTGCCGTCAGGCGGGGGATCACATCGGCCAGACGGGTCTGACTGTCGCGAAGACCTTCGGCCGACTGATTCTGCCGCTCGTTGCGCAGCTGGGTGAGCTGCAGGCGGGTTTCGCCCATCTGTTGGCGAATGCGCGCGATGTCGGCCTGCAGCTGGCCCTTACGACCGGACAGTTCGGCCATGCTGCGCTCATAGCGCAGCACCAGGGTCTTCGGCGCAAACCCCTGCTCGTTGAGCTTGCGATAGCCGTCCAGTTCTTCCTGGGTGAGCCGTTGCTGCTCGATGATCGAATCAAGTTGAGCCTGTTGGCCGGAAACCTGGGTTAGCTGCTGTTCGACACGCTGGCCCAGCACAGCCGTCTGGCTCTCATAGACCTGGCGACGGGTGGTGAAGAGGAATTCCTGGTCGCGGATCAGCTGGGCGACCGCCGGCTGGCCGATACGCGCCATGATCTCGGCCGGGAAGTTGATGGCCGCCGCGCCCGTCGCCTCGGCATTGAACCGGGCGTTCTGGGTGATCATGGTGTCGTACTGGTTCTGCAGCACATCGACGGCGGCGCGCGCTTCTACGTCGTTGAACAACAGCAGCGGCTGGCCAGCTTTCACCTGCTGGCCCTCGGCGACCAGGATCTGCTTGACGATGCCGATCTCGCGCTGACGGAGCGTCTTGCGCATGGTGTCGGCGCGCACTTCGCCCACCGCGGTGATACCTGTGGCCAGCTTGTCCAGAGAGGCCCAGAGCCCCAGGCCGAAAACGAACACCGCGATGACGATGCCGCCCAGGATCATCGGCTTGCGCAGCCGCGTCTGCAGCTCCTTGGCCATCGGGCCGCGGTCCTCGGCGCCGAAGGTAGGAACCACATAGCCGTGGTTATCGGGATCGGGCCGGGTCTGTCCGAAATCCAGTTTCATCAGCCAGCCTCCACCGCACGCACCTCGGTAGGCGCGGGTTTGACCAGCCGGGCCATGACCTGATCGCGCGGGCCGAACAACTCGACCCGGCCGTCGCGCAGAACCAGCATCTTGTCGGCGGCGCGGAACACGCCGGGCTTGTGCGAAATGATCACCACCGTGGCGCCGTTGGCCTTCATCGCGTCGATCGCGCGCATCAAGGCGTCCTCGCCCTCGGCGTCGAGGTTGGCGTTGGGCTCATCCAGCACGACGAAGGCGGGTTTCGCGAGCATGGCCCGCGCCAGGCCCACGCGCTGCCTTTGGCCGGCGGACAGCACCGTGCCGCCCTCCCCCACCTCGGTGTCATAGCCCTTGGGCATCCGCAGGATCAGGTCATGAACCCCAGCCAGCTGTGCCGCCTGGACAACTTCCTCGTCCGTCACATCGGGGCGGAAGCGGGCGATGTTGTTGCGGACGGTGCCGGCGAAAAGCTCGGTGTCCTGCGGCAGGTAGCCGACGTGACGTCCGAAGTCAGCGCGGTCCCAGGTGAACACGTCGGCGCCATCCAGTCGAACGACACCCTGCAAAGGTTTCCAGATACCCACCAGCAAACGGGCGAGCGTCGACTTGCCGGCGCCGGATGGGCCGATGACGCCCAGGATCTCGCTGGGCTCAAGCGCGAAGTTGATGTTGCCGAGGACCAGACGCTGCATTCCGGGCGGCGCGAAGTTGACCCCTTCCACCGACAGCTTGCCCAGCGGCCGCGGCAACGTGGTGGCTGAGGACGGCGCCTCGGCCTTGGCCAGCAGATTCTGCAAACGCCCATAGGCGGCGACCATGTTGTTCAGCGGATCCCACGAGCCCACGATCTTCTCGATCGGCTGCAGGGCGCGGCTGGCCAGGATCATGTTGGCGAACAGCAGCCCGGAATGGATCGTGCCCTTCATGATGAGGTAGGCCCCGATGGCCACGATCAGCACCTGGAACGCCATACGGACGGCCTTGATGATGTCGTTGTACATGTTCGAGGCTTCAGCCGCCGCGGCCCCGCGCTCGATGGTGACCGCGCGATACTTCGACCAGGCCTGGCCGAGCGTGGGCAGCATGCCCATGGCGCGCACGACCTCGCCGTTCCGGAGCGCCGCATCGGTGAAGCTGTAGCTTTTCAGCGCCGCTTCGTTGGCGTCACGCAGCGCCGACTGGGTGGCGCGGGCCTGGGCGATGGCCAATCCCAGCAGGATGAGGGCGCCTGCGAGGGTCACCCAACCGACCAGGGGGTCGATGATAAACAGGGCGAAAAGGAACACCGGAATCCAGGGCACATCGAAGATCGCCGCCGCCGCGATGCCGGTGAGGGACTGGCGGAACTGATCCAGATCGCGCAGTGCCTGGGCCCGAGCGCCGGGCTCGCCACGCACGGCCGCGTCGAACAGGCTGGCGAAGATGCGGCCAGAGACCCGCTGGTCGAGGGCGACGCCATAGTTGATCAGAATGCGCGCCCGGAAATCGTCGATCACGCTGGAGACCGCAAACACCAGCAGGGTGATGAAGGTCAGACTCCAGAGCGTGGCCTGACTCTGGCTGGTCATCACCCGGCCATAGACCTGGTACGTGTAAAGCGGCAGCGCGAGATACAGCAGGTTCGAGACAAGGCTGAAGCCAAACGCCACAAGCGCTGGCCGATAGCCCTCGCGAAGGGCGCGACCCAGCACATTGTCCGGAATGTCGGAGAGAAACGTCAGAAACTTCATCTCGTCCAGTCCATATCTCCAGCGCACGGCGAGCTGATTCGCCGGCATGCTGACACGTCTGCCGGCCAGGAGGTCGCCCTGATCTGGCGGTTGTCTCGAGCGTATCCGCCAGCAGTTGGCGGACGGCCCAAAGGGCCTGATACACCATACTTCGGGAAAAAGGGTGAACGCGGCCAAAAAACAACCGCGTCCGGGACACTACCTTGAAAATTGTCAGCGCATACGTTTGTCAGGAAGCGTCTTGTCAAGACCGCTGCGCCAATGGAACAAACATGCGGCCGTCGACGATTTCAGGTCAGGTTCAATCGGGAAGTTCGATGCCGAAGATCGCCATCGTCGGCAGCTGCATTACCCGCGACCTGTGGCCGATACGTGGCGGCGGCAGTGAGCAGTTGCTATATGTTTCGCGGACCTCGCTTGCCAGCCTGCTGGCCTCGCCGCTCCCGGGCTTTCAGCCGGCCAGATCCCCGCCGGGCGACCTGCATGCGCACGAGCACAAGGCTCTGGTCGCCGATCTCGAGAAGACGGCTCTGGCGCGGTTGGTGGCGTTCCAGCCGACCCACCTGATCTTTGACTTTATCGATGAGCGTTTCGACCTCATCTCGACGCGCGGGACCCTGGTGACACACAGCGCCGAGCTGGTGCGGAGCGGCTATCTGTCGCGCGCGCCGTTCAGAAGCTGGCGGCCGATTTCCAGACTGTCGGCGCCCTGCGATCGGGTGTGGCGCGACGCGGCGCACGCTTTCGCAACGCTGTTGGAGCGATCAGAGCTTCGAAGAGCCGTTCCCATCCTGCACTCGGCGCGGTGGGCGACCCGTCAGCGGGACACTTCGGGGGTGACCTCCGAGATTCAGGATGTCGAGATCCTGAGCGGCAGACCGATCGCAATTGCACCGTACAATGCCCTGCTGGAACGCCAGGAAGCCGAATTCCTGCGCCTGATGCCACCGATGGCGCGGATCGAGGTCGATGCATTCCGGTTGGCGGATCCGGACCACCAATGGGGCCTGAGCCCCTTCCACTACATTCCCGAATACTATCATGAGGTCCGCCGTCAGCTCGGCCAGCTTGGGCTATCCGGTGCGTTTAGCGAACGGCCCGCCGCGCCCAGTGCTCAAGTGGCGTGAGCCCGGCGCGAATCACCTCCGGACGCGCCACGACGTAGGTGGCTGTAGGCGCGCCAGGATGAGCCTGGCTGACCTTCCAGGCGCCGCCCCTCAGATAGTCCACGACAGGATTGACCCCTGCGGGAAGGTCGGCGCCCCGGGCGGCGACATAGTAAGCCAGATCAAACCACGGGCTGGGACTACGACCTTCGCTCCCGCCCGTCGCGACAAAGTGCAGCAGCGGGGGAATGCCGGCGGCCGCAACATCCGGCCATTGCTCGAGATACCAGGCGTTGTCGAACAGCGGATGCGGCGACAGACCCCGGCGCCAACCGGACGCCAGATAGTGCAGAAGCGCCGGCTGGTCCGCTGCCTCGGGCGCCTGACGGACATACCAGTCCACATCAAACAGAGGATGAGGGCTGAGGCCCTCTCGGCCACCCTCCCGCAAATAGTGGGATAGCGGGTCCTCGCCGCGGGCGAGCTCCGGCGACTGCGCCAGATAGTGGGGCGGATCGAACAGCGGATGAGGGCTGGTCGCGCCTGCCGCGCCGACGCGCAGATAGTGCTCCAGTGGCGTCAGGCTGGTCTGCGCCAACCCTTCCGCGTGCCCTGCGCGGTAATATGCATCGTCAAACAGCGGTCCGGGCGATCTTCCCTCGCGGCCGCCCGTCGTGAGGTAGTGGACCAGAGGCGAGAGCCTCCGCGTCACCACATCCGGGTTTGCAGCAAGGTACCAGGCGGCGTCGAAAAGACCTGCGCCGCTGCGGGGCAGGCTCGCCAGACCGCTGCGCTTGATCAGGATCGCGTGGCCCACCGGCCCCAGCCTGGCGAGAATCCGGTCGGCCAGTTGGCTCAGGCGATTGTGACGGCGGGTCGTCGAAGGATGGCGAGCTGCGTGGGCCGCCACGGCCTGGCCGCGCAGTCGCGCCTCAAGCTCCGCGCGCTGGATCATCGATTCCTGAACCGCAAGGGACAGCTCGGATCGCGTCAGCGCCTCGCGGACCTCCGCTTCATGGGCGAGGCGGTGCGCGCCGTCAAAGTCACGCTTCAGGGCGCCGATCCGGTCGACGACGGCGCGCGCCTTGTGGAGCAGGCCCGACGCCTGCGGATGTTCCCCGGCCCGTTGTTCAGTCATCGGATACCCTCGGCATCCAGCCAGGACTGAAAACTGCCGGGGCCGGACGCAAAAGGATTGGCGAAGGCCGTCTGCAGGTCGCCGCGTTCGCGATAGAGCACGCGGGCGGCCTTGGTGATCGGCGTTCCATCGTCGTAGGCGCCGAAAGCCCACCACCGGTCGGGAATCGCAGGGTCTGTGGCCGCAGCGACCTCCCGCTTGTACCAGGCCCAGATCTCGTAAACCGGGAAGTTGCGGCCAGCATACCGGCGGGTCATGGCGTCGCCCACTGCGCCCAACTTGGTGAAGTGCCAGAAGCGCAGGTCCACGCCGTTGACGGTGATACGCCCGTCCTTCTCAACAGAGATCTTGCGGGTCGACAGGTTCCAGCTGGCGACATTGTAGCCGGGATCGCGGATGATCTTCAGACGGTCGAACAGGGCCGGCACGTGATCGCACCACCGCTGGTCGACAAAGAGGCCGTTCGGCATATCGTCGTAGCAGTAGGACAGCAGCCGGTCGTTCCACCACTTTGCGAACCGTGCGCCCTCACCGGTCGTACGGATCGCCACGAAGCCCAGATTGAAGATGCCGGTGCGGGAGGCCGAAAGGTCGTTGTCGAGTATCGCGGCGTGATCGTCGTTGGCATCGACCAGATGCGGGGTCAGGAGGATGTCGTGGTGTTCCAGCCACTCCTCCAGAGGCGCCAGACTTCCCAGCGCCGCCGTATCGGGATCCATGTAGATCACAGCGTCAAAGCCCCAGCTGCAGGCCTGGTGGATGAAGGGCCCCTTCACCGCCGTGCAGACCTCCACCACATCGTGCTTGAAAAGCCAGCTGTCGAAGTCGGGGATACCGAGGTCGCTCGCCCACACCAGGCGGTCAAACGGTTCACTGGCGGAGTCAAACCGGAAGCCCTCCGGGGGACGATCCGTTATCAGCGCCGCCAGCTCCCAGTCCGGATGGTGCTTGCGAAGCGTCTTGAACAGCACCCGCGCCCGATTGAGATACGAGAAGGTGAAGCTGGAGTAACAGAGGATCTTCATGGGCTGGACGAGGTCGCCAGATCGAGGGTGAGGGCGCTGTAGACAAGGTCATAGAGCATTGGTCGCCGCTTCGCGCGAGCAAGTTGCAGTATGGCGCCGGTCTCGAAGGCCGAGGCCAGCTCCGCCTCGTTGTCGATGACCTGGCCGTGGCCGCTCTCGCGGACAAAGGCGGCCACATTGCCGCTGTCCGGGCCCGTAATGACGGCGCAGCCCGCCGCAGCAGCCTCGTAGGCGACAAACGAGAATGTCTCCCGACAGAGCGGCCAGACCAGCACGGCATCGGCTTGCACCGCCTCCAGCGCCATCTTCATCGCCTGAGGATTCTCGGCGGCCGCCTCGACGCGCTCGAACCGGTGGGGCATGGCCAGATCGGGGTGGGCGCCGAGGTGGATGAATTCGTAGCGCGGGTCTTGCCCGAACCGCGACGCGAGATTGCGAAAGATCGCCCAGCCTTTGTGTGGCGCGGGGAAACCGGCGTAGGCGATGAGGAAGGGGCGGCTTGCCGGCGGAACCGGCGACGGCCCCAATGGCGCCAGGCGGGCGTGCGGCAGGACGTGGGTGTGGGTCGCCGGCAGTTTTGTGGCGCGCCTCCAGAGATCCAGCGCGGTCCAGGATGGCGCGGCGACTTCGAGATCCAGCCGCTCGAACAGGCGTGCGTGCCCCTGGATATGACGGTCACGCCAGGGACCGAACAGGCAGACATTGCAAGCCGCACTTCCGGGCGGCGGCGCGCCGCAGTCCTCCACCTCGTTTCTGAGCAGGTGAAAGCCCGCACACAGACTGGCAAAGTCGTGCAGCCAGAACACGCCACGTCGAAGACCCAGTGCCGCCAGGATGTCGGCGACCTCGTCCGGCGCGTGGCCAAGCAGGCTGTGGATAGCGAAACTGCGCCCGGAGGCGTCGTCGTTGGCCACCCGTGCCAGAACCCGCCGCAGCGTGTCCGGCGATACAGCGCCCAGTGCCTGACCGTTCCAGACGACGGCCAGGGCTTCAACGTCATCCGGTCCGCGTACCAGGGTCCAGGGCCGCGCACCGTGCAGGTGCAGATGGTCCCGGCCAAGCTCGGCAAGCCGCGCAGCCTCGCGCCGGATCGTGAACTGCAGGCCCCCGGTATTGGTGGCAAAGTTGTCCTGGCTGAAGGTCACATGGACCCCCGCCATCCCATCCGGCGCCGTGGAGAGCACGGTGTTCAGATCGTCTTCAGGCAGAAGCGGCACGTCGATCGATTGTAGTCGGGCGACACGGTCTTCAATGGGCGTCAGACCCTCGATCAGCTCAAACCGGAACCCAAGCGGCGCCTCCTGCGGCGCAGTTTTTGGCCGGCCGTGAGTGAGGTGATGGAGGAACGGGTTGGCGCCCGATACGGCGATATCCGGAAAAGCCGCGAGATAGTCCAGAACCGAGAAGTCAGGGTTGGGATCCCGACCTTCGCGCCAGCCGTGCGCCATGAAGTGTTCCAAAGGGTCGGCGCCAGACGCCGCGACATCGGGATAGTGCGAAAGGTAGAAGGCGCGGTCGAAGGCGCGGGCGACGACCCGGCTCTCCGGGTCCAGCTCCGGGCGACTTCCCTTCCGGCCAAACCGCGCGGCGAACATCTCGATCCGGGCTTTCATGAGCCCGCTCCAACCAGGTCACCGGTCATGCCGCTATAGGCCAGGCGATAGCGCCGGGGTTTGCGCCGGTGGCGATGGAGAGACAGGATTTCACCAGTGCTGAACGCATGGCTCAATGCCGCCTCTCCGTCCAGCACCAGACCCCGACCTCGCTGCGCGGCAAAGGACGCGACGTTGCCGCTGTCCGGGCCGGTCACGACCATGGCGCCGCCGGCTGCCGCCTCGTAGGCGGTGAAGGAGAAGGTCTCGCGGCAGGCCGGCCAGATCAGAGCCACGTCGATCTCGAGCGCTTCCACGGCGTCCTGCATGGCCTGGGGTCGTTCCATCGTCGCCATGACGCGGTGAAAGGCCGCAGGCGTCGCAGGATCCGGGCGTCCGCCGAGGTGAAGAAACGCATACCGCGGGTCGCTAGCGAAGGAACGGGCCAGGGCGCTGAACACCGGCCAGCCCTTCAAAGGCACGGGCATGCCCACAAAGGCGACGCGCAGGGGCCTGTCCCCCGGAATCGCCGGCGCAGGGCCTGCCGACACCAGACGCGCCAGCGGCAATACCACGGCGCGCGGCGGCGTGATCGTGGTCCGGGTGCGCCAGAAATCGAGTGTGTTCTGTGAAGGCGCCGCGACCGTCAGCGACAGACGCTCGAAAAGTCGCCGGTGCGCCTCCGTATGGCGCGCGCGCTGGTCGCCATAAAGGCAGACGCCACAAGCGGCGCTGTCTGGAGCTGGCGCGCCGCAGTCCGTCACATCGTTTCGCTGGAGGTGAAAGCCCGCGCAAAGACTGGCGAAGTCGTGGAGCCAGAAGAACCCCTCGCGCAACCCGGCTGCCTCTAGGATATCAGCCGTTTCGTCCGGCGCGTGGCCCAGCAGGCTGTGGATCGCAAATGAGCGACGGCCGCCGGGCGGCAGGCGCCCCAGAGCCATACGAATCGCATGGGGCTCAAAAACGCCCAGGTTCACGCCGTTCAACATGACACCCAGAGCCCCCGGCTCACCGTCCCGACGCACAGTGGGCCACCACGCGGCGGGATAGAGATGCATATGATCCCGTCCCAACTGCGCAAACCGCACACTCTCGCGTCGGACACATAGCTGCAGGCCGCCGGAATGTTCGACGTAGTTGTCGTGGCTGAAGGTGATGTGCAGGTCCGGCCGCAGAGCCATCAGGGCGGCAATCAGGCGTTCTGCGGGATCAGTCGAAAGATTGGCGCCGACCCGCACGGCGCGGTCGATCCGGTCCGCGACCGGGCGCAGTCGCGAGATGACGTCAAACTCGGGGCCCAGGTCATGTCGCGGGGACCGACCTTCGGCGCGACCAGCGATAACGTAGTGCGCAAACGGATTGAGGCCGCTGACGGCTATGTCCGGGTTGGCGTCCAGATAATCTCGGACCGAGAAGCCAGGCGTCGGGTCGCGGCCCTCAAGCCAGCCTGTGCGGCGGAAATGCACCAGGGGATCCATACCCGAGGCAGCGACGTCCGGGTTGGCCGCAAGGTAGAAGGCGGCGTCGAACTCCCGGGCAATGGCCGCGTCTGATTCGGCCTCGGAAATGGCGCTTACCCGCGATTCGAAGGCGGGGCCAAAGGACGGCGGTCGCCAGGGCTGCGGCGACCAGGCGACGGCGGAATAGTAGGCGCGCGCGTTAATGGAAGGTGCGACCTCCCGGCCTTCATCGCGGCCTCGAGTGAGATAATGAAACAGCGGCTCGAGGCGCAGCCGCTTAACGTCGGGGTTCTCGAAAGTATAGCTGCGCGTGGAGAACCACGGGGCCGGGTCACGGCCTTCACGCCATCCCTGGACGCGGTAGTGCCAAAGCGCATCAATTTCGGCCGGCAAGTCGTCGTAAACCGCCCGATAGAACGCCTCGTCGAAAACGCTGGCGATCACCCGATGGAGGTCCTCGGCGCTCGGTCGTGAGAGAGCTCGGGCCGGGGCGGCCATGGCGACACGGTTCCTGTTCGGGGCAGCCCTGCTGGTTTGCAACAGTTGCCCGGCGCGATCAACCGCTTGCGGCGGCCGCGCCTGAACCGTACCACCAGCATCAGGATGAGCCGCGCACCCGCACCCTCAACGCCGATGTCCAGACTGGTCAGGACACCGCGCCCGCGCGTGGCCTATCTGGTGCTGGGCATGCATCGTTCGGGCACCTCGGCGGTGACCCAGCTGCTGGCGCTGGCCGGAGCGTCGCTGCCGGCCAATGTGATGCCGGGCGATGAGCATAATCAGAAAGGCTACTTCGAGCCCTGGAAGATCGCGATCTTCAACGATGAGCGACTGCGCGCCGCCGGCTCGGCCTGGGACGATGTGTTTGCCTATCCCTATCGGCCGTTGCCCCCGGCGATCGAGGCCGATTGGCAGATGCGGGCGGGCCAGCTGTTCGACGGCGAGTTTCGCAGGACGACCTGGCCCCTGATGAAGGATCCGCGCGCAACCGTGCTCTTGCCCATGTGGCGGGCGGTGCTGGCGGAGCGCCAGATTGCTGTGCGGTGCGTGATCCCGGTGCGTCATCCGCTGGATGTGGCCGGCTCGCTGGAGCGGCGCGACGGCTTCGCGCTTGAGAAGTCCGTGCTGGTCTGGAGCGCCTATATGCTGGCGGCGGAGGCCTATACCCGCGACCTGCCACGCGCCTTCACCGGCTATGACGCGTTGCTGGCCGATTGGCGGAAGGAGGCCGCGCGGATCGAGGTGGCACACGGGGCGCCCCTGCCAGGGCTGACCGAGACTGCAGCCCGCAAGATCGACACCTTCCTGACCCCGGACCTGCGGCACAACACCACCGCAGGCGGGCTTGAGGCGCTGGGCTGGGCCGGGCGGCTGGCCGCAGACGTCCTGGGCTGGTTCGAGGCCGCAGCCGCCGGCGCATCGCCGGATCGCGCTGTGCTGGACGCAGCAGCTGCGGAGCTGGAGCGCCGCAACAGAGAGTTTGGCATGCTTGTGTCGCCCGCGGCGCGGGACCTGGCGGCGACACGGGCAGACCTGCTGGCGACCCGGCAACAGCTCGAAGGCGCAACGGCGTTTCAGGCCGAGCTGCGCGCCGACATCGAACGGCTGGAAGCCGGCTGGCGGGCCGATCAGGCGCAACTGCAGGACGCACTCACCCTGCTGTCCCAACTCGACGCCCAGATGGACGCGGCTCTGGCTATCGAATAGACGCGCCTACGATCTCTGGCGGCGCAACGCAGGATCAAGGGCGAGGTAGAGCGCGCCAGTGATCGCCGCCAGATCGAGCACGTAGAGGTAACGATAGTCGCAGGCGATGGAGATCGCGAAGAAGCTGGCCGCAAAGCCCAGCGCGCCAGCCATCATTGCAGCGATCACCAGGTCCGCCGGATCGCGCCGGACCATCAGCCACACAAAGACGACAAACGCGATCCCGGCGTAGACCAGATGTGACATCGCCGGAGTGTCGAAGTACCAGGTGGCATAGTTGTATATACGCCCGTCGTGGGCGTCGGCTCGACCGGCAATACCCAGTTCGCCCAGCGCCCGGGCCGGGCCGGTAATCCCGACGTGAACCGGAAGACAACGCATGATCGCCGGCGTTGCGACCACTTGCTGGAACGCCAGAAGGCGGCCCTGCAGATAGAGGCCGGGGTCGCCGGTAATAAGGTCCAGCCACTCGGCCTGGACGACGTCTCGTGGCACACGCGGCAAATTCCGGCCCAGCCAAGCGTCGGCGGTGAGCACATCCACCCGCTCGGGCGAATAGAGCCGATCTGCGTTGGCGCGTAGGTAAGCCCCGACATCGGGCGCGACTGCGTCGATCCTGGGTGTGGGCCGGTTCGGGCTGATCGCAGACGCCGCAGCCAGGTCGTAGCTCTGGAGAAGTCGCACCCCCTTGCCGCCCGCGTCGTCCGGTGCGCCGACACCCTGTGGGCGGGCCGTGGCGCTCAGGATCAGCGCCAGCGCGAGCACAGCGACCAGCCAGCCCAGCGCCAGGCGCAGACCCGAGCCCCAGCCAAAGCGGGATCGCGCCCAGACCAGCGCCAGTGCTGCGGGCAAGGCGAAGATCAGACCGTTCTGGCGGAGCAAGCCTGCGACCGCGAAGAGCAGCGCCGCGATCGCCAGACCGACCCAGGGAACTTGCCGCTGAGGATCCCGGACACTGAAGGCGAGCGTCACGAAGCCGGCCAGCGTCGCCACGGCAAGCCAGACGTCTTTCCAGACGATGCCCGGATAGATCAGCACCTGCGGCAGGACGATCACCCCCAGCGCCAGAACCGGGGCCAGCCAGGTGGTGCGTGGCCTGAGCCACGGTAGCGCCATCCAGGAGCCAAAGAGCATCATGCCACTGAGTACGGTCGCCAGCGCCCCGCCGGGATGCAGGCCGTCCAGAACGCCCAGCAGCCAGCCGAAGATCGCGGGGTTCCAGGTCTCGCGCACCTGGAAGCGTCCCTCGTGCAGGGCGAGCACTGAGTCGACAGACATATGTCCCGGCCAGTTGAGCGCCAGCATTCCGATGAGCGCAGACGCCAGTACCAGCCACAGGGCCCAGCGCGCGGGGACGCCCCGGGCCATCATCAAGGTTGATCCTCGGTCGCAAGATCACGCAGGACGGCGAGATAGGGATGGATCGGGCGGCTGGGGGCGTTGAGGACATCAAAGTTCATCGCCTGCAGCAGAAACTGGGCGCCCAGAATCACCGGAAGGGCGGCCAGCATGACCACACCGGCCGACGCGGCCTGACCCGGCGTCCGGTTGGCGAGATAGCTCAGCGCATAGGCCACTCCGAACAGGGTGGACATCAGGCCGAACACCAGTTCCAGCGTGGCGGCGTTGAAGTCGCGCACGAAATACTGACCCACCACCCGCCGGGCGAAGTTCCGCGCGTGCTGGAGTGCGAACGGGCCCACGATCTGGCTGATCCGGATGTTGGAAATCTCGTCAGCGTAGCGTGCCGGCATCGGAACATCGCGGACAACCGCGCGCAGCGTGCCCAGATGATACAGCAGGTCGGTCTCGAAGAAGAACCGGCGCGACACTTCCCTTTCCAACACCAGCCGGGCCACATTGGCTTCCAGCGCCATGTAGCCGTTGGTCGGATCGAAGATGTTCCAGTAGCCGGTCGAGAGCTTGGCGGCGAAACTGAGCATGGCGTTGCCGAGCACCCTGACGGTCGGCATTGCCGTCAGGTGGCTGATCGAGGTGAAGCGGTTGCCCTTTGTGTAGTCGGCCTCCCCCAGCAGGATGGGCGCCACCAGCTGGGCCGCGTGGGCCAGGTCCATCTGGTCGTCGCCGTCGACCTTGACGAGCACGCGGGCGCCGCGCGCGACCGCCTCAGCGTAGCCGGCCAGTGTGGCGCCGCCCACGCCCTGGTTCTGCGCCAGGCGAATCACCACCACGCGGGGATCGGTGTTTCGAGCCTCGATCAGGTCGCCGGTGGCGTCGGGACAGGCGTCGTCCACGCAGACTACGCCCTCGATCCAGTTCGGCGTTTTCGCCAGAACCCGCAGGACGCGCTCGCCCACCTTGTAGCAAGGCACGATCAGCCAGACGCCCGAACCCTCCAGGCTGAGCGACTGCGACGCATAGGCCAGACCTGGCTCAGCAGGCTGTCGTCGAGCGGGCATGTGGGTCGGGGGGTTGGCCACGGCACCCGGCTTACAGCCAACCCCGGTGCGGCGCCAAGCCGATGCGGAGCGTTTGGGTTGTGTGGCGACACGCCATCACTTGATGCGCATCAATGCCGATCCCCGTCCCGTGCCCTCAGCTGGGGCCACACAACCCTACGGAGCCCACCCCATGTCCAAGTCACTGGTTCGTGAAATCAAGCACAATGCCGAAGACTCCCTGGAAGATCTCGCCAACGCGCTACACAGGGCCGCTGACGGGCTCACCGACGACGCTGAACACGCCGTCGCCGCTGCGGCCAAGGCGCTGCGGGATGCCGCCACGATGATCGGGAATAACACACCCGAGCCTGCCAAGGCGGTCGCTCGCAAGGCGGCAGCCGAGGTCAAGGCCCATCCAATCGCCTCGACCGCGGCCCTGCTCACGGCGGCAGCCGCACTGATCGGCCTGCTGGCTTCGACGCGTCAGAAGACCACAAAGTAGAGCGTGACCAGTCCAGAACAACCGTGACAGCGCATCCAGTTCGACTGCGGGTGATGGTCTGACGCGGGCGCTGCCCGGTTGCACGGTGCGTTACCGCTGTTCGGCCCGACCCCTCTGCCTTGCGCCCCGCGACTCTGCCTGTTACCTCCCCGCCTTCGCCCGGGAGAGGCCATGGATACCGCCACCCATATGCTGCGGACTGGACAGCGCGGGACGCTGTTCCAGCTACAGATGGCCGGGCGGGACCTGCGCAATTCGTTCGGACGACTGGGGCTGGCCTGGTCGCTGGCCTGGCATGATGTGTCTTCGCGCTATCGCGGGTCGATCCTGGGACCCTTCTGGATCACGCTGTCGATGGGTCTGATGACCCTGGGGATCGGGTTTCTCTACGCCAACCTCTTCGCCATCGAACTGCACATCTTCCTGCCCTATGTGGCGCTGGGGATCGTGTTTTTCGCGGTGATGACCGGCACGATCAACGAGGGCTGCGACACCTTTGTGCAGGCGGCGGGGATCCTTTCCCAGACCAGCCTTCCGATGCTGACCTTTGTCTGGCGAACGGTGTTTCGCAACCTGATCAACCTGGCGCACCATCTAGTGATCGTGGTGGGGGTGCTGATCTTCTACGGCTACTGGCGGACCGCCGATGCGCCCATGGCGCTGCTGGGGCTGGTGCTGATGGTGGCGAACGCCAGCTGGCTGTCGCTGCTGGTGGGGATCGCCTCGGCGCGGTTCCGCGATATCCCGCAGATCGTGATGTCGGTGATGCAGTTCGCCCTGTTCATGAGCCCGGTTTTCTGGAAACCGGGGCGGCTGAAGGACTATCAGGGGTTCCTCGATTTCAACCCGTTCTACCACCTGCTGGAGGCGGTGCGCGCGCCGTTGCTGGGCACGCCGGTCGTCCCTGGAACCTATCTGTTTCTGGTCGGCATGGCGGTGGCAGGCTGGCTCGTCACCTTCCTGATTTTCGCCCGGACGCGTCGCCGGATTGTGCACTACCTATGAAGCCGCCCCCCGTTTCCATCACCTGTACGGACCTGACGCTCAGGTTTCCGGTCTATGGCGTCGACGCCAAGTCGCTGAAGAAAGCGCTGGCGCGCGTGGCAGTGGGCGGGCGACTGGGCCGCCACTCCGGCGTGACTGACGTCACAGCCCTGCAGAGCGTCAGCCTTAAGCTGGAGGCCGGCGACCGGCTCGGCCTGATCGGTCACAACGGCTCGGGCAAGACCACCCTGCTGCGGGCTCTGTCCGGCGCCTATGAGCCGGATGAAGGCGTGATCGAGGTGCAGGGGCGGATCGCAGCCCTGCTGGACCTGGGGCTGGGCATCGACCCCTCGGCGACTGGCTATGAGAATATCCGGCTGCGCGGCCGCATTGCAGGGCTGACGGCGAAGGAAATCGATGAGCGGATGGACGAGATCGCCGCGTTCACCGGCCTCGGACCGTTCCTGGCGATGCCGGTAAAGACCTATTCGGCGGGCATGCAGGGCCGTCTGGCCTTTGCCGCCGCCACGGCGGTGGACTGCGATGTGCTGCTGATGGACGAGTGGATCGCCGTCGGGGACGCCGAATTCCAGAAACTGGCGCACAAGCGGCTACTGAAGCTGGTGGAGCGGGCGGGCATCCTGGTTCTGGCTACCCACGAGGCTCCGCTGCTCAAGCTCTACTGCAACAAGGTGATGCGACTGGACGGCGGGATTGCGTCGGAAGTCATGGACATCCGCAGGGTCGATGAGCTGCTGGCGACCTAAAGCTCCTCCGGCGGTTTCACGTGCCGAAACTGGTTCAGCAGCAGCACATCATAGGCCACCTTAAGGCCTCCGCCGATCAGTAGCGGCCAGGGAAACACGAAGGCGGTGAAGAGCGCGCCGGCCAGCGCAGGGCTTAAAGCTGCGGCCAGGCTGCGTGGCACATTGGTGATCCCCGCCGCCGCCGCCCGCTCTGGCGGCGTCACCACCGCCATGACGTAGGATGTGCGCGCCGGCACATCCATGCTGGAGAGCGCCGCGCGAACGATCAGCAGGCCCAGCGCGATCGGCAGTGTCGGCGCAAAAGCTGCCGCCATGACGCAGAGGTTGGCGGGCACATGGGTGAAGACCATTGTGTTGATCAGTCCAATCCTTCCCGCGATCCGCCCGGCGAGGAACTGCGAGGCCGCCCCCAGCAGCCCGGTCCAGAAGAAGAAGACGCCTGCCGTGGCCAGAGTCATGTCGAACCGGTTGAACAACCACAGCGCCAGCAGCGACTGCACCAGAAAGCCCCCGCCGAAGGAATCCAGGCTGAACAGCGCGGCAAGCTGGAACACCCGCTTGCGCGAAGGGCCAAGTCCCGTGCGCTGGGCCGCGACCTCCGCCGCCTCCGTCGGCAGCTGGCGATAGAGCAGGAAGGCGGCTACGCCGATCAGACCGTAGAGCGCAAAGGCGGCCTCCAGCATATCGCTACGGGACCGGGCTAGCAGGCGGGTCAGCGGATCGATCAGGCCGACCGAAAGGGCCCCCAGCGCCACACCCACGGCGCCCACCACATTGTACATGGCGAATCGGGTGGTCCGGTCTGCGTCGGGTCCGGCGTTGGCCATCATCGCCTGTTCCAGCGGCACGAAGACACCGACATCGCCGCTGGACGGATTGAGCGTACCGACAAATGCCACGATTATCAGAGGCCAGAAGCTCTGGGCCTGGGAAAACGCCAGGCCGGTGATCAACATCAGCAGGCAGCTCAGCATCAGCAGGCCGCGCGCGCTGACCCTGTGGCCGGCGACGCCTACGGCAAGGGTCAGGATGGCCGAACCCAGCATGGCGGCGGTCGCCACGAGACCCACCTCGAATGGCCCAAGACCCAGACTGATCAGATAGACCGGCAGCAGCAGTGCGGTGAAGCCATCGCCATAGCCCCGGATCGCCTTGGTGGTCAGGAGCAATCGGGCGCTGCGCTTGAGGTCCACGGACGCCCTACCCGGCGCCTGTCTTGACGTACCAGTCGTCGACGTTGGACAGGGCCTCGAATTTGCGCACATAGCCCTTCGAGGTGAGGAACGCGTGGATCAGCGCCCGGCGTTCGGTATGGTTGTGCTCCACCGTGATCAACCGCACATCATGGGCGGACCAGTCGAAATGCTGCAGGATGTCGAGCTCCGAGCCCTCGGTATCGATGGACAGATAGTCGATGCGGCGAGGCGCATTCCAGAAGGCCAGCAGGTCGTCGAGCGAGACCGTTTCCACCGGATAGCGTGCGCCCGCACGGCGGCTTTCGGCGTGCATGTCACTGTCGGAGAAGCTGTCGATGGTGGCGTGGGCGGCGATCTCGGGTTGATTGAAGGTCAGGGTGCGGCCGGTTTCGATCCAGACGCATCGCGTATCGATGTGGCAGGTGCGATTCTGTCGCAGCGCCGTCTGCCAGACGTGCGCGGGCTCCGCCAGAATGCCCTGCCAGCCCAGCTCAAGCTCCAGATACCAGCTGTTGCTGAACTTCACGCCGTCGGTGGCGCCGAACTCCACGAAGTAGCCGTCGCGCAACGACCCAAGTTCCCAGGCCACCCATAGATCCTGCAGGAACTGCGCGCGGCTGCTGGCCAGGTGGGTCAGGCAGAAGTGGATGAAGGCCAGCCGCTCATCCGTAGCGCCACGCGTCTGGTCCCGCAGACCCGCCAGCGCCTCGGTGATCTCTCCGAAGGTGAACTGGCGCATGCGCAGGGGGTCTCGGGGTGGGGCAGGAAGACTGGTGCCGGGCTTAGTTAGGCCCCGGCGCGGCTGGCGACAAGTTAAGGGCCCGCGACGCGCCCGTTCTCCCGAACCCTAAAGTCTCAGGTGAGTGTCTCGCGGCGGTGGCTCGATACCTTCGACACCGCCCGAACCAGGTCAGGCGCGCCGACGACCAGGGTTACGGCCAGATGGGCCATCAGCGTTGCGATGGCCAGGGTGGCCAGCAGCAGCGCCGCCGATGATCCCGCACCCATCAGCACCAGGACTAGATTGGCGAACACAAGGTCCTTGTTGGCCACGAACGGCAGCCGCGCCAGCAACAGGCGACTGGCCAGCAACACCAGCCATACGCCCAGCCCGACCTCCGGCAGCGCCAGCGACCAGAGCAGCAGCGTGAGCCCTGTGGTCGCGATCATCCGCGCCGTATGGACCCAAGCGACAAAGACCAGCTCCGGGCGCGTCAGCGAGAACACGCGTTTGCGGAACAGCAACACACCGAAGGTCAGCGCAACCATAGCCAGGCCGGGCCAAAGTGCGGGACCTAGCTGATGCGCCAGATCGATCTGGGTCAGGCTGATCGCACTGACCAACAGCAGGATCAGGGTCTGGACGTTGCCGCCCAGCGCCGAGAGGATGTTGACGTCCTTGACGGCCCCGAATGGCGCGTCGCTGAGGCCAGCCCGGCTTTTGGCCCAGACGTAGAAGTAGAGCTCGCCGCTATAGCCGAACAGCACTTCGTTGATGACCACCTTGCGCAGCATCACCCCGAAACTGCGGACAGGAAGCCGCCAGAGTCGCTGGAAGATCACCTGATCAGCCACCGGTTGAGCCAGATAGAGCAGGACGAACACCAACCAGACTGCGGGCGACAGCCCCTGAACGGTGGCGAGGGCTTCCGATGACACCTGGCTCAGTTGCAGCAGAGTGACGATGAACAGCGCGATCGCGAACAGGCCGCCCGCCCAAGGCGCCACGGCCAGCGCAATCCGCTTCAGTCGAGCCTTGCGGGTTTCAGGTCCGCTGGGAGCATCGGGCGTTTCCAGTGTCATGCGGCCGTGGCGCTTTCGGCGTGCCTGTCCCGAATCAGCTGGTCGTAGAAGTCAAACAGTTCGACATAGTGTTGGCTGTCACTTCGGACTTCCGTCGCGGCCTGCAGGCTAGCGGCCCTCAGCGCAACCGGGTCGCGGGCGAACAGGCGCAGGATCGCCGCCGTCGCGGATCGCACATCTGCCGAACGATAGATTTCGCGCACCGGCGGCGGGGCGAGTTCCGAGCAGGCCCCGCGATCCGGCAAGACCACCGGCAGACCCGAAGCCAGCGCCTCGGCGATCACAAGTCCAAAGGTCTCCGATTCGCTCCCGTGCACGAGGCCGTCGACGCTGGCGAACAGTTTGGCCAGATAGCTACGATCCCGCGTGGGCGTCATCAGCTGGATGTTGGGATAGCGCCGCGCCGCCCGGGCCACCCGCGCGCGGTCCATGCCGTCGCCCAGAATCAGTAATCCAATCGGCTGTTCGGGGCCATTTGCCGCAGCAACGGCGGCGGCGATCATCGGCCAGCGCTTCTGTGGGTGAAACCGTCCGACCCCGAGCAGCACCTTGCCATCCGGCGGCAGGCCCAGATCGCTGACCAGCCTGGCGTGGAGCGCGTCGTCACGGAGCGCAGGGGAAAAGGCGCTGCAGTCGGCGCCCAGAGGGATCGTCGCCAGGAGGCCCATGTCCAGATCGTGCAGCCGTCTGCCAAGCCAGACGCTGCCTGCAACCGAACTGTCAAAGTAAGTCGCTAAGCGGCGGAGGTGAGACCAGAACCCCGCGAAGAGCTGATCGATTCGGTCCGGATCGACGTGGGGGGCCAGCCAACGCTGGGGATAGGAGGCGACGGGATCCGCATGCCAGAACATTGCCTTCGCAGCGCATCCTGCCCAGCTCGCAACAATCCATGCGCCGCGCCAGGGCGACGAGGCTTCGACCAGATCGGGCTTCAGCCGGTCGAGGTGAGCGTGCACCGGGCCAGCATGGACAAACATCCAGTAGTTGGAATCAAACGGCAATCCCGGCGAACGCACCCAGATCACTCCGCCGCCCGGGCGCGCCTCGAACCCGTCTTTCGGGCCCGGAGCGATGACGAAAAGCTCGTGGCCCGCCTCGGCGGCGGCTATGAACTTGCGATCGATGTAGGTCCGGACGCCGCCGCCGTTCGGCGCATAGAACTCCGCCACATCGACTATTCGCATCTTCCACCCCTGATCTGCCGCCCGGGTCGTCACGTCCCTGGCGCGGCGTCGCGCCGGAGCGACCGGCGAATCGCCCAGCTCTCCGTAAGGCCGCTACGTGACAGGACGTCGCGCGCAAAGCCCTACCGAATGGCGGAACTCAGGATGATTGAGGCGGTTGCCGTTCGACGGCGCCTCCCCACCAGACGGCCGATTTCATGTTCGAGGGACTATCAATGACCACAGAGCGGCCCACCAGCAGCGCCTACCTGCAGCGACCGGCGCGCGTCGCCCTGTTCTCGGGCAACTACAACTGCACACTCGACGGCGCAAACAAGACCCTCAACAGGTTGGTTGACCATCTCCAGTCGCAGGCCGGTGTCCAGGTTCGCATCTATTCGCCAACCGCCCCGAAGCCTGCGTTTGCGCCGGTCGGAGAACTGGTCTCGGTGCCTTCATTCGCCATTCCACTGCGGCCGGAGTACCGCGTGGCCATGGGGCTGCCGCGTCACATTCAACAGGATGTCAGAGCGTTCAAACCCGACATCATTCATCTATCGGCCCCTGACCTGCTGGGCTCGGCGGCCCAGAGCCTGGCCCGGAAACTGGATGTTCCCGTGGTCGCGAGTTTGCACACCCACTTCGAGAGCTACCTCGACTACTACGGCCTTGGCCTTCTCAAGCCCTGGATGGAACGGCGTCTGGCCGCATTCTACAACGGCTGCGACTATGTGCTGGCTCCCAACCCATCAATCGCCGAGCAGGTGCAGCGGGACTCGCCGGCCGCGCGAGCACGGGTCTGGGCGCGGGGGGTGGAACCACAGCTCTTCAACCCGGAACGACGCAGCGACGCCTGGCGGCGCGCCCACGGCTTTGAAGATGATCGCCCGGTGGTGGTATTCCTTGGTCGGGTGGTTATGGAAAAGGGTCTTGGCGTCTTCGTCGAGACCATCCAGGCGCTCGAGGCTGCCCGCGGTCCGGTCCAGGTGCTGGTGGTCGGCGACGGCCCGGCTCTGCCCTGGTTCCGGGAACGCCTTCCCGACGCGGTGTTCACCGGCTTCCTTTCCGGAGACGCCCTGGCGACGGCGATCGCAAGCGGCGACATCTTCTTCAACCCCAGCAGCACCGAAACATTCGGCAATGTGAACCTTGAAGCCATGGCCTCGGGACTGGCCATGGTGTGCGCCGACGCGCCCAATTGCCGGGTCCTGGTGGAGCCAGGGCGCACCGGAATCCTCTGCCGCTCGCATGACCCGGGCGCCTACGCCGATGCGATCCTCTCCCTCATGGATGACCCGGCCAGGCGCCTTGCGATGGGCCGTGCGGCACATCTGGAGAGCGCGGCCTATCTGTGGCCCCGGATTCTGGACCAGATGGTGGGCGTCTATCGTGAAGCCATGGCCGCACCGCGACCCGGCTTGCGCGCCCGCGCTTCCGGCCGGCGTCTGCTGGAACCAGCCTACGGCGGGCTGACCGCCGCCGGTCCACTGCCGGGCGAGTGATGTTTTGCACTCTCGCCAGGTCCAGTCGGCGACAGGCGATGCCTTCGCTACGGACAGACGGGCGTCGAACATGAACACGGATCTGGCTGCTCCCGCTCACCGTCCGGTGGACAAGGACCCGACGTCCGGACTCCGCCCGTCGATGACCTCGACGGCGCGGACCTCCAGGGCCGCCCAGCGGCCAGCATGGGTGCGTCCCACGATTGGCGGCCTGATGAACCGCTACCTCCTCAGCCGCACCTTCGGCCCCATGGCCGCGGTCCTGACCAGCACCATGCTGGCCTTTCTGCTGGAGCGGGTGCTCAGATCGTTCGATTTGCTGGCGCAGACACAGGACGGATTCAGCTACCTCGTGGGGCTGATGATGAATCTTGCCCCGCACTATCTGGGCCTGATCCTGCCGGTAGGCTTCTTCATCGCGCTGTTCGTGGTGGTGAACCGCCTTAACAACGAATCCGAGATCGACGCCATGTTGGCCAGCGGTATGTCACTGGGGAGGATCGCAGCGCCGTTTGTGGCGCTGGGCGTGGTGCTGATGCTGCTTAGCCTGCTGCTCTACGGTTTCATCCAACCCTACAGCCGCTATGGCTATCGCGCCGTATTGCATGCCGCCGAGAATGCCGGTTGGAGCGGCCAGATCCAGCCAAGGGCCTTGTTGTCGCCAGACCCCAGCCTGTTGCTGACCGCCGAGGGCGTGGACCCCACGGGGCAGCGGCTGCAGAAGGTGTTTCTGCGCCGGCTATCGCCTGGCGGCCGCGAGGACGTGCTGACGGCCGCAACCGCTGACATCCATCACAACCAGGACGGCCTCAGTGTGACCCTCGATCTACGGGACGGTCAGCAGCTCAGTACTGACCCAACCGGCGCGCCGCACCTCCTGACCTTCTCGGAGTTGACCCTGCGCCTTCCCCTGGCTCCGGCAGCGCGGCTACTGCGCAGCCGCGGCAGCGGCGAGGAAACCGAGCTCACCCTCACAGAGCTGGCCCGGATGGGCTATGGAGGCCCCACGCCGGCTCTCCCTCGCGAGACACTGCTGGCCGAACTCTACTCGCGACTGGCGCGGGCGCTGGTGCTGCCACTGATGCCCCTGCTGGCCGTGCCCTTCGGTCTCTCCGCCAAGCGCGCGCAATCCCGCGCGGCTTTTGCCATCGCCGGGCTGTTGCTCTTTGCGTTCCAGACCTCCCTGCTGCTCGGCCAGGGCCTGGCGGACAAAGGGGCGGCATCGGCCGCCACCGTGATCGGCTGGCCCTTCGCGATCTTCTCGACCGTATGCCTGCTGACGTTCATCTCCAGTCGCAAGACCCCGGGCGAGAACCCGGTCAACCGGTTGGCGGAGTTTGTATCGGATCGTCTGCGCGCGGTGGCGCCGCGGGCCTAATGGGCGGGAGGAGGACGTTTGATTTCAATGGGAAGAAATGGCGCGCCCGGAACGATTCGAACGTCCGACCCTCAGATTCGTAGTCTGATGCTCTATCCAGCTGAGCTACGGGCGCGCAGAGCCTTACGGCAAGGGCGCGGAACCTAGTCGTGGGCGGGGCGGAGCGCAAGGCCCCGACGCCCTGAAATTTCAAGGCTCAGCGCGGGAATGGAAGGCCGCCGCCCAGAATACCCTTGCGGAGGATGTCGGCCGCGCTGGGCGCCTTGGCGGGCTTTTGGGGTTGGCCGGGTTGCTGGGCAGGCGGGTTGGCGCTGCTGCGACCGGCGCGACCACCCATCACCTCGTTTATGTCCATGCCCAGCAGGCCGCCGGTGGCGGACCGGTAGCGCACCTTGACGGCCCACTCCTGGTTCCAGGCGATCTTTGGATTGGTCGGCCGGGGCGGGTAGACGAAATTGGCCTCGCCGCCAAAGGCGGCCAGTTGCAACAGAGCCTGGGGCGCGGCGTCGACCACTTCCTTGGGGATGGCGCATGACCGGGTTGCGGGGCCCATCAGGGCCTTGGCGGCCACCAGCCGGTTGATCTCCGACGGTGCAAGGTAGTCTGGCATCACGAAGGCCGCCGTCTGGGACTCCGACGAACTCCAGAGCACCATGGTCTCGCCGTCACCGCCGCCGACAGCGGTCGCGAAATAGGCCTGAGCGTTACCCACCAGGTTCCAGCCGATATTGGCCCATCCACCAGGCGCCTTGGCGTTGGTGGTCAGGTTGAGCGGGCCCAGGAAATCCTGGTCCTCCTCGAGCGTGAAGTTGATCTGCGGGCTGTAGTTGCCACGGATCGTGTGTTCGCCCAGCAGCGAACCCTGGGAGGGGATGCCGGCGTTGCGTGTCTTTTCGTTCGGCCAGTCGCCATAGGTGCGGTTCTTCGAGACCGAGGGCGGCGACATGTTGCGGAAATCGATGCCGTTGAGGCCGGACAGACCCGCCGGGATCTGACCCGCCGCGAGCTTGGCGAAATCGATGACGATGGGCTGGCCGGGCCTGGCCTTCTCACCACAACCCCAGAAGATCAGCAGGCGCCCCCGGGGTTTCTGGAAATCGCGCGGTATCTGGCCAGGCTCACGCGGCTCCGGCGGGGTGAGCTTCGGCGTTATCAGGGGCAGGCTGGCGCCCACAGCCAGGTTTTGCGGGGGCAGGTGTTCGGCCGACGGCGCCGCATTGGTCTGGCTGGAGCCCAGTTGCAGGGTGAGCGACTTGTTGGCCCCGGCCCCGCCGCCGCCCATCATCTGGCGCATCATCGCCATGGGATTGGGATTGCCGCCGCCGGTGGGCAGGCCGAAGCCGGTCTGGGTCTGGGCGCTCATCCAGTAGACTGCGACAGGGCCGGTGACTTTCTGGACGACCTGGCCGGTCTGCGCCGTGGCGCCCGAAACCGTAACCGTCGCGGCGACGCCGGAAAGCAGGGTGAGTGTGCGAGCCAGACCCATGGACGTGATCTCCTGAACAGAACCCTGTTCGACGTTATCAGCGCGAACCTTCGACCGGAAGGTCCCGCCAGCAAGGAACTCCCGTTCCCGGCCAAGGGGTCGCCTCAAACACCCCGCGGGCGACAGCGCGGGCCAGGGTGTCGGCGGCCAGCGCGCCAAGGCGGGCGATCATGTAATCGGGCTGCTCGCCCAGCGGCCGCAGACCCGTACCGATCGCAAAGACCACGTCGCCGTCGAAAGGCGCGTGGATAGGCCGAATAGCGCGGGCAAGGCCGTCCTGAGCCATGACGGCGAACCGCTTGGCCTGGGCCGGGGTCAGGATGGCGTCGGTGGCCACACAGGCGATGGTCGTATTGCGGGTCTCGACGGGCCGTTTGGCGGAACCCCATGCGTCCGGGCCTGCCGCCAGACCGGCGGAGCCAAGACCGCCGAACTCGCCACCCAGCTCGAACGGCGCGGCCCAGAAGGTGCGACCGCCAGGCGCGATCACCGAACCCCAACTATTGACCGCCACCACCGCGCCGACCGCAAAGCCGTCGGTGGTGATCACCGACGCCGAGCCCGTGCCGCCCTTCAAACCGCCGGCCATGGCCCCGTAACCGGCGCCGGCAGTACCCAGCGCAAAGTTGAGACCGGCTGCAGCCACAGCGACCCGGCCCAGTTCGCGATAAGGCGGCTGTTCGTCCCAACCCTTGTCGCCGCCATTGGCCACGTCAAACAGGATCGCCCCCGGCACCACCGGAGACTTCGGGATGCCCGCTGCCAGACCAAAGCCGCGCCCCCTCGCGCCCAGCCAGGTCACCACTCCGTCCGCTGCGGCGAGGCCATAGACAGAACCGCCGGAGAGCACGATGGCGTCCACCGCCTCGACGAGGTTCTCGGGCTGAAGCGCGTCGGTTTCGCGCGTGCCGGGCGCACCGCCGCGCACGTCGCAGGCCGCGACTGCGCGTTCATCAGGCAGAATCACTGTGACGCCCGTGCGAACGCCCGCATCTTGCGCCTGCCCGACCCTTAGGCCAGGAACATCGGTGATCAGATTGCGCGGGCCTGGACCGGGGCGATTTGCATCCATAGGAGGGACCTCGCACGACCCGGCGTTTGTTGTCCACGCCGCCGCCGGTCTATGGTCCCGCCGACTGTCAATCTGGAGCGAACCGTCCCGTGAAACTGTCTTCCGTCTGCACCCCCCTGGCCCTTGCCCTGATGCTTAGCGCCTGCGCCACCCCGCAGGCCGCCGTGTCGCAGCCGGCGGCGGCGTCGACCGGTATGGTGGCCGCCGCCAATCCGATGGCGGTGGAGGCGGGCCTGAAGATTCTGCGCGCCGGTGGAACCGCCGTGGACGCTGCGGTAGCGGTACAGGCGGCGCTGGGTCTGGTGGAACCGCAGAGCTCCGGCCTCGGCGGCGGCGCGTTCCTGACCTACTACGACGCGAAGACGAAAAAGGTGACCGCCTACAATGGCCGCGAGACAGCGCCGATGGCGGCGACGCCGGAGCTGTTTTACGGCGCCGATGGCAAGCCGCTCAACAAGGGCGCGGCGATCCTGAGCGGGCGCTCCACCGGCGTACCCGGCGCGGTGGCGATGCTGTCGCTGGCCCAGTACCAACACGGGAAGCTGGCCTGGAAGGACCTGTTCGGCGAGGCCGAACAACTGGCCGACCGTGGGTTCCCGGCGCCGGGTCGGATGGCCGCCGCCGCCTCCAGCCGCGCGGGCCAGGCCGCGACCAGGGACGCCGTCGCCTACTTCACCAAGGCGGACGGGACCAAGATCCAGCCGGGCGACATCGTCAGGAATCCCGCCTATGCCGCCACGGTGCGAAAGATCGCCGCCGAGGGGCCGAAGGCGCTGCTGGAAGGTCCGATCGCCGAGGCCATCGTGGCCAAGGTGCGAGAGGGCGACATGCCAGGATCTCTCACCCTTGCGGACCTGAAGGCCTATCGCCCCAAGGCCGAGGCCGGACTCTGCCGACCCTATCGCGCCTACATTGTTTGCGTGCCCGGCGCGCCTTCCGGCGGCCCTGCGGTCCTGCTGGGGCTGGGCATTCTCGAGAATACCGCCATCGGCAATCATCCGAACGACGTGGAGGGCTGGTACCTGTTCAGCCAGGCTAGCCGGCTTATGTACGCCGACCGTGATCGCTACATCGGTGACCCGGACTTCATCGACGTACCCGTCAAGGGCCTGCTCGACCCAGCCTATGTGGCGGCGCGCGCGAAGCTGATCGGCCCGAACGCCGACCCCGCCCCGCCCGCCCCCGGCAATCCGAAGGGCGCCGGGCCCCGGGCCCCGGACCGCACCCAGGAGCCAGGCGGCACCACCCATTTCTCCATCGTCGACAGATGGGGCAACGTGGTTTCGATGACCACAACGGTGGAAAGCATCTTCGGCTCGGGCCGGATGGTCGGGGGCTTTTTCCTGAACAACCAGCTCACCGATTTCTCGTTCACACCCCGCGAGCGCGATGGGGCCCCCGCGGCCAATGCGGTGGGTCCTGGCAAGCGACCACGCTCATCCATGGCGCCGGCCATCGTGCTTGATCGGAACTATCGGTTTGTCGCCGCGGTGGGTTCGCCAGGCGGGCCGTCGATCCTGGCCTACAATCTGAAGGCCCTGGTGGGCGTACTGGACTGGAAGATGACCATGCAGGACGCGATCGCCCTTCCGAACCTGATCTCCGGTGGAACCTTCTACGCCGCGGAGACCACGAAGTTCTCGCCGGAACTGACAGCGGGCCTGGAGGCGCGCGGGGTGAAGATGTCGAGTGGCTTCGGCGCCGAGGGCTCGGGCCTGCACGGCATCGAGGTCACGCCGCAGGGCCTTCGCGGCGCCGCGGACCCCCGCCGCGAGGGCGTGGCCAAGGCGCCCTGAGGCTTCAAACTTCTCTGGAGGCGACGCCTAGCTCGCGCTGGCGCTCTTTCGGGTCCGCGCCCGGGGACCCGGCGTGCCCGGCAGGCGAAGCTCGAAGACCGTGCCTTCGTCGCCGGTGACCGAAAGGGTCAGGTCGCCGCCGTGGGCCTGCGCCAGTTCGCGGGCGATGGCGAGGCCAAGCCCGGTGGAGTCCGGCCGTCCCGAACCGGCGAAGGGCTGGAACAGGCGCTCGCGCATCCGCTCCGGCACGCCCGGGCCGTTGTCAGAGATCCGGATCAGGCTGGCTCCGCCCACCGCCTCCAGCGACACCTCGATCCGGCCTGCGAGCTTGCGGTCCGGCTGGTGCTCGATAGCCTGGCGGGCATTGCGTAGCAGGTTGACCAGAATGCGGTGAAATTGATCGGGGTCCGCGATCACCTGATCGGCAGCGGTCACCTTGGAGGCGAATCGGATACCCGAATCAGCCAGCCGCGCCTCGGCGGCCGCTTCGGCCAGCGCACCGGCCAGGCCGAGTGTCTGGGTCTCCGGTGCGGCTTCCTGGGTCTTGCCATAGGCCAGGACGCCCGAAGCCAGCTTTACCGCGCGATCCAGCGCCCGCTCGAGCCTCGGCAGGGCCTGGCTCACCTTCGGGTCCTTGAGGGCCGCCAGCCGTTCCGAAGCCAGCTGGGCGCCGGTCAGCATGTTCTTCAGGTCGTGATTGATCTTGGCCACGGCCTCGCCCAGCGCCGCCAGTCGCGCCCGCGAGCTGAGCGCCACCCGCAGGTCCGCCTGCATGCGATCCAGTTCCGCCTCGGCGCGGCCGATCTCGTCGCGACGGCCGGAAAGCTGGACCCGGGCGTCGGGATCATCCGGATCGGCGCGGAAACGCTCCATGGCGTGCGTGATCCGCTGCATCGGGCGCACCAGAAACAGGTTGAGCGCCAGAAACACGATCAGGCCGGCCAGCGCCGAGACTCCCGCCACGATCGCCACCAGCCGCCAGAGATAGCTCGCCAAGGCCTTCTTGAGCTCGGTATCAGTGGCGACGAACTCGATGAAATCGGCCTCACGGAACCGGGGTTCGGCGACCACGCGCATGCGATCTCCGGGACCGAACAGGGTCTGGAACGGCGCAAACAGACCCAGTCCCGCCGCCCGGGACCGCAAATCTACAAGGTAGGGCGCCCTGGCTGGTCGCGAACTGGCGAACACCAGCCTGCGGACGCCATCACTGGAAACCGCCACGATCTCGACCCCCGCGCCCTCCAGCAGCTGGGTCTTGAGTTGTTCGGAGACCACCCGGTCCGGGGCGACTTCTGCGGCGAGGGAAGCCAGCTCTGCGGCGCGTACGCGGTCGAGCAACCACTGTTTCTCATAGGCCGCCATGGCCGGCAGAATCGCCAGCGCGCCGCCCAGGGTGGCGATGACGACCGTCAGGACCAGCAGGCGTGCCGAAAGGCCCCCGGGCCAGAACAGGCGGCGGCGCCAGGGTCTCTCAGGCGGCTTGGTCGGCGGGGACGCGTCGGCCATCGTCTCTACGCGTTACTGCAGCCTGACCGGCGCGGCAACGTGGCGCACCGTCGCGAGGTGACTATTCGGCGCCTACGGCCTCTTGCACGGAGCGAAACCCGTCGGCGCGCAAAAGAGCGGCAAGATCGCGCTTGATGCGGACGACAAGGCCCGGCCCCTCGTAGGCCAGCGCCGAATAGAGCTGGACGGCCTGAGCGCCAGCCCGGATCTTGGCGTAGGCGTCCGCGCCGGAGCCTATCCCGCCTGCCCCGATCAGCAGGAACCGGCCGTTGGTCAAACTATGGAACCGTCGGAGCACCTGCGTCGACGGCGCCATCAGGGGCGCACCTGAAAGACCGCCGGTCTCGTCACGATGGGCAGACTTCAGCCCCGGTCGGGCCAGGGTGGTGTTGGCGACGATCACCCCGGCCATGCCGTGCCCCGCCACCACTTCGGCAATGGCCTCGATCTCGGCATCTTCCAGATCCGGCGCAACCTTCAGGAACATGGGTGCAGCGACGCCCGACGGCAGCGACTGGGCGGTGTTCATCAGGCGCCCGAGAAGTTCGTCCAGCGCCGCGCGGGTCTGCAGCGCGCGAAGGCCCGGTGTATTCGGCGAGGAGATGTTGATCGTGAAATAGGACGCCATGCCCCACAGCCGTCTCAAGCCACTGGTGTAGTCGGCAAGACGGTCTTCGCTGTCCTTGTTGGCGCCCAGATTGGCGCCGACCACGCCGGATCCACGTTTCGCCAGACGGGCGGCGAAAGCCTCCAGACCTGCGTTGTTAAAACCCATCCGGTTGATCACCGCGCGATCCTCGGCCAGGCGGAACAGGCGGGGCCGGGAATTGCCGACCTGTGGCAGCGGCGTGACGGTGCCGCACTCGGCGAACCCGAAGCCTGCGCGCAGCATCGGTCCGAACACCTCGGCGTTCTTGTCGAAACCCGGTGCGAGACCGATGGGATTGGGTAGCTTCAGGCCCGCCAGCTCACAGGCCAGAATCGGATCGTCGGCTCGCGCCACGGGACCCAACCCCAGCTTAAGGGCACGGATCGCCAGGTTGTGGGCATCTTCCGGATCCAGCCCCCGAAGAGCGCCTGTGGCAAGGCGATGGAGGTCGATCATGTCGGTAACGACAATTGCGGCGTGCCCCCGGCGTCGAGCGGTGCGTCATGGACCGCCCGGACCGCGCCGACGGGCAGGCCAGAGTAGAGGTGGGGAAACAGGTCGCCGCCGCGCGACGGCTCCCACTTCAAGGCCGGGCCCAGGTCATCGCCCTCGATCTCCAGGACAACAAGGCCGGTCAGATCCCGGAAGTAACGCCGGGCGGTTTCGCCTGCCTGGGCCGCCGTGGAGAGGTGGATGTAACCATCCTGAAGGTCGATGGCGGAGCCCTCGAAACGTCCCGACGCCTGCGCCGTGGCCCATTCGCTGCGAGGCAATATCTTGTAGACGCGCATCTCAGCGTTCCGGGAAGAACAGGCCGTCGTAATGCGGGCGACCGGCCCCATCTATCAGGAACACCGAGGCTGCGGCCGTGGGATAATTCCGCTGGACCTTGGCGATCAGCCCCGCAGGCGCGCGGCCCTCCATCAGCAAGGCTATCGTCAGTTCCTGCAGGCCCGGATTATGGCCGACGATCATCACTGTGGCCGCCTCGGCGGCAGCGCGCTGAGCCACATGGCGGATTGTCTGCATGTCAGCGTGATAGAGTTCGTCCTCATAGCGGACCTGAGCTTCCGGAAAGGCAGGCGCCGCCGCCTCCCAGGTTCCGCGCGCGCGCGCAGCGGTCGACACCATCGCCAGATCCGGGCGAAAGCCCGTGTCAGCCAGACGCAGGCCCATGGCCGCCGACTCGACCGCCCCGTGGACCGCGAGCCGCCGATCAAAATCGTCGCCGGTTTCTGACTCCGGTTCGGCCTTGCCGTGCCGCAGAAGGATCAGCCGATCCATGAACGCTCCCTCAAGAGGCTGTCATAGCCCACGCGTAGCCGGCTGCAACCCATTGACAGTGATGGGGCGAGGCGGTCCAAGGCGGCATGACGGCGCAGGCGCCCATATCCGGTGAAATCGAGCGGAGCGGCGGAACCTGGCGGTTCGCCGCGAACCAGCCCCTGCGGCTTGATTCGGGCGCGACCCTGGCTCCCCTTGAGGTGGCTTACGAAACCTATGGGAAGCTGAACGCCGGCAAGACCAATGCCGTGCTGGTCTGCCATGCCCTGACTCTGGATCAACATGTGGCGTCAACCCACCCGACCACCGGTAAGCCCGGATGGTGGAACCGCGCGGTGGGACCTGGTCTGCCTCTCGACCCGGAGCGGTATTTCATCGTCTGCGCGAACGTCGTCGGAGGCTGCATGGGTACGACAGGCCCGGCCTCGACCGATCCTGCAACTGGCGCGCCCTACGGCCTCGGTTTTCCGGTGATCACGATCGGCGACATGGTCCGCGCCCAGGCGATGCTGGTCGAGGCGTTGGGGATCGAGACCCTGTTCGCCGTCGTCGGCGGGTCCATGGGCGGCATGCAGGTGTTGCAGTGGGCGGCGGACTATCCGGAGAAGCTGTTCAGCGCCGTCTGTATCGCTGCGGCGCCTCGCCACTCAGCCCAGAACATCGCGTTCCACGAAGTCGGCCGCCAGGCGATTATGGCCGATCCCAACTGGTGCGGCGGCGCCTATCTGGCGGCAGGGTTGCGGCCGGACAAGGGTCTCGCCGTGGCGCGGATGGCCGCGCACATCACCTATCTTTCGGAATCGGCTCTCCAGAGAAAATTTGGCCGCGAACTGCAGCGCGACGGGCTATCGTGGGGCTTTGACGCAGACTTTCAGGTAGAAAGCTACCTGCGCCATCAGGGCGCCAGTTTCGTCGACCGTTTCGACGCCAACTCCTATCTCTACATAACCCGGGCCATGGACTATTTCGACCTCGCCGCAAACCATGGCGGCATTCTGACCGAGGCGTTCCTGAAAGCCCGAACGGTCAGGTTCTGCATTCTGTCGTTCTCCTCGGACTGGCTCTATCCCACATCCGAGAGCCGTGACGTGGTTCGCGCGCTGAACGCTGCGGGCTGCCGGGCCAGCTTCGCCGAGATCGTAACCGATAAGGGCCACGACGCTTTCCTGCTGGACGAGCCGCAGCTGGACCAGACGCTCCGCGGCTTCATGAACGCCCAGGCTCAGGCCAGGGGTCTTGGGTGAGCGCCGTACGCGAGGATTTTCGCGAGATCCTCAGCCTGGTGCGACCCGGCGCACGGGTGCTCGACGTCGGCTGTGAAGATGGCGCACTGCTGGAACTCCTCACCCGCGACAAGGGCGTAGACGGCCAGGGCCTGGAGATCAGCCCCGAGGGCGTCGCCGCCTGCCTGGCGCGCGGACTGGCGGTGGTGCAGGGCGACGGCGACCGCGACCTCGATCATTTTCCGACGCGGGCTTTTGACTACGCGATCCTCTCGAAAACCCTGCAGCAGATGCGCGAGCCCCGGCACGTTCTGTCCGAACTTCTGCGGATCGCCGAGCAGGCGGTGGTTTCCGTGCCGAACTTCGGCCACTGGCGCGTGCGCTGGGCGTTGCTGAGCCGGGGGCGGATGCCGGAAACCGGCGCCCTGCCCGAACCCTGGTGGTCGACGCCCAACATTCACCTGTGCACGCTGAGGGATTTCACAACACTCTGCGACGACCTGGGTCTCAGGATCGACGCCTGCATGTCGCTGGCCGATGGCAAACCGGCCCGCAGCATTGATCCGCGCCAGCCGATTGAGAACTGGCGGGCCGAGACGGCGCTGTTTCTGCTGAGCCGGAAGACCGAGGCGGGGGTCGTTGCGCCAGCGAAATCCGACCTGTTCGGGTAGCCTGGAGACCGCCAAACAGGGATTTCCTGACCCTGATCGGGAGCGCCCTATCCCGCGATCGCCGCCGCGTTTTCCTCGCCGGTGCGGATACGCAAGGCACGCTCCAGATCCAGAACGAAGATCTTGCCGTCGCCGATCTTGTTGGTGTTGGCGCTTTGCGTGATGGCTTCGATGACCGCTTCGACGATGTCGGTGGGAACCGCGATTTCCAGTTTCACCTTAGGCAGCAGCTTCACCTCGTACTCCGCGCCGCGATAGACTTCGGTCTTGCCGCGCTGGCGGCCGTAGCCGCGGACTTCGGTAACTGTAAGGCCCGAGGCGCCGGCTTGGGTGACCGCATCAAGAACGGCGTCGAGGCGGCTGGGCTTGATGACGGCGATGATCAGTTTCATGGGTCGTCGCGCCTCCGTTTCGAGGAAAAGTCAGGACGTGTAGCTAAGACCTTCCGGGCGGCGGCGCCAAGCGTTGTCCACGGCGCGCGGTTCCGGCTGGCGACGGCGCCAGCACAGGGCGAACGGTACGGACAACGGATCGCGAGCCTTTTGGTTTCACAGCGAAGGTCTGTTTGGTGCATTCCATCAGCAGTAGTCCAGCAAACCCCGGCCACAGCCGGGACCCGGCCTGCTCGAAACCGTCGGCCCACCGCGCCATCCAGCCGACTGGCGGCACGTACAGCGCGCGCGTCCAGCCCGAGGGCTCCAGATCCGCCTCCCGCATCAGATCGGCCAGCTGGCCACGGGTATAGGGCCTCCCATGACCGAAAGGGGTGCGTTCGGTATCGGCCCAGAGCCCGGTCCGCGAAGCGACGGTAATGATCGCCCGGCCGGATGGCGCCAGCACGCGCCAGACTTCCCGCAGATAACCGACGGGATCGGCGCTTTCCTCCAGCCCGTGCACCACCAGAATCCGGTCGAACAGGGCGTTGGTGAAGGGCAGCACATCTTCGGGTGTCAGCGTCGACAGGATCGGACCGTCGCCAGGCCAGACCTCGACCCCCTGCTGGGCCGGCATGGCGGCGACCACGCGGCGCGCGCGCTCCCGGAAGGGTGTGATGAAGGGCGTGGCGTAGCCCAGCGCCAGCACGTCCAGCCCATAGGTGTCGCCCCACGCCTCTCTCAGCTTTCGCTCGACCATGGCCCTGGCCGCACGACCCAGGTCGGAGGCGTAGAACTGACGAAGCTCAAGAACGTCGCGGCGCATGTGTGATGGCTATGCTCGACGGGGCGTCTCGACCAGCCTAAATCGATCTGGAAATTCCGGGAGATCTGCCATGCCGCTCACCATTCACCAATTCGCCTGCCTCTCGGACAACTACGGGTTCCTGATCCGCGATGAGGCCAGTGGCAAAACTGCCTGCATCGATACCCCCGACGCGGGCGCGATCCTGCGTGAGCTGGACGATCTGGGATGGGAGCTGGACATGATCCTCAACACGCATTGGCACCCGGACCACGCCGGCGGTAACGCCGACATCAAGGCGATGACTGGGTGCACGATTGTTGGCCCGCCCGAGGTGACGCGGATTGCGCCGCTGGACCGCGAGGTGGCCGGTGGTGACGTCGTCGATCTCGGCGAGACCCGGTTCCAGGTGATCGAGAGCGGCGGCCATACCCTGGGCCATATCGCCTTCTACGATTCGACCGATCGGGTAGCTTTCGTGGGCGACACCCTGTTTGCGCTGGGATGCGGACGGCTTTTCGAGGGCACGCCGGAACAGATGTGGGACAGCCTGCAGCGGCTGGCCGCCTTGCCCGATGACACCCGGGTCTACTGCGCCCATGAGTATACCGCCTCCAACGCCCGGTTCGCACTCTCTGTCGATGATGGGGCCGCGTTGAAGACCCGCGCCGAGGCGATCTTTGCGGCGCGCGAGCGTGACGAGTGGACCGTGCCCACCACCATCGGGCTGGAAAAGGCGACAAACCCGTTTCTGCGGGCGCCGGCCCTGGCGAACCGGGTCGGGGCTGGCGGCCAGCCTGACGCTCAAGCCTTCGCGGCTGTACGGACGGCCAAGGACAACTTCAAGGGCTGAGGCCTACTTCGCGCTGCGCAGCAGACGTTCCAGCTTGTCGGACGAGGGGCGTCCCGCCATGCCCCGGGAGGGCGCGACCACCACTTGCAGCACGCCATTGGTCAGGGTGGCCGAGACGGTGTTGCCCGAGGCGAACTGCACCCTTGCGACCCGGGAAAGACGGGCCCGATCCTTGTCCCGCCCGGCCATCTTGAGGAAAGCGACGCTGACGACCGTGGCCGCATCAGCGATGAGCGCGGCGGAGGCGGGCGTAGCTTCAGCTTCGAAAATCACCGGCCGCCGCGCGGCCCGACCGGAGCGTACGGACGCCTGTAGAAGCCGTTCGCCCAGTGCCTGGGGGCTAAGCCCCATGAGACGCAACGGCGACGCCCCGCCGATCAGTGACACCGCCTCCCCACTGGGACGAGCATCGGTAAACAGGGTGTAGCCGCCAAGACGGGTGGCCCGCAGAACCGGCTCGCCCAGATCGTTCTTGTAAATCAGATCACCACGCGGCGCGGGCGAAGGTTGCAGCGCCCAGACCTCGGGACTGTCCTCGAACTTGAGCATCGGGACCGGCTGGCTGCGATCAAGAATGAAGACCCGACCCTGCTCGGAGACATAGCGCGCCAGCGGCGGGCCCGCCGCCTCGCCAACCTGACGGCGGAACAGGCTCTCGCGAACCCGCTCCGTCGGCCCGGCAATTGCCGGCAAGGCCAGACCCAGCGCAGCGGCGCCGAGCACCACCGCGCAAAGGGTTCGCCCGTGCGCCATCCAATAACTCATCATGTCGGACGAACAGATGCGCTTTGATCGGGGCGCTTTTTGGACCGGGCGACGGTCTTCACCCGACCAGGTATTGGCCGCCATTGAGCGAAAGTGTGGTGCCGGTCACGTACGCCGCCCGTTCACCGGCCAGGAACGACACCGTATCGGCGATCTCCTCCCCGCTACCGAGGCGACCGGCGGGGATCTGGCCAATGATCGATTCCAGCACCTTGGGCGGCACCGCCTGTACCATCTCGGTGTCGATGTAGCCGGGCGCGACGCAATTGACCGTGACGCCCTTCCTCGCGTTTTCCAGCGCCAGCGCCTTGGTGAAGCCAATCACGCCCGCCTTGGCCGCTGAATAGTTGGTCTGGCCGATCTGGCCCTTCTGACCGTTGATCGAGGAAATATTGATGATCCGGCCCCACTCGCGCTCACGCATCCCTTCAATGACCTGGCGGGTCATGTTGAAAAGGGAGTCCATGTTGACGCGGATCACCTCGCTCCACTGCTCGGAGGTCATGCGGTGGAACACACCGTCGCGGGTGATGCCGGCGTTGTTCACCAGAATATCGATAGGGCCGAGTTCGGCGGTCACCGCGTCCACGGCGGCCTTGCAGTCTGCGAAGTTGCCGACATTGCCCTTCACGACCATTACGCCCAGCTCGCGGGCGCAGGCTTCGGCCGCTGCATCATTGCCGGAGTAGCCCGCCGCCACCAGGATACCATCCGCCTTCAAACGTTCGCAGATCGCCCGTCCAATGCCCCGGGTTCCCCCGGTGACAAACGCAACCCTGGCCATGCCTCAAACTCCCTTGTCGCCGACGCCGGTTGATCCGGGTCTATGTGTTCAGATCTTCTCGACGCACATGGCCACGCCCATACCGCCACCAACGCACAGTGTGGCCAGGCCTTTTGATACGCCGGTGCGCTTCATCTCATGCAGCAGTGTGGTCAGGATACGGGCCCCCGAGGCGCCGATGGGATGACCGATGGCGATGGCGCCGCCGTTCACGTTCACCTTGGCCGGGTCAAGGCCGAGATCGCGGACAACGCAGATCGACTGCGCCGCGAACGCCTCGTTGGATTCCACAAGATCCAGATCGGCGACTGTCCAGCCGGCGCGCTCCAGCGCCTTGCGGCTGGCAGGGATCGGCCCGGTGCCCATGATCTCCGGATCAACACCGGCATTGGCCCATGAGGCGATCCTGGCCAATGGCGTCAGGCCGCGTTTCTTCGCTTCTGCGGCCGTCATCAGCACCATGGCCGCGGCGCCGTCGTTAAGGCCCGAGGCATTGGCCGCCGTGACAGTGCCTTCCTTGTTGAAGGCAGGCTTCAGGCCCGAGACGCTCTCCAGCGTGGCGCCGTGGCGAATGTACTCATCCTGATCGACAATCGTGTCGCCCTTGCGACCCTTGATCGTGACCGGCGCAATCTCTCCGACAAACTTGCCGGCCTTCTGCGCGGCCTCGGCCTTGTTCTGGGAGGCGACGGCGAAGGCGTCCTGATCACCGCGGGTGATCTGCCAGCGGCTGGCGATGTTCTCCGCCGTCTGGCCCATGTGATAGCCGTGGAAAGCATCCCAGAGGCCATCCTTGATCATGGTGTCGACGAAACCCAGATCGCCCATCTTCTGGCCGTTGCGGATGTGGGCGGCGTGGGGCGATTGGCTCATGCTCTCCTGACCCCCGGCGACCACGATGTCGGCTGAACCATCGCTGATCTGCTGGGCGGCCAGTGCGATGGCGCGAAGACCGGAACCGCAGAGCTGGTTCAGGCTCCAGGCGGGGCTGGCGTTGGGGATGCCGGCGTTCACCGCCGCTTGCCGAGCCGGGCCCTGTCCCGCGCCGGCCTGCAGGACCTGGCCCATTATCACCTCGTCGACGTCAGCAGCGGTGATCCCGGCGCGTTCAACCGCGGCCTGAATTGCAATGCGCCCCAATTCATGGGCGGGAAGACCGGAGAGCGCGCCGTTGAAGGATCCCACCGGCGTGCGGGCTGCGGAAACGATGACGATGTCGCTCATGGCGGATCCCTGACGTTCTTTTGTGGCCTTGTTGGATCATTTATCGACCGCGCGTCCCCGGAGGGCAAGGCCGCCACGCAATTGATTTGAGGGCATTTGCTAAAGCGCTCGCATCCGCGATACTGCGCCGCAGAAACGGGTCGGCGGGGCGCGCCATCAGGCCCGGGAACAAGGATCAACGATGGCCGACACTCAAGAGACCGGCGGCGGCGTCAATCCGGGGGAACGCGTGGTCATCAAGAAGTACGCCAACCGGCGGCTCTACAACACCGCGTCCTCCAGCTACGTGACCCTCGAACACCTGTCGGAAATGGTAAAGCAGGGCGTCGATTTCGTCGTCTATGACGCCAAGACCAACGATGACATCACCCGCACCGTCCTGACCCAGATCATTTTCGAGGAAGAGAGCCAGGGGCAAAGCCTGTTGCCGATCGAGTTCCTGCGCCAGTTGATCGGGTTCTACGGCAACTCGATGCAAGCCTTTCTGCCCAGCTATCTGGAGCTGTCGCTATCCAGCTTCACCCAACAGCAGGAGCGGATGCGAACCCAGTTCTCAAGCCTCGGCCAGTCGACAGGCGCCTACGAGGAACAGATTCGCCAGAATCTGCAGTTGTTCGACAAGGCGATGAAAATGTTCTCGCCATTCGCCTATGCGCCTCTTGCGCGAAACGAACAGCCGGCGCCTGCGCCGCCGCCAAAGCCCGCGCCTGCAGCCGATGAGGCACTGAACCTATTGCGCAAGCAGATGTCCGACATGCAGGCGCAACTGGACAAGCTGGCAAAAAGCTGAGGTTGTGGCCCATCCATTGCAAGTTGTGAGGCATGATGTCCCGCATTGACCGCATCCGACGGGCGGTCTCGGCGCGAAGAGCGGCGAGCTACGAGGACGCGCCCGTCGATGAGACCTTCGAAGTCTCCCCTACCGGTCTGCCGGCCACAACCCAAAGGGTGAGCGCATCAGCCGGGTTCCGTCAGGAGCGCCGCGATGTGGACAGCGGCTACGTCGCCCAGCTTCTCGGTCAACATGGCGAGCGGCGCGGCCTGCGGGCGGGCGCCTCCCTCCTGGAGCGGGCGCGCAGCGCCTACAGCCGCATTGAATGGTCCGGGTCCTGGGACCGTCGCGCCAGGCAAGGCCGCCGCAGCCGCGACATCTAGCTGCCTTTCAGGCGCGCGACCTCGGCCTCCAGCGCAGCCAGTCGTTGTTCCAGCGCCTCGATCTGCACATCCCGTGACGAAGCTCTGGGTGTGGGCGTCGAAACGCCTGCGCGGTTGGCCACCTCTGAAGGCGAAACGCCCAGCAACTGGGCAAAGGCCGCCACCTGCCCGGCGGAAAGTTCCATCTGATCCTTGAAGACCAGGATGAGCTGATCCTCGCTCAAACCCGAAACCGCGGCCATCACGCCGCGGGACAGGCCGCGCTCGGCGAGTTTTCCGTCAAACCAGGGGGCGTCGAAGAAGAGGGCCATACCGGGACATCCTGTGGCGCAACTCTTGCTTAACCGTGTTTGCAACCCGCGACCACGGACCTGCCCATGCTGCTCCTTCTGTCCCGTTTCATCGATGTCGCCGTCGTGACCCTTATCCTCTCCGCCCTGACCTGACGGCGTGGACTCAGAGTTCGTCGACGCCGCCTGGGTTCCGCGAGCGCGACTGTAGCCATATGACGCCGAGCAGGTCCGAGAGCGAGGCCATCAGCCGGCCGAGGTTGGTGTATTTCGACCGCCCGGTCTGTCGGTGGCGGTGATGGACCGGCTGGAATGTCACGTCATAGCCCTCCCTCAACATCAACGCCGGCAGATAGCGGTGGATATGGTCGAAGTAGGGAAGCTGCAGGAACGCCTCCCGTCGGAAGGCCTTCAGGCCACAGCCGGTATCACGGGCCGTGTCACGCAGAAGCCGCCGCCGGATACCGTTGCCGAAGCGTGACGCAAGCTTCTTGGCCTGGCTGTCCTGCCGCTTGATCCGCTCGCCACCGACCATGGCCAAATCTGCCCCGCCCGCCGCAAGCGCGTCCACCAGGGCGGGGCCATCAGCAGGGTCGTTCTGTCCGTCGCCGTCCAGAGTGACAATCACCGGCCCGCGGGCGGCAAGGATGCCGCTGCGGATGGCGCGGCTTTGTCCCGAGTTACGCCGGTGCGCCAACACGCGTAGCTGTGGAATTTCGGCGCGCAGGGCATTGAGGGCTTCTCGGGTGCCATCCCGGCTGGCGTCATCAACGAACAGGATTTCAAAGGATCGGCCTGCGAACGCCGTCGCGATCTCTCGCGCCAGGTCAGGCGCTGCGCCGGCTTCATCGAACACCGGAACGACCACAGAAATTTCAGGCGCCAAAACCATGGCTGTCTGCATAGCGGAAAAGTCGGCGCGCGTAAGGATCGTGCTATTTGAGTCGCATGACGCTGGACGACATCATGGCGAAATGGAGCGGCGGCTGGCGGGGTCCGGCGGTTGCGGCCCTGATCGCCTTTCTGGCCGGCTTGCCCGGGCTGATGGCCATGCCGCCACTCGACCGGGACGAATCCCGCTTCGCCCAGGCCACGGTCCAGATGCTGGAGAGCCATGACTTCGTGGTCATCCAATTCCAGGATGCGCCACGTTTCAAGAAGCCCGTGGGTATTCACTGGTTACAGGCAGCCAGCGTCTCAACCTTCTCCAGTCCCGAAGCCCGACAGATCTGGGCCTACCGCATCCCCTCCCTGCTGGGCGCAATGCTGGCTGCGGCCGCCTGCGTCTGGGGGGCGGCGGCGTTCTTCAACGCCCGGACGGCGCTGGTAGCCGGCGCCCTGCTGGGGGCCAGCTTCCTGCTTTCGACCGAGGCCTTCATCGCCAAGACTGACGCCATGCTGGCCGGCGTGACGACTCTGGCGATGGCCGCCCTGGCCCGGCTCTATTCGGCCCGCAATGGCGGACCGGCAGCAGGTTCCGCAGCAGTCTGGCTATTCTGGACCGGCATCGCCCTGGCGACCCTGATAAAGGGGCCGGTCGGGCCGATGGTGGCTCTGCTTGCGATCTTGGCCCTGATCCTTGCCGACCGTCGCGCGGGTTGGCTCGGCCAGTTGCAATGGTGGTGGGGTCTGATGATCGTACTTGCGGTGGTCGGGCCCTGGGCGGGGGCAGTGACCGTCGCCACAGACGGCGGTTTCTGGTCCCAGGCGGTGGGGTCCGACCTTGCGCCCAAGCTGGCTGGTGGTCAGGAAACACATGGCGCACCGTTCGGCTATCACACCCTGCTGACGCCCATTCTGGCCTTTCCCATGACCCTGTTGCTGCCCGCTGCGGTGATCGGCGCCTGGCGCTGGCGGCAGGAGCCCGGGGTGCGGTTCGCGATGGCCTGGCTGATCCCGACCTGGATCCTGTTTGAGCTGCTGCCCACCAAACTGCCCCACTATACGCTGCCCACCTATGGCGCACTGGCCTGGCTGGCGGCGCGTGCCCTAGCCGAGCCGATGGGCGTGGTCTCACGCTGGATGGGCGCTGGCCTTTGCGCCCTGGCTGGCCTGGCGCTGGCTGGCGGGGTGGTCTATCTGCTGTCGCTCTACGGAGACCCGAGCGATCTATGGGCCGCAACCCTGACAGTGGGGCTGCTGGGCGGTGCGGGTCTTGTCGGCGCGGGGCTGTTGATCCGCAAGGCACCTGTCGCCGCTACCGCTGCGGCGCTGACACTGGGCGTGCTGGGTCATGGCGCGCTGGCGGCGGGCCTGGCGCCGCGCCTTGAACCGTTGTGGCTTTCAGCCCGCCTGGAACAAGCCATGGGCGACAACCGGCTGCTGCCGCGACAGGGCGTGGCCGAGGCGCCCGTCGCTGTGGCCGGGTTCGCCGAGCCCAGTCTGGTCTTCGCCCTGGGCACCGCCACCGAGCTGGACGGGCCGGATGAAGCCGCCCGCGCCGTGGTCGAGAACCGCCCCGCCATTGTCGAGGATCTCGAGGAGGCCGCCTTCCGCGCCGCGCTGAAGGCGCGCGGCGGCCGGGCCGAGGAAGTGGCCAAGATCGAGGGCCTGAACTACTCCAAGGGCGACCCGATGACGTTGAGGGTCTATGTGGCGCCCGACATGGACGCCCGGGAGACACCATAATGGGACGCAAGATCGAGATCGTGGAAGTGGGCCCGCGCGACGGCCTGCAGAACGAAAAGACCCTGCTGGATGTCGGCCAGAAGCTGGAGATGATCGCCCGGCTCGAGGCCGCCGGCGCACGGCGCATGGAGGTGGTGTCCTTCGTCAATCCCAAGCGCGTGCCGCAGATGGCCGGCGCCGAGGAGATCATGGCCGCCCTGCCCCACGCCGAGGGCCGCTCCCGGATCGGCCTGGTGCTGAACGCCCGGGGCTGGGAGCGCTGCGTCGAAGCCCGGTGCGACGAGGCCAATGTGGTGGTCTGCGCCAGCGATGGCTTCGGCATCCGCAATCAGGGCGCTTCGACGGCCGAGCAGGTGGACGCGCTGGCCGCCATCGTGGCGGCCCGCAAGCCGGGTGACCCGCCGATCTCTATGACGATCTCCGTTGCATTCGGATGCCCTTTCGAGGGCGAGGTCCCCGAAGCCCGTGTGATGGAAATCGTGAAGGCCGCCGCCGACCTGAAGGTGGCCGAGATCGCTCTGGCTGACACCATCGGCGTCGCCGATCCCTGGCTGGTGCGCCGCCGCGTGGAGGCGGCCCGCAAGCTGACCGGCGACATTCCGCTGCGCCTGCACTTCCACGACACGCGCAACACCGGCCTGGCCAACGCCTTTGCGGGCGTCGAGGCCGGGGTCGACATTCTGGACGCCAGCGTCGGCGGCCTGGGCGGCTGTCCGTTCGCCCCCAACGCAACCGGCAACATCGGCACCGAGGATCTGGTCTATATGCTGGAACGCGCCGGGTTTGAGACGACCTACGATCTGGGCAAGCTCATCGAGATCGGCAACTGGGCGTCAGCGCTGGTGGGCAAGACGCCGGCGGCTTCGGTCAGCCGGGCAGGCGGGTTTCCGGTTCCGGGGTGATTCAAGGGCTACAGAAGGCGGCCAGCCCGCACGGCGCAGACTGAAGCTACAGGGACAGCCGGGATCAAACCGTCATGGCTGTTTGGTTTCAGGCGCATAGCGGGGCGCCCTTTCGAAATCCTCCATCCCGAAAGGAAGCTCGTTGAAGATGTACGGATAGTAGAATGTCCGTAGGCGCTTGTGAAAAGCGCGGATGCGGTCCTGATAGGCGAGTTGCGCACGTGGATCGGTCTCCGCCAGGCGATGGAGGGCCAGTTGCACGCCAACCGTCGGCAGGATCAGGCCAACCTGCTCGGCCAGACGTGACCGTTCCAGGATCCCGTCGCGATATTGCTGCGCCAGGGTGGCGACTGACTCATCGCCAACCTGATGGAAAGCAAAGTACCACTTCCAGTGAAAGGGTGCGGTTACGGGCGCGGTGCCCGCCCATTCCGGATGAGACCGGAAGAACGGGTCCATGGTCGCCGTTTTCGGTATATCCCACGCTCGATGTACGGCGTTTCGCTGCAGGAGTGAAAGTTCCGCGCCCTGCCGTAGCGGGACTGCGGTATTGATCGCGACGTGTGCGAGTGAAGGCGCCACCAGCGCCAGTACAAGCCAGAGCGCGGCGAGCGTCATGCCATTGCCGATGGACGTTGTCCCACGCCAGCCGACGGCCAGCGACAGCAGCGACCAGAACGCCAGATAGGCTGCAATCAATCCAAGGACTGCGGCGGTCTTCCACCCCGGGGTTCCGGCGATCAAGGCTCCCAGCAGGAACGGGAGCGCCAGGGCGACAAGCAGCCCTGCAAGCCGCACCGCGATCCTCGGCGCCCATAGCCGCGCCGTCGCCTGCGGTGTCGACCGAAGAACACCCAGGCGCCCGGCCTCCCGTTCGGCAGAAAACAGATCGTGCAGCAACAGGATGACGAACAAGGGCGCGACGTAGATGAGCACAAAGGCGAAGTCGAAGCGGCCCGGCATCGCGACTTCCGGGTTTACGATATCGCCTTCGTAGAGTTGAGCCTCGAGTCCAAGGGCCCGAACCCTCAGGATCGACGGCGCGACATCGCCCATGCCAAGTGCCGCAAAGGCCAGATTCGAGGGCGGATTCCAGGTGGCGTGGAATGTGTAGTAGGCCGCGTTCCCGGGATCCCCGCTGCGCGATACCCAGGCGGAAATCGCCGACACATCCGACGCCTGCAACGGCTGCAGGCGCGTGATGGCGTCCTGCTGTCGTTGCGTTTCCAGCAGACCCGACGCGACGCCGCCCAGTCCCAGCAACAAGAGGAGCGCGAGCGCGGCAATCCCCGACCGCAGGCGAAGAAAGAAGTACAGCTCCCGGGTCATGGCGCTCATCGGGCCACCCGCTGAAGACGCGAGGCTGCCAGGCTTGCGAACCCCGCAGCGAGCGCGAGCCAGACCAGAATGACCACAAGCGACGGCGTCGCGCGCGCGGCAGTCTCCGCAGCGGGTTCCTGCGGGAACCGGAACGCCGGCGTCGCACGCCAGTTGTCGGCGCTGACGCGGCTTCTTGCCTCGGCGGCGGCATCATTGCTCTTGGCGGCATCGTCCTTGAAGGTGACGCTTTCGGCCTGCATCCGGTTCAAGCGCTGAACGAGTTCATATCGATAGCGCTCGGCTTCATCGATAAAGCGACGATAGGTGGCGAGATCCGTCCCGGCTGTCGTCATGGAGAGACGACGCAGGGCCACGGTTGGACTTATGGCGGCCACGAGATCCATTGTCCGGCTCTGGTCCGCCATCGCCGCAAAATTCTGCGCGGCGTATCGATTGAACAGGCTGGCGGTCATGCGTTCGCCCTCGATGCCCAGCAGGCCCCGATAGTTGACCGGCAGGTCTTCAACCCGCGCCACACCGTATTGTTTCAGGGTCGCCCGCTTGAAGGCGTCGAAGTAGGGATCGTCTGGATCATGGCTGTCGCCCATGTCGCGCAGGTCACGCTGGATCGCGACGTCATTCTCCAGGCGTGTGGCCAGTTGGGTAAGTCCGGCGCCGGCTTCTGCTGCAACGCGCGGCGCAACGACCACGCTCAATGCCCACAATGCCGTGAGCAAAACGAGCGCAGGACGGGCGCTAGGGGTCAAGGCGGAGACCAGGACAGTGAGCACGACCCAGAAAACCAGATAGGCTCCGTAACCCATCAGCATCATGCCACCGGTTATGGCTGCGACCTGACCATTGAGACCGAGGTTCCCGACAAGCAGCACCGCAGGCGTCGTCATGACAGCCGCCGCGGCGCCCAGGGCCAGCATCTTGCCGATCATCAGGTCGCCACCTGACGCCCCGGCGAGCATCATCTGCCGCAGGGTCCCGCGCTCTCGCTCTCGCGCCACCATACCTGCGCCCAGAAAGATCAGCAGCAGCGGGGCGACCGCTTGCAGGACAAAGGCGGGCGAGAGTTGGCCAAACCGGACCAGCAATGAGGATTGACGGGCATCACCGAAGTTGGCGCTGTTCTGCCTGTGCCCCTCCAGATAGACCATCACACCGGTGAAGGGCTCCACCCCGGGATCCATGGCCGCTAGCCCGCTGGGCGGGCGCATGGCGAAGTGTCCGAAGTGGACAACACGGTGCGGATGACGGTCCGGTTGCTGGGTGAAGTCCGCGTTCGCCTGGGCTTCCATCCGCTCTCGCAGCGCACTCTGGTCGCGGTAGTAGGCGGAAGACGCAATGGCGGCAGCGACCGTCAGCAGCAGCACCATCAACAGGCCCGTCAATGCGACCCGGCTGCGCACAAGACGTTGAACTTCGTTTGCGGCAATTGCCAAAGCCCGCTTCACGCCGGACGCGCCCGGGCAAAACGATCATGCAGCGCGCGGAGATCAAAGCGCTCCTGACCCTCCGCGATGACCTCGGCGACGATCCGGCCTTGATCGAGAAAGCCGATCCTGTCCGCCAGATCCACGACGCCCAGCAGGTCATGGCTCACGACCAGAATCGCCGCGCCCTCATCGCGAAGGCGACCACACAGGGCATTGAAATCAGCGGCGGCGCCCGGATCGAGTCCTGACGTAGGCTCATCCATCAGCAAGACCGGCGCCCTGCGCAGGATTGCAATAGCGATCGCCGTCTTCTGGCGCATGCCTTTCGAGAAGCCCGCGACCCGCTGCCCCCAGGCTTCCCTTGCCAGCCCGACGGCGCCAAAGGCCGCTTCAAGTTCAGCGGCAGTTCGGCTCCCACCGGACAGGCTCAGGAAATACGACACGTTTTCCTTTGCGCTCAGGTGATCATAAAGCGCCACATTCTCTGGAATGTAGGCAATCCGCTCCCGCGCCAGATCCGGGCGATCCCGAGGGTCAACGCCCGCAATGTCTATGGATCCGGATTGCGGTTTCAGGAGGCCGAGCAGGGCTTGCAGCGCCGTCGACTTTCCAGCGCCGTTCCCGCCGAGCAAGCCATAGATCTCAGCTTTGCGAACTGACAGCGAGAGCCCGTCCAGCACCACCCGGTCGCCATAGGAAACATGCAGGTCTTTTACTTGCAGAAGCACGTCTGCTGAAGGCTCGACCACGGTTCTGCACCCCCGCTGGATCATGGTTGGAGAGGATTGATCGCAGACCTGACCGCCAGATGTCAATGCGATGTTATATCATAACATAATTCTTGACCTCGGTTTTTGTGACCACTATCCGGTCACCAGTCCCGTGTTCGTGTGGAACCGGGCCGGGGAAAGCCAATGAGCCAGCGTTTCGCCATTCTGATGACTTCCGCAGCGTTGTTCAGCGCGACGCCGGCCCTGGCCGCCGATGTGACCGACGTAGAGGCCGTCATCGTCACGGGATCGCGGGCGGCCAACGCCAGCATCAATGGCATCGAGATCGAGACCCTGCGCCTGCCACAAAGCGTTCGCGTTCTTGACGAGGCCCTGATCACGACAACCGGAATCGCCAATCTTTCAGACCTGTTCGACTACGCAGGCGGCATGGCGCGGCAGAACAGCTTCGGCGGCGCCTGGGACGCCTATGCCATTCGCGGGTTCTCGGGCGATATCAATCAGGGCCCCGATCTGCTGGTGAACCGCTTCACAGCCAACCGTGGCTTCAACGCCAGACGCGATGTGGCCACCGTCGAACTATTCCAGGTACTGAAGGGGCCGGCTTCCGCTCTGTCAGGCAAAGGCGAACCTGGGGGCTCGATCAACATTGTCACCAAAGCGCCCCTCAAGGACACTCACGCGTCGACCGAACTCTCCTACGGCGCCCAGAATACGGGACGCGGCGCCATCGACGTTGGCGGACCTCTGGGAGCAGGCCTATCGGCGCGCCTGATCGGCGTCTATCAGGAGACCGACGGCTTCCGCGACTTTGTCGGCAGCGACCGCCTGTTGGTCGCACCATCAATCGCCTGGGAGCCGACAGAGACCCTGCGGCTGCTGTACCAGTTTGAGGGCGCGCTCGTTCACTTCACCCATGATCGCGGCCTGGTAGCGGTCGCCGGCAATGGCAAAGCGCTTCCCCGTTCACGTTTCCTGGGCGAACCCAACGACGGCAAGATGCGGCAGGAGTCACTCCAGCATCAGGCTTCCCTGACGCTGGACATCGCCGAGGGCATAGCGATCGAAGGCGGCGTCCAGTATCGTGAGGGATCGTTTGAAGGTCAGTCAACGCACAACTCCCTTCTGGTCGGCAGCCAGCTTCGCCGCCAGCTTCGGGTGCACGATTACAACTGGGATGATCTCTCGGGCCGACTTGAACTAAGCGCCAACCGGGAAATCCTGGGTGTTGAACACCAACTGCGCGTGGGTGCGGATGCCTTCGCCTTTGACCAGAAGCGGGTCTTCTTCCGCTTCAACCCGACGGCGGCCAATCCCTACCTCATTGATATTTTCAATCCGGTCTACGGTCAGCCCAAGCCTCTGGCCACGCTGAACCAGGACATCCTGGAGGAATTGCGGGGCCAGAGCATATATGCCCAGGACCTTGTCTCGCTGGGGTCGCAGATCACCGTCTTGCTGGGTGTCCGGCATGACTGGGTCCAGCAGACCAACACCAACTTCCGCAATAACAGCGTCAGCAAACAGTCCCCGTCTGAAACCAGCCCCCGCGCGGCGATCACATGGGCGCCCAATGATCAGGTATCTGTCTTTGCCAGTTGGGGGCGCTCCTTCCGGTACAATCAGGGTTCCAGCTTCTCGGGCGCTGCATTCGCGCCGGAGCGCGGGGAGGCGCTGGAAGCCGGCGTCAAGTATGCGCTGCTGGATAACGCCCTGACCGGGACGGCCTCTGTCTTCGAGATCACCAAGAGGAACATCCTGGTCAACGATCCAACCAACAGCGGTTTCTCGATTCCCGTTGGTGAAGGTCGAAGCCGGGGCTTCGAGATTGACGTGAACTACCGGCTGGATACTCGCACGACGATCACGGCGGTTTACGCCTATACTGACACGAAGATCATCCGGGACACCCGAGCCGGGTTCGTCGGCAGCGGTTTCAGCAACATACCTAAGTCTGCGGCAGCGCTCTATGCCAACTGGCGCTCCGATGAGGAACTGCCCGGCTCGATCAGCCTCGGTGGCGGCGTTGTCTACGTCGGTAAACGGCCCGGCGACGACATCAACAGCGGCTTTAAATTGCCAGAATATGTGACCATGCGGCTCAATATCGCCTATCATTTGAACGAGAAGGCCAGCCTGCATCTGGACGTCGAAAACCTGTTCAACAGCTATTATCTCGAGAGCTCTTTCAGCAACGTCTGGATCACGCCGGGTGCGGCGCGCAGCGTTGTCGGACGGGTGCGAATGAAGTTCTGAACGATCGCGGAGCACTACAGCCGGGTGATTGCGCAATAGGTGCGGGCCTGGCGGCAGGACACCCGCGCTGCTTGCCGCCGGCCGGCCCGTTTGCAGCGACGCGCCCGCCTACCCCCGACGCAACTGCCATATGAGCGGCCGCAGCAACGCCGCGCCCACTATCACCGGCCAAAGCAACCAGGCCGTCAGATGCTGACCCACGCCATCGGCCCGACGGCGGAAGAAGCGGGCCAGACCGACGCCCTTGTGGAATTCCACCTTCATCGGACTGGTCTGACTGGTGCCGCCCAGGTGGATGACCTCAGCGCCGGGATGGAACAGGACCACACCCCCCTGGCCGCGCACGCGCCAGCACAGGTCGACGTCCTCCACGTGCAGGAAATAACCCTCATCGAAGCCACCCACGGCCTCAAAATCCTCCCGGCGCATGCAGAAACAGGCACCCGAGATGGTCGGGACCTCGATCATATGGTCGGGCGAGGTGTCGGATTCCCAATGCACCTCAAAGCGGCTGAGCGCCGGGATCCGCGCCGCAAGGGTGCTTAAGGACAGCATGGCGCTCAGGGGCGTGATCTCGCCGCGCCGCCCACCGCGTTGCTCCGTACCGTCAGCGTTCAGCACCCGGGCGCCGACCAGGCTAGGGACGGGGCGATTCTCGATGGCCTGCACCAGTTCAGCGATGCAGCCCGGCTGCAGGAAGGCGTCAGGGTTCAGGAATACCAGCCTTTCGCCGCCAGCCTTGCGCGCGCCGAGATTGCTGGCCCGCGCGAAGCCAACGTTGCCCTGGCCGGAGACCACGACGACGCGGTGATCTGTGACGGCCAGGGCCCGTAGGTGCGCCGCCTCCTCCGCGCTGGAGCCGTTGTCCACCACCACCAGTTCGCTGACCGCCGGGTCCGCCAGAACGCAGGCGAGGCTGCGCTTCATCGGTTCACCCGGGAAGTAGATCACCATGACGACCGAGACGGCGCGCGGGTGCTCACCGACCTCGGCGACTGTCAGGGTCTCTGCGGTACGCCTGGGGGCGGCGACGCCGTTCATCCAGCCTGCACCTCTCCGACCCGCTCCACCGTCTGACGCGCAACATCCGGCGGTTGCGCCTCGCTGGCAAGGAGGTTCGCCGCCTCGTCCAGCATCAGGATTTGCTGGCCGTCGGAGCCAAAGCGCCGCAGCGCCAGCTTGCCCTCCTCGGCCTCACGGCGACCGATCACGGCGATGACGGGGACCTTGGCCAGGCTGTGCTCCCGGATCTTGTAGTTGATCTTTTCGTTTCGCAGGTCGGTCTCGACGCGCAGGCCCCTGGCCCGGAGGGTGGCCGCCGCCTTCAGCGCGAAGTCGTCGGCGTCGGACGTGATCGTCGTCACAACCACCTGTACCGGCGAGAGCCAGAGCGGGAAGGCGCCAGCGAAGTTTTCGATCATCACCCCGATGAACCGCTCCATCGACCCGCAAATGGCCCGATGCAGCATGACCGGCCGCTGCTTGGATCCATCCTCGGCGGTGTACTCGGCGTCAAGGCGTTCGGGCAGCACATAGTCCAGTTGTAGCGTGCCGCACTGCCAGGTCCGGCCGATGGCGTCCTTCAGGTGGAACTCCAGTTTTGGCCCATAGAAGGCGCCTTCGCCAGGCAACGGGTCCACGGGCATGTTCACGGCCTGGCGGGCGGCGCGGTCCAGCTTCTGTTCGGCCACGTCCCATACAGCGTCCGTACCGAAACGCTCCTCGGGCCGCAGCGCCAGCTTCACACTGTCCAGGTGCATGTTGAAGTCGGAGTAGATCGAGTTCAGCAGCCGCACGAACTTCGTGGACTCCTCCTCGATCTGATCCTCGCGGCAGAAGATGTGGGCGTCGTCCTGAGTAAACGCGCGCACCCGGAAAATGCCGTGAAGGGCGCCGGACGGCTCATAGCGGTGACAGGCGCCGAACTCGGCCATCCTGAGCGGCAGGTCGCGGTAGCTCTTCTGGCCGTGGTTGAAGATCTGCACATGGCCGGGGCAGTTCATCGGCTTCACGGCAAGGCTCTCACCCTCCTCCGTCTCGCACGTGAACATGTTCTTGCCGAACTTCTGCCAATGGCCGGAGCGTTCCCACATCTCGCGATCCATGATCTGGGGCGCCTTGACCTCGACGTAGCCGTCCGCGTCCAGGCGGCGGCGCATGTAGGCCTCCACCGTGCGATAGAGCGTCCAGCCCTTGGCGTGCCAGAAGATCATGCCCTTGGCTTCTTCCTGCATGTGGAAGAGGTCCATGGCCTTGCCGATCTTGCGGTGATCGCGCTTCTCGGCCTCCTCGAGCCGGTGCAGGTGGGCCGCCAGGTCAGCCTCGCTGGCCCAGGCCGTGCCATAGATCCGCTGGAGCATCGGGTTGCGGTGATCCCCGCGCCAATAGGCGCCCGCCAGCTTCGTCAGCTTGAACGCCTTGCCCGCCGCCTTCGTGGATGGCAGGTGCGGCCCCCGGCAGAGGTCCTTCCACTGGCCCTGTCGATAGACCGTGACATCCTCTCCCGCGGGGATGCCCTCGATGATCTCGGCCTTGTAGATCTCGCCGATGGACTTGAAGTGCGCGATGGCTTCGTCGCGGCTCCACACCTCGCGCACGATCGGTTCGTCTCGGTCGACGATCTCCTTCATGCGCTGTTCGATGGCGGCCAGGTCATCCAGGCTGAACGGCGTGTCACGCGCGAAGTCGTAGTAGAAGCCGTCCTCGATGGCAGGCCCGATGGTCACCTGCGTGCCGGGGAACAGCTCCTGAACCGCCTCGGCCAGGATGTGGCTGACGTCGTGGCGGATGGTCTCCAGCGCCTCGGGCGCATCACGCGACAGGATCTCGAACTTGCCGCCCCGCTCCAGCGCACGGTCCACGTCCAGCAGTTCACCGTCCAGCTTCACCAGCACGGCGCGTTTGGCCAGCGAGATCGCGATGGACGCCGCGACCTCCTTGCCCGTGACCCCGGCCTCGAACTCTCGTTTCGTGCCGTCGGGAAAAATCAGATCAATCATGGTTCAGTCGTCCTGGTTCGCGCCTGGGTTCAGCCCGTTTTGCGCGGGGGCGGCGGCGGGTCATATCCCGCACCGCCCCAGGGATGGCAACGACACAGACGTTTCACGGTGAGCAAACTCCCGCGCCACGGTCCGTGGCCGATCAAGGCTTCGCAGGCATACTCCGAACAGGTCGGGGCAAACCGGCATTGCCGCCCGATCAGCGGCGAAAGCGTCAGCTTGTAGGCGCGAAGGGCGCCTCTGACGCAGCTCTCATAGAGATTCATGCCGACTGCGGACTGTTGGATCGGACCCCGTGCCTACGCCCAAGGGTCCAGGGGGATCAAGCCGCGTCGGCGGGGATAGTTCGGGTGACACGCTCGACCGTCATGGCAGCCCGGACCGCCGGGATGGCGGGGGCCTGAAAGGCGCAAGCGTTACGAACTGACGTCAACATGGCCTCACGCCCGTAGCACAGCCGAGGCGAAAACGGAACCTCGGCCTATCCGGTCGGCAGCTCGCGTATCTCCACCGTGCCGCCCGCCTCGAACACCGGATTGCCGGCCAGCAGCAGGCGGGCGTGGGCCATGTCCTCCGCGGTGACCCGGATAAAGCCGGTGATATGGGCCGTAGGCGCGGGGGTCGCGCCGGACTTGCGCTCGCACTGACCATTGCCGATGGCGCTGCCACCTTGGAAGACGCCGGCCTCCCTCAACCGCGAGAGATAGCGCTCCCAGTCGAGGCCTGCGCCACCCGCCGCATCGTCGTGCATCAGGAAGATGTAGTCGGCCATCAGCTTTCCCTTGTGACCGCCTCGGCCACCGCCTCCGTAACAGCTTCGAACGCCAGCATCGTCGAGGTGTGGCGCGCCGGATAGTCCCTAACTGGCGCGAGCAGTCCGAGTTCCGCGAACCGACCCTCAGGGGGAGGCCCGTCCGCCTTTAACATGGCGCGGAAGGCGTCTCTTGTCGTCTCCAGCTCGGCCAGACTGGCGCCAATCACATGGGCGCCCAGCACCGAGGCCGCAGCCTGTCCCAGCGCGCAGGCCTTCACGTCCTGCGCGAAGTCCGTCACCCTGCCGCCCGAGACCTTGACGTCAACGACAATCCGGCTGCCGCAAAGCTTCGAGACCTTCTCCGAAGTCGCGTCCGGATCGACCAGCCGCCCGGTGCGCGGCAAGTCGGCCGCCAGCCGCAACAGTTTCGCCGAATAGAGATCATCGATCATGGCCCCTAGGTCGGCCTTCAGGGTCGGGAAGTCAAACCGCAGGCGGGACCTGGAAAAATGGCGCCGGCGACAGGATCTGGTTTTCCTGATGCTGCACCAGGCCGCCCACCTCCTTCACGTAGTCCAACCACTCGGGGTCGCTCCAGAGTGTCGCACGTCGTTGTGCCCGCTCATCCAGGCTCTCGTAGGCCCACAGGTGGATCACCTTGTTGAGGCCGCCGACCTCGACGCTGTAGTAGCCGGCCAGATGGCCCAGGATCCGCTTCTGCACCGCCAGACCTTTTTCGCCATAGGCCTTGAAGTAGCGGCCGGTGGCGCCGATCGACAGCGTGTAGGTGCGCATCTCGACGATCATGCGGCAATCTCCTTCAGGGCTGCGACCAGGGCATCCATATGGTCGACCGTATTCACGAAAGACGGCGAAACGCGAATGCAGGCCCCCTTGGCCGCGCCCGGACGTTCGACGGTGAAGATGCCATGGCGTTCAAAGAGGGTTTTCTTGAGCTCAAGGGCCTGACCCAGCGAGGTCTGGCCTGTAATGCGGAAGGACGTAATTCCTGCATGCAGGGAGGGATCCGGCGGCGTCAGCACCTGTATGCGCGGATGGTCGCGAAGGGTCTCCGCCCAGCGATCTCGCAGAAACTGAAGTCGTCGCGCCTTGGCGGCGGGTCCAATCGCCGCGTGCGCATCAAACGCGTCGGCGACCGTCAGGACGCTGGCGTAACTGACGGTGCCCGTGTGGACCCGCGCGTCAATGGCGTCGCTGGGTTCGGCCAGGATCGAGATCTCGATGTCGCGAATCCGGTCCCTGCGGATATAGACGAGCCCGACGCCCAGCGGGCTGCCGATCCACTTGTGCAGGTTCAGGCCGGCAAACTCGACACCCATGTCACGCAGTGAAAACTCGGTTTGTCCCAGGGCATGACCACAATCCAGCAACACGTCGACGCCGCGGGCCTTGGCCAGCGCCGTGATCTCCTTCACCGGCGGGATCAACCCCGTGCGATGGCTGAGGTGGGTCAGCAGCATCATCCGGACGTCAGGATTGGCTTTCAGGGCTTGCTCGTAGGCGTCGATCAGTCTCTGCCGGGTGGCCGGCTCCGGCAGGGCGAACCGCACCACGCGAACACCCCGGAGCCGGGCCAGCGACTCCATCCCTACCTGCATGCTGTCATAGTCGAGGTCGGCATAGAGGACCGCATTGCCCGGTTTCAGTCGACTGTAGCCACCGATCAGGACCAGCATGGACTCCGTGCCGCCCCGCGTGAAGGCGATCTCGTCCACGTCCACGCCAAGGAACGCCGCAGCCTTCGCGCGCACCGCCTGGACGTCCTGCAAGGCGCCGCGACGGGTGTAGAGCGTCGTTTCCCGGTTCACCCTGGCCAGCTTCTGCTCGTAGGCCGCCCGCGTTGCCCGGGTCATCGCCCCGAACTGGCCGTTCTCAAGCTGGATGACGCCGGGTGGCGGTGAGTCGAACAAGGCCGCGACCCTGGCCCAGTGCCGCTCATCGCGGGCCAGGGACACAGGATCGGCCGCAAGGGCGGGCGCCGCCATGGCGGTGGCTCCGGCAGCAAGTACGGCGCGGCGTGAAGGCGTCATCGGCGTGAACTCCGGGCTATTGCCGCGCCATTTCCGCCGCGCCCACCGCCTCGCCGTCAAGGTCCTGATCGTCGCCCATGGTCACCGTGACCTTGCGAAGGGTTCCGGTGAACGCAAACGGGGCAGCATACCCCGCCACGGGACTACCTCGATCCAGGCCGATGTCCAGACCCGACCAGGAGATGAAATTGCCGAACCCGGTCGTCGCCGTGACCTCCCCGGCAGACGCCCCGTCGATGATCAGGGTGAAGGTTCGCGGGCCGGTTTCGCCCCGACGGGCCACCACGCCCAGCCGTGTGGCGTCCAGCGGTACCGGCGATCGCGAAGTGGCCGTCGTCTTCTCACCGCCGATATTGAGGGTGTGATGGAGATGGCCGTCCTGCAGATAGAGGCTGTAGCCGCTGGTGGCGTCGCCGTGGGCGATCAGCACACCCTCGGCGCCCGGTTTCAGGACCACGTCCGCCTCGATGCGATAGCTCCGAGCGCGAACATCCGGCGCCACATCGGTGGGCAGGTGACCCATGCCGGCATGGAGTACAAAGTGCTTCCGGGCGCCGTGGAAACGCGCCGAGTTCTCGGCGAACCGCGGACCGAACCGGTCGTCCAGCGGCAATACCTTGTGCGCTTCGGCAGCTGTCCACCAGGCGTCGATCAGGGCCTTGAGGCGTTCAGGCTCCTGTTCAGCCAGATCGCGGGTTTCGGCGAAATCGTCGTCGAGATGGTAGAGCTCCCATCGATCATCCTCGAAGGGGGTCCCGGGCGGATGGAAGGCCACGGCTTTCCAGCCGTCTCGCCACATGCCCCGGTGTCCAAACATCTCGAAATACTGCGGCTTGATGCGTGGCGGCGCAGCTGGATCGCTCAAACTCGCCGCAAAGCTCTCTCCCTCAAGCGGCCATTGAGGAACCCCGGCAATCGTGTCCGGCAGGCCTTCGATCCCGATCAGGTCCATCAGCGTCGGAACGATGTCGCAGGCATGGGCGAAGCGGGTGCGCACCTCCCCGCGCGCGGCCACCTTCGCCGGCCAGGAAATCACCAGCGGATCGCGGATGCCGCCGCCGTGGGTGTTCTGCTTGTAGCGCCGCAGCGGGGTGTTGGACGCCATGGCCCAACCTTGCGGGAAGTTGGAATGGGTGTCGGGTCCGCCGATGTCGTCGATGCGCGCGATCTTCTCGGCCATGGGTTCGGGCCGCATGTTGAAGGGACCCATGGCGTTGACGAAGCCCTGAGGGCCACCCTCCTGACTGGCGCCGTTGTCGGACATCACCAGAATCAGGGTGTCGTCGCGAAGTCCGGCGCGCTCCAGAAAGCTGACCAGCCGCGCAAGATGCTGATCGGCGTGATCCAGCATGGCGGCGAACGCGCTTTGCAGGCGGGTAAAAAGGCGGCGCTCATCGGCGGAATAGCTGTCCCAGGGGCGGACGCCGTCGTTGCGGTCCGGCAGGCGGGTATCCGCCGGGACCAGCCCCATGGCGATCTGGCGAGCCAGCCGCTGTTCGCGCTCCACATCCCAGCCATGCTCGAACACGGCGTCATAGCTGCGGATCAGATCGGCCGGAGCCTGATGCGGAGCGTGACAGGCGCCCAGCGCCAGCCAGGTGAGCCAGGGTTTATCCGGCGCGTCGGCCGTGTGATCGGCGATGAAGCGGATCGCCTCGTCCACCAGATCCGAGGTCAGGTGATAGCCGTCGGCGAACATTCCCGGCGGAGACACGGGCGTGTTGTCACGCACCAGTTCCGGCGCGTACTGGTCGGTCTCGGCGTCCATGAAGCCATAGAACCGGTCGAAACCCCGGCCCAGCGGCCAGCCGTCGAAGGGGCCGGAGGGTCCGGTCTCGGTCAGCGGCGTCACATGCCACTTGCCCAGCATATAGTTCCGGTAACCGTGAGGCCGCAGCAGTTCGGGCAGGATCCCCGCCTCCCGCGCGATCTTGCCGCGATAACCCGGATAGCCACTGTCGAAATTGGCCAGGCAGCCCACGCCGACGGAATGGTGATTGCGCCCGCTCAGCAGCGCCGCCCGGGTCGTCGAGCACATGGCCGTCGTATGAAACCCCGAGTAGCGCAGTCCCTCGGCGGCCAGCCGATCAATGTTGGGCGTACGGATGGGCGAGCCGTAGCAGCCGAAGTCCGAGAACCCGACGTCGTCGAACAGAACGACGAGAATGTTTGGAGCACCCCTGGGTGGCCTGGGTGTGTCAGGCCAATAGGGTGTCGACTCAGCCACCGTCCGACCAATCCTGCCTGCCATGGCTAGCGTCCCGCCGCCCACTCGGCCTCGGCGCGGACCTTCAGCGCCTCATTCATGGCCCGGAACCCGCGCTGGACCGTACGTCCCATCCGCTTGCCCAGCGACGGGCCCATCAACCCGCCGAAGATCTCGCCGTTGTCGACCACGCAGCTCTGGTTGGCGAGCGTCTCGATCTCGATGTAGCGCAGCGTCCGGATCAGGCCGCCCATCATTTTCAGCTGCCAGTGCAGCTGCTCGTTCGGCACCCATTCCAGCACCTTCGGCGTCAGCGCCTGGGGCGGCTGGCCGGGCAGAGCCAGGGTCACGGACAGCACCTCGCCAATCCTGATCTGGCCGGCGGCCTGCGGATAGGTCGGATTCCATTCGAACCATCGGTCCAGGTCGCGGACGATTTCCCAGATCACCTCGGCGGGAGCCTGGATTCCGATCCGGTCCTCCACGCGCAGACCGCTGGGCGCCTTGGGCGGCGGCAGTCGCGACCCAGCGTCGGGCGCGGCGATCCTGGGGCCCATCGTTCCGCGTTTGGCGAAGGGGCCGGCCAGCAGGTCGGGCTCGGGCTTGATAGGCATCAGGCTTGCTCCTTGATCCGCCAGGTGGCGCCGGTGGGGCCATCCATGACCTCGACCTTTAACGCCGAAAGTTCGTCGCGAATACGGTCGGCGGCGGGCCAGTCCTTGGCCGCACGCGCCTCGCCCCGGGCTGCGATCAACGCCTCGACCCGGGCCTTCATGTCGTCGTCGGCGCCGCCCTGGAACCAGGCCCGGGGATCGGCGACCAGCAAGCCCATCAGCTGTCCCGCCTCCAGCAGGAGACTGCGGCCGCGTTCGACGCCAGCCACATCCTTGCCCGTCGTGGAAGTCCGCACGTGGTCCGCCAGCTGGAAGAGCGCGGCGAACGCCAGCGGCGTGTTGAGATCGTCCCGCAGGGCCGAGACCACTGCGTCGTGAGCCTCGACGGCCCCGCGATGCTCGCCGCCGGACGCCCGCGCCGCCGTCGGAACGCCCTCGAGGAACCGGGCGGAATCGTCCAGCACCCGATAGAGCCGGTCCAGCGCGCTCTTGGCCTGCTCGATCAGGTCGCCCGTCCATTCCAGCGGCTGGCGATAGTGGCCGGCCAGCAGGGCCCATCGCAGCGCCTCGCCCGGCCAGGTTTTCAACAGATCATGGGCCAGTGCGACGTTGCCCACGCTCTTGGACATCTTCTCGTCGCCCATGTTGAGGAAGCCGTTGTGCATCCAGACGTCGGCGTATTCTGTCCCGTGGCCGGCGCAGACCCCCTGGGCCAGCTCATTCTCGTGGTGCGGAAACACCAGGTCGATGCCGCCGCCGTGAATGTCGATGGGCAGACCCAGCGCCTGCTCGATCATCGCGGTGCACTCGATATGCCAGCCGGGGCGGCCCGGTCCGAAGGCGCTGTCCCACGACGGCTCGCCGGGCTTCGAAGGCTTCCAGAGCACAAAGTCGGCAGGATGGCGCTTGTAGGGGGCCACATCCACGCGCGCCCCGGCGATCATCTCGTCCATCGGCCGACCCGACAGCTTGCCATAGTCCGGGAAGGCTTGGGTGTCGAAGACCACATGGCCCTCGGCCGCGTAGGCCGCCTTCTGCGCCACCAGGTCGGCGATGAAGGCCGTGATGGCGTCCATGGTCTCGGTGACGCGCGGCTGGAAGGTGGGCTTCATCGCGCCCAGCGCGGCGGCGTCAGCGTTGTAGGCGGCCAGGTAGCGATCCGAAATCACGCCGATGGGCACGCCCTCTTCGGCGGCCTTCGCGTTGATCTTGTCGTCCACGTCCGTGACGTTGGCCGCGTAAAGCACCGCGTCCTCGCCGTAGAGGTCACGCAGCACCCGGAACAGCAGATCAAACACTACAACAGGCCTGAAATTGCCGATGTGCGCATAGTTGTAGACCGTCGGTCCGCAGACATAGAGCGTCACCCGGTGCTCATTGCGGGGGGTGAACGCCCGCTTCTTGCGGGTCATGGTGTCGTACAGACTGAGGGTCATGGTCGAGGTTTACGCCGCGAAACAGTTGCCGGGATTGGGCCTTGACCCATATACAGGGGGACCGGACCCGAGGCCAACCACGCCTCACGTTCGAAGTGAAAGGGTGACACGCGTGATTTCCGGGGCCTTCGTCCCGGCGCAACTCAGGCCCTGGAAAGAACCGATCTCCGATGGACGCTCCCTCCCGTGACCGAACCCTGATCGGGTCCGACGACAGCTCGCTCGAGCCGTTCAAGCGCCCCTCGCGCGAGGAGGCCATGGAGGCCGTCCGCACCCTGATCGCCTGGGCCGGCGATGATCCGCGCCGCGAAGGCGTGATCGACACGCCCAAGCGCGTGGTTGACGCCTACGGCGAATGGTTCGTGGGCTACACGCTGGATCCCGCAAAGGAGCTCTCGCGCACCTTCGAGGACGTGCAGGGCTATGACGACATCGTCATGCTGCGCGAGATCGAGGTGGAGAGCCACTGCGAGCATCACATGGCCCCGTTCCTGGGCAAGGCTTATGTGGCCTACATGCCCACCAACCGGGTGGTAGGCATCTCCAAGCTGGCCAAGGTGGTCGAGATCTTCGCGCGCCGTCTCCAGACCCAGGAAACCATGACCCAGCAGATCTGCGACGCCATCACCGACAGCCTTCGCCCTGCCGGCGTGGCCGTTCTGATCGACGCCGCACACCAGTGCATGACTACCCGCGGCGTGCACCATCGCCACGTGACGACCATCACCACCCAGTTTACCGGCGTGTTCAAGACTGATGCGACGCTGAGGCAACGGTTCCTGGATTTCGTGAACAAGCGCTAGAGGCGGTCACCCGCCCCGCTGACACGCCGGGAGGGGTAGCGCATCGTGGTCCAACGGCGCCATATCTAGGCGCATGAAAGCCGCTTCTTCTCCTGCGAAGGCCGCCCTTGAACAGGGCGACGCCCTGACCCCCCGCTTTGACGCCAATGGCCTGATCGCGGCGGTGACCACTCACGCCATCACGGGCGAGGTGCTGATGCTGGCCTGGATGAACGCCGAGGCGCTGGAGCGTACTCTGGCCACCGGCGAGGCGCACTACTTCAGCCGATCCCGGAACGAGCTTTGGCACAAGGGGGCCACCTCCGGACAGGTGCAGATCGTCGACGAGATCCGCATCGACTGCGACCAGGATGCCGTCTGGATGAAGGTGCGGCCCCAGGGCGACGGCGGGGCCTGCCACACGGGCGCGGTCTCCTGCTTTTATCGCGCCATCGAGGGCGGCAAGCTGGTGCGCAAGTGACGGTCGTTGAGGCATTGCTCGCCTTCACACTGGCGGCGGGCCTGCTGACCATGACGCCGGGTCTCGACACCGCCATCGTGCTGCGGACAGCCGCTGTCGAGGGCTCAAAGCGCGCTGCTTTTGCGGCCCTGGGCGTGATTGCCGGGTGTCTCGTCTGGGGCGCCGCCGTGGCGCTGGGCCTTGGCGTGGTTCTGGAGGCTTCCAACCTGGCGTTCAATGTCATCCGTTGGGCTGGCGCAGCCTATCTGGTCTGGCTGGGAGTCGGGCTGATCCTCAGGCCGCGCGAGCGTTTTGAGATCGCCAGCGACGCTACTTCGGTCTCAGGCGGTGACCTGGCCTGGATGCGCCGGGGGTTCCTGACCAATCTGCTGAACCCGAAGGTCGGCGTCTTCTACATTTCGTTCCTGCCGCAGTTTGTGCCGGACGGCGTGGCGGCGGGGCCCTTCATCTTCCTGCTGGCGGCCTTGCACGGCGTTATGGGCGTGGTCTGGTTCGCAGCTCTGATTGGGGCCACGCGCCCGATCGCGGGTGTCCTGCAACGCGCGGTGGTCGTGCGCTGGCTGGACCGCCTGACTGGCGGCGTCTTTCTGGCCTTCGGGGTGCGGCTGGCGCTTGAGCGGCGTTGAGCGCTACCGGAAGGCTGACACCAGCTCGCCCATCCACGCCCTGAGCGCGTCCTTCTTGTCCAGCGGCGTCGCGCCATTCCGCACCACCACCAGATCAAGGTCTGGCACGATCACAATCAACTGGCCGTCGTAGCCGTTGGCGGAGAACGAGCCCGGACCGCCGATATCCAGCCACCAGTGGGAGCCGTATCGCCCGTCGGTCACGCCGGCCTGCTGGAAGGTCGGAGTCCGTGCATAGTCGACCCAGCCGGGCGGCAAAAGGCGACGCCCTTCCCAGATCCCGTCGCGCAGATAGAGCAGACCGAACCGGGCGAAGTCGCGGGCCGTGCAGAAGCAATAGGACGAGCCAATGAACGTCCCCGCCGCGTCGAATTTCGGCGTGGCGCTGGTCATGCCCAGAGGCCCGAACAGCCGCTCGCGCATGAAGGCGGCAAAGTCCACGCCCTGGGCCTGTGCGGCGCAGCGGGCGACGATGTTGCTGGTGCCGCTGGCATAGTTCCAGAACGACCCCGGCGGATACGCCAGCGGCAGATCAGCGGCGTAGTGGGCCACATCGGATTTCCCCACGCCATAGAGCATCGCGATCACGTCGGACGGGTGGCCGGGCACATAGTCCTCGATGAACGCCAGGCCGCTCGACATACGCAACAGCTGGTCCAGGGTAATCGCGGCGCGAGGATCCCCCGCGCCCTGCCATTCGGGCACGTCAGCAGGCCGGTGGATATCGAGCTTGCCATCGGCAACCAGCATGCCGACCAGGGCGTGGGTCATGCTCTTGGCCATGGACCAGGATGGCTGGGTGGCCTCGGGACCCGATGCCACGCCATAGCGCTCGTAGACCAATCGCCCGCCATGGACGACCAGCAAGGCATGCGTCTCACCCAGGAGCTCAGAGGCAGGCTCGGCAAACGCCTCGGAGATCAGCGCCTCGAAGGCGCCGCGGTTCAGCCCGGCCGGCAGGGATCCGGCTGGCCAGTCCTTTGTCGGCCAGGGGACGTCATGGGCTTGGTCGGGGAGTACGAGCAGGGTCATGAGGGGCATCGTGCCGCGAAAAGATCGCGCTGTCAGTCGCCTTCGCCTTCGACCCGATCCGGCCTTGGCATTTCTCAAGTCGCGAAAAGCCTTCGAGGCCTAGACGGGTGATATGGACAAACCCGAGCCGTCACGCCTGCGCCGGTTCTTCTCGCAGTTGGGGCCGGGATTGATTACCGGCGCAGCGGACGATGACCCGAGCGGCATCGGCACCCACAGCCAGGTGGGGGCCGAGTTCGGCTATGGTCTGGCCTGGACCTTTGTCCTGAGTTTTCCGCTGATGGTGGTGATCCAGGAGGTCGCCGCGCTGATCGGCCGCGTCACCGGCGCCGGGATCGCGCGCAACCTTCGCCGTCACTATCCCAGGCCCCTGCTCTGGAGCGTGGTCCTGCTGCTGCTGATCGCCAACATCGTCAATCTGGGCGCGGACCTGGGGGCCATGGGGGCGGCGCTGGCTTTGCTGCTGGGGGGTAGCGGCGCGCTTTACACCCTGATGTTTGGTGTGGTCTGCGTCGTGATCGAAGTCGCCCTGAACTACGCCCGCTATGCCTCGCTGCTGAAATGGACGACGCTTTCGCTGTTTTCCTATTTCGCCGTTGTGATGGTCGCCGATGTGCCCTGGGGCCGGGCCCTGACGGCGCTGGTGATCCCGGAAATCCAGTGGACCCCGGCTTATGCCATGGCCGTGGTCGCCATCCTGGGCACCACGATCAGCCCCTACCTGTTCTTCTGGCAGGCCGCGCAGGAGATCGAGGAACAACACCGCCACCATGCCAAGCCCCTGTGCATCACCCCGCGCGAGGCCGGTCCGGAACTGAAGCGCATCCGGCTGGACACTCTGGTGGGCATGGGGTTCTCCACTCTGGTCTCGCTGGCCATCGTCTACGCCACAGCGGCAACCCTCAACGCACATGGCATCACCGACATCACGACCTCGGCGCAGGCCGCCGAAGCGCTTAGGCCCATCGCCGGCCCCTTCGCCTTCGCCCTGTTCGCCCTGGGCATTATCGGCACCGGCATGCTGGCGGTTCCGGTGCTGGCAGGGTCGGCGGCCTATGCGGTCACAGAGATGGTCGGCGTGGCAGGCAGTCTAGACGCCAAGCCGCTGCGCGCCCGGCTATTCTACGCCACGATCGCGGTAACGACCCTGCTGGGCGCCTCGCTCAACTTCATCGGGATTGACCCGGCCAAGGCCCTCTACTGGGCCGCCGTCGTCAATGGCGTGCTCGCCGCGCCGCTGATGGCGGCGATGATGCTGATCGTCCGGAACCCCCTGGCGATGGGCCGTCTCACCCTCTCGCCTGGCGCGGCGGTGCTGGGCTGGGCTGCCACCGGGGTCATGGCCGTGGCTACGGTGGTGTTCTTTTTGAGCCTGATCTAAACCCGGCCCCAAAGCGCCGTCACGCGCGTCCTCATTTTGGCAAGGCTGCCATGACCGCGACCCTGCGCCGCATTCAATCGGATGACCTTGAGCAGATCGCCCGCTTCCCGTTCACAGTTTCGATCCGCGAGCCGCTGACTGATGCAGGCGCTCTGCGCGCAACCTTCGAGGCCACAGGCTTCTGGACCGATGAGGCGGGCGCCATGGCCATCGTGAAGGACGGACGCATGGTCGGCACCTGCCAGTTCTACCGCGCGGCGCCCTGCATTCATGGCTTCGAACTGGGCTACATCCTGCACGATCCGGCCCACCGCGGACACGGCCTCGCGCCGCCAGCCGTGAGGGCGTTTTCCGACCTTTTGTTCACCGAGCGTCCCGCAGTCTATCGCCAGCAATTGATCATCGAGGCCTGGAATACCGCGTCGTGGAAGCTGGCCGAACGGTGCGGCTTCACCCGCGAGGGCCTGCTGCGCAGCGCCGGCTTCGGCGACGGCGATCCCGCCGACTGCCTGCTGTACGCGCGCACCCGCAAGGACTGGCGAGAGGAAGCCACCTCGATGATGGGCGTGGCGGTCGGTTCGGTCTAGGACTGCTCAAGGCCGCTCAAGGCTGCACGACCGGTCAACGGCGGCAGACAGGCCAAGGGAACCGAGGGAACGTCGCCATGAACGCCCATCTTTCAGCCGCGCTGGACGCGGTCAGGTTCATCCGGGCCCAGAAGATCGAGGGCCGCGCCAAGTGGCGTCGGCATGACGCGCCAGCGGCGGGCTCGGACTACAGCCTCTATCACGGCTCGAGCGGCATCATCCTGTTGTTGCTGGAACTGCACGCGGCGGGCCAGGACACCGGCGCCCTGGCCGAAGCCGTCGCGGCAGGCGAAGAGGTGCAGACCTATCTGCAGCGCAAGGACTGGCTGTCCGTCAGCCCCTCCACCGGTTGGCCCGGCTACGCGTTTGCGCTAAACGAGCTTGCGCGCGCCAGCGGCCGCGACGACTTTCGCGCCACCGCCGCGATGTGCCTGGACCGGCTGCACAGCCAGGCCGCGAAACTGGGCGCCGGAATCGGCTGGATCGAGCCCATGCCATTCTCCGACATTACCGGCCTCAAGGGCGACCGGGAAATCTATGACCAGTCCGTTGGCGCTGCAGGGGCCGGACTGATCCTGCTTTACGCTCACGAACAGGGCCTGCATGCCGCCGCGCTCGATCATGCCGTGGCCGTAGGCGAACGCCTGCTTGAGGTCTCTGAATCAGACCCGGACGGCCTGCGCTGGCGGATGATGAGCGACATGCCGTTTGAATTCACCGCGCCCAACTTCGCCCATGGCGGCGCCGGCGTGGGCTATTTCCTGCTCCAGTTGCACCGCGCCACCGGTGAGCCCCGCTATCTAGACGCCGCCCGCGAGGCTGCCCGCTACACGATGAGCCGCGCGACCGCCGCAGGGCCCTCGGGACGCCTGGTCTGCCATACCGAAGAGGCCCGCAAGCCGATCTTCTACCTGGGCGCCTGTCACGGACCGGCCGGCACCGGCCGCCTGCTGCTGGAACTGTACGACGTCACTGGCGAGACCCAGTGGCTGGACGCCGCCCGATCGCTGGTGGATGGCCTTGTCTCGACAGGCGCGCCAGAAACCCGCTCCAAGGGTTTCTGGAACAACCACGGCCAGTGCTGCGGCGACGCCGGCGTGGGCGACTTCGCCCTGTTGATGGCGGCTCGCACCGGGGAGCCGGCCTATCGTGATCTTGCGGCCCGTTGCGCCGACGTCATCGTCGCCAACGCCGAGCAGGGCGAAACGGGCCGCAGCTGGCGACACGGCGAGCACCGCGACCGGCCTGAATTCCTGCAGGCCCAGACCGGCTACATGCAGGGCGCGGCTGGCATCGCCAGCTTCCTGCTGCATCTGGCCACGACGGACGCCGGAGCGCCGGTCAAGATCTCCATGCCGGACTGGCCGAAGGCGAAGGCGGGCTAAGTCATCGTTTCGGGAACACTCCGCGCCCTCTCGGGTTAAGGTCTGGCTCCGGCGCTTGTGCGGGGCGATCCCGGCAGGTGGCCCGTGTCTCTCATCCTGATTATCATCATTCTGGTTGTGCTGTTCGGCGGCGGCGGCGGATACTATGCGCACCGCAGCTATGGCATGCCTGGCCTGGGCGGGGTGCTCGGCCTGATCCTCGTCGTTCTGGTGTTGTTGTATCTGTACGGCGGTTTACGGGTCTGATCCCGCGCCTATTCGGATGGGCTCCGCGTCAGCGGTCGGTACCAGGCCAATTGCTCACTGGTGGCCAGCAGCCTGCCGTCGCGGCTCCAGTAGCTAGAGCGCTCGTCCGAGGCGCCCCCACCGCCGACCCTGCCTTCGCACTCCACCAGGATGAAGTCCTCGCCGACTGCGGCCAGTTCCTCGGAGGTGGCGTGCAGATAGGCGGTCAGGGTCAGTGTGGTGGTCATGATCGTGCGGCCCAGCGCATACATGGCGCGCGGCGCGGAATTGTCAGTGACCATCCCCAGTCGCGCCTTGTCCATCGGACCGTTGCGCGAACGCACCCAGGCCAGCGTGTAGGAATCGCCGCTGGCTTGCGGCGGAAACTCCTCCAGTGTCCGACGTTCGAAGGCGGATGCACCATAGTGTTGAGAGGCGCCGGGCATGATCGGGCTGGGCAAGCTGTCGGGGTCCGGCGCCTCGGGCATCCTGGCGAAGGCGAAGGCCGGGGTCTCTGGTCGCCTGGCCAGGGTGACGATGCCATGCACCCCCACCTGGTCCGAGCCGGACGCCAGCAGTTCTACCTCCCACACGCCGATGGACCCGCCCTGTCTCAGGCGCCGGGTACGGATGTCGAGCGGGCCCGCGGGCAGGCCGGCGGCATAGGTCAGGGTCAGCGACAGCGCCTCGCCCACCGCATCGGGCTCGGCCTCCAGCACCCGGATGAACAGGCCGATGGCGTAACCGCCCCAAAGCCCCCCGCCGGGATTGTTCCATTCCGGCGCGGCGATCGTCGTCCACCGTCCGGGGGAGACGGCGGTGAGGGGCATGGCGTGGGTGGTCGTTGCGGTCATGGGTCCTTCGTTGGTCAGTCGGCCGGCGGCTCGGCGCGGCTGGGGGCTGCCGGGGTCGCCCGCATCACAAAGATCATCGGCAGCAGGATCAGCGCGGCCACCGCCATCCAGCTGAAGAGATTGTCGTAGCCTACCATGGCGCCCTGCCGGGTTACCTCGGCGTTCAGGATCTGCAGGCCTTCCGTCGTCGCCGGGCTGTAGGCGGGCGGCAGGGCGGCGGCCAGAACGGGATCGCCGATCGCCACCCGCTCGGTGATACGGGCGTGGGCGAGTGCGCTGTTGTTGATCAGCAGGGCCTGGACCACCGAGATGCCGACGCTCGAGCCCAGGGTCCGGGCCATGGTGGCGATGATGGTGCCCTCGGTGCGGTGAACCGGGCTCAGGGTGGCGTAGCCCAGCGCGCTCAACGGGGCGAACATAAGGCCGGTGCCCAGGCCCTGGACAAAGCCGGTGACCATGATCGGCGTAGCCGTCATGCTAAGGTCGAAGTGGCTCATATCCCAAAGCGAATAGGCCGAAACGAGGACGCCTACGACCAGCACCTGCCTGGCGCCGAACCGCGAGACCAGAAACGGCACGGCCAGGAAGGCGATCAGCGAACCCAGGCCGCGCGGCATGCTGGCCCAACCGCTCTGCAGCGCGGAGTAACCCATCAGGTTCTGCATCAGGAGCGGCAGCAATGCGGTGGTAGAGAACAGCAGGATGCCTATGAAGAAGCCAAACACCGCCGAGCCCACGAAGTTGGCGTCTCGCGCCAGATCTCGATGGAAAAAGGGGTTCTTCGACGTCAAGCTTTGGGCGACAAAGACATAGAGGCCTGCGGCCGTGATCGCGGCGGTGAGAATGATCTCCCGGGACTCCAGCCAGTCCTGGCCTGGCCCCCGATCCAGCATCAGCTGGAAGCTGCCGACAAACAGGGTGAGCGCCCCGAAACCCAGAAAGTCGAAGGGCCGCTGTCGCCCGCCCTCATCCGTGTCCATGTAGGTCTGGATGCCGAGGAACGCCAGGATGCCGATCGGCACATTGATGTAGAAAACCCAGCGCCAGCTCAGGGTCTCGGTCAGCCAGCCCCCCAGGCTGGGGCCGATCACTGGCCCGAGAATTATCGCCGCACTCCACAGGCTCATAACCCGGGGGATCATGTGCTGGGGGTAGAGATCCAGCATGGTCGCCTGTGACAGCGGAATCAGCGAGGCGCCCGCGATGCCCTGCAGCAGGCGATAGATCACGATCTCAGGCAGACTGGTCGCCGTGCCACACAGCACGGAGGCCAGGGTGAAGCCGGCGACCGAGTACAGAAACATCTTTTTCCGCCCGATCCGCTGCGAAAGCCAGCCGGACAGCGGGGTCATGATCGCCGTGGCGATGATGTAGGAGGTCAGCACCCAGGTGATCTGGTCCTGCGCCGCCGAGACACTGCCCTGGATGTGCGGCAAGGCGACGTTGGCGATGGTGGAGTCGAGCGTGTTCATCAAGGTCGCCAGCATCAGGGCGCCGGTGATGGGAATCCGGTTCTTGATGTCCTTCGCGGTGGCCACGAACCGGTCTCGACCCTGAAACGGCCTCTCTAGGAAGGCACTTGACGATAAGGTCCATTACATTCAAAGGCGATGACGTCTAGTTGAAAAACGGATCGATATGGACGCGCCGACAGCTGTGCTGCGGGAAGGGTCGAACGCCCGCTACGAGATCGGTTTCGGTCTTGCAGAGGTCACGCGCCTGCTCAGGGCCCACTTCGATGTGCGGATGCGCAAGCTGGGGCTGACGACGGCGACCTGGCGGGCACTGGCCTATCTGTCGCGTCAGGACGGTCTGACCCAGGCGGCGCTGGCGGAGCGTCTCGAAATCAGCAGGGTCGCGTTGGGCGAGACGGTCGACCGGCTGGAGAAAAGCGGTCACGTGGAGCGACGGGCCGACCCGTCGGATCGCCGAAAATGGCGCGTGCATCTGACGCCGCTGTCGCGCGAACTGATCCCGGTGATGTTCGCAACGTCCGATGAATTGCAGGCCGATTGTTTCCGCGATCTGTCCGAGCACGAGCTGGGATTGCTACAGACCAGCCTGGAGCGGGTACGTGTGCGCCTTGCTGAGATGAAGATCGAAACACCGGACGAAGAGGCCGGATCATGACCGCTACAAATCCCACAGAGCCGCCTCGCCGACGCCGTTGGCGATGGCCGCTGATCATCGCCGGACCGGTGCTGATTCTCGGCGGCGTCATCGCCTACTTCATGCTGAGCGGTCGCTACCAGACAACCGACGACGCCTATGTCCAGATCGCCAAGGCGCCGGTCGCGCCCTCGATCAGCGGACGGGTGACCGAGATCTATGTGACGGAGAACCAGGTCGTGAAGCGCGGCCAGGTCCTGTTCCGGCTGGATGTCCGCGATCATCAGGCCGCCGCTCAGGCCGCCGCCGCGCAACTGGCCGGCGCACGGATGCAGGTGGACACCTTGCGCGCCGCCTACCGGGTCCAGGCCGCCAACGTCGAAGCCGCGCGCGAGACTTTGGCCTTCTCCCAGCGAGAGGCAGAACGCTTGCGCAAGCTGTTCAGGGTGGGGGTCATCTCCCAGCTCCAGGTGGATCAGGCCGTTCACACAGCGACGCTGGCGCGCGGACAACTGGCTGCGGCCCAGCAGGCTGCCGCCCAGGCGTTGGCAGGCCTCGGCGGGGACCCAAACCTGGCTACCGACGCCGCGCCGGCGGTGATGCAGGCCCGGGCCCAGCTTGACAGGGCGGAACTGTCAGTATCCGACGCCACGGTTACCGCTCCGGCTGACGGTGTGGTGGCCCGGGTTCAGCAGATGCCTGTCGGAACCTATCTCAACGCCTCTCAGACCGCATTCTGGCTGCTGTCTGGAAAACCCTGGATCGAGGCCAACTTCAAGGAAGACCAGTTGGCCGGAATGAAGGTCGGCCAACCCGTAGAGATCAACGTGGACGCTCGCCCCGACGCCGGGTTACGAGGTCATGTCGCCAGTTTCTCACCCGGCACCGGTGCGGCCTTCTCCGCACTTCCCGCCCAGAACGCCACCGGGAACTGGGTCAAGGTCACACAGCGCCTGCCGGTTCGGATCGAACTGGACACCCCCACCCGCGACCTCGCCGCAGGCCTCTCGGCCACGGTGAAGGTGGACATTCGCGCCCAGCCGCAGAAGGCCGCTGATGCCCGGGCGCCCTGAGCTTCAATCTCGCGCGACGTGGGTGATCGCCCTGGCGCTTGCAACAGGCGCCTGCACGACCGCTGGCCCGAATTTCGAGACGCCCGCCCCGCCGCAAGGCGCCGCTGCCGTTGGATACGCCATGAAGGGGGACGCCACGCCGCCTGGCGTGCGCCTCGATCCGGTCGCCTCACCCAACGGCCCCTGGTGGCGGGCCCTTGGCCTGGCGGGGCTGGACGAGGTCATGCAGTTGGCGCTGGCCAACAACCAAGGCCTGGCCGAAGCCAATGCCGCCCTGGAACGCGCCCAGGCCGAGGCGGATTCCGCCCGAGGCCAACAGCGGCTGCAAGCTGACCTCAATGCCAGCGCCAGGAAGACCCGGATTAACTCCAAGCTGTTCGGCTTCTCCGGCTTCACGCCACCGACGATCGGGCTGCTTTCGGTCGGTGGGAACGTGAACTACGACCTCGATCTGTTCGGCGCCCGCCGGCGGGCGACAGAGCAGGCCCGGGCCATGGTGGAGGTGGCGCGCCATGAGGCCGACGCCGCCCGGTTGACGCTGACGGCCAACGTCGCGCGTCAGGCCATGACCATCGCCGCGCTTCGGGCCCAGATCACCGCGATCGAGGCCGTCATCGCCGACGACCGCCGGATCTTCGAGATGGTCAGGGCGGCCCAGGCGGAGGGCGGCGTCCCCCTCTCCGATCTGGTGCTGATCTACCGGCAATTGACTGACAGCGAGGCGTCGTTGCCTCGCCTGCAGAAAGACCTGGCCTCCGCGCGCCATCAGCTGGCGCTGCTCGTCGGACGCGCCCCCGCAGAATGGACGCCACCGGACTTCGCCCTGGATCCTGCGCAGGCCGTCGCCGACGTTCCCGTCGCCCTTCCATCAGCCCTTGTCCGTACTCGACCCGATATCCTCGCCGCTGAAGCGGAACTGCACGCCGCCACTGCCGCGATAGGAATCGCCCAGGCCAACCGCTACCCGGACATCCGCCTGACCGCGACTCTGACCCAGACGGCGACCACACCCGAGGGGCTGTTCGGCTACAGCGGCAGTGGCTGGAACCTGTTCTCCGGCCTGTCGGCGCCGGTGTTCAACGGCGGAACGCTAAAGGCCCGCCAGCGCGCAGCCGAGGCGGAGGCGCGGGTCGCTCTGGCGCGATATCAGTCGACCGTCCTCAGAGCGTTCGTGCAGGTCAGCGACGCACTCTCCGCCGCGAGTTCCGACCACGCGGAACTGGAGGCGGATCGCCGTTCGCTGGCAGCCGAAGAAGGCAAGTTACGCACCGCACACGCAGCCTATGATCTGGGCGGTGCGAGCCTGCGCCAGGTGGTTGAGGTGCAGCAGCTGGTGAACCGGGCACGGCAGACCGTCGCCCGCTCTCAGGGTCAGTATGACCTCGACATGATCCGGCTCTACGCCGCCGTCGCTTCGGATTGGCGAACGTCGGCGCAGACGGTCGCCGCCGCTAAGCCCTGAAGCCGGAGATTTCGAAGCAGGCCAGCGCGGCGCGTACCGCCGCGGCGTCCCCGTCAATAGTCGCTGCGCCCGCCGCCAGGGCCTCCGCGAGGGTTGATGCCCCGGAGATGACACTCGTCAGGTCGCTGTAGGACATGGACAAGGTTGAGGTCGCGCCGACACCGTCTGTGGCCACAGACACGCTGTTACGGATATGCAGACCCGCCGCCGGCGCGTCGCTGAAATGGAAGCCGATATGGTGATCAAGACCCGCCGCGGGAGCCGGGTCCAGGGTTACCCGGATCAGGTTGAGCGCTTCGCGGGGCGTCAGCCGGGCCAGTTGACCAGCGCGGAACCGGTGCTCCCGCAGGCGCGAAAGGTCAGTCGACCCGTCGATATCGCGGGCCCTGGTCAGACACCAGTTGCGGATATTGGCCGCAGTGGTTCGACTGGCGATGTCCCGCAGCACATCGGCCAGAAGCTGCCGGTCCCCGGCCGTCGCCCCGGCTCGCGCGGCCAGCCAGCTGGACAACTCCAGCGCCCATCGCAGGTCGTTTGCAGTCCGGGCTTCATCGACCAGATTACGCACGGTCTCCGCACCGCCAAAGCCCGCGACCATCCGCCCGGCGCGCTCCGTCGGCTCGACCTTGAACAGTCCCCCCGGATCGCCGTCAAACCAGCCGCGAACGCCAGCGGCGATCTGGCGGACATGGTGCTCGGCCACGCCGTAGAATTCCGTCGTCAGGTAGTCGTCGTCGCACGCCGGCGGAAGCACGATGGAATGGGCCAGATGATCGGTGGTCTGGCCCTTGTTCATGCCGCGTACTGTCTGGTCCCAGAGGAACTGGATGGAGTCGCGATAGCGCGTAGTCCGCGCCTTGATCTCGGCCTTCCCGGACAGCGGCGGTCCATGTGCGCCTAGCAGATGCTCGGCCTCCAGGCTGAGCACATGGTCGATGCCCGGCAACAACACCTGCGGGTCTCGATACTCCTCCCCGCGGATGGCGAAGATGTTGAACAGTGTGGGCCAGACGATGTTCTGCACGCAGACCCCGAGCGCCGGAAACCAGAAGGTCACGGAATCGTCGGCGTCCGACGGGGCGTGGGCGACCTCGACCATAAGACCGGCGATCGTCAGTGTTTCACCGCCCCGGAACGTCGCGGTAGGCGTCACATGACCTGGCGTGAACGGTGCGTGGGACGGATCGCGGAACACCAGACCCAGCCCCATGTTGACCACGCCGTCCGGCCCCTCGGCCGGCAACCGCAAGCCGAACTGATGAATCAGACCGCTGGAATAGGCCGGAGCGATCTCGGTGGAGACACGGGCCAGGTTCAGGGGAATGCGTTCGTGGCCATAGACGGGCAGGTCACGGCCGGCCTCGGCGAAGATCGCGCGCGTGCCGTTCACATAGTGGAAGTGCGTGTACATCACCGCCACCATCGGCGCCTGGGTACGGGTCCGAAGCTCGGCCAGCGCCGAGGCCATCTCCTCGTTGCTCTCGCCGGTATCGATGGCGATCACACCCTCAGGGCCTTCGATAAAGGTCTGGTTTGACAGGCCGTTGCCCACCAGCGTCCAGACCCCGGGCGCCACATCGTATAGCCGCCGCACCATCCGTGCGGACTGTTCCAGGGCGCGACGGTGCACCCTCTGGCCCCGGCTGTCTTCGACCGTTACCGACGGATCGGCATCAAAGCTGCGCATCGTGATTCCCCCTCGCCTCTTTCGGGCGTCCGCGACGATAGCGCCCCGGACCGCAAGAGGTCCACCGACCGAACAGGTGGCCTTGGCCGCGCCGACCGATTCGGCCTGCCTAGTTCCAGATCGGCGGACGGCGGTCCTTCCAGGGCAGTTCCTTTTCCAGTTGTCCGGCCAGTCGGTAGAGCGTGGCTTCATCGGCGAACCGGCCGGTGAACATCATGCCGATCGGCAGGCCGTTCCCAGACTGCCAGAGCGGCAGCGACATCGAGGGTTGCCCAATGAAATTGGCGGGCGGGGTGGTGGCGTAGGTGGCGGCCTGGCGCTTGTCGAACTCCTTGGTGTCGTCCATCAGCGGATTCAACCAGTCCAGCCGGGGCGCCGGGGTGCTCATCACCGGGGTCAGATAAACGTCGAAGTGATCCCAGGCCGCCAGCATCTGGCGGTTCATCAGGCGCAGCTGCTGAAAGCCCCAGAACGCCTGCTGGCCGGTTACCCGTTTGCCGGCCTCATATCCGCGGCGGGCCAGCGGGCCCAGTTCGTCATCCCCCGGCTCGCGGCCCAGCGCCTCCACCCAGCGGCGCACATTGGCCGAGAAGTTGGATGCGCTGGCCAGTCCCTGGGCCTTGAACAGCAGTCGGTAGTCGATGCCGAGCCCCCGCTCGAACACCTCATGACCCAGCGCCTTCAGCGCCTCCACCGTCTTCAGCAACGCGCCCATCATCTCATCGGGGATCGGCCGCCCGCTGGGGGTTTCCGCGGACCAGGCGATCCGCAGCTTGCCCGGACTGCGCGACACCTCGTCGAGATAGGGGCCATCCTTCGCCGGCGCCTGGAAGGGGTCGCCCGACTGCACATAGCCCGTGGCGTCAAGCATCGCAGCGCTGTCGCGCACCGTGCGGCTCACCACATGGTGCACCGAGAACCCGAGGGCGCCGTCCGAAACCTCGCAGATCGGCGTGCGGTCCCGCGTGATCTTCATGCCCACCAGACCACAGCACGCCGCCGGGATACGGATCGAACCGAGGCCGTCGCTGGCGTGCGCCAGCGGCACAATCCCCGCTGCCGTCGCCGAGGCCGCGCCACCGGACGAACCGCCGCTGATATGCTCCGGGTTCCAGGGATTACCGCAGGCGCCGAGCTGGTCTGAATTGGTCACGCCCGGGATACCGAACTCCGGCGTATTGCTCTTGCCAAGCAACACCACACCGGACTGTCGATAGCGCCGCACCAGCTCGCTGTCGTCAGCATCCGCAGCCACCCGGGCGAACCGGCTGCCCGAGGTGCGTGGCCAGCCTTTGACCTGGGCCCCCAGATCCTTGATCAGGAACGGCACGCCCTTGAACGGCCCATTGGGGAGATCGCCAGCGGCCGTGGCGCGGGCCTCGTCATAGGCCTTGTGCACCACCGCATTCAGCACGCCGTTGTGGCGCTCGATTCTCTCGATGGCCGCCTCCACCAGTTCGACCGGAGAAACCTCACCCCTGGCCACCAGGCTGGCCAGGCCCAGGCCGTCATGGTCCGCATAGTCGGGTAGGCTCATTCGTCTGCTCCCTTGTCGCTTTGCCCTCTACTCTTCCAGAAGATCGGCCCCGTAGCACCACCCTCTTTTTGCTCAAATAGAGTTTGCTGCTTTGAAAGCTCCCACTGGATCGGGCAAGTTGCGGCCATGCCTGACGAACGCAAGAAAGATCGCTTCGCCCTTCGCCCCGACGCAGCAGGGTGGACCGTGGTTGAGATCTGGACCGGAAAGCCCGCCCTGGCCGGCGGCGTCGCCCAGACCACCCTGTCGGAAGACGACGCCCAGCACATGCTCAAACTGCTGAACAGCCAGGCCCGCCGTGGCGACAGCTCGATGCGGAAATAGGTCGAGTCAGACTTCGGCGGTCCAGCCTTCGGCATTGTGGAAGTCCTGCACGCCGGGCGGGTGGGTCAGGGCCCAATAGGATAGCTGGTCCGGGCCATCCTCGATCACTGCGGTGAGGCCGATCCGCCAGGGCGCATCGAGCGGTAATCCCGCCATGCCCGACAGGTCGGTCAGTGTTCTGAGTTCAAAGCCATTGTCCGCCTTCAGCCAATCCAGCCGCGGCGAGATGATCCCATCTGCGTCGGCCATGCCGGCGCGGAAGCTATCGAACCGGTAAGCCGCCCAATGGGCTGAGGGCGACAGGTTCAACTCGTAGTAGGCCTCACCGCCTGGAATGCAGATAAAGGCCTCGAAACAGGTGCGTTTCCAGAGATCGTCCCGGCGTTCACCGACCGCAGCCGGCGGGATCACCAGCGCGCGCTTCGGATCGGTCACCCTGTATCGCAAGGCCAGCACCGCCGGCTGGGGGCGCCCCATCTCGACCTCGACAGCCGTGATGATCGAGGGCGTATTCGGGTGACAGGTCAGAGGTGCGAGTTTCACGCTCAGGCCTTGGCCAGTTGTTCGCCCATCAGGCGGTGCAGAAGGTTGATCGCCTTCAACGGTCGGATCATCACCTTGAAGTTCACGATCCGCTGGCCGTCGTCGCTGAAGGCCAGCATATCGATACCGTTGATCCGGATACCCTCGACCTCGGTCTCGAACTCCAGGATGGCGCCGCCGGCATTCCGCCATTCGCCGGTGTAGCGAAACTCCGGCCCGCCCAGTACCTGGTCAGCGCCACTCAGATACTTGAACGCGATCTCACGGCCCCGCTGCGGGGTATGCACCACCGGGCTTTCGAACACCGCGTCCGGGTCCAGCAGGTCCCAGAGCGCGGTCTTGTCGTGTGACGCCATGTAGGCGTACCAGCCGTCCAGCGCGGGCAGGGTCATGAGCGGTCTCCCGAATGGTCGAACAGCCTACTTCACCAGGGCGTCATAGATCCACGCGCGGTTCTTGCGCTGGTATTCCTGCGCAAATTCGCGGGCTTGGACCATGAACACCATGAACACCTCGTTCTTGGGGTCGACCCAGAACTCGGTCCCCGCAATGCCCCACCAGGAAAACGTGCCCGCCCCCGGCCGCTGTACCTTCTCGTCCTGCACCAGGCTGAAACCCAGCCCAAACCCCATGCCGGGGCCGGGGAAGAACAGGCCTGCACGGCGGATCTCCGGCGTGGTCTCATCCTGGCGCATCCGCAAGAGGGTCGCAGGTTTCAGGATGCGCACGCCCTTGTACTCACCGTTACCGGCCAGCATCAGCACGAAGCGCAGATAGTCCTCCGTGGTCGACGACATCCCGCCACCGCCCGACAGGTAGGGCGTGGGTCTGGCGTAGTCAAAATAGACGCCTGGCTGGTTGTTCTTCGGCTCGGCAAATCGCGCCCGCCCGGCTTCCGGTTGCCAGAACAGGGTGTCGGTCATCCCCAGCGGCCCGGTCACCCGTTCCCTGACCAGCACGTCCAGCGGTTTGCCGCCGGCCACTTCGACCACTGCGCCCAGCACGTCGGTGGAATGTGAATAGTTGAAGGCCGCGCCGGGCTCGCTCTTGAGTGGCAGCCCCGCCAGCAGCCTGGCGTACTCGCGCGCCGTCAGGTCGTTGCGGTTCTCGCCACCCGCCGCCCACGCCTTCGAGATCGGCGCATTCGGCTGGATGAACCCATAGATCAGACCCGAGGTGTGGCTCATCAGATGCCGCACAAGCATCGGCGTCGCGGCCGGCACGCGCGTACCGTCAGCCTGCCAGACCATCAGCGACGCATACTCCGGCAGATACTTTGAAACCGGATCGTCCACGCTCAGCTTGCCCTGTTCCACCAGGGTCATGGCCGTCACCGAAACGATCGGCTTGGTCATGGAAAACACCCGGAAGATCGTCTCGTTGCTCACCGGGGTGGTCTGGCCGGGGCCCTGAACGCCGAAACCCTGCTCGAAAGCCACCTTGCCGCGCCGCCCCACCAACAGATAGGCGCCGGCGATCTTGCCCGACGCCACGTCGGCCGCCAGCGCCTGGCGCGCCACATCCAGCCTGGCCGGATCAAATCCCAGCGCCACCGGGTCGGCCCGAACGATGGAGGAGGCCTTCGGGTCAACGGTCCGGGCCGCCGCCGGCCCCTGCGCCAGACCGAGCACCGCCAGGGCGAGCAGCATCTGCGCCGCCCGGGTCTTGAATGGATTGCGGATGAATCTGGACATTTGGGCACGTTTCCTGGCGACTTGGCTTTGTTGCAGGCTAACCTCGCGCCGATTCATCACGCCAGTATTTCCGTCGCGGATATCTTTCCGCGCTATGCGCTCCTGGCTTGCGGGATAACGAAGTTCACGGCAAGGTTGGAAAAGCGGCGTCGCCGGCGCCGGCCACCTGAGGTCGAGTATGCCCGCCGCTTTCACATCATCCCGGGCGACCGGCAACGCCCTTCTCGACACCATAGACACGGGTTTCCGCTGGACCGGAACCATCGGCTACAACCGGGTCGACCCAGACAATCCGGCTGAGGTATCCGCCTTTTCGGCCGCCCTGCCGACGATCTACGTCACCCAGGGTATCGGCCTGACCAACTCCATGTGGAGCCTGGTGGGTCGCTCATTTGAGATATTGCACAGCTTCGCTAACATCACGTTTGAACTGACCAATGCGGCGGACGCAAACTACTTCGTCAGTGACTTTTCGCGTCCCGACTCGCCCAACACGGCGGGCATCGCGGCACGTCCAGGCAACACGCCAATTCTGGCCTTCAATGTCGGTACCTGGGAGACCTATTCAGATCAGCAGCAGATCTGGATTGTTCTGCACGAACTCGGCCACACGCTTGGCCTTCGCCACCCGACCGGCACCCCGCCCGAGCTCGATTTCAGCCAGTACACGATCATGGCCAGCGACTGGTTCACGCTGGGGGATTTCGACGTCGGCGGCGGTTTGCCGCTCACCCCCATGGCCCTGGATGTCGCCGTTCTTCAGGCCAACTATGGCGCCGCCGCCAACAATGTCAGCGATACCCGTTACTCGCTGAGCCGCTTTGTCCTTGATGACGACGGTTCGGACGGGACCATGCAGAATGGCGGGGGCTACATCTGCATCTGGGATACCTCCGGGACCGACACCCTATCCTACGGCGGAACCACCGCAGCGCTGCTGAACCTGAACGCCGCCACGCTGCTGACGACGGCCCTGATCGGTGACCTCGCCGACGTGATCGGCGACGTGGTGTTGAACTCTTCTATCTTCGCGGGGCTGTCGGCCTTCACAAGGTCCGAGATCATCGACCCCGTGCGCTCTGCGGGTGGTTTCTTTTCATCGCTCCTGCAGGGCGACCGTCGGGAGCCGGGCGGCTACGTGATCGCCAACGGCGCCCGCATCGAATCCGCCAGCGGGGGAAGCGGCGGTGACCTGATGATCGGCAACGCCTTCGCCAACACCCTGCGCGGCAATGGCGGCGCCGACAATCTGTTCGGCGGATCCGGCGATGACAGCCTCGAGGGCGGCGCCGGCGATGATCGGATCTTCGGCGGTCTCGGCAATGACACGATCACGGACGACAGCGGGGTTTCGAACTATCTGCGCGGCGACGAGGGCGACGATCTGTTGATGGGTGGCTCCGGCTTCAACGACATCAACGGCAACATGGGCAATGATACCGTTGTCGCCGGAACAGGCGATTCCTGGGCTGTCGGCGGCAAGGACAATGACAGCCTGTCCGGCGGCGCGGGACAGAATCTGGTCTACGGCAACCTCGGAAACGACACCTGCGACGGTGGCGCGGGCAACGATACGATCCGCGGAGGTCAGGACAATGACGTGGTCTCCGGCGGCGACGGCGCCGACTTCGTTTCTGGCGACAAGGGCGACGACACCATGGCCGGCGGTAGCGGCGCCGATATCTTTCACACCTTCGGTGACGCCGGGATCGACCGGGTCCTGGACTTCAACCTGAGCGCGGGCGACCGGGTGCAGCTTGGGCCCGGGACCCAGTTCACCACGAGCCAGGTGGGCGAAGACACGGTCATCAACATGACCGGCGGCGGCCAGATGGTTCTGGTTGGCGTTTCGCTGACCACGCTCACCGGAAACTGGATCTTCGGCGCCTGACCTTCGCAACCCGCGAGGAACGCGAGGGCTTGTGTCCGACGTCAGCCGGCCCCGCGGCGCGCAATCATCAGCATCTGGGCGCGCTCCTCGATCTCCATGGCGGTGTCGAGGCTGACAGCGTCAAGTGTGGCGTCGAAGCTCCGCTTCGACAGACGCAGCGCATCAGGCCGCGCCTTCAGCATGTCAGCGGCCAGCGCGAGACCATGGGCGTCAAGATCGTCATCGGGCACGGTGGCCGACACCAGCCCCAGGCGAAGTGCGTCAACGGCGTTGATGGGCCGGCCCGTCAGCAGCATCTCGCGCGCACGGGAAACCCCGATGGTGCGCTGCAGGCGCCAACTCACCCCCAGTTCCGCGCCGGACAGACCAATATTGATGAAGGCCGAGTGGAAGGCCGCACTTTCTCCAGCGACGATCACGTCACAGGCCAGAGCCAGGGTCAGCCCACCGCCGGCGGCCGGGCCCTTGACCAGGGCGATCAGTGGCTGCGGGCAGGCGCGCATGGCCTTCATCAGATCACGCAACACCCAGTCGCCCCTGGGGCCGTCACGCAGGGCGTCGGGCTGACCCATGGCCTTCAGATCGGCGCCCGAGGAAAAGGCCCGCCCCGCGCCGCGGATCACGATGACGCGGGTGTCCTCGTCGCGCCGCCGGGATTCGAAATGCGCGAGCAACGCCTCGGCCATCGGCTGGTTCAGCGCGTTGAGACGGTTCGGACGATTGAGGGTCAACCGTTCCAGGCCATCCCCCAGCATCTCGGACACAAGAATGTCGTCGTCCATGGGCTCTCCGGTTCTAACACTTTCAGACAGCATGGCGCGGCAGACCGGCTGAGGCAATCTCGAGCGCCACCTCACCCATCGGACAGGTCAAATCAGCGAACACGGGTTCTTGAGGTGTGTGGTTCTCGCGCCCGTAGCCCGTCTCAAGATCAAGGTCCAGGCGACCTTCCCGGCAGATCCTCCGGCCTATCCACATCGAAAAGGACGCCGTCGTCGGGACTTTCGATCAACGCCAGTCGCGCGCCCAGCGTCTGAAGCAGGCTGCGGGCGCCGGAGTCGCCTTCCAGCACAGCAACAGCCGGAAAGAGACCGCGGCCAAGTACGACCGGGTTTCCACGCCGTCCCAGAAACACCGGCGCGGCGGCGGCGGCTCCGAGGCGCACCGCCTCGGACATCAGCGGCAGTATGCTTGATGGCACGCGCGGCATGTCACCCAGAAACACGAAGGCGCCCCTGGCGTCTTTCGGCAGGCTGGCGATCCCGGCCCGGAGCGAGGCGGCCATCCCCTCGGCGAATCCCGCAGCGTGGACCTGCCGGATCGAGGCATCAAACGCCTGTACACAGGCGGCGACCTCGACTGCGTCTGCACCGGTGATCACGGTCAGGGAATCTACCGGCGCGGCCCGTGCGATCTCCAGGGCGGCGTGCAGCAAGGGCGCACCGTTCCAGTCCGCCAAAAGCTTACGGCCGCCGAACCGCGTAGCCGAGCCGGCCGCCAGAACCACCGCATGGAACCCGTCGTTTAAGTCTGGCTCTGTCGCCAAGCGCCCGCTTCCCCTATCTTGTCGTTCGAATGACGCCGTACGACGACATCGCCGCGCCGCAAGCGCCACCCCTGATCGACGGTCTGGGCCGCACCGTGTCCTATTTGCGGCTGTCGGTCACCGATCGCTGCGACCTGCGCTGCGTCTACTGCATGGCCGAGCATATGGTGTTCCTGCCCAAGTCCGAGGTGCTGAGCCTTGAGGAACTGGACCGGATCGCCAGCGCCTTCATCGGGCTGGGCACAAGGAAGCTGCGTTTGACCGGCGGCGAGCCGCTGGTGCGCAAGGGCATGATGGATCTGGTGGCCGGACTGGGTCGTCATCTGAAATCCGGCGCGCTGGATGAACTCACCCTCACCACCAACGGCACCCGTCTGGCCGAGTTCGCCGGCCGGCTGGTCGAGGCGGGCGTGCGCCGGATCAATGTGTCGCTGGATACGCTCAAGCCTGACCTGTTCCGTACGCTGACCCGGGGCGGCCAGCTGGCCAAGGTGCTGGACGGGATAGCCGCAGCAAGGGCGGCGGGCCTGGCGATCAAGATAAATGCCGTGGCGCTCAAGGACGACAACGCCGCCGAGATCCCTGAGCTGATCCGTTGGGCGCACGGCGAGGGTCACGACCTCACCCTGATCGAGACCATGCCCATGGGCGAGATCGAGGCGGACCGGACGGATCAATATCTGTCGTTGGCGGACGTCCGGCGCGAGCTGGAGAGTTTCTGGACCCTTGAGGATCTGCCGCTCTCGACCGGCGGTCCGGCGCGCTATGTGCGAATCAGGGAGACGGGGGGCCGTCTGGGCCTGATCACCCCGCTCAGCCATAATTTCTGCGAGACCTGCAACCGGGTGCGACTGACCTGCACGGGCACGCTGCACACCTGCCTGGGCCAGGATGACGCCACCGACCTGCGCGCCGTGCTGCGGGCCGGCGGGAGCGACGCCGATCTTGTTCAGGCCATCCGTCAGGGCATTGCCGGGAAGCCCCGAGGCCACGACTTCGAGATCGCCCGCAGACAGCCCGCCGTGGCGCGGCACATGTCCACCACCGGCGGCTGAGATGGCGCGTGTGCTGCTGTTTGGACGGTTCCGCGATCTCGCCGGGTGGCGGGAGCGGGAGATCGAGGCCACGACGCTGTCCGATCTTCGCAGCGCGCTCACCGCCGAAGACGCCGACTTTGGCGCGGCGCTGGTCGGGCCGGGCGTGCAGGTGGCTGTGGACCAGGCCATCGTGCGCGACGACGTCGCCCTGGGGCCACGTAGCGAAGTCGCCTTCCTGCCGCCGATGAGCGGCGGATGACGATCAATCGCCCCGGTCCGACCTTTCTCCTCCCCCGTCGGGGGAGGGGGACCGCAGAACGCGGTGGAGGGAGCCGCCGTCGCACAGCGGTGCAACGAAACCGTAAGATGAGCTGTGGCTCCTGGAGTGTAGATCGCGTCAGATCCTCAAGCGTAGGGGATCCGGCACGCCCCCTCCACCTCGCTTCGCGCGGTCCCCCTCCTACGACGGGGGAGGAGAGAAAGAGCGCTCCATGATCCAACTTACCGAAGCCCCTTTCGATCCCGGAGCCCTGCTGACCGCGTTCTCGAAAGGCCGTACCGAAACCGGCGCCATCGCCACCTTCACCGGTATCGCGCGCGCCGAGGCGGGATCGACGGCCATCCTGGAACTGGAAGCCTACCCGGGCTTTACCGAGGCCGAGATCAGCAGGATCGCGACTGAAGCCCACGCGCGATGGAGCCTCCACGACCTGACCATCCTGCACCGGGTAGGCCAGATCGCACCCGGCGAGCCCATCGTCTTCGTCGCCACCGCCGCCGGCCACCGCCGCGCGGCCTTCGAAGCCTGCGACTTCCTGATGGACTACCTGAAATCGAGGGCCCCGTTCTGGAAAAAGGAATACGGCCCGGACGGCGCCAGGTGGGTGGAGCCCTCGGCGCAGGACCATTTGGATCGGGATCGGTGGGGGTAGCGCGTGGCTACCGGTGAACGTGCTCTGGGAACACTGCGGTGAAGCGTTGGCGAGAGCACACACCGTTTACCCGACCCGGCCGGTTCGCAGCCGAACTCATCGCTCATGGCCCTTCGATTGGGGCTGCCGTCGAGACGGTTCAGGGGCTGCTGATCCATGGTGGGGCGCTGGAACTGTATGGTTTGACGGAATCAATAGAGACGAGCCGTGAGACCCTCACTGTAGAAGCGCGCCTGGAAGACCTGGACATCCGGTTGATCAGCCCGGTGCTCGATTCTCGGCCCGCAGCCGCTCGTTTGATCGGGACCTGCCGCGACTTTGCGCTTTTGCTATGCGCGATAATGCGTAGTCAGGCGGTTCCGGCGCGGGTCCGATGCGGATTTGCCTCCTACTTCGGTGAGGCCCCCTGGGAAGATCACTGGATCTGCGAAGTCTGGATGCGTGATCGCTGGCGCAGGGTCGACGCCCAGCTGGATAGTGTCCATCGAGACTGGTTCGGGATCACGTTCGATTGCGGAGACCTGCCGCAGGACATTTACCTGACTGCAGACGAGGCCTGGCGCGGGGCCCGCTTGCCGCGACCATGGTGGATCTGAACTGGCCTTTCAGACCTCGGGAGAAAGCAAGAAACAGGCTGGTTCGTGGGACCTGAAACGAGAGACGTCCTGTTGCACACTGGTGATTTTCGGGTGTACATAAATCTTGAATGGAAATTGAGTTCGATCCGGACAAAAGCGCAAGGAACGTTCGTGAACGCGGGCTGGCTTTCGAACTCGTGGCTGGCTTTGACTTCGACACGGCCATCGTCGCTCCCGATGTCCGCGGAGTCTATGGCGAAACGCGTTTCGTGGCGGTGGGTTTGATGGACGACCGGTTGCATGTCGTCGCGTACACCATGCGCGGTGAAACGTTGCGCGTGATCAGCTTTCGAAAGGCCAATGCAAGGGAGGTCCACCGCTATGAGCAAGCCCGATCCTGAACGGATTGACGACGACCTGCCCGAGCTGGACGATGGGTTCTTTTCCCGTGCCCGGCCGGCCGCCGAGGTAATGGGCGAAGCGTTTATGGCCCGGGCGCGGCGACCTGGTCGGCCGCGATTGGAAACGCCGAAAATCGAGGTGAAAATCCGGCTCGACGCAAAAGTGGTGGAGCATTTGCGCGACACAGGGAAGGGCTGGCAGACCCGCGTCAATGCCGAGCTGGCGAAGGCGGTTGACGAAGGGCGGCTTTAGCCGTGTTAGTCCGAATCGAGGTGACCCTGAGCCCCAGCGTGACGCCCTGCCGGTGAACCGTTTTCCCGAACGGTTCGAAGCCGTGGTCGTCGGTGCGACCGGCGGGATAGGTGCTGCGCTTTGCGAACGGCTGGCCCTGGACCCCCGCGTGACCCAGGTGCACAGGTTCTCACGCCACGGCCCGGTGCCGCTGGACCTCACCGACGAGGCGTCCATCGCCACAGCCGCCCTCACAGTCGACGCACCCCGGCTGGTGATCGTCGCGACCGGCCTGCTGCAGGACGCGGACCTCACCCCCGAAAAACGGCTGGCCGATCTCGATCCGGTCCGACTGGCGCGGTCCTTCCAGATCAACGCCATTGGCCCGGCGCTGGTGCTGAAGCACTTCGCGCCGCTACTGCCACGGCAGGGCAAGGCTGTGCTGGCGGTGCTGACCGCCCGCGTGGGCTCGATCTCGGACAACAGGCTGGGCGGCTGGTATGGCTATCGCGCCGCCAAGGCCGCCGCCAACCAGCTGGTGCGGACCGCCGCCATCGAATTGGCCGCCCGCCGCAAGGACGCGATCTGCGTGACCCTGCACCCCGGAACGGTAGATACGCGACTGTCGGCCCCGTTCCAGAAGGGGTTGTTGCCGGAGAGGCTGTTCACCCCTGCCTTCGCCGCCGAACGCCTGCTGTCTGTGATCGAGGCCCTGACGCCGGAGCAAACCGGTCATTTCCTGGCCTGGGACGGTCAGGACATTCCCTTCTAGGGGTCAAGATCTGACACTTGAGCCCCCGCGACCCGGTGGCGTGGCAGTTGATCGAACGTCCGGTTCCGGGCCGGAATTCAGCGGCGGGAAACAACCCGAAGCGGACCTCATCCCTGCGCCCCGCCAGATCTGGGTAAGCCAACTCAGCCTCTGTGTTCGACTGCAAGGACTGGAGGCAGTCGAGCCGAGGTCCCACTCCGGTAAAGCCAACCAACATCTGGCGGCCGACGTGCGGCGGACGAGGGCGCGCCACAGCTACCCCCCTTACAAGCCCAGGTCGCTCAACCCGGGATAATCATCCGGCCGACGCCCCAGCTTCCAGCAGAACTTGCGGTCCCCCTCGACGATAGGATGCTCGTTGATGCTGGCAAGACGATGATGCATCAGCCCGTCGGCGGCGAACTCCCAGTTCTCGTTGCCGTAGGCGCGGAACCAGTTGCCACTGTCATAGTGATATTCGTAGGCGTATCGAACCGCGATGCGGTTCTCCGCGAAGGCCCAGAGCTCCTTGATCAGGCGGTAGTCGAGCTCCTTTGCCCATTTGCGGGTGAGAAACGCTTCGACCTCGGGACGCCCCTTTGGAAACTCGGCCCTGTTTCGCCAGACGGTGTCTTCCGTATAGGCGAGCGCCACCCGGGCCGGGTCGCGGCTGTTCCAGCCATCTTCGGCCAGCCTCACCTTCTCGCGGGCGGTGTCGAGGGAGAATGGTGGCAACGGTTGACGTGACATTTGGAGCTCCTGAACGTTGAGGTCTGGGGACGGGCGGCGCGCCGCGCGGCTAAAGATCAAGCAGCAGGCGATCGCTGCCTGTTGCTGACGGGTCAGCCGGGACGGCGCAGCAAATCAGCGCGCTGCCGTCGGGGATCGGGGCCCGGGGCGTCTCCGGGTAGGCGACGGCGCCGCTCAGCACGCGGACCGCGCAGGTGCCGCAATTGCCGCCCCGACAGCTGAACTCGGGCATGAGGCCCCGTGCCTCGGCCAGCTCGAGCAGCGATCCGGCTTCAGGCGACCACCGGGCTTCCTTTCCCGAGGCAAGGAAGGCGACGGGGATAGGCTGCGTCGCGGGCGGTGGTCCGGGGTTGATCGCGGGTGCCTCGACGCTCCGCTTCAGCGACGCGGGGCCGAACGCTTCGGCATGGATTCGCGAATCCGGCGTGCCGATGTCGCGCAGCTGGTCGTACAGCCCCTGCATGAAGGCCGGCGGGCCACAGAGGTAGAAGTCGTAGCCGTCCAGCGGCAGGACGCTGCGCAGCGCCGCGATGTCGAGCCGGCCCTGGGCGTCATAGTCCTCGAGCAGGGCGTCGGCCGTGTCCGCGAGGATGCGCACCACCTTTACCGCGCCGTCGGCGCGCCCCTGCAGTTCGGCGATTTCCGCATCGAATGCGCGCTCGGCCCGCGACCGGAACGCGACAAACACATATGTGGGCCGGACCCGCCGCTTGCGCAGGCCTTCGAACACGATGGTCCGCAGCATGGCCAGGATTGGCGTGATCCCCACGCCCGCCGCCAGCAGCACCGCCGGACGGGGTTCCAGCGGGTCGATCGTGAAGTGACCGGCTGGCGCCCGGGCCTCGATGATATCGCCCAGCTTCAGGGTCTCGTGCAGGTGGGTCGAGACCAGACCCTGGCGCTTGACGCTGAGCCGGTAGTGGCCGTCGGACGGCGCCGTCGAGATCGTGTAGGTGCGGATGACGGGGACGTCCTGATCGCCGACCCGCAGCCGGATTGGCAGGTGTTGCCCCGCCGCGTGCGCCACGATGCCCTTGCCGTCCGCCGGTTCGAGATGGATCGAGCGGATGACCCGGCTCTCGTCGACGATCCTGACGACCCGGAACGGCCGCCATTGCGACTTTAGCGCCTCGGCCTCCAGCCGCGCGGCGACCTCCGCCCAGTCGCCGGTCATCAGGTTGTTGGGCGAGTCGCCGTCGGCCTGCGACACGAAGCGAAGCGGCAGCGCCGCCTTGCGCAGCATCACCTTGCGTGGGCGGAACACCCAGAGCCGTTCAGCGCCCTGGAACGCGCCGATCTCCGGCGAGTCCAGGACGACTTCGGCGTCGCCGGTCAGCTGCAGCAGGTCGCCCGTCCGGAAGTCCGGAAAGAGCAGGCCGGCGCGGGGGTTCAGCAGGAAGTTCCCCAGCGTGTTGAAGTGCAGGTTCCCGGCAAAGTCCGGGATGGTCAACGACCCGTCGGCGTTGATCCGGACGAAACCGGGCTTGCCGCCGCGATGCGAAGCATCGACGTGGCGCCCCTCGGCATCCTCGACGTACGACGCCACGAAGAACGTGTCGGCGCCATCGATCAACTCTCGGACGCGCGGATCGTTCAGGTCGGTGGCCGCGGTCAGGTCCGCCGGCGCCGGCTTGCCGGGCGCGCGGACGAACTCGTAGTCGCGCAGGTGGATGTACTGCGGGCAGTTGCCAAAGGCATGCTCGACCTCGACGGCGAAGTTGCCGTCGCCGTCGCGCCGGACATGGCCGTTCATGCGATTGCGCCTGCGCGTGTGCAGCTCGATGCCCAGCAGGCCGACCGCCGCGCCTTCGCCGAGCCCGGGGGTGGCAGGGTCGGCTGGATCGGCCTCGGTCGCGAACCGCAGCCGGCGCGGGTCAGGGCTGGTCATGAAGCCGGGATATCCCGCGACCAGGGTCGCCCAGGCGTCGCCGGCCCCATCGACAGCCCCCAGGACGATGAAGGGAAGCTGCCGATAGAACGCGCGATGCTGGTCCGGCATGTGGTCGCGGATAACCCGCCGCCCGAACTGCTCCAGGCGCTCGGCGACCCCCACCGTTCGCTGCAGGGCCACCTCGCCCTCATGGAAGGGCGAGGGTGTGGTGTTGGGTTCGCCAGACATGCCGGACTCCTCGAGAGTGGGGGCAACGTACGGTGGGGAGGGCGTACGAGGGGGACGCGCCCCCTCTTGGCTCAGGCGGCTAGACCGACCGGGGTTACGCCGAACTCCACGAAGCCGGGTAGCGCCTCGATGCGGCCCAGCCAGGCCTTGACGTTCACGTAGGCCGAAACGTCCACGTTCCCCTCGGGCGCGCGGGCGATGTAGCTGTAGAGCGCCACGTCGGCGATCGTCGGATGGTCGGCGGTGATCCATTGGCGACCGACGAGTTCAGCCTCGATCACCTTCAGGACGGCATGGGCGCGGCCGATCACCTCTTCCGGATTGAACCCGGCGTTGAAGATGGTGACGAGGCGGGCGGCGGCGGGGCCGAAGGCGATCTGGCCGGCGGCCACCGAGAGCCAGCGCTGGATCGCGGCGGCGGCGGCGGGGTCCTCGGGCAGCCAGTCGGTCCGTCCGAATTTCTTGGCCGCGTAGATCATGATGGCGTTGGAGTCGGGCACGATCACGCCGTCGTCGTCCAGCAGGGGAACCTGGCCGAAGCGGTTGAGGGCCAGGTACTCGGACGACTTGTGCTGACCCTTGGCCAGGTCGACGTCGATAATCTCCACGTCGGCTCCGATGAGCGACAGGAAGAGGCGGGCCCGGTGGGCGTGGCCGGAGATAGGGTGGAAGTAGAGTTTCACGGGAGGGGCTCCAGGGGTTGGCCGGCGTTCCCGGCCCCCCAGAGATGCGACAGAACGCTTGGCGCAAGAACCTCCGCTGTGATCAAGTGAGTATTCCGATAATCGGAATAAAATTTGGGAGGTGGGATGGATCGCTTCCACGCAATGCGCGTGCTGGTGCGGATCGCCGATACCGGAGGGTTCGCAGAGGCTGCCCGACAGCTGAACCTCAGCCCGCCGGCCGTCACCCGCGCGGTAGCGGGGCTGGAGGACCTGATCGGCGCGCGCCTCCTGACCCGCACCACCCGGCTGGTGAAGCTCACCGAGGTGGGCCAGCGCTACGTGGACGACTGCCGCCAGATCCTGGCCGCGATGGAAGAGGCCGAGGCCGCCGCAGCCGGCTCCTACGCCAGACCGACCGGCGTGATCACGATCACCGCGTCGGTGCTCTTCGGCCAGATATACATCGTTCCCATCGTCACCGAATTCCTCGACGCCTATCCCGAGGTCACCGGGCGGCTCCTGTTCCTGGATCGCGTGATTAACCTCGTCGATGAAGGCATCGATGTCGCGATCCGGATCGGAAACCTTCCGGACTCCAGCCAAACCGCCGTCAAGGTCGGCTCGGTTCGCCGGGTCGTCTGCGGGGCGCCCAGCTATTTCGAGCGACACGGCGTCCCCGACCAACCGTCGGACCTGACCAGCCACCGGATTATCGCGGCGACCAGCGCCTGGACGTCTCTGGACTGGCGCTTCGGGCGCGACTCCAGAACCGTTGCGCACGTCACGCCGGCCCTGTTCTGCAATTCCAACGAGGGCGCGATCAGCGCGGCCCGGTCCGGGTGGGGCCTCACGCGGGTGCTGTCTTATCAGATCGGACCTGACCTGCTGAGCGGGGCCCTGCAGACCACCCTGGACGACTTCGAGGAAGCGCCGCTGCCGATCCACATCGTCCATCCCGAGGGACGGAACGCCTCGGCGAAAGTGCGCGCCTTCGTGGACTTCGCCGCTATCCGGCTACGGGCGAACCGGTTTGTGAATTGATGGTAGTGTTCCGATTTTCGGAATAGTGGATTGTCCATGACGCTGATTATCTACGCCGGCGCTACGTCCTAACTCCTGAACACCCCGATTTGGAGGGGTCTGGAGATCGACATGAGCGAGACGCGCGCGGTCAGCGACGCGACCCAGCGAACCTGGTTTCGAACACGCCTCGAGGCGCAGCTGCGGCTCGCGCTGCTCGGCGACACCGCCTGCATGGCCACGTTGGCCGAGCTAGTGGACCATGCGCAGCGCGCGGGTCTCAGCGGCGCCGAGATCGACGCCGCGATCGTCGGGCGAAGCTTCGAGGTGCGTGCGACTGCGCTTCTGGCCTACGCCCTGGCGCTGAAGCACAGCGACCAGGTCGCGGCCGACCTCAAGCGGCAGCGTGGAGCGCGCCTGGGCGTCACAGCCTCGGCCTTTGAGCGAATAGCCCGGGCGACGGACCAGATCCTGCGGGACGCCCGATGATGTTCCGCGCCTTCACCCACCCATCCGCCCCGCCGCCACTGGCGCCAGCGCGCCATCCGAACGGCGCCGGTGGCATCGCGCCGCAGCGACCGCGCCCCGACCGTCTCTCGTCTCTGCTCAGCGCCGAGCGCGCCGGCGAAGTCGGCCTTGAAACCCTTATGCGCGTCCTCTGACGCTTCCCTGAAAGGTCTCCCAATGATCGAGTTGTTCACCGCCGACACCCCCAACGGGATCAAGATCCCGATCGCCCTCGAGGAGCTCGGCGCGCCATACGTGGTACGGTTACTGAAGCTCGGGAGCGAGGAGCTGCGCTCGGCCGAGTTTGCTGCGGTCAATCCGAACGCAAAGATCCCGGCCATCCGCTGCTACAGCAGCGACGGGGGGCCGCCGATCACGGTCTTCGAATCCGGCGCGATCCTGCTCCACCTCGCCGAGACCTTCGGCGGGCTCCTGGGCGCGACGCCACGCGCGAAGGCCCAGACGCTTAGCTGGCTGTTCCTGCAGGTGGCCGGCCTAGGCCCGGCCATGGGCGCCGCCGGCCACTTTCGCGGCTTGAGCACCCCCCAACCCTATGCGTCCGAACGGTTCAGGAGCGAGGCGGCACGCCTGCTCGGGCTCCTGGAGCGGAGGGTTCGTGA